>JBBQJC010000109.1:0-11900 GCA_038325515.1 Gemmatimonadales bacterium | reverse complement strand
CCCAAAGGCAACGAGCACGGAGGGGTGCGAGAAGCGGCCCCACGACATGTCGGTGATGTGGAGCAGGCCGTCGACGCCGCCGAGGTCCAAGAACGCACCGAAGTCGGTGATGTTCTTCACGACGCCCTTGCGGATCTGGTCCTTCTCCAGCTCCTTCATGAGCTTCTCGCGCTTGCCAGCGCGCTCGTTCTCCAGGATGACGCGACGGGAGACGACGATGTTGCGGCGGCGCTTGTTCAGCTTGATGATCTTGAACTCGAACTTCTGGCCGAGCAGCTCGTCGATGTTCGGGACGCGGCGGAGCGCGATCTGCGAACCCGGGAGGAAGGCGTCGACGCCCATGAGGTCGACGACGACACCGCCCTTGATCTTCTTGACGAGCGTGCCTTCGACGGGCTGATCGTTCTCGTAGGCCAGACGGATGCGCTCCCACACGCGCATGAAGTCCGCCTTCTTCTTGGACAGGACGACCGAGCCCTCCTGGTCCTCGAGGTGCTCGAGCAGGACCTCGACCTCGTCGCCGATCTTGAGATCGGGGAAGTCCTTGAACTCCTCGAGGGGGACGCTGCCTTCCGACTTGAAGCCGATGTCGAGCACGACCATGTTGTCGCGGATCTCGAGCACGTGCGCCTTGACGATCTCTCCCTCGTCGATCGACGCCATCGTGCCGTTGTACATCTCCATCATCGCTTCGAGCTCGTCGGGCGAGTAGCCCTCATCGTCGACGAGTTCCGGACGCATGTTCGCCAGGGGGCGAAGCTGTGCGCGCTGCTTGTCTCGCTTCTCGCGCGCGGTCAGTGCGGCAGCGGCGGCGGCGTCAGTTGGGGTTTCGAGCTCTGTCATCCTGAAGAAAGTCTCCTAGATCGCGGATATTTTAGCTCGCCGCGGCGAGTCAGAGGGTTGCGATGCCATCGCCGTGCACCACGCACGGAGCGGACGCAGAAACGGCCACGGGGCGTCCGCCCGGCGGCTGGATGAAGTGGAACCACGGAATGTAGGCGCGCCGGGGCGGAGAGTCAACCTTAAGTTGCGTCCGCGCGGGGACTTACGCGTCCCAAATCCCACCCGACAGAGTCAGGCCTCGCCCGTCCGGTGCGGCACCGCATGGGCGAGCGCCACGATCCGCTCCACCTGCTCCGGCTGGGTCAGGTAGGTCGTGTCCAGCAGCACCGCGTCCTTCGCCTGCGCCGACTGCGTCGCGTCCCGTCCGTCCCGCTGCACGAGCTGGTCGGTCTCCGCCGCGATCTCCTCGTCCGTCGGCCCCCGCCCCAGCCGCTGCATCAGGCGACGGCGCGCCCGCTCCCACGTGTCGGCCACCAGAAACACCTTCAGCGGCGCCTCGGGGAACACCGCCGTCCCCATGTCCCGGCCGTCGACCACGACGTCGTGCTCCTGCGCCGCCTGGCGGACGCGAGCATTGACCCACGACCGCACCGCCGGCATCCGCGCCACGAGCGACACGTGCTCGGTCACCGCGGTGCCCCGGATCTCGGACTCCGCCGGCTCCCCGTCGATCAGCGCCGCGAACGAGGTGGCCTCCGGCCGCAGCGAGATCCGCTCCCCCTCGGCCAGCAGCGACTCCGCCGTCCACTGCTCGAGCGGAAGCTCGCGGCGGAGCATCGCCGCCGTCAGCGCCCGGTAGAGCGAGCCGGAGTCGACGTGCCGGTAGCCGAGCCGCTCCGCCACCCACTGCGAGGTCGACGACTTGCCCGAGGCCGCTGGCCCGTCGATGGTGATCACCATCGCTCCCTCTCTCATGCCGTCACCCGCGCGAGATCGCGCCAGAACTCGGGATACGAGACCGCGACGCAGCCGGGATCGTCGATCGTGATGTCGTTGCCCGGAAGGGCGCCGAGGATGCCGAACGCCATCGCGAGACGGTGGTCCCCATGCGTCGCGACCGTGCCGCGCAGCACCGGCGCGGTACCGCGCACGACGAAGCCGTCGGGCAACTCCTCGGCATCGGCGCCGAGCGCCGTGAGGTTGCCGACCACTGCGGCGATGCGATCGCTCTCCTTCACGCGCAGCTCGGCGGCACCGGTCACGCGCGTCTCCCCCGTGGCGTACGCCGCGATGCAGGCGAGCAGGGGCAGCTCGTCGATCAGGCGGGGGATCGCCTCCGCTTCCACGCTGATGCCCGACAGCGCGCGACCGCCGTGCACGACGAGATCTCCCACGTGCTCGCCGCTCTCGACGGTCGCGCGCGGCAGGTCGATGCGGGCGCCCATGTCGCGGAGGGCGCCGAGGAATCCGGTCCGCGTGTCGTTGAGGCCGACGTGGCGGAGGTGCAGCTCCCCGCCGGGCGACAGTGCCGCGAGCGCGGCGAAGAAGGAGGCGGAGGAAGGATCGCCCGGCACCTCGATGTCGAGCGGCGTGAGGCGGTCGAGCTGGCCGGCGAAGAGCAGCACGGACTCGTCGTTCACCCACACCTCGGCGCCCATCGCGGCGAGCATCCGCTCGGTGTGGTCGCGCGAGCGCGCCGGCTCGCGCACCGTCGCCTCCACGCCGGCGCAGAGCGCGGCGAAGAGGACGCAGCTCTTCACCTGCGCGCTCGACGTCGCATTCTCCCAGAGGATGTCGGTGAGCGGCGCGCCGCGTACCGTCATCGGCAGGCCGCCGTGCGCGGGAAGCTCCACCGTCGCGCCCATCGCCTGTAGCGGAGCCTGCACGCGCCGCATCGGGCGGCGGCTCAGGCTCGCGTCACCGGTGAATTGCGCGGTGAGCCCCGCGCCGGCCACGACGCCCGCGAGCAGGCGCGTGCTGGTGCCACTGTTGCCGCAATCGAGCGCGACGGCCGGATCGCGCAGGCCGGCGAGCCCCACGCCGTCGATGACGATGTCGTTCGACAGCTCGGGGAGCTGCGCGCCGAGGGCTCGCAGGGCGCGCGCGGTGGACTCCACGTCGAAGGAGCGCAGGATGCCGCGCACCCGCGAGCGGCCGTTCGCCAGCACGGCGCAGATCAGCGAGCGGTGCGAGATCGACTTGTCGCCGGGGACGCGCACCTCGCCGGCGACGCGGAGCACGCCGGCGCTCAGCGGAGCCATCCCTCGAGCGCCGTTGCCACGTCGGTCTTCTCGTCGCGGTACTTCACGATCACCGGGGTCTGCAGCGAGAGCCCCTGCTCTCCCCCCCACCCGGACGCGATGCGCCGCGCGCCCGGCACGACGACGGCGCCGGCGGGGATCTCCAGCGGCGCATCGGCCGAGCCGCGATACACGCGCTCGTGCACGAGGTCGTAGACCGGCGTGCCGCGCGTCAGCACCACCCCCGCGGCGAGCACCGCCTTGCTGCGAACGATCGTCCCTTCGTAGACGCCGCAGTTGCCTCCGACGAGCACGTCGTCCTCGATCACCACCGGCGACGCGTTCACCGGCTCGAGCACCCCGCCGATCTGCGCCGCGGCGCTCAGGTGCACCCGCTCGCCGATCTGCGCGCACGAGCCGACGAGCGCGTGCGAGTCCACCATCGTTCCCGCGCCGATCCAGGCACCGACGTTCACGTACATCGGCGGCATGCAGACGACGCCGGGCGCCAGATACGCGCCGCGCCGCACCGCGCTCCCGCCGGGGACGACGCGCACGCCGTTGGCGAGCGTCATCGGCTGCGGCGGGTAGGTGTGCTTGTCGAAGAAGCCGAAGCGCGGCTCGCCGTGGTGGCCGCCCAGCGACATCTCGACGACCTGGCCCACGCGGAAGCCGAGGAGGATGCCGCGCTTCACCCAGGCGACGGCGCGCCAGGTGCCGTCGTCGCCACGCTCGGCGGCGCGGATCTCGCCGCGCTCCAGCGCGCCGAGCAACGCCTCGACGGCGCGCTCGGCCTCCTCGGGAAGCTCCGCGCCAGCCGGCGTGTCGGCGAACCGCAGGATGGAATCGGCGAAGCCGTCGTCGAGGGTGAGAGCCGGGCCGGTCATGCGAGCGCCTCCGCCGCGCGCAGCGCGCTCCGGACCAGCTCCGCCTTGCTCGCGTCCATCGGCACCAGCGGCTTCCGCAACACGTTCTCCATCTTCCCCATCATCGAGAGCGCTGCCTTCACGGGCATCGGGTTGGACTCCATGAACGCGGCGCGCATCCACGGGAGGAGCTGCTGGTGCAGCTGGCGGGCGCCGGCGAGGTCGCCCTGCCGCGCCAGGCGCACGAGCCTCGTCATCAGGCGCGGCACCGCGTTGGACACCACCGAGATCAATCCGTCGCCGCCGAGGGCGAGGATGGGGAGGGTGAGCTCGTCGTCGCCCGACAACACGGTGAAGTCGGCGGGCCTGCCGACGATGATGTCCGTGATCTGCGCGAGCATGCCCGACGCCTCCTTCACCGCGGTGATCCGCGGATGCGCCGCGAGCGCCAGCGTCGTCGCTGCCTCCACGTTGCTCCCCGTGCGGCCGGGCACGTTGTACAGCACCACCGGGAGCGATGTCGCGTCGGCGATCTCGGCGAAGTGCGCGATGATCCCCCGCTGCGGCGGCTTGTTGTACATCGGAGAGCTGTGCAGCAGGTGGGTGGCGCCGAGTGCCTCCATCGCGATGCTCAGCTCCACCGCCTTCGCCGTGTCGTTGGATCCGGCTCCCGCGACCACGGGGACGCGGCCGCGTGCCTGCTCCACCGTGATCTGCACGACGCGCCGGTGCTCGGCGAGCGACATGGTCGCGGCCTCGCCGGTGGAGCCGCAGGGGACGAGAAAGTCGATCCCCTCGTCGATCTGCCAGTCCACGAAGGAGCGCAGCGCGCCCTCGTCCACGGAACCGTCCTGCGCGAAGGGCGTGGCGAGCGCCGTCCCGCAGCCCACCAGCGGAGAGTTGCTCATGTCATACCTGCGGCGTGGTCGGAAGGGCGATGACGTCCTGCATGGTGAAGCAGCCCCGGTGCGTCGTGAGCCAGCGTGCGGCGGCGAGGGCGCCCTCGGCGAAGACGCGGCGGTCGCGCGCCTCATGCACGAGCCGCACCTGCTCGAAGGCGCCGTCGAAGAGCACCTCGTGTGTGCCGGGGACGGAGCCGACGCGGACGCTCGTGATCGGCATCGGCACTCCCGACGCCGCTTCAGCGGTGCGCGCGAGCATTGCCGCGGTGCCGGAGGGCGCGTCCAGCTTGGCGCTGTGGTGCGTCTCGATCAGGTGGCCGGGCACGGCGGCGCCGCCGAACAGCCGCGCCGCCTCGGCCACGACGCGGTCGAAGATGGCGACCCCGATCGAGAAGTTCGGCGCCGTGACGAGCGCCCCATTCGACCGCGCGACTTCCGCGCGGATCGCCGGCAGCTCGTCGTACCACCCCGTCGTCCCCACCACGACCGGACAGCCGGCCGCCAGGCAGGCGCGGGCGTTCGCCGGCGCGGCGGCGGGCGTGGTGAACTCGATGGCGACGTCGGCGCCGCGGAGCGTCTCCGCGGTGATGCCCGCGTAGCCGGGATGCGCGCGGTCGAGCTCCGCGACCACGCGAAAGCCGCGCTCCGGCGCGAGCGACGCCAGCGCGCGTCCCATCTTCCCCATCCCGATCAGCGCCAGGGCGAGCTCGCTCATGCGCTCTCCGCTCCGGCGGGAAAGAAGGTGTCGTGCAGCCGGCCCATCGCCGGCGACACCTGGTCGCCGTCCACGACGACGGTGAGGTTGATCCCGCTCGCGCTGAGCGAGAGCATGTGCACGCGGATGTTGCCGATCGCGCCGAGCGCCTGCGCCATGCTGCTCCCGCCGTCGCTCAGCCCCGTGCCGACGACGGCGACGATGCCCCGGTTCCGCTCGATCGTCACGTCGCCCAGCGCGCGCAGATCGACGACGAGCGCCTCGAGGCGCGACGCGTCGTCGATGGTGACCGACACGCTCACCTCCGACGTGGCGACGACGTCGACCGAGGTCTGGTGCTGCTCGAACACGCCGAACAGGGTGCGCATGAACCCCTCGGTGAGGAGCATGCGCGGGCTGCGCACCTTCACGAGCGTCACCCCGCTCTTGCCGGCGATCGCGCTCACCGGGCGACGCGGCGCGCCGAAGGTGATGATCGTCCCCGTCCCCTCGGGACGGCGCGAGTTGAGCACCCACACCGGGATGCCGCGCATCACCGCGGGGGCGATCGTGCTGGGATGCAGCACCTTCGCGCCGAACGACGCGAGCTCCGACGCCTCCTCGAACCCGATCCGCTCGATCAGTCGTGCGTTCTTCACGACGCGGGGATCGGCGGTGAGCATCCCGTCGACGTCGGTCCAGATCTCGATCGCTTCCGCCTGCAGCGCCGCGCCGACAAGCGACGCGCTGTAATCGGAGCCGCCGCGGCCGAGGGTCGTGGTGACACCCGTGCCCTGGGCGGAGCCGATGAACCCGCCCATCACCGGGATCCTCCCCGAGCGCACGATCGGCATCACGAGACGAAGCGCCGCCTCGGCGATGGCCTCGGCCTGAGGCTCGGCCCGCGTGTAGTTCGCGTCGGTAATGACCACCTCGCGCGCATCGACGTGCTCGGCGTCGAGGCCGTGGCGCCGGAAGGCGGCGACCACGAGCACCGACGACATCTGCTCGCCGAGCGAGGCAATCGCGTCGAGCGAGCGAGGGGTGAGGTCGCCAAGCGTCTTGAGCGCCTCCGCCAGCGCGGCGAGCTCGTCGAACATCGAGGACAGCTCGGCGCACACGTCGTCGCAGGAGTCCTGGTCGCCGTCGAGCAGCAGGCGCGCCTGCTGCAGGTGGCGATCGCGCAGCGACTCCACCGCCCGCAGCGCGCCGATGAGCTGCCCCTTGGCCGACTGCTCGGCGATCTGCAGGAGCTGGTTCGTGGCGCCGCCGAGCGCGCTGACCACGACGACCGGCTGCCGGTCGCGCCGGCCGGCGATGATCGACGCGGTGCGGGCGATCGCTTCCGCATCGCCAACGGAGGTCCCGCCGAACTTGCAGACGATCACGTGGCGCCAGCCTGACCGGTGGCGACGAGCAGCTCGGCGTTGAGGACCGACGCGCCCGCCGCGCCGCGAATGGTGTTGTGCCCCATCGCCACGAGCTTCACGTCGAACAGCGCATCGTCGCGCACGCGGCCCACGGTCACGGTCATGCCGCGCCCCGCGTCGAGGTCGCGGCGCGGCTGCGGGCGGTCGGGAAGGTCGGTCACCACCAGGGCGCGCTCCGGCGAGCTGGGAAGCCCGAGCGACGACGGCGCGCCGCGCCAGGCGCGCAGCACCTCGAGCGCCTCGTCCGCGCTCACGCGCCGCGCGAAGCCGATGGAGAGGCACACCGTGTGGCCGTTCTCGACCGGAACGCGGTTGGCGTGCGCGCTGATGGTGATGGGCGCGTGCTCCACGCGGCCGCCCCCCGCGTCCACCCGGCCGAGCATCTTCTGGATCTCCGTCTCGATCTTCCCCTCCTCGCCGCTGATGAAGGGGATGACGTTGCCGAGGATGTCGAGCGAGGGGACGCCGGGATAGCCCGCACCGGAGACCGCCTGCATCGTGGAGACGAACAGCTTCTCGATGGTGAACGCCTCGTGCAGCGGCGCGAGCGCCATCACCGTCATGATCGACGCGCAGTTTGCATTCGTGACGATGCCGCCCGCCCAGCCGCGGTTCGTGCGCTGCGCCGCGAGCACGCCCAGGTGGTCCGCGTTGACCTCGGGGATCACGAGCGGGACGTCGGCCTCCATGCGGAAGTTCTTCGCATTGCTGAGCACCAGGCGCCCGGCGCGCGCGAAGGCCATCTCCACCTCGCCGGCGACCGCGGCGTCGAGCGCCGAGAAGACAATGGGCGACGACACGTCCGCCGGGTCGCAGGCGCGGACGACCATGTCGCCCACCGACGCGGGCATCGGATCGCTGCCGACCCAACGCGCGGCATCGGCGTACCGCTTTCCCGCCGACCGCTCGGATGCAGCGAGCTCGGCGAGCTCGAACCACGGATGGTCGGCGAGCAGGCGGATGAAGGTCTGTCCCACGGCGCCAGTGGCCCCCAGGACGGCGACCCTGATGCGGCGCGCCGGGGCGTTCGGATGGCGACCGGCGGTGGAGCTCATGTCGCGAGCAGCGTGCGGGCGATGCGCTCGTAGGAGTCCACCGCCGCACGCAGCTCCCGGATGTCGATGTGCTCGTCGGTGGTGTGGGCGACGTGAATCGAGCCGGGGCCGAACAGCAGCGGTGTGCCCCAGCGGCCCAGCAGCGGGATGTCCGAGGTGTACGCCACGGGCGCCACGTCGAAGCCGTCGATGACGTGGAAATGCTGCGCGGGGATGAAGCTGCCCCACTCGAGCTCCGCCTTCCCCGCCGCCCATCGGGTCACCGCGTCGCGCAGCGGCGCGGGGTCGCTCACGAGCCGGAACATCAGCTCCGTCTCGCAGAGGGCGGGGATGATGTTCGCCTCGGTGCCGCCGTGGATGGTGCCGATGTTAACCGTCGTCCTGCCAAGGACGTCGTCTACCGGCAGAGGGAGCGACTTCACGGTGGGGAGCAGCTCGAGCATGGGTTCGATGGCCGACACGCCGAGCTCCGCGTAGGCCGAGTGCGCGGCGCGCCCGCGCGTGCGGACGATGACGCGCTGCGAGCCCTTCGCGCCGGAGGCGAGCCTGCTCTCGGTGGGCTCGCCGTTGACGAGGAAGCGGCTCGTGGCGGGAAGGTGATTGGCGGCGCGCGCGCCGTCGGAGCCCTTCTCCTCCCCGACGACGAGCAGGAGGTCGATGCGCTCCTCCCCCCCCTTCGCCAGCGCCTCCGCGGCACACATCATGGCCGCGGCGATCCCCTTCGCGTCGCACGCGCCGCGTCCGGAGAGCCGGTCGCCCTCGAGGCGCGGCGGGATGTACGGTGGGACGGTGTCGAGGTGCGTGGAGAAGGTGACGCCGCCACCGGCGCGCGACGCCCACACGTTGGCGCGCCCCCTGGTGACTTCCTGCGTGGTGACGTTCCAGCCGCGCGCGACGAGCCAGCGCGAGACGAAGTCCACGGCCGGTGCTTCGGAGCCGGTGGAGGATTGAATGGCGAGAAGCTCGGCGGCGAGCGCGACGACGTCTGTCATGGCGAAAAGCTAGCCGCTCGCCGTAGGCCTTGAAAGTCCGGCGTCGCGGCCTGCCGCGCAGGCTGCGCGCGCTCCTCAGAGCTCGCCGGCCAGCACTCGCCGGCGGATCTCCGAATAGTCCAGTGGAAGGGCACGCTCGGCCTGGAGGGCGAGATCCTCCAGCGCATTGAGCAGCGCGCGCTTGAGGAAGCGGCCGCCATCGCCGCCCGGCAGCGTGCGAATGGTCTCGGCCACGTAGCCCGCGTTGGCGAGGTATTCCGAGACGGTAGCGCCGGGAATGGAGAGCAGCGGCGCGTCGAGCGTCCGCGACGGAGCGCCGGTGTTTCGCGCGTGGGCCAGGGCGGCGCTCGCGTGGCTGAGCGTCGCCGCGTGGACGCCGAGCGCAAGCGCGAGGCGGTCGCGAAGGGAGCCGGTGAGGTCGGACTTGCCCGTCATCACGCGCCACAGCTGTTGCCGGGAGGTTCCCGCCTGGCGCGCGAGGCGCTGCTTGGAGATTCCGCGCTCGATGCGGAGGATCTCGATACGCTTGCCGAGCGGCGTGAGCTCGGGCGCCCCCTCGGGAAAGGGGAAATCGCGGGGGCCTTGCGTTGACATACGTTGCAGAATTATTTAGATTTTCATACCGAAAATACACCGAAGTCACGCGACGTCCGTTGCACATTGTAGGAGTGCAAGTGCCGAAAGTCAAGAAAGGGGCGGGAGTTGCGGGCGTACGTAACTCCACGCGCAAGGGGAAGGTCGCCGCGAAGCAGGGGGCGGCAAAGCGGACGGGCTCCAGGACCGAAGAGACGCGGAAGCCAACGCCCAAGGGGAGGGCGGAGGCGAGTCCCAGGCCGAAGGGAAAGGCTCAGGCGAGCCCCAAACCGAAGGCGAAGCGTAAGCCCACGGCGAGGCCGAAGGCGAAGCCCAGGTCCACGTCGAGGCCGAAGGCGAAACCCGGGCCCGCGTCGAGGCCCGAGTCGAGGCCGAAGGCAACGTCGAAATCAATGTCGAGACCGGGCGCCACGACCAGTCGGCGCGTGCGCCGAGCCGAGCCGATTCTCCCGCTCGTTCAGATGACGATCAGGGAGCTCGACCCGCAGCAGAAGTGTGGCGAACAGACTTCGGTGCAGTTCCTTTATCGAGTCGACGAGAAGGTGGCCGGGCGTTCCACGCCGCACCTCGTCTTCTACGATCACCATGGCTGGTACTGCGAGCATGGCCGCACATGCCCGGCGGTCGCGCATGCACGAAAGTTCAATGGGCAGCTCGCGCGAGCCTGAGCTGGAGGCTCGCACCGGACCGACACGAAACGCCTGGATGAGAGAGACACGAGACATGATCGCACGACACGAGACGCATCTCGAGCAGACCGACCTCTGGTCGGCGCTGGCCGCCCCGCTCCCCGCGGGGGTGCTCTCCTGGCGGCAGGATGGCCGACCCGTCACGCGCGACGGACGAACCATCGCCCGCTTCGTCGCCTACATCGAGGCCAACACCGTGCGAGAGCGGCTGGACACCGTGGTGCCCGGCGAATGGGACCTCACGCTCGAGCTGCTTCCCGCGGTGGCGGGGCTCGACGACGACGCCAACCAGGGCGCCTGCTCCTTCAAGGCGCGCCTGCAGATCCTCGGCGTGATCCGCGAGGACGTCGGCACGGGGAAGGACTACAAGCAGGCGGCCACCGACGCGTTCAAGCGCGCGGCGGTGCGCTTCGGCATCGGGCACGAATTGTACGCGTTCGAGCAGAACTGGGTGCAGATGGATGGCGACGGCAAGTACGCACGGCCGGTCGAGGACCCTGCCGCCGTCTACGCGCGTCGCCACGGCGCGCGCGGGGACGACCTCGCGCTCACCACCGAGCGGTTCGCGCCGACGGAATCGCGCGGAATGGAGTCGATGGGCGAGGACGAACGCCCCTGCCCCCGCTGCGGCGGCCGCATGTGGGACAACCGGCTGACGAAGCGCAACGCGAAGGCGCCCGACTTCAGGTGCCGCGACCGCGCGTGCGACGGCGTCGTCTGGCCGGCGAAGGAGGAGCGGCGCGACGAGGTCCCGGCTGGCGAGGGTGCGGAGCTTCCCTTCTAGCTTCCTTCGGCGCACCCATTCCCCCGCACGCCGTCAGGCATTTATATTCTCCTGGCGTGCGGGAATAGCTCAGTTGGTAGAGCACAACCTTGCCAAGGTTGGGGTCGCGGGTTCGAGTCCCGTTTCCCGCTCTTCGTCGGAAAGAAACGGGGGAGCTTGCGCTCCCCCGTTTCTCGTTCGCATCGGGTGGCGCGCCGGGACGGCGAAACTGGCAGACGCGCGAGACTCGAGAGCCAAAGTGAGTATCGTTGTTTCCACCCGCCGGGGTGGCGAAACTGGCAAACGCGACAGACTTAAAATCTGTTGTCCGACAAGGGCTTACGGGTTCGATCCCCGTCCCCGGTATTTTGGTCGCGGAAATTCGGTCCGGTGCGCCCTTCGCAGGGAGTGCGGTGGGATTGGCCCGCGACACGCACTCTGCTTCAAACCGCCGCCGGGAGTCAACGCCGGTAGGACTGGGCGGTGCGGTGCGTGCGAGCTAACGGGCCGCTGCTTCCTCGGCCGTGCCGGATTTCGTCAGCGCTCGAGCAGGCAACGACTCCGGTAGTTGGACCAGGAACCGGGCGACGCTCGTCGCTCGACTTCCGCCTCCTCCCGAGCCGAGCGTACTCCGTCGGCAGGGCCATGACGGTGCCGAAGCGAGACACCTCCCCGGTCTTGCATCCTGGGCAATTCTGGCCAGCTCCGTAACTCAAACGCCGGGCCCGAACGACGATCAGCATGAGCATTCGCTAGCCCGGATTTCTCACGAGACTATTGAATAACGGCTGTCCCGAGTGGTATAAGGCGTTTGTCGAGAACGACCTACATACCAACCCGGAGACAGCCGTTATGCAGACAGAGTGTACGGCGGAGACGTTGCCGTTTCAAG
>JBBQJC010000108.1:0-12031 GCA_038325515.1 Gemmatimonadales bacterium | reverse complement strand
CCCCACACAAAGGCAGGTTGCTCACGTGTTACGCACCCGTTCGCCGGTTACCCTTGCGGGCCCCCGTGACTTGCATGTGTTAAGCACGCCGCCAGCGTTCGTCCTGAGCCAGGATCAAACTCTCCAAGAGATTTTGATGATAAGCTCGCCGAACGCGACCTTCAGACGGATCCAAAGGATCGCGTCCGGAATCAATTTCGTGAATTAATCTCTCGCCGCAGCACACGAACGCCGCGGCTCAATTGAGAGCCATCGCACGATTTCACACACTCGATTGTCAATCAACGTTGCATCCGGCCTCGCGACCGGCCCCAGTCCTCCGGGGAAGGCTGAATCTAGCGGCGACGTGGGCAATATCAAGGGGGAAACATCAAGAATCTCTCGTCGCGATCCAGCCGCGCCGCCACCCCCACGCACCACTCCCGCATCCGCTCTCCAACCTCACGAACAATAACCGGCGCGCCACGGTTCAGACAGCCTCCCCGCCGGAAAACATCACGCGCCACTCCGCGTTCCCACCAACGAAAAAGCGGGGCGCGTTTCCGCGCGCCCCGCCTCCGCCTTCGCCCCCGCCGCTACTCGTCGAACGGCTTGCCGGGACGCGCATCCTCGTCGTCATCCTCGCCGTCGAAATCGTCGTCGAGGTCCACCAGCTCGTCGTCCTCGTCCTCGAGGTCGTCGTCATCCTCGTCGTCGTCCTCGTCCTCGTCGTCGTCCTCGTCATCATCGAGATCGTCGTCGAGGTCGTCATCGAGGTCGTCGTCCTCGTCGTCGTCGAGGTCATCGTCGTCGACGTCCTCGTCCGCGAGATCCTCCTCGTCGTCGACGGGCGACAGCGAGAGCGAATCGACCGGGGCGGCGAGGAAGCCGATCGATTCCGTGATCTCGAACAGGTCCGGCATTGTGGTGCTCTCCGTGGAGGAGTGTGTTGGGGGTGCCGGGACGGGTGCCTACGACACCCGCTCCCGCTTGGCTTCGCGTGAGGTCCTCTTGCGGTCACTCTGGCTCAACGTCCGCTTGCGAAGCCGGATCGACTGCGGCGTGACTTCGATCAGTTCGTCGTCTTCGATATACTCAAGGGCGCCTTCCAGCGTCAACTCCCGGGGCGGCTCCAGACGGATGTTCTCGTCGGTTCCCGTCGTCCGCATGTTGCTCAGCTTCTTCTCCTTCGTGGGGTTCACGTCCATGTCCCCCGGACGCGAGTTCTCCCCCATGATCATCCCCTCGTACACCGGCTCGCCCGGCGACACGAAGAGCGTCGACCGCTCCTGCAGCGCCGCGAGGGCAAACGCGATGATCGTGCCGTTCTCCATCGAGACCAGCGTCCCCCGGAGCCGCGTCGCCAGCCCCCCTGCCCACGCCCCGTATTCCAGGAACCGGTGGTGCATGATGCCGGTGCCGCGCGTGTCGGTCAGGAACTCCGACCGGTAGCCGAACAGCCCGCGCGCCGGGATGCGATACAGCACGCGCGTCAGCCCCTGCCCCGGACTCTTCATCTCGATCATCTCGCCGCGCCGCGGTCCGAGCTTCTCGATCACCGCGCCGAGGAACTCCTCCGGCACGTCGATCGCCAGCTCCTCGTACGGCTCCAGCCGCTCGCCATTGAGCCCCGTCTTCGTGATCACCCGCGGGCGCGAGACCTGGAACTCGTACCCCTCGCGCCGCATCGTCTCGATGAGGATCGAGAGATGCAGCTCGCCGCGGCCGCTCACCGTCCAGGTGTCGGTGGCGTCGGTGTCCTCGACCCGCAGGGCGACGTTGCGCTCGAGCTCCTTGTACAACCGGTCCTTCACCTGCCGCGAGGTGACGAACTTCCCTTCCTTGCCGGCGAAGGGGGAGTTGTTGACGAGGAAGTCCACGCTGATCGTCGGCTCCTCCACCGCGATCCCCTCCAGCCGCTCGGGATGCTCCACGTCGGTGACGGTGAGCCCGATCTCCACGTTCTCCAGCCCCGCGAGCGACACGATCTCTCCCGCCGACGCCTCCTGCACCTCGATCCGCTCCAGCCCCTCGTAGACGTACAGCTTGGTGACCCTGGCCTGGTCGCTCTTCAGCGTGGAGTCCATGGGCAGCAGGAGCACCTGGTCGCCCACCTTCACCGTGCCGCGCTCGATCCGCCCGATGCCCAGGCGCCCGAGGTACGGGGAAAAGTCGATCGTCGAGATCAGCATCTGGAAGGGCGCGTCGGCGTCGCTCGGCGCCTCCGGCACCGTGCTGATGATCATGTCGAACAGCGGCGACAGATCCACCGGCGTCACGTCCATGTCCAGCGTGGCGACCCCTTCGCGCGCCGAGGCGTACACCACCGGCGCATCGAGCTGGGCCTCGTCGGCCTCGAGCGCGATGAACAGGTCGAGCACCTCGTCGTGCACGCGCATCGGATCGGCGCCGGGCCGGTCGATCTTGTTGATGACGATGATGGGGGTGCGCCCGAGCTCGAGCGCCTTCCGGAGGACGAACCGCGTCTGCGGCATCGGCCCGTCGAAGGCGTCGACGACGAGGAGCACGCCGTCCACCATGCGAAGGATGCGCTCCACTTCCCCGCCGAAGTCGGCGTGGCCCGGCGTATCGACGACGTTGATCTTGGTGTCCTTCCACCGGATCGACGTGTTCTTGGCGAGAATGGTGATTCCGCGCTCCCGCTCGAGCGGATTGGAATCCATCACACGTTCGGCGACGACCTGATTCTCGCGGAAGGCCCCGGACTGGCGGAGCATCTTGTCGACGAGGGTCGTCTTCCCGTGATCGACGTGCGCGATGATGGCGACATTACGAATCTGCATAGCCTGGAAATATAGCCTAACTATATGTGATTAAACAAGCTGGAGCGTGGGACCACTTGACGCCCGAGGGGAATCGTTACAGGATCAAGGCGTACGCCACCCTTACAGGAGGTGTCCGGTGAACGACTCGAACGACTCCGCCCACGAGCGGTACCCTCACGGCCGCGGCTACGGTCACGACTACATGCGCGGCGGAGAGGTATTTGGCGGGTATGGCTACGCAGAGCGGGAGGAGTACACACGCCCGCGCGGAGAGCTCGGGACGCACGGCGTCTCGGCAGCGCCTCAAGGCGAGCCGCGCACGGAGCGCGACCAGATAACCTGATGCGGCGGCCGGGGCCGCCGCCGGACAACTGATCTGGAGGACACACGACGGGGCGCCGACTGGGCGTCCCGTTTGCGTTGCTGCAGCGGTTCGTACGAGGGTGTACCGGTTGTACTCGCCCGCGAGCGCCCTGGCCTCCCCCGCGCTCCTGCCGGTACCGGTACCGTCGTTACGTGGTCGTACTGGTACCGGCTACCCGCCGTTCAGCGCTTCCCCGCCGCCGCCGTCTTGGGCGCAACCGCCCCCGCCCCCGCGTCCTCCGCGAACCCCGCATCCAGCCCCCGTGCCTTGATCGCCCCGAGGAACATCGTCTTGTCGACCGCCTTGAGATACCCCTCCGACGGCTCGATCAACCCCGCGTCCACCAGCTCCAGCAGCGCGTCGTTCAGCGTCACCATGCCGAGCCGCTTGGACGTCTGCATCACGGTGGGGATCTGGAACGTCTTGCCCTCCCGGATCAGGTTCGTCACCGCCGGGATCGAGAGCAGCACCTCGCGCGCGGCGACGCGCCCGCCGCCGATCTTGCGGCAGAGCGTCTGCGAGATCACTCCCTTCAGCGACTCGGCAAGCATCACGCGGATCTGCGCCTGCCGGTCGGCGGGGAACTGGTCGATGATGCGGTCGATCGTCCCCGCGGCGGTCGTCGTGTGCAGGGTGCCGAAGACGAGGTGCCCCGTCTCCGCGGTCTCGATCGCGATGGCGACGGTCTCCAGGTCGCGCAGCTCGCCGACGAGGATGATGTCCGGATCCTCGCGCAGCGCCGCGCGCAGCGCGCTCTTGAACGAGTCGGTGTGCACTCCCACCTGCCGCTGCGTGATGATGCAGCGCTTGTTGGGATGCACGAACTCGATCGGGTCCTCGATCGTGATGACGTGATCGCTGCGCGACCGGTTCACCAGGTCCATCAGCGCGCAGAGCGTCGTCGACTTGCCCGAGCCCGTCGGCCCCGTGACGAGCACGAGCCCCTTGTTGAGCTGGCAGAGCTTCTGGACCTCGGGCGAGATCCCCATCTGCTCCACGGTGACGACCGTCGCCGGAATCTGGCGGAAGACGGCGGCCGGTCCGTTGCGGTCCTTGAGCGCGTTGGCGCGGAAGCGCGCGATCCCGGGAATCTCGTAGGCGTAGTCGGTGTCGTTGGAGCCGAGGAACTCGCGCCGGTTGCGCTCCGGCATCACCGAGCGAAGCATCATCTCCAGCCCGTGCGGCTCGAGCGGCGGCTGCTCCAGCCGCGCCATCTCGCCGTGCAGCCGCAGGATCGGTGGCTCGCCGCAGCGCAGATGCAGGTCGGACGCCCCGCGCTGAACCATCATGCGCAGCAGGCTGTCGAGCGCGGCGCGCGACGCGTCGCTCCCTTCGAAGGCGTTGATCGCGTCGACGTCCTCGCGCTCGGCGGGCGCCGATGCGTAGGGCGCGGCGACGGGCGAGGCGTCTGCCGAGGACGCCGCTTGCGACGCCGCTTGCGACGCCGCTTGCGACGCCGCGGGCGCGGGCGCGGAGATGATTCGCGGACCGCCGCCGGGCATCGACGGAACCGGGGTCATCGACGCCTGGGGCGCTGCGCCCTCGGGCTCGGCGTCGGCGCGCTGCACGGCGCGGAACTGTCCCGAGAGCCGCTTGCGTTCGAGCCCGGCATCGATCGTGACGCGGGCCTTCCAGCGCTCGCCCTCGCGCGTCGCCTCCACGGAGAAGGCACCGTCGTCGGAGACATAGCCAAAGCTCGCCGGCCGTCCCGCGTCGAGCGAAGCCACCGCGGTGCTCGGCGCGATCTCGCGGAGCAGCGCCACGACCTGCGCTCCGGTGAGCGGGGTCTTGCTCACGGGACGCGGCGCCCCCGAGATCTCGAGCTCGGCGAGCTCGCTCTCGTCGAGCCGCAGGGCGTTGGCGCGGTGGCTCACCATGGCAGACAACAGACGATCGAGCTGGGCCATCTTCAGTTCACGGGGGCGGGGCGGGCGTAGGCGATGTGCTCGCGGCTCACCAGTTCAAGACGGTCACTGGCGAACAGAGCAACAAATCGCAGGGGCGTCGCGTTGAGGAAGTCGACGAGGCGGGGGTGGTTGTGCCGGACCTCCGGAAAGACGGAACCGGTGCGCACCGTGCCATCGGAAAGGGTGAACTCCACGTGCATCCCGACGATGCCGCGCTCGACGGCATCGTCGTTCGCCGGGAGGGCGGTGGAGACGACGGAGATGTGGCGCTTCTGCACCAGGAGCACCTCGCCGGAAACGAGGCACAGCGCCAGGAAGGCATCCGTGTCGTTCAGCAGGTCGAGGGGCTCGCCCGGTCCGGTGCGGAAGGGAGCCGATCCCGGGATGAAGATGTCTCCCTCGAGCGTGTCCCCGTTGGTGAGGGTGAGCTCGACCCGGTGGCGCACCTTCGCGATTCTGTAGTCGCTCATGCCGACAGTGTCGGCGGTCGCGTGGGGCTCGTCAAGCGGTGTCGAGCAGTGGCGGGGTGCGCCGACGGGCGGTTACGTTCCCCCGGTGATCGGACGCCTCCTCGCCATCATCGGCCTGCTCGCCCTGAACGGCTTCTTCGTCGCGGCCGAGTTCGCGGTCGTGCGCTCGCGCCGCTCGCGACTGGAAGCGATGGCGCGCGGCGGCGACGCCAAGGCCCGGCTCGTGCTGCGGGCGACGGCGAATCTGTCCCAGCTGCTCTCGGCGGGACAGCTCGGCATCACGCTCGCCAGCATCGGCATCGGCGCGCTGGCCGAGGAGGCGCTCTCGCACGTCATCGCGGGGCGGCTCACCGGGATCTCGACGGCGATGCTCACCGTCTCGAGCGCGAGCCTGGGCACCGTGCTCGCCCTCGCGGTCGTCACCTACGGTCACGTGGTGTTCGGCGAGCTCGCGCCGCGCTCGGCCGCGCTGAACAATCCGGAGGAGGTCGCGCGCTGGCTCGTGCCGCCGCTGCTCGCCTTCGCATGGGTGGCCACTCCGTTCACCTGGCTGCTCAATCACTCCGCGGCGCTCGTGCTGCGCCTTTTCGGCCAGACCTCGGTGCCGACCGAGGAGAACGTGCATTCCGCCGACGAGCTGCGGATCCTCGTGGAGCAGAGCCAGGAGACCGGCGCGCTGGAGCGTCAGGACGCCGACCTGATCGAGGGAGTGTTCGAGTTCTCCGAGAAGAATGCGCGGGAGGTGATGACACCGCGCACGGCGATCGACGCGCTCGACCTGGAAGCGACGCTGGACGAGGCGGTGGACATGGTCATCGAGACACAGCGCTCCCGCTACCCCGTGTACGAGGAGTCGATCGACAACATCGTCGGCCTGCTGCTCGCGAAGGACCTGCTGCCGATCGTGCGCGAGCGTCCCGCGCGGTTCACGGTGCGCGAGCTGATGCGGCCGGTGCACGTGGTGCCCGGCTCGCGCGAGGTGGAAGAGGTGCTCGCCGACTTCAAGCGCCTCAAGGAGCACATGGCGGTGGTGCTCGACGAGTACGGCGGGACGGCGGGAATCGTCACGATGGAGGACCTGCTCGAGGAGATCGTCGGCGAGATCCTCGACGAGTACGACGAGCCGGAGCCCGCGGCCGCGCCGATGGCTGGCGAGGACGTGACGATTCCCGGGTCGATGAACATCGGCGAGCTGAACGAGCGCTTCGGCCTGGAGGTGCCGGACGACGAGTACACGACGATCGGCGGCTGCGTGTTCGGCGCGCTCGGTCGGCTGCCGGTTCCGGGCGACCGGGTGACGGTGAGCAACGCGGTGTTCACCGTGCGCGCGATGGACGTGCGGCGGATCGAGCTGCTCGCTGTCGATCTGCACTCGGCGGGAGACCGGCGGGGGGGCGGGCGTAGTACCTGATGCGTGCCAGCCGCTGACGTTCGACGGTTCACCGTGAATGGTGAACGGTGAACGGTGAATCGTGAACGGTGAACGGTGAACGGTGAACGGTGAACGGTGAACGGTGAACGGTGAACCGTGAACCGTGAACGGTGAACGGTGAACCGTGAACGGTGAACCGTGAGAGGTTCGAGGTGAGAGGTTTGAAGTCAGGCCTCGGTCGGAGTCGCGTCCGGAGGACTGGCTTCTCACCTCACGCCAGCCGGGGGTGATCTCCTGGCCGAGCCGGGATTGCCGCTCGCCGCGTGGGGGATTCTGGTTTTCGCGACGGGAACTCCGGCGTCGGTGCCGTCGACATCGGTTTGCGGCCGGCAATGGTGGATTTCGTGCCGCACATGTTGGGTTGCGTGCCGCACATGGTGATTCGCGTGCCGGGCACTTTGATTTGCGTGCCGTGAACATTGGCTTCGGGTCCGGCAACGTTGGGTTTCGTACCGCAGATGTTGGTTCGCGTGCCGCGCGTGTTGGTGTTCGTGCCGCAAGTGTTGGCTTGCGTGCCGCACATGTTGGTTTGCAGGCCGCGCATGTTGGTTTGCAGGCCGCGCATGTTGGTTTGCGTGCCGCGCATGTTCGTTTTCGTGCCGTGGCCGCTGGTTTCCGCGACGTCGCCGCTGGTTTCCGCGAGGTGGCACTCTGTACGCCGCACCGGGCACGACTACGCCCTATCGGGAACGTCGCACGCCGAGCCGCCACGACGCGCGCTGACTCGGGGATACGTCGTGCGCGGATCCGCCCGCGTCACGCGCCGAGCTTCCACCGCCCGCGAGCTCCGCGATCTCCGCGATCTCCGCGATCTCCGCGCGATGCGGAAATGCGTGAACCAGTGGGACGTAAGCGAAATAGCGGTGGCATTCGGTGCTCACCGTAGTCCGCTTGCGTCCCACCAGTGAAGTCGATGAACAATACGTCTCGATTTCCCCTCATCGAAGACCGGTCCAATTGGCTCGACCTGGAATCACCCGGGGTCGAGCTGGCATCCGGGCCGTGCTCGGCGGGCTTGCGATAACAGCCATCAAGGCAGTGTAGAGTCGACGGCTTGCCCTAACGCGCTTCGCGCTGGGCCGGATCGGTCTGAAGCGCCAGACTTGCTACCGCCGTGAAGTGCTGACGCTGTGGCCAGGCCGGCCTCGACGGAAAGAGCAAACGCCATGCTCTCGACGGGACGTTTGAAGAAGCGAGTCGGGTGCGGTTTGTCGAAGCATTTCACACCCGCCAGACCTCTCACTTCAAGCTTCTCTCTTCGAGCGACGTTGGAGGTTCGATCCTCACCTGCCTTCTGGCAATCTCCGCGCACAGCAGGATCGCCTCGATCATCGACCCCGGATCGGCGATCCCCTGGCCGGCGATGTCGAGCGCGGTGCCGTGATCGGGTGACGTGCGCGGAAAGGGAAGGCCGAGGGTGACGTTCACCGCCGAGCCGAACGCCGCGACCTTGATGGCGGTCATCCCGACGTCGTGGTAGGGGGCGATCACCGCGTCGAAGGCGCCGCGCATGGCGCGGACGAACACCGTGTCGGCGGGAATGGGGCCGGCGATCCCCGCGTCGCGGGCGGCCGGCGCGAGGAGGTCGTCGTCCTCGGTGCCGAAGCGCCCGCCGTCTCCGGCGTGCGGGTTCAGCGCGCAGAGGGCGATGCGCGGCTCGGCGATACCGAACCAGTCGCGCAGCCCCTGCCGTGTCACCGTCGCCGCCTCCTGAATGACCTGCGCGGTGAGCAGACGCGGAACATCGCGCAGCGCCACATGCGTGGTAGCGAGCACCACCCTGAGCGGGTTCGGGGAGCCGGGCGACGGGCGCGTGGCGGCGAGCATCATCGCCACGGTGCGGCCCGTCCGGGCGGCGAGCAGCTCGGTGTGTCCGGGGAAGTCGAAGCCCCCGGCGAGCAGCGCGTGCTTGTCGAGCGGCGCGGTGACGATGCCGTCCACGCGCCCCTCCAGCGCCAGATCGACGGCGCGATTGACGGCGAGGCCGGCGAGACGTCCCGCCTCGGCCTCGGTGCCTCCCCGCGCCGGCCAGATCCCGATGCGGTCGTCCACATCGGCGACCGTGCCGGTGGGCCCGACGACCACGAGGTCGGCCGCGGCACGCACGCGATCGTCGCCGCGCGCGGCGGCGACGATCTCCGGACCGATGCCGCGTGGGTCGCCGAGCGAGACCGCGAGGCGCGGCCGATCCGTCATCAGGCGACCCGGGGGATCAGGGGGCGGTGCCCGCCGCGGGGGGCGGCACGAGGAACAGACCTTCGGTGCGGACCGACACGTAGTTCTGCTTGCGCAGGGTCTCCATCAGCCGCTTCACCCCACCCTCTTCGGCGAGGCGCGAGCGGAAGCGCTCCTTCACCTCGGCAAGGGTCAGGTCGCCCCCCGACTCGACGGTGTTGAGCTTCGCCACGACCACCTTCGCCGGCGTGGTGCCGGTGCCGCCGATCTCGAAGACGGCGAAGTCGCCGGCGTGCTTGTCGGCGAAGCCCTGCTGGTAGGTCGACGGGAGCTGCGCGCGGGGGAACGGCGTGAGGAGAGTGGTCTCCTCCCCGCTCAGGAAGTCGTGGTGCTTCTTGGCGAGCGAGTCGAAGGGGGCACCCGCCTTCCATGCCGCGGCCACGCTGTCCGCCTCGAGGTGCGCGCGGCGCAGGTCGGCGGAGTCGAGCTTCGGGCTGATGAGGATGTGGCGGGCCTTCACCTCGCCCGGCTGCACGCGGTCCACGCGAATGATGTGGTAGCCGAACGCCGTCTCGATGACGGGGCTGAGCTGGCCGGGGGGCAGCGCGAACATCCAGCGCTCGAACTCGGGCACCATCTTGCCGCGGCGGTTCCAGCCGAGGTCGCCGCCGTTCTCCTTGGAGCTGGGGTCCATCGACTCGCGCTTGGCGAGCATCTCGAAATCGGCGCCGGTCTTCAGCTCGGCGAGGATCGCGTCGGCCTTGGCCTTGGCCGCTGCCTTGTTCGCCTCGCTCGGCTTGGGCGCGACGATGATCTGGCGCCACGACACCGACGCCTCGCGCTTGGGGAGCGCCCCCTTCGCGCGGTCGTAGGCGTCCTGCACTTCGGCATCGCTCACGTTCGGCGCGACGATCTTGCCGTCCTCGCGGAGCTTGCGAATGGTGCGGGTGATCGTCTCGCTCCGCTTCACGTTGTCGGTGAGAAAGCGCTTGTACTCCTCGGGGGTGCCGTAGCCCGCCTTGGCCAGCTCGCTGCGGTACTCGGCGTCGCTGCCGAAGCGCGCGCGCACGTCCTTCACCTGCTTGTCGACGGTGTTCGAGATGTCGGCATCCGGCACCTCGACCTTCAGCTCCTTCGCCTTGGCGAGGAGCAGCTCCTCGTCCACGAGCTCGTTCACCACGGCGTTGACGAACTTTCGGAAGTCGGCGCTGTCGGTGGGGATGGGCACCTGCTCGGCGCGCTTCTGGATGATGCGCTCCTGCATGGCGGACTGCGTGATGATGACGTCGCCAACGACGGCGACGACGCGGTCGAGCGGCACGAGGGTCGTCGTGGCGCCTGGCTGCTGGGCGGCGGGCGCCGGGACCTGCGCGTGCAGGGAGCGTGGCGCGGCGGCCAGGAGGGCGGCGGCGGCGACGGCGGCGGCGGAGAGAGCGAAGTGGATGCGCATAGACTGGAAATACCCGCGGCCCGGCCTTGAAGGTCCGGGCCGCAAAAGTGGCGGGCGGGGCGAGCGCCCCGCCCGCGTGGGTTACGGCTTGCCCGGAGCGGGCGCCGGAAGGGGAACCGCGCTGGGCGGGGCGCCCGCGCCCGGACCCATCGCCCCCGGCAGGGGCACCGCGGAGCGAGGCTGGGCAGCGGCGCGAGTGGAGTCCGCGAGCTTCCGCGCCTGGGCCGCCTTCTCCACGGCGCGGTCGACGCTCGCCGGGTACACCTTTGCATCGAACTTGTTGAGCAGGACGATCTGCAGCGGCGCCGGCACGGGGATGGGCTGCGCCTGTCCCGCCATGATCTTGTCGAGGAAGGCCTCGACGCGGCCGGCGGCGAACTTCTCACGGTCCTTGGTGGTCTTGGCGCTGTCGCGCAGCACCTTCGGATCCACTCCCATCGCCGCCCACGCGGTGGTCACCACCTGGGCGAAGTCGCGGTGCAGGCCGGCGAGCTCCTCGGCGTTCAGCCCGGTCTTGGCGCTGTCGGCGCGCTTCAGGAGCACCTCGCGCTGCGCCATGTTGGTGACGTACATCCTGACGAGCGAATCGGGCGCGGACTGGATCTGCTGGGCGAGGCGGGCCGACTGCGGCGAGGCGAGGAGCACCAGCGCCAGGCGGCCGGCGGTGAGGTCGCCGCCGCTGTACGTCGCCACGACCGTCTTGTCCTTGCGGTGCTCGAGGGGATCCTTGGAGAGCGCCTTCACCGTGGCGGGCGCGTCGTCCTTGATCTTCACCTTCGCCTCGGCCTGCGCCTGGGCGATGTAGGTGCTCTCCGCCACCTGGCGGATGCGGCCGGAGGCCTGCGCCGCGTACGCGCCCTTCGCATCGTTCCAGGTGCTGCGCTCGATGATGTGGAAGCCGAACTGCGTCTCGACCACCGGCGAGATCTCGCCCGGCTTGAGCGCGGCGACGGCGTCGCTGAACGGCTTGACCATCATGCCACGGGGGAAGACGCCGAGGTCGCCCCCCTTGGAGGCGGAGTTGTCCTGGCTGTACTTCTTCGCCAGGTCGGCGAAGTTCGCCGGGGTGACCTGCGCGCGGACCGACGCGGCGAGCTTGCGGGCGGAGTCGCGGACGGTGGCCGGCGCGCCCTCGGGAACCATGAACAGGATGTGGCGGGCGGCGAAGAGGTCGCCCTTGCCGGAGAGGTACGCGGCCTCGCTGCCCGAGTCCTGCGGGAACTTGGCGGCGACGCCTTCCATGAACCGGCCGAGCTTGGCGTTCTCGATCATCCCGCTCGCCGCGGCGTCGATCGCCTTGGTGTCGGTGAGCGAGTCGTCATGCGCCGCGGCGAGGGCGAGGAGCTGGTAGGGGACCCAGAGGTCGCGGGCCACGAGGGTGGCGACCTCCTTGTTCACCGGGACGCCGATCTTGGAGTTGCCGATCAGGCTGGCCAGGCGGGTGACGGACAGCTCCTGCGAGCCGGCC
>JBBQJC010000107.1:0-12053 GCA_038325515.1 Gemmatimonadales bacterium | reverse complement strand
GCGCCTTCGGGATCGACCAGCCGCGCGACGGCGACGAAGAATGCGTCGGCGTCGACGAGAAGGATCTTCCGAGTGGACGGGGTCGCGTCGGTCACCTGCCCAAGATAGCGCCGGCCGACGCCCTCAGCGGCTCCGCGACCTCCAACCTCAAGCGTTGACTAGGCTTAACGGGCTGTCTATCTTGTGAGTCTGTACAAAAACGCCTTTGCTGGCGGCCGAGACCCGGGTTGCATTACGCACCGGTGAGGCGCAGGTCTCATTTCGTTTGGTCAGGTCATGTTCAAAACGTACACCGCGACGCCCGGCGACATCCAGCAGGACTGGTATGTCGTCGATGCCGAGGGAATGGTCCTCGGGCGTCTCGCGACGGAAGTCGCGCGCATCATCCGCGGCAAGCACAAGCCGATGTTCTCTCCGCACCTCGACACGGGTGATGGCGTCATCGTCATCAACGCGTCCAAGGTCCGCGTGACGGGCCGCAAGGCCGAGCAGAAGGAATACTTCCGCCACACCGGCTATATGGGACACGAGCGGTTCACGCCGTTCGCCAGCATGCTCGCCAAGCATCCCGAGCGCATCATCGAGAAGGCCGTGTACGGCATGCTCCCCAAGACGGCCCTCGGCCGTCAGGTGCTCCGTGGCAAGCTGCGCGTCTACGCTGGTGCCGAGCACCCGCACGTCGCGCAGGCTCCCAAGACGCTGACCTTCTCGAAGGCTGAGGCCAAGTAACGCATGCCTGACAACACGATCACGCACACGATCGGCCGCCGCAAGGAAGCCGTCTGCCGCGTCTACATCAAGCCGGGCTCCGGCAAGTGGGACATCAACGGTCGGACGCTCGGTGACTACTTCCCGCGCCCCGCGCTCGTGACGAGCATCCAGCAGCCGTTCACGGCGACGGACAAGCTCGGCCAGTACGACGTGAAGGCGAACGTCAACGGCGGCGGCCAGAGCGGCCAGGCTGGCGCGCTGCGTCTCGCCGTCGCCCGCGCCCTCGTCAAGATCGACGAGACGCATCGCCGCAAGCTTCGCGACCTCGGCCTCCTCACGCGCGATGCGCGTGCCGTCGAGCGCAAGAAGCCCGGCCGTCCGAAGGCGCGCAAGCGGTTCCAGTTCAGCAAGCGCTAAAGGCTGTTTTCGGTTTTTCCGTTTACGGTTTTTCGGCCTGCCTCGGGAGGCTCCTGGCGTCCCGAGGCAGGCCGCAAACCGAAATACCGTAAACCGACGAACAGGTAGTTCGCAGTACCATCTCACACGCGACCCGAGTCTTCATCCGGTGCCGGTACTCCGGTGGGTGAAGACGTTGACGGCCCGCGGACGAATCAACCAACCGCATCCCCAATGGAACAGTCTGAGAAGTCCGGCAACAAGCCGACCGTCGAACAGCTCCTCGCCGCTGGCGTCCACTTCGGACACCAGACGCGCCGCTGGAATCCCAAGATGCGCCGCTTCATCTTCGCCGAGCGCAACGGGATCCACATCATCGACCTGCAGAAGACACTCCGCCAGCTCGAGATCGCGCAGAAGCTCGTGCGCGACGTCGTGCTCCGCGGCGAGAGCGTCCTCTTCGTCTGCACCAAGCCGCAGGTCTCCGGCATCGTCAAGCAGGAAGCCGAGCGCGCGGGTGCCATGTACATCACCGAGCGCTGGCTCGGCGGCCTCCTGACCAACTTCCAGACGGTCAAGAAGCAGCTGAAGCGCATGAAGGAGCTCGAGGCCGGCTCAGCCGAGGGCGGCGAGTGGGCGAACTACACGAAGAAGGAGCGTCTGATGATGACGCGTGAGAAGGAGAAGCTCTCCAAGTACCTCAACGGTATCCGGAGCCTCACGCGCACCCCGGGCCTCATGTTCGTCGTCGACGCGAAGAAGGAGAAGATCGCCGTCGCCGAGGCCAACAAGCTCGGCATCCCGATCATCTCGATCGTCGACACCAACGCCGATCCCGACCTGATCACCGTTCCGATCGCCGGCAACGACGACGCGATCCGCTCCGTGGAGCTGATCACGAAGGCGATCGCCGACACCATCGCCGAGACGCGCCGCGAGGCGCCGGTCCGCGACGAGTCGGAGGAAGGGAGCGAAGGCGGCATGACGTACAGCTCCGAGCGCGGGACCGAGGCCGCGGGCGACCGTGGCGACGACAAGCGGAAGCGCCGCCCGCGCCGCCGCCGCGCCAAGCCCGAAGCCATCGCCGCGCACCTGAAGGGGACGGAAGGCGAGTCCGCCGAGGGGAGCGAGGGCGCCGAGGCCGAGGGGGCCGACGACGCCGCCGAGTAGCTTCGGCGGGACCGGCCCGGGGGCTGCCGAGAGGCGCCCCCGGGGCGTTTCGATTACCATTCGTACGCCGCCGGCCCGCCCGGCGGCGTTTCCACGACAGATAAGGATTGAACGAGCATGGCTGCGTATACCGCCAAGGATGTGTCCACGCTGCGCCAGCGCACGCAGGCCGGCATGATGGACTGCAAGAAGGCATTGGAAGAAACCTCCGGCGACATGGAGCTCGCGGTGGAGTGGCTCCGGAAGAAAGGCATCTCGCGTGGAGAGAGCCGCGCCGGCCGCACCGCGTCGGAAGGGAGGATCGTCGCGAAGTCGAGCCCGGACGGCACCACGGGCGCCATCGTCGAGCTCAACTCCGAGACGGACTTCGTCTCGCGCAACGAGGTCTTCGGGCAGACGGCCGAGAAGGTGGCCGACACGCTCCTCGCCTCGGGCACCGACGACGGCATCGTCGCCAACGGCGAAGGCTCCGCGCTGCTCGGCGCGAAGTTCGGCGACGCCGGCACGCTCGCCGAGTCGCTCAAGCAGTTCACCGGCACGATCGGCGAGAACATCGTGCTCCGCCGCTACGCGCGCTTCAGCGGCTCGGGCGCCGTCGGCTCCTACGTGCACCACAACGGCAAGGTCGGCGCGCTGGTCGAGCTGGCCGGCATCACCGGCGAGGCGGGCCAGCAGCTCGCCCGCACGATCGCCGAGCACGTCACCGCCGGCGTGCCCACGGTGCCCGTCGCGGTGAGCCGCGAGGACGTGCCCGCCGAGCTCGTGGACCGCGAGCGCCGCATCTTCGCCGAGCAGGCCGCCGCGAGCGGCAAGCCGGCCAACATCATCGAGAAGATGGTGGGCGGGCGCATCGACAAGTACTACAAGGAAGTCACCCTGATCGACCAGCCCTGGGTGCGCGACGACAGCAAGACGATCAGCGACCTGCTCAAGGCCGCCGGCGCCGGCGTCTCGATCCGCCGCTTCGCGCGCTTCCAGATCGGCCAGGAGTAGCCCAGCGTGGCCGAGCTCCGCTACCCGCGAGTCCTCCTCAAGATCTCCGGCGAAGCACTCGCCGGAGAGCGCGGCTTCGGCTTCGACTTCGAGACGATGGCCCGCATCGCCGACGAGATCGCGTCGGTGGTCCGGACCGGGTGCACCCTCGGCATGGTGATCGGCGGCGGCAACATCGTGCGCGGCTCGCAGATCTCCAAGATGGGGATGGACCGGGTCAGCGCCGACTACATGGGGATGCTGGGCACCGTCATCAACGCCCTCGCGGTCCAGGACGTTCTGGAGCGCAAGGGGATGGAGACGCGCGTCATGACGGCCATCCGCATGGAGGAGCTCGCGGAGCCGTACATCCGCCGCCGGGCATTGCGCCACTTCGAGAAGGGACGCATCGTCATCTTCGCCGCCGGCACCGGCAACCCGTACTTCAGCACCGATACCGCCGCCGTCTTGCGCGCCATCCAGATCAAGGCGAACGTCATCATCAAGGCGACGAGCGTGGATGGCGTCTATTCCGCCGACCCGAAGACCGATCCG
Organism: Gemmatimonadales bacterium; assembly: GCA_038325515.1. Taxonomy (GTDB): domain Bacteria; phylum Gemmatimonadota; class Gemmatimonadetes; order Gemmatimonadales; family Gemmatimonadaceae; genus AG11. The sequence continues at coordinate 8,249 of JBBQJC010000107.1, read as the reverse complement.
CACGCGACATTCTACGACGAGATCAGCTACCGCGACGTGATGCTCGAAGAGCTGAAGGTGATGGACCAGACCGCCGTGACGCTCTGCAAGGAGAACGCGCTGCCGCTGATCGTGTTGAACATTCACCGCCCGGGCGCAATCGCCGCAGCTGTGCAAGGCGAACGCATCGGCACCCTCGTCCGATGATCCAAGACATCCTGAAGGACTGCCGCACCTCGATGGAGAAGGGGATGGACGCCGCCAAGCGCGAGTTCTCCTCCGTCCGCTCCGGCAAGGCTTCGCCGAACATGCTCGACACCGTCCGCGTCGAGGTGTACGGCCAGCAGATGACGCTCAACCAGGTGGCGAGCATCGCCGCCCCGGAGCCGCGCACCATTCTCGTGACCCCGTTCGACAAGGGGCAGGTGAAGGTGATCGAGAAGGCGATCCGCGACTCGGACCTCGGCCTCGAGCCGTCGGCGCAGGGAGGCCTCATCCGCGTGCCGCTGCCGCAGATGAACGAGCAGCGCCGCAAGGACCTCGTGAAGATCGTCCACGGGCTCGCCGAGGACGCGAAGATCGCCGTGCGCCACGCGCGCACGCACGCGCGCGACGCGCTGAAGAAGCTCAAGGGCGTGAGCGAGGACGACGTCAAGCACGCCGAGAAGGATCTGCAGAAGGTCCACGACGACTACATCGCGAAGATCGATCAGATGATCAAGGCCAAAGAGGCCGAGATCATGGAAGTCTGACGATCCCGTCCACGCCGGCTCCCGGCGTCCATGTCTGAGCTGACGAAGCGGGTTCTCTTCTCCGTGGTCGCCGCCCCCCTCGCGCTCTGGATCGTGCTCGCGGGCGGGGCGCCGCTGGCCGCGCTCCTGGCCATCGTCAGCGCGCTCGGCGCATGGGAGTTCTACCGCATCGCCAAGGGGGCCGGTTCCGCTCCCATCGCCGATGCGGGGATCGTGCTGGCGGGGCTCCTGCCGCTCGCCATCCACGCGCACTATCTCGGCCTGTTCACCATTCCCCCCGCGTTTGCCGCCCTGGTGGTGCTCGCGCTGCTCGGTGCGGCGATCTGGCTGCGCGGGGTGGGGGGCCGGCCGATCGCGTCCGTGGCCACGACGGTGCTCGGGGTGATCTACACCGCGGGGATGCTCGGCTTCGGCTACGCCATCCGGTACCACGACACCGTCGTCGGCTACGACGTCGTCGGGGCGAGCCACATCTCGGCCGGCCCGCTCTGGCTGCGCATCGCGCCCGGCGGCGTGCTGCTCGTCTTCCCGCTGGTCGTGACCTGGTCGTCGGACATCGGCGCCTTCTTCGTCGGCCGCGCCGTCGGGGGGCGCAAGCTCATTCCCTCCGTGAGCCCGGGAAAGACCGTCGCCGGCGCCGTGGGCGGCCTGGTGGCGAGCATGATCGTCTCGTGGGCCTTCGCCCGCTGGGTGCTCGTCCCCGCTGCCCACCTCGGCTTCACGCCGTGGGGCGCCCTGCTGTTCGGCGCCGTCATCAGCGTCGCCGCGCAGACCGGCGACCTGTTCGAGTCGCTGATCAAGCGCGAGGCGGGGATGAAGGACAGCTCCCGTATCATCCCGGGCCACGGCGGGATCCTCGACCGCTTCGACAGCCTGATCTTCGTCCTTCCCGTCGCGTACCTCCTGCTCGGCTGGCTGCCGCTCCCCGTCTTCCGTTGACGCGCGGCATCGCCATCCTGGGATCGACCGGCTCGATCGGAACGACCGCGCTCCGCGTGCTGGAGCGGCAGCGCGACCGCTTTCACGTGGCGGCGCTGACGGCGTTCAGCAACGCTGCGCTGCTCGCCGAACAGCGGGCCCGGTTCGCCCCCACCTTCGTCGGGCTCGTGAGCGGACCGGCCGACGGCGCGGATCCGTCGTGGCGCCGCGGCGCGAGCGCGCTCACCGAGGCCGCGACGCGCGACGACGTGGACGTCGTGCTCAACGCCGTCGTGGGGGCGGCGGGGCTCGACGCGACCCTCGCGGCGCTGGAGCGCGGCAAGCGCGTCGCGCTCGCGAACAAGGAGACGCTCGTGATGGGGGGGGACCTCGTCACGCGCGCCGCATCGGCCGGTGGCGGGGAGCTCGTCCCGGTGGACAGCGAGCACAGCGCGATCCTTCAGTGCATCGCCGGACGTCCCATGACCGAGGTGCGGCGGCTGGTGCTCACCGCGTCGGGGGGACCGTTCCGGCAGTGGCCGACCGAGCGGATCGCCCGCGCGACGCTGGCCGATGCGCTGCAGCATCCCACCTGGCAGATGGGGCGCAAGATCACCGTCGACAGCGCGACGCTGGCCAACAAGGCGCTCGAGGTCATCGAGGCGCACTACCTGTTCGGAATCCCCTACGACCGGATCGACGTAGTGGTGCATCCGCAGAGCGTCGTGCACTCCTTCGTCGAGTTCGTGGACGGGAGCGTGCTGGCGCAGATGGGAGTCCCTTCGATGGAGCTGCCGGTGCTCTACGCGCTCACGTATCCGGATCGGGTGCCCGACACCGGTGTACCTCCGTTCGATCCCGTGGAGCTCTCGCCGCTCACCTTCGAGCCGGTGCGGGCCGGCGACTTCCCCGCGCTGGCACTGGGGCGTCAGGCCGGCGTGTCCGGCGGCGCCGCGCCGGCGGTGTTCAACGCGGCGAACGAGCAGGCGGTGGCACTCTTTCTCGACGGGGCGATAGCTTTCGCCGACATCGCGCGCGCGATCGACAGCACGCTCTCGCGCCACGGCTCGGCGCCCGCTGGTTCGCGCGATGCCATCCTCGCTGCCGACGCTGACGCGCGGCGCCACGTGCAGGAGCTCTTCCGATGCTAGCAGTCGTCGCACCGCTCATCGTCTTCGGCCTCGTGATTTTCATCCACGAGCTGGGACACTTCATCGCCGCGAAGCTCACCGGAGTGTACGCTCCGCGCTTCTCTATCGGCTTCGGACCGGCGCTCCTCCGTCATCGCCACGGCGAGACGGAGTACGTCCTGGCGGCGCTCCCACTCGGCGGCTACGTGCGAATGGCCTCACGGCACGACGCGGAGACCGCCTTCATCGAAGGGGGCACGGAGGAGCACGACGGCCTCAAGGCGGGGGATGCCGGATACGATCCCGAGGCGATGATCCCGTTCGGGCCCAAGCCGGTGCCGGAGTCGCGCTGGTTCGAGTCGAAGAGCCTCGGCGCGCGGCTGTTCATCATGATCGCTGGCGTGACGATGAACTTCCTGCTCGCGTTCGTGGTGCTGAGCGTGCTCGCCTTCCACTTCGGGGCGCCCGTCATCGCCACGCGGGTGGTCGGGGCGGTACATGCGCCGGCCAATGCCCGAGCACTGACTGCCCTCCAGCCTGGCGACACGATGCTCGCGGTGAACGGGCGCGCGATCAAGAGCTGGAGCGAGCTGCTCGACCGGGTGGAGGAGACTCCCCCGGGGACCCTCACCTTCCGGACGAGCCGGGGGGAGGTCTCGCTGCCCGTCGGCACGCCAGGGGCGCCGACGACGATGGACGTGGCGCGGGCGGTGGACTTCTTCGTCCCCCCGGTCATCGGGGACGTCCTGCCCGGGAGCCCCGCCGGCCGCGGTGGGCTGCAGGCCGGGGACAGCATCCTGACGATCGGGGGTGCCCCGGTGGGGAGCTGGTCCGAGCTGCAGAACCGGGTCGGGCCGGCGGCGGGGACGGCGCTCCCGTTCGAGGTGATGCGGAAGGGGAAGCGGCTGTCGCTCGTGCTGCATCCGGAGGCGGCCAGCCAGAAGAACGTGGCGACGGGGCAGATGGAGTCGGTGGGGAAGATCGGCGCCTCGGTCACCGACATCACGACGCGCGAGCCGCTCGGCCTCGGTGAGGCGCTGCGGGCGGGGGCACGCGGGACGTGGGTGACGGCGGGCTCCATCGTGGAGGTGGTGCGCAAGCTGGTGACGCGCGAGGTGTCGGTGCGGCAGCTCGGCGGCCCGATCGCGATCACACGCGCCTCGGTCACGGCGGCGAAGAGCGGGCTGGAGAGCCTGTTCTACCTGATCGCCGTCCTCAGCGTGAACGTGGCGATCCTGAACCTGCTGCCGATCCCGATCCTCGACGGGTGGCAGATCCTGATCAACGTCGCCGAGTCGGCGAAGGGGAGCCCCTTCAGCGGGCGGACGCGGGAGTACATCCTGCGAGCAGGGCTGGTGGTCATCCTGTTGATCTTCGCGATGTCGACGTTCAACGACGTGGTGAACGGGGCGAAGGATCTCATCGTGAAGTTGTTCGGATAGCACTTCGTACTCTCACCCCGAACGACATGTCTCACCCTGTCCGCTGAAGCGGCGTGAGCGGTGAGCGGGTCGAGGTGGGACGCGGGCCTCGGGACGCAGGGGCATCCCGGGGCCTGGCTTCGAACTTCTCACTTCTCACCTCGACCGATCGTTCCCTGGACGGCGGGCACGGGCGTGAGCGGCGGGAGGCGGAGGCGGCTCTGGAGTTCCAGATTCATGTTCACTTCGCCGGGGCCTTTACACCCGCCCATCAGCGCGCTAAGTTAAGCGGCTCAACCAATTTGCATACGTAGACGACATGGCATTCGATAACGCTCCCACGCTCGAGAAGTACAAGACGCACGAGACCGATACCGGCTCGGCCCGCGTCCAGGTCGCGCTCCTGACGGAGCGGATCAACTACCTCACGGATCACTTCCGGGCGCACAAGAAGGATCATCATGGGCGCCGCGGGCTGCTCAAGATGGTCGGGACGCGCCGCCGGCTTCTCAACTACATGAAGCGGACGGAAATCGACGAGTACCGCAAGATCGTCCAGGAACTGGGCCTCCGGTACTAAGCACGTTGTTCGGCATTCGCGCGGGCGCATCTATGCGGCCCGCGCGTTTTGCATTTGACGAAGCGCGCGCCGGGATACGCTCGGCCGCATGCAGATGAGACGACAGGACACATAATGCAACGCATTGAAAAGACGTTCGCGGGACGCAAGCTGGTCATCGAGACCGGCCGCATGGCCAAGCAGGCGGCAGGCTCGTGCCTGATCACCTACGGCGAAACGATGGTCCTCGCGACCGTCACGGTGAGCGACAACAAGTCGCCGCTCCCCTTCTTCCCCTTGACCGTGGAGTACAAGGAGAAGACCTACGCCGCGGGCAAGATCCCCGGTGGCTTCATCAAGCGTGAGGGCCGGCCCACCGACGGCGAGATCCTGAGCTGCCGGATCATCGACCGCTCCATCCGCCCGCTCTTCCCCGAGGGGTTCCAGAACGAGGTCCAGGTCTTCTGCTACGTCATCTCGGCGGACCAGGAGAACAAGGCCGACGTCCTCGCCCTCGTCGCCACGTCGTACGCGCTGAACGCCTCGCGCACGCCCTTCGCCGAGCCGATCGCCGGCGTCCGCGTGGGCCGCGTGCAGGGGAACTGGGTGCTCAACCCCACGTTCCAGCAGCTCGAGTACAGCGACATGGAGCTCATCGTCGCCGGCTCCGCAGAGTCCATCCTCATGGTCGAGGGCGGCGCCCTCGAGGTGAGTGAAGAGGACGTCGTCGAGGCCATCACGGTGGCCCACGCCGGCATCAAGGAGCTCATCGGCTATCAGGAGGAGCTGCTCAAGGCGTCGCCCGCGGTCGAGAAGCTCGCCTGGGAGAAGGCCCCCGTCACTGCGGGGCTCGCCGACAAGGTGAAGTCCGCGGCCGACGCCAAGATCGCCGAGGCGCTCAACCAGAAGGACAAGCACTCGCGCGTGCAGGCCGTGGAGCTCGTCAAGAAGCAGGTGGCCGAGTCGTTCGCCGCCGACCTGCCCGACAACGCCAAGGAGATCAAGAGCATCCTCGGCGATCTCGAGTACGACGCGATGCGCTCGCAGGTGCTCAGCACGAAGAAGCGCGTCGACGGCCGGGCCACCAACGAGGTGCGCCCCATCACGATCGACGCCGGCCTCCTGCCGCGCGCCCACGGCTCGGCGCTGTTCACCCGCGGCCAGACGCAGGCCCTCGTGGCCGTCACGCTCGGCACGGCCAACGACGTCCAGCGCCTCGACACGATCGACTCGCCCAGCGAGACGACGAAGTCGTTCATGCTGCACTACAACTTTCCTCCGTTCTCCACCGGTGAAGTGCGTCCGATGCGCGGCACGTCGCGCCGCGAGATCGGCCACGGCAACCTGGCCGAGCGCGCGCTGCAGGGCGTGCTCCCCGACTTCGCCGACTTCCCGTACACGCTCCGCATCGTCTCCGAGATCCTCGAGTCGAACGGCTCGAGCTCGATGGCCTCGGTGTGCGGCGGCTCGCTGGCGATGATGGACGCCGGCGTCCCGATCCGCGGCGCCGTCGCCGGCGTCGCGATGGGGCTCATCAAGGAAGGGAAGAAGTACGCGATCCTCACCGACATCCTCGGCACCGAAGATCATCTCGGCGACATGGACTTCAAGGTTGCCGGGACGAAGGACGGGATCACCTCCATCCAGATGGACATCAAGATCGAGGGGCTCGACCTCCAGATCATGAAGGAGGCGCTTGCGCAGGCCAAGGAAGGCCGCCTGCACATCCTCGGCGAGATGGACAAGGCGCTCAGCGCGCCGCGCGAGGAGCTCAGCACGTACGCGCCGCGCATCGTCACGATGATGATCAACCCCGAGAAGATCGGCGATCTCATCGGCCCCAAGGGCAAGACGATCCGCGGCATCCAGGATGAGACCGGCGCCGAGCTCACCGTCGACGATACCGGCCTGGTCACCATCGCCGCCGTTGGCGGCGAGGCGATGCAGCGGGCCCGCCAGATGGTCCAGGCCATCACGGCCGAGCCGGAGATCGGCGCGACGTACGAAGGCACCGTCAAGACGACGACCGCCTTCGGCGCCTTCGTCGAGATCATGCCGGGCACCGAGGGGCTGGTGCACATCAGCGAGCTGCAGCACGGCCGCACCGAGCGCACCGAGGACGTGGTCAACAAGGGCGATCGCGTGACGGTCAAGCTGCTGGACCGCGACGAGCGTGGCCGACTGCGCCTGTCGATGAAGGCGCTCGTGGAGCGACCGGAGGGGATGCCCGAAGAGGAGCCCCGTCCGCCGCGCGCCGAGGGTGACCGTCCCCCCCGCGAGGATGGCGATCGTCCCCGCGGTGGCGGCCGCAGCGGCGGCGGGCGCCCGCGCCGCTAGTGGCAGGTCGAGGCGACACTCCGGCGGAGGCCTTCCGCCGGACCGTGCTGCCGAATGGACTGACCGTACTCTCGGAGCACATGCCGGGAGTGCGGTCGGTCGCGTTTGGGGCCTGGATCCGCGCGGCCTCGCTGCACGAGCCGCGTGACAAGATGGGGGTGTCGCACCTGCTCGAGCACATGGTGTTCAAGGGCACCCCGAAGCGCTCCGCCAAGCAGATCGCCCTCGAGCTCGAGGCGCTCGGCGGATCGCTCGACGCCTACACGTCGCGCGAGCACACCGTCTACCAGGCGCGCGTGCTCGATGAGCATCTCGGCGTCGCCGCCGACGTGATCGGCGACTTCGTCTTCCGCCCGTCGCTGCGGAAGCGCGACCTGGAGCTCGAGCGCAAGGTGGTGCTCGAGGAGATCGCGATGGTGGACGACACCCCGGACGACCTCGTCTACGAGCTGCACAACGAGGTGCTGTGGGGCCAGCATCCGTACGGCTACTCGATCCTCGGCACGCGCGACTCGGTGTCGAGCCTGACGACGCACGACCTGCAGGAGCTGCACGCGCGCGCCTACCATCCGCGGCAGATCATCATCGCGGCGAGCGGGAGCGTGGACCACGATGCCCTTCTCGCCACCCTCGAGCGCACGGGGTGGGCCGCCGACGTGGCCGGCGATGCGTCCCCCTTGATCGTGCCCGCGCCGGTGGCGCTTTCCCCGGCGCGCCGCCACGTCAGCCGGGAGGGGGCGCAGACGCACATCGTCTCGGGCAGCCTCACGGTGAAGCACGACGACCCGCGGCGCCACGCGGTCGTGATGCTCAGCACCCTGCTGGGGGGCGGGATGAGCTCGCGCATGTTCCAGCGCGTGCGCGAGGAGCTGGGGCTGGCGTACGCCGTGTACACCTTCCAGTCGTTCCATGCCGACGTGGGGATGCACGGCACGTACGTGGGCACGGGGCCGGAGACGGCCCGGCAGGCGCTGGACGCGATCGACGCCGAGCTGTCCGAGGTGGCTCGCATCGGCCTCCCGGCCGACGAGCTGGCGATGGGGAAGAGCCAGCTCAAGGGACAGATCACCCTCTCGCTGGAGAGCGTGACGTCGCGGATGTACCGCTGCGCCGGCATCGAGCTGTATGGGGAACCATTCCGCACCCTGGACGA
>JBBQJC010000106.1:0-12477 GCA_038325515.1 Gemmatimonadales bacterium | reverse complement strand
CAGCACGGGACCGGGACCGAGCGCGAAGCCCAGCGACTCCTCCAGCTCCGCCCGCGTGAGCAGCGTCAGGCGCGAGAGGTTGTCCACCCCCACGGCCCCCGTGTTGTAGACGTGCTCCGGTGCCTCGCCGAGCTGCAGCACGCGCTCGCGATACTCCGCCGCCGCGGTGAAGTGCAGGTGCGACATCTTCGTCACCGCGTGGCGGATCGCCTCGTCGATCACACCCTCGGTCAGCTCGCCGCCATGGATGTGCGCGATCGGGATCCGCGCGACCATCGCCGCCTGCGCCGCCGCGAACACCTCGATGCGGTCGCCCAGCACCACCACCACGTCGGGACGCAGCCGCTCGAGCGCATCGGCGAAGCCGATCACGGCGAGGCCGAGCGACTTCGTCGACCCCACGGCCGAGTCGGACGAGAGCAGCATCTCCACCTTCGCGTCGATGCGGAAGCCGTCCGACTCGATCACGCGGTACGTCGACCCGAACTCGGGCGAGAGGTGCGCGCCGGTCGCGATGATCTGCAGCTCCAGCGCGGGATCGCTCTCGATCTCCCGCATCAGCCAGTGGAGTAGCCCGTACTCCGCACGGGTGCCGGTCACCACGCACACCCTTCGCGCGAGCGTCATGGAGCCGGTGTGGCGAGCTTCGCGCTGCTCGGCACGCTGATCAGGCTCGCCTCCAGCGCCGTGGCCACCGGGAGCGGAGCGCGCGGCGCCCCCGTGTACATCGGCAGCGAGTGCAGCAGCATCCAGGTAGGACGGCACTGATAGCCGGCGTCGTTCACCGCGTCGAGCACCTCGTTGCGCGTTGACATGCTGCCGTCGTCCAGCCGCACGGTGTTCAGCCAGTAGTTGCTGCGGGTCCCCTCCGGCTCGGCGACGAACGACATCCCCGGCACGCCGGCGAGCGCGGCCTGGTAGCGCTCGGCCAGTGCACGCTTGCGCGCGAGGAAGTCGGGCAGCCGCTCGAGCTGCGCGCAGCCGAGCGCCGCGTTCAGGTTGGGCAGCCGGTAGTTCCAGGCTACCTCCTCGTGGAAGAACTCCCATCGGTGCGGCCGCTTGGCGGTCGTCGTCAGCGACTTCGCGTGCCGCGCGAGCCCGGGATCGTCGGTGAGGATCGCGCCGCCGCCGCCGGTCGTGATGATCTTGTTCCCGTTGAAGCTCAGCGTCGCCACCGCGCCGAACGTGCCGGCATGGCGCCCGTGATAGGTGCTGCCGAGCGATTCCGCCGCGTCCTCGACGATCGGCACGGCGTATCGCGCCGCCACCTCGATCAGCGCGTCCATGTCCACGGGATGTCCATATGTGTGCATCGGCACGACGGCGGCGAGCCGCCGCCCCGTGTGCCGGTTGCGCGGCCCGCCCGGCGTCCGCTCGACGATCGACTCGAGGTGCGCGTCGAGCGCGACGGGGTCGAGCCCCATCGTCACCTCGCTGCTGTCCACGAAGTGGCAGATCGCGCCCGCGTGCGCGACGGCGTTCGCGGTCGCCACGAAGGAGAGTGCCGGCACGAGGACCTCGTCGCCCGGCTGCACCCCCGCGACGAGCAGCGCGATGTGCAGGGCGGCGGTGCCGTTCACCACCGCCACGGCGTGCTTCGCGCCGGTGTACTCCGCCAGCCGCGCCTCGAACTCGTTCACGTACCGGCCCACCGACGACACGAAGCCCGAGGCGAGACAGTCCTGAACCAGCTCGCTCTCGCGCGCGGCGAATTCCGGCTCGTGCAGGGCGATCATCCCCTCGGGCCTGCCGAGCACTTCATGGAGCACCTGAAGCAGGGCGCCGGCGGGCGCGCTCACGTCGATCATGTCAGATGTTATAGAGGTCAACCTTGTATCCCGCGAGGTTCGCCGGTTCCTGGAACCACTCGGCCGTCTTCGCCAGGCCGCGCGCCAATCCCTCCCGCCCGCCGTACGAAGGCCGCCAGCCGAACAGCCGGTCCGCCTTGCTCGTGTCGGCGCAGAGACGCTCCACCTCGGAGTTCTCCGGGCGGATCCGCACCTCGTCCGTCACGATCTCCACCTCGTGTCCCATCGTCTCGGCGATCAGCCGCGCCGTGTCACCGATGGAGATCTCGTAGCCGCTGCCGAAGTTCACCGTCTCGCCGATCCCAGCGTCGGAGTCGAGCGCGGCGATGAATCCCGCCACGGTGTCCTCGACGAAGCAGAAGTCACGCGTGGGCGTGGTGGCCCCGAGCCGGATCTGGCGGCGGCCGCTCGCGAGCTGGGAGATGATCGTGGGGATCACGGCGCGCGCCGACTGGCGCGGGCCGTAGGTATTGAAGGGACGCACCGTCACGACGGGGAGCCCGAACGACGCGTAGAACGCGTACGCCATCTGGTCCGCGGCGATCTTCGTCGCCGAGTAGGGCGACTGCCCCAGGATCGGGTGCGTCTCGCTGATCGGCACCTGGCGCGCCGTCCCGTAGACCTCGCTCGTGGAGGTATGGATCAGGCGTCCGACCCCGAGCTCGCGCGCCGCCTGCAGCACGTTGAGCGTGCCGCGGACGTTCGTGTCCACGTACGTGTCGGGGGAGTGGTAGGAGTACGGGATCGCGATCAGCGCGGCCAGGTGCAGCACGGCGTCGCACCCCGTCATCGCCGCCTTCACGCCGTGCGGATCGCGGATGTCGCCGGAGACCACGTCGAGGCCGGCGCGGACGTCGGCCGGTAGCCGGTCGAGCCATCCCCACGAGTTGAACGAGTTGTAGAGAACGAAGGGGCGCACCGCGTGGCCCGCGCGGAGCAGCGTCTCGGTGAGATGCGATCCGATGAAGCCGTCGGCGCCGGTAACGAGGATCTTGGAATGTCGCATTGAGTGCGTTCAGGACGGGAGTGCTCCAACCCTCTCTATAATAAGCACGCGTCCTTGAATGCGGCACGAGTCGGCGCGAGACCGCGTCGTGCGGGTGCCGCCGCACTGGTGCCCGCTCTCCGCGCTGGGTACTCTGAGGCGTCGCGGGGCGGGGCGCCGCCCGCCCGCCGAATCCCGCCGCACCACCCCGCTCGAGGACCAGTGCCCAGCACCCCGCACGACGCCCCCCTCATCACCATCATCACCTCGACCTTCAACGCGCGCGGCGCGCTGGAGCGGACCGCGGCGTCCATCCGGGCCCAGACCCACGGCAGCATCCAGTGGATCGTCGTCGACGGCGGCTCGTCCGACGGAACGGTGGACGAGATCCGCGCCAACTCGGCGAGCATCGACTACTGGGTGAGCGAGCCCGACGAGGGGATCTACGACGCGTGGAACAAGGGGTGCGCGCGCATCGCCGGCGAGTGGGTGCTATTCATCGGCGCCGGCGACGAGCTCGCGGCTCCCGACACCCTCGCGCGCTGCGCCCCCTATCTGGCGGAGTCCGCGGGGACGCACGACATCGTGTACGGCCGGATCGAGCTGGTCACCGAGGGCGGCGAGGTGGTGGCGTCGCTGGGCGAGCCGTGGGCGCGGCTGAAGGGGCGCTGGGGAGGGCTCCTGCCTCTGCTCCCGCCGCATCCCGGCTCCTTTCATCATCGCTCGCTCTTTCGCGGGGCGCTGTCGTTCGACACGCGCTATCGCTACGCGGGGGACACCGCCTTCGTCGTGGAGAGCGTGCTGCGCCGCGATCCCCTGTACGTCCCCGTGCTCGTGGACCGGATGCTCACGGGAGGGGTGTCGGTGCGGCCCGACAACATCGCGCGCCTGGCCCGGGAGCGCCGCGCCATCTCGAAGGCGCTGCCGGTGCGGCCCCCGCTGCTGCATCGGCTGGAGTGGCATGCCTCGGTCGCGGCGCAGCGCGCGGCGCATGCGCTCCTGCCGACGCGGGTGAGGCTCGGCATCGGGCGGCTGGTGCGCGGTGGAACCGCCGGTGGCGCGGAGGACTGACCGTGGAATGACGTGTCGAACACCGTTCGACCCGGTGGGTCCGCGGGCGCCTCGCGTACGGTAGATGACGGAGCGTGCGTCGGCTTCCTGACGCTGAAACTGAGAGCTGTCTCAGTTAAGTGACGCAGGCGTTGCTCCGGGCGTCCTCCGTTGCTGGCGCGCGACGCCTCGCACTGGTATCATCACGAGGTGAGCCGGCTCGAAGAAGGAGAGCCTGATCGCGTGCAACCTATGGCGCGAGCAGAGTTTCCCTCTTACTGTTAGTGCAGCTTCGACCAAATCTTGTATTGCGTCGGGCAAATTGTACACGTATGTTTGCCCGTCGCCTTGCGAGTGGTGAACGTTGATCGCGTCCATCGGTCGAATGCGAGTACGACTACGCGTAGCAGGTCCTGCAGGTTGTTTCACATCTTTCCCTCGAGGAACAGCACAAATGCGGCAGAGTGTAATGAAGTTCTCGGTACTGTTGGCGGTAGCAGCTGCCGCTTGCAGTGAGCCGACCGGTGTCAACTCGCAGCTGAAGCCGGTGGCTTCGCCGGCGAAGGTGACCACCTCCACGGGTGGTCAGCTGAACATCATCTCCGGCAACAGCCAGATCGTCGCTCCCGGCACCTTCACGACCTCCGATCCTTCCGTCCAGGTCGTGGACTCGAACGGCGCGGCGGTCGCCGGTGTGACTGTCACGTTCACGCGCGTCGCGGTCACTGGCGTCGCCACGTCCTCCACGGTCGGCTACGGCGGGACGTGCAGCTCCACGCTGCCCGGCACGACGGCCACCACCACGACCAATGCCAGCGGCATCGCGGTCGTGCGTTGGTGCTTCAACGCGCGCGGCGGCCAGTCCATGACGGCCACGGCGCTCGGCACGAGCGTCACGTTCAACGGTATCGCCACCACGGGCGGTGCGGCTCCGACGATGGCGTTCAACAACGCGGCGAACTTCGCGGGCAACAACGCCGGCACCATGGGCGGCCAGGTGACGGTCGGTAACCCGACGGTCACGGTCTCCGACGGGACGGGCTTCCTCCCGGGCGTGCTCGTCAACTTCTCCGCGAACGGCGACGGCACGGTCAGCTCCACGCCGGTCCGCGGTGACGCGAATGGCGAGGCCGCGGTCGTCTGGACCGCGCGCACCACGTCCACGGCCAACACGCTGACGGCGTCGATCACCGGCTTCACGTCTGCCGGCGTTCCCGCCAACAACGCGACGCTGTCCTTCACCGCCAAGCCGGTCGGCACCGTGATGAACGCTGTCGCGGGCACCACCGATTCCACCACCACCACGACCACCTTCCCGAACAACAAGTTCGGACCGAAGGATCCGGCCGTGCAGATCCTCAAGGCTGACGGCACCGTGGTCGGCGCCGGCGTGGCCGTGACGGTCACCTACGGCACGGGCAGCGGCGACTGCGGCGTGGGCTCGAACGCGGGCAACATCGCCTACACCGATGCCAACGGCGTCGTGGCGGCTCCGTGGTGCAACACGCTGGCCGCGACCGGCACGCGCACCATCAAGTTCACCGCTGGTACCCTGACGCAGACGATCACGGGCTCGGTCAAGAACAACCTGACCTCCGCTACGCTGACGATCGACTCCGGCACGGGCGCCACCGGCACGGTCGGCCAGGTCGCGACGCCTGACGTCGCGGTCACGGTCAAGGATGCCAACGGTGCGGTCATCGCCAACGCTGCCGTGACCTTCACGGCCAGCGCCGGCGGCACTGTCGCCAACGGCACGCAGTCCAGCAACACGATCACTGTCAACACGAACTCCTCGGGCCAGGCTGCTGCCCGCTGGACGTTCGGCACGACCGCTGGTGCGCAGACCGTCACCGCGACGGTCTCCGTCGGCGGCGGCGCGACCGCCACGATCACCGGCACGGCTTCGGCCGCCGCCGCGGCGTCGATCTCCAAGGTCGCCGGCGACAACCAGACGGCCACCAAGGGCACCGCTGTTCCGAAGAACCCCTCCGTCATCGTCCGCGACCAGTACGGCAACACGGTCGACGGCGTCCAGACGGTCTGGATCCCCTCGGGCAACGGCTCCGTGTCGCAGTCGGTCATCGCCACGGGCAACGCGGGTCAGGGTTCGGTCCCGGGTGTCGCGGCCAACGTCTGGACCCTGAGCACCACGGCTGGCGCCAACACGCTGACCGTCACGATCTCGGGCACCAGCCTGTCGGTCACGTTCAGCGCGACCGGCACCTGATGACCCCCTGCCGGTGACGTCGCTCGACTGACCCGGCAGGACGCTCCAGAAACTGCAGCCCGTGAGGATCTCCTCACGGGCTGCAGTTTTTTTTGCCCCCTATCCCCGGTATATTGGGCCATGCACCGCGCAACGCCGCCCATCGGGCGCCAGTGACCGACGCGGTCGGGCCTCGACGCGCCGCCCCGAAGCTTCTGACGGTGGGCCTCCTCGCGGTCCTCGGCGCCATCGCCATCCCCGACGAGCCGCGCGTCGTCGCGCTGCCGATGCTCGCCGCGATCGTCATCTCGGTGGGATTCTTCATCGTTCTCTCCCATCGCTCGGCGTACGCGCCGCTCGCAGAGATCGGCGTCACCTTCGTCGCCGCGGTCACCGTCTACCTGCTCGTCCCCCTCGCGGTCTACCTCGCGCTCGGGGGCACCTACACCATCCTCAACGACAACCGGCTGCTGCAGCTGCAGCCGTCGGCTTCAGAGGTGGCGAGCGCCGGCTGGCTCTACGTCGCCTTCCTTGCCTCGTTCGCTGTCGTGTACCTCGCGGTGCGAGGCCGCGCCGAGCCGCCGCGCTCGGGAGGGGGCACCATCAGCCGCGACCGGCTGAAGCTCATGATCGGCATCTATCTCCTCTTCTCGCTGCTGACGGTGCTCATCGTAGCACCGATCAGGAGCGAGACGTACGAGGGGGGGATCGCCGCGGTCAACGCGCTCCCCCTCGTGATGCGGCAGTTCATGAAGTTGTGGGAGGGGTGGAGCATCCTCCTCACCCTGGGCCTGCGCGTATGGCTCTTCCAGGACTTCGAGCGGCGCAAGTGGATCATCGCCGCGTGGATCGGCTACGAGCTGCTGCTCGTGCTCTCCAAGCTCGGCTCGCGCACGGCGCTCGCGATCTCGCTCGTGTCGTCGTTCATGCTCTATCATCTTCTCGTGCGTCCCATCCGCGTGCGCACCGCCATCCTCGGCGCGACAGCCGGACTCACGGGGTTCCTGGCGCTCGGCGTCGTGCGCGCCTATCAGGGCTTCGGCACGGCGGGGCAGTGGTCCTCGGGCAATGCTGGAGGCGAGTTCGAGGTCCTCTTCGGCAACGTGGTGGACATCAAGCAGCGACTCCTCTCCGGAGAGATCCGCCCGCTCCCCATCGGCTTCCACCTGGCAGACCTGCTGGCGCCATTTCCCTCGCAGATCCTTCCCTTCGAGAAGTTCGACCCGGCGGTGTGGTACATCCAGAGCTTCTACCCGGAGGCCGCCGAGCGGGGCGCCGGACTCGCTTTCGGCGTCATCCCGCAGTCGCTCGTCGGCTTCGGCTGGATCGAGCTGATGGTCCGCGGCGCGATCCTCGGCTACGCGTTCGCGAGCCTGCACCGCTACTTCTCGCGCCACGCCGACCGCTTCTGGGCGATGGTCCTCTACGTCTGGATCACCGTCTGGTGCTATCAGTCGTTCCGCAACCAGTCGTTCATCCTGGTCATGTACATCGTGCAGTGGTTCCTCCCGCTGGTGCTCGTCGTGGAGGGGGGGATCCGGGTGCTGCGGCAGGAGGGAACGCCCTCGCCTGCCACGCCGGTTCCGCTGCCGGCCGGTCACGTGACAGATCCGTCATGAGGCGACCGCGCGGCGGCGCCCCTCGCTACATTCCCCGCTGCCCCCGGCACCTGCGCCGGACGGGCGCATTCCCTCCTGCCGCGGGGTTCGGCGAACCCGTGGCATTGCGCAAGGACACGTGCGGATGAGTCATCCCGCTCCGTCGGACAAGACAGTCTCGTCGATCCCCTCGCGCCCGGCGGCCGAGGACGGGGGGATCAACCTGCTCCGCCTCGTGAACATCGCGGTCAGGCACATCTGGCTGATCGTCGGCGTGAGCGGCGTGTTCGCCGTCATCGCCCTGGTGAGCGGGCTCACGAGCGGCCGCACCTGGTCGTCGGACGCGACGTTCATCCCGCAGGGATCGCGCGGCCCGTCCACGGTGTCGTCGCTGGCCGCGCAGTTCGGCATCAGCTCGGCCGGCCCCGAGGCCGGTCAGTCGCCCCAGTTCTACGTCGATCTCGTCGGCACGCGCGAGGTGCGGCGCGGCGTCGTCCGCGCCACCTACACGATCCACACCGACACCGGCACCTTCACCGGCGATCTGGTGAAGCTGATGGGTCCGACGAAGCGCCCGACGAACAACCCGGAGGAGAGTGTGATGCGGATGCTCAACTCCACGGTGTCGGCGGCGCCGTCGGTCAAGACGGGAGTGATCACGATGCGCGCCGTCTCGCCGTATCGTGAGCTGCCGGCGCAGATCCTCCGCAGCTTCTTCGAGCAGATCAACAGGTTCAACCAGGTGGGGCGACAGTCGCGCGTGTCGGCGGAGCGGAAGTTCACCGAGGAGCGGCTGCACGAGGCGCAGGACTCGCTCACCGCCGCCGAGGACGCGATGGAGGAGTTCCTGCGCTCCAATCGCGATCTCGGCTCGCCGTCGCTGCAACTTCGAAAGGAGCGGCTCAACCGTGTAGTGCTGACGCGGCAGCAGGTCTACACGGCGCTCGCGCAGTCGTACGAGCAGTCGAAGATCGAGGAGCTGCGGGACACGCCGGCGATCACGGTGATCGATCCCCCGGTCATCCCCACGGAGCCCAACCCTCGCGGGACGATCGGGAAGACTGCCAAGAGCCTGATCTTCGGGGCGCTGATGGGGACCATCCTCGCCTTCCTCCTCGACTACTTCGAGCGCTCGGGGGGACGCGAGTCGGCCGGGTATCAGGAGTTCGTGCACCTGCTGCGGAACGCCTTCAGCCGGCCCTTCCGGCGGAAGGCGCGGTAGCGGCGAGCTGGCGCCGCGTCCGGGCCGCCTTCAGCCAGGCCAGCGGCGCGGGACCGAGCAGGCCGGCGGCGACGATGACCCAGGTGCGGAGCGCCGTCGGCTCGTTCGTCCAGGCCCTCGCGGCCCACCGGAGGCCGGCGAGCCGCCGCCCCTCCAGAAAGCGCAGCGTGGCCATCCCGTTGAGCAGCTCGCCGTGGACGCTCGGCGCATGGACGCGTAGTGCCTCGCCGTGCCTCGCCAGCAGGGTCTCGGTGGTGACCGCCTGGTCGTGGGCCGCCTCGATCGTGCGGGCGGGATCGGCGCGCGTGAGCTGGTTCTCCGCGTCCTGGTGATAGAGCGAGACGACGTCCGGAAAGGCCCACCCGTCGAAGCGCTGGAAGAAGTCGAGGTGGTAGAGCCCCTCGAAGCTGCGGTTGTCGTTGTACCGGACCTGCTCGAAGGTCGTGCGTCGAACCACGGGGGTGGCGTCCTGCCGCCGGCCGTACATCCGCTCCATCATCTCGAGGTAGCGGACGTAGCTCCACCGCTCGTCCGCCAGGGCGGGATCGGGGGAGAGCTCGCCGGAGTCGCGCCGCCCCATGAACTGCATGCGCCCCACGTCGCCGGGGATACCGAGGCTCCGCGCATGGATCACCGACAGCGCGCCGGGAACCAGCTCGTCGTCGGAATCCACGAGGACGATCCATTCTCCGGAGGCCGCCGCGACGCCGGTGTTCCTCGCGCGCGAGACCCCCTCGTTCGCCGCGTGGTGCAGCAGCTTCACGCGCGGGTCGGCGAACTGCTCGAACGCGGCGACCGAGCCGTCGGTGGAGCCGTCGTCCACCACGATGACCTCGAGGCTGGCGAAGTCCTGCCGGAGGCAGCTCTCCAGCGCCCGGCGGATCTGCCGCTCGCGGTTGTACAGCGGGATCACGATGCTGAAGTATGGGGCCATTCATCACAATGTGACCGGTGGCGATTCGGCACGCCAGCGCCCCGTCGCGGTGCCGCTGTCACCGTCGTCCCCGCCCGCTAGATTGCACTCGGTGCGGCCCTGCCGGCCGCCCTCCGGGGCGCGGCGAGAGAGGATCATCGGCATCGCCCCCGCGAGGGGGCGCGCAAGCATCGAGGAGCGCGAGTGAGGAAGATCCAGGGTGGGTGACGTGGCGCCGACGGCGCACGCCGTGAGCGGGACGAAGCTGATTGACCTGATCGCCGGCGCGCGTCCGAACTTCATGAAGATCGCCCCGATCATCGACGCCCTGAAAGCGGCGGAGGCGCGCGGCGGCGCGCTCCGGTTCCGGCTCGTCCACACCGGCCAGCACTACGACCGCGCGATGTCGGGCGACTTCTTCGACCAGCTCGGGATTCCGGAGCCCGATCTCAACCTCGCGGCGACGGGGGAGACGCAGGCGGCGCAGACCGCAGCGATCATGGTGCGCTACGAGCAGGTCCTGCTGGAGCGGCCGAGCGATCTGTGTCTCGTGGTCGGCGACGTCACATCCACGATGGCCTGCGCCATCGTCGCGCGAAAGCTCGGCATTCCCGTGGCGCACGTGGAAGGCGGGATCCGCTCCGGCGACTGGCGCATGCCGGAGGAGATCAACCGCGTCGTCACCGACTCGATCACGAACTGGTTCTTCACCACGAGCGAGACCGCGAACGAGAATCTGCGCCGCTCGGGGGTGACCGACGACCGCATCGTCTTCGTCGGCAACACCATGATCGATACGCTCGTGAAGCAGATGCCGCGGCTGCGCCCCCCCGCGATCTGGGACGACCTCGGGCTGCGACAGGGTGAGTACTTCGTGGTCACGCTCCATCGCCCCTCGAACGTGGACGGCGAGCTGCAGCTCCAGCGTTTGCTGCATGCCGTGGCCGAGGGGACCGCGGGGCTGCCCGTCGTCTTCCCGGTGCATCCGCGCACCGCGAAGCGGCTGCGCGAGCTCGGTGAGGAGAGCCCGCGGCTGCACTATGTCGATCCGCAGGGCTATTTGGAGTTCAACTACCTCGTGAAGCACGCGAAGGGAGTGATCACGGACTCGGGGGGGATCACCGAGGAGACCACCTACATGGGGGTCCCCTGTCTCACGCTGCGCGACAACACCGAGCGGCCCGAGACCGTCACCGTCGGGACGAACCTGCTCGTCGGAACCGACCCCGCGATGCTGGCCCCCGCGCTGGAGAAGCTGATGGCGGGCGCCTGGAAGTCCGGCGCCATCCCGCCGCTCTGGGATGGGCGGGCGGCCGAGCGCATCGTCGAGGCACTGGAGCGCCTGTTGAGCGGGCAGTGACGATGCGGATCCTGCACTGCATCCCGACGCTCACCAGCGGCGGGGCGGAGCGTCAGCTCTCGGTGCTGGTCCCCGCGCAGCGGGCACGGGGGGCGGAGGTGCACGTCGCGTATGCGAGGCCGGGCCTGCACCTGGCCGCGCTGCAGGCGTCGGGGGCCTCGCTCCACCAGCTGGAAATCGGCAGCAGCCACGATCCGCGGATCTTCACCGCGCTCTGGTCGCTCGTGTCGTCGGTGCGCCCGGACATCGTGCACAGCTGGCTGCCCCAGATGGACATCGTCGCCGGATCGATCGCGCTCTGCCGGGGAATCCCCTGGGTCCTCGCCGAGCGCTCCAGCGAGGCCGCGTATCTGGACCGGTTCAAGGACCGGGTGGTTCGGGCCGCGCTTGGACGCTGGGCCGACGCGGTGGTGGCCAACTCACGGGCGGGCGAGCGGATCTGGTCCGGTCGTCTGCGCCGCGGCGCCCGAGCGCACGTCGTTCGCAACGCGTTGCCGCTCGAGGCCATCGCGGCGACCGCGGCGGCCAGCCTCGCCGACCTCGGGGTGGTCGAGGGGCGGCGCGCCGTTATCTTTGTCGGACGGCTCACCGAGGCGAAGAACATCGGTCTGCTCGTGGCCGTCGCGTGCGGGGCGTGCGCCGGCTCGGATGCCGATTTCCTGATCTGCGGAGACGGTCCGCTGCGCGAGCAGGTGGAGGCGCAGGTGCGCGGCGCGGGGATGAGCGGCCGCATCCGCGTGCTCGGTGAGCGCGAGGACGTGTGGGCGCTGTTGAAGGCATCGAGCGCGTTCGTGAGCACGAGCTCGTTCGAGGGCCAGCCGAACGCGGTGCTCGAGGCGATGGCGTGCGGATGCCCGCTGGTCGTCTCGGACATCGCGGCGCATCGCGAGTTTCTGGACGAGTCGACGGCAGCCATCGTTCCACTGGAGGCCGGCCGCTTCGTGGACGCCGTGCTGGAGGCGATCGGTCCGTCGGAGACGGCGGCTCGGCGCGCGCGCGCGGCGAAGGCGCAGATCGCCCGCCAGCATCCGGCGAGCGCGGCGGCGGAGTACGAGGTCATCTACCGAGAGGCAGTCCTGAGGCACCAGCGATGTGTGGAATAGTGGGAGCGGCCGGACGACATGAGAATCCGCGCGATGCGCTCGGCGTGCAGTGCGGCACGCTGCGGCACCGGGGCCCTGACGCGTCCGGTGAGTGGCGCTCGCCCGACTGCCGCGTCGCGCTCGGTCATCGCCGACTCTCGATCATCGACCTCACCGAGGGCGGCGCGCAGCCCATGCAGAACGGCGCGGGGGGGCTGTCTGTCGTCCTCAACGGTGAGCTGTACAACTA
>JBBQJC010000105.1:0-12511 GCA_038325515.1 Gemmatimonadales bacterium | reverse complement strand
ACGGATCCTCCTCGCTCCACGTCGCCTGGCACGTCCCCTCGTCCGCGGGGCCGGCCAACAGCTGGACCGCGGGGCGTCCGGCCCTGCTCGCCGGCCGGCTCTTCGTCGAGGACGGCTTCAACGTGCTCGCCCTCGATGCCGCGACGGGGAGCACGCGCTGGACTCATCGCGTCCGGATCGCCCCGCAGCCGGCGGTGCGCGCGCTCGTCGCGACGAACGGCCTCGTGCTCGTCGCCGAGGTCGATTCCATCTTCGCCCTCGACGCGAGCGACGGACACACCGTCTGGAGCACGCATCCCGATTCCGCCGTCGCGGAGGCGAGCCCGGCCACCGACGGCAGCAGCTTCTTCACCGCGGAACGCGGCGTGCCGCGCATCAGCTCGCACGCCCTGGCTGGCGGCGCGTCGCGCTGGTCAACCAACGTGGGAGCGGGCTACCAGTTTCCCGCCTTCGTCAACGGGATCACCGTCACGGGTGATACCCTCTATGCCACGCTTCAGCGCTGGCTGAACGTCAACGGCGCCCTCGTCTCTGGCGTCCTCGTCGCGCTCGACCGCGTCACCGGCCGCGAGCTCTGGCGGTACGAGACGCCCGCCGCCGAGCCGCATCACGGCTTCGTCAACTCCCCGGGTGTCACCGACCGGAACATCCTCGTCGCCGACTACGAGGGCGCCGCCGTCGTCGCCGTCGATCGCGTTACCCACCAGCCGGCCTGGCAACGGCCTCTGCCCGGCAACGGTCCCCTCCCCAGTCTGCTCTCGGGCACCACGTTCTACGTCGGTGGCAGCGCGGGCGCCGTCTTCGCCATCGACGCGGCGACGGGCGCTGTGAGGTGGCGCCAGGAGAACGGGTCGTTCATCTCGGGGCTCGCCGTCTGCGGCACCAGCCTGATGGTGAACAACTTCGACATCCGGGCACTCGCGCTCACGACCGGCGCCCCCTCCCGGACCGTCGGACCAACCGGCCAGGGCAACATTTTCACGTCCAACCTCGCGAGCGACGGCGCCCGCGTTTACGTGACGGGAAGCGACGGCATCACCGCGGTGGATTGCCCCTGACGAGCCAAGGTCGGCGGTGACGGTCTATACAGTTTACGGTCTCCGGTCTTTCGGTGCTTCAGTTCTTCGGCCGGCCTCGGGCGAGCAATTGCGTCCCGGGGCCGGCCGATAACCGATAACCGAAACAGCCGTTAGCCGTCCTGCACCGCCATCCCCATCGCATGGTACCCCTTGTCCACGTAGACAGTCGCCCCCGTGATCCCGCTCGCCAGCGGCGAGCACAGAAACGCTGTAGTGTTCCCCACCTCTTCCGCGGTGAGATGCTCGGTGAGCGGCGCGTTGTGGCCCACGTAGTCCACCATCCGCTCGATGATCCCGATCGCGCTCGCGGCGCGTGAGGCGTAGGGGCCTGCCGAGATCGTGTTCACGCGAGTCCCCCACTTGCGTCCCGCCTCGAAGGCCAGGGTGCGCGTGTCGCTCTCCAGCGCCGCCTTGGCGCTCGACATCCCGCCGCCGTAGCCGGCGATCACCCGCTCGCTCGCCATGTACGTGAGCGACGCCACCGCGCCCCCGTCGCGCATCAGGGGACCGAGCCGGGCGACCATCGAGACCAGCGAGTAGGCGCTCGCGCTCACCGCGGCGAGATAGCCGTTGCGGCTCGTCTCCAGGAGCGACTTCTTCACCTCGGGGCCGTTGGCCAGCGAATGGACGAGGATGTCGAGCGGCCGCCCGCCGAAGTCGGCGACGAGGCGCTGCGCGAGCCCGTCGATGGAGCAGTCCCCCACGTCCTTGTACCGCTTGGTCTCCCGCAGCTCCTCCGGAATCGCGTCGAAGGTGTCGAAGACGGCGTCCAGGGGATAGATCTTCTCGAAGGTCAGGAGCGACCCGTCGCGCAGCCGGCGCGAATCGTCCATCTTGCCCCGCTCGAGCAGATTGAGGAAGATGGTCAGCGCCGGGGGCCACGTCCCCACGATCACACTCGCGCCCGCCTCGGCAAGCGCCTTCGCGATGGCGAAGCCGAAGCCGCCGTCGTCGGCCACGCCGGCGACGAGGGCGCGGCGTCCAGTTAGGTCGATGTTGAGCATCAAGGTATAATGACATGCGGCACACTGCGGGCAAGGGCTATCGCCCCGCCGTGCCGGGAGTGAATCTGGAGGATGTTCAGACGACGTACCCGATTCGGGACCGCGAGGACGCGGTCGCGAGGTGGCTCACGGACGAGCCACCCCTGAAACCGACCGGACCAGCGGGAACGAATGGCAACTGTCTTGTACGTGGACGACGAGGAGGCGATCGGCCGGGCCGTGGCCCGGTGGTTCGAACGGCGCGGACACGAGGTGCAGGTGGCGAGCACCGTAGCGCAGGCACAGCAGATCCTGAACGGCTACAGCCCCGACGTCCTCTTCATCGACGTCTGGCTCGGGAAGGAGAGCGGGTTCGAGCTGCTCGGCTGGATCGAGGACGTGCGTCCCGAGCTCACCGGCCGCGTCACCTTCGTGACGGGCGAGCTCGCCGACGCCGACCACGCGACGCGCGTCTGGCGCACCCTCGGGCGGCCGGTGCTCCAGAAGCCCTTCGACTTCGCAAAGCTCGAGCAGTACGCGGCCGGTGCGGGGAAGCGCGCGGCCACGTAGAGTTGTAGCCGTGCCCGACCACGAACGCCCCACGCCACTTCCCACCGCCGAGCTCCGGCCCGCCCCCGCCCCCGCCCCCGCCCCCGCCGCCATGTCGGGGTTCGAGGAGCGGCGCGCCACGACGATCGCCAGCACCGGACCCGCCTTCGCCCGCGGGCTCTGGCGCATCGCCGCCGCCGACGTCTCCAGCGGCAACGTCGTCACCCTCCTGCACGACGGACCCGCCACCTTCGACCGGATGTGCGAGGCGATCGACGCCGCGCGCGAGACGGTCGTCGTGGAGCAGTACATCCTCCGCTCCGACGAGACGGGCCAGCGCATCGCCGACGCCCTGCTGCGCGCGGTGGCGCGCGGCGTCGCCGTCCGGCTCCTCAGCGACTGGATCGGGATGCGCGGCGTGAAGTCCGGCTTCCTCGAGATGCTCGACAAGGGCGGCGTCGAGCGCCGCGTCTTCAGCCCCCCCGGCTTCCGGCGCTGGTTCGGCCTCGTCCCGCGCGACCACCGCAAGCTGCTCGTCGCCGACTCGAGCGTCGGGATCACCGGCGGCGTGGGGATCGGCAACGAATGGATGGGCAGGACCCGCCGGCACCGCGGCCACTGGCGCGACACCTCAGTCTGCATCGAGGGGCCCGCCGCGAGGGACATGCAGCAGGCGTTCGAGACGATGTGGATCCGCGCCCTCAAGCGGGAGCGGCGCGGCTCGCACCGGCTCACCCGGCGCGCGGCGCGCGGCGCCCACCTCGATCCCGCCACCGCCGAGCCGGCGCTCGTCGGCATCGTCGAGGGGGAGCCCCTCCGGCTGCGCATCGCGCGCGCCCTGCAGATGCAGTCCATCGCCGCCGAGCGCTCCATCTGGATCGCGAACGCCTACTTCGTCCCGAGCTGGTCCGAGGTGGAGGCGCTCACCGGCGCGGCGCGCGACGGCGTGGACGTCCGCATCCTCGTCCCCGAGCGGAACGACCACCGCTGGGTGAGCTTCCTCACCCGCCGCTACTACCGCCGCCTCCTCACCAACGGGGTCCGCATCTGGGAGTGGCGCGGCGCCATGATGCACGCCAAGACGAGCGTCGTGGACGGCCGCTGGGTCCGCGTCGGCTCTACCGACTTCAACCCCCTCGGCGTCGCCATCAACTTCGAGCTCGACGTAGTCATCGAGGATCCCACGGTTGGAGCGCAGGCCGAGGCGATGTTCCTCGCCGACCTGGAGCACTCCCGCGAGATCACGATGCGCAGCCGCCACGTGGGGCGCTGACGGTGCGCCACCGCCGCGGCATGGCGGCTGCAGGGAAGCCGCCCATGACGTCCCCAACCTATGGATGGACGCGCCGGGCCCTGCTCGCCGCGCTCCTCGCGCTCGTCCCCGCGCTCGCCCCGGCGCCTGCCCTCCTCGCGCAGGCCGACAGCACGTCGTCCAACGTGAAGCTCTTCACCTACCGCGACGCGGTGCTCGCCGGCAGCGTGTTCGTCTCCACGATTCTCGCGCACAACCTGGACGTCCACTACGCCGCGCGGCTGCAGGACTCCTCCACCCAGGCGAACCGGAAGCTGCACAAGCTCTCCAGCTTCGTGCGTACAGTCGCGGCGCCGGGCGCGCTGGTGATCGGCACCTCCATGTACGCGGTCGGGCGCATCGGGGGCAACGAGAAGCTCGCCGAGCTCGGGCTGTACGGCACCGAGGCGCTGCTCCTCGGCGAGCTCTCGGGGGGGATCATCAAGGACGTCGTCGGGCGGCAGCGCCCCTCGGTCCGCCCGCAGAACGTGCGCAGCGTGCAGCTCTTCCGCGGCCTCCACGACGGCGACGACTACCGCTCCTTCCCCTCGGGCCACACCATCGCCGCCTTCGCGGCGGCGGCCGCGGTCACGAGCGTGACGAGCCGCTTCTCCCCCGACACGAGATGGGTGGTCGGCCCCGCGATGTTCGGCGGCGCCGCGCTCGTGGGGCTCTCGCGCATGTACGACAACCGGCACTGGGCGAGCGACGTGATCGCCGGCGCCGGCATCGGCACCTTTGCCGGCCTCAAGGTGGTGCGCTTCCAGCACGCGCACCCCGGCAACCGGATCGACAGGATCTTCCTCTCCGGCTCGCTCTCGCCCAACGAGGCGGGGGGGCAGAGCCTGCGCTGGAGCGTCTTGCCCGGCTCGCTGCTCGGCCAGCGCACGCGGTGAGCGCGAAAGCCGCCGCGCGACGATGAGCGCCCGGACGAAGAGCGGCATCTTCATCTTCGCGCCCATCACCGGCGCCGTGGGAGACCGTATCGCCGCGCTCCAGGCGAAGTACGATCCCCGCATCCTCAAGCTCGGCCCGCCGCACCTCACCCTCATCGGCTCGTCGGGGATGGGTCCCGTGCATCCCGACACCCCGATCACCGAGCTCACCCACCGCCTCGCCCCCATCGCCGCCGACACCGCGCCGATCTCCCTCCGCTTCATGCGCCCCACGCGCTTCATGCAGACGGAGATCGTCGTCCTCCCCCTCGACCCGCACGGCCCGCTGCGCACCCTGCACGAGCGCATCAAGACCAGCGGCCTCCGCGCCGCGGCGCCGCGCTTCTTCTTCACGCCGCACGTCACGCTCAGCCTGTACCGCGAGCTGCCGCGCCAGGCGCTGGCCGAGCTGCTGGCCGAGCGGTTCGACGAGGCGGTGGTGATCGACCGGATCGAGGCGCACCTCACGCGGGACACCGGGGAGTCGAAGCATCTGGTGACCCTGCCGCTCGCCACGCACGAACGAACGGCGTGAAGGGGTTTGGCGCGGCCGGGGTCAGGTTCGTTCGCGGCCGGCGCGGCCGGGGGGCCGGGGTCAGGTTCGTTGAATCTTGACTCGTCGCGGCCGGGGCGCGCGGCCGGGGTCAGGTTCGTTGAATCTTGACTCGGTGACTCGGGGTCAGGTTCGTTGATTCCAGATCACTGAGTTTCCTGCGGTACCCGGTACCTCGTACCCGGTACCTGCTCGGTGAGCGAGCCGCGCAGAATCGCGTCCGGGCAACCACGTCCTCCTGTCCTCCGGGGCTCAGCGACCGCCGAGTCTCGAGGCATTCATGAAGGGCACACGGGCAGGGTGACGCATTCCCTCGCTCAGCTACCTTCAACTCATGACCAGAGACTCGATACTCACCCGAGTTACCCGCGACGAGGCTCCCGCGGCCGCCGCCCTCTTCACCGCGCTCGCCACGGACTACCTGTCCGGCACCGCCCACCGCGCGGGCCGCGTCAGCACGTCGCGCACCTCTGCCGAGCTGGCAGCGCTGTTCGACGAGCCCCTTCCCCTGGACGGGGCGCCGCTCGAAACGGTGATCGCGCGACTGCGCGACCAGGTCATCCCCGACGCGAACCATCTCTCGCACCCGCGCTATGTAGGACACCAGGTGTCGGCGCCCCTCCCGGCGGCGATCTGGACCGAGTCGCTCACCGCCGCCCTCAACCAGTCGCTCGCCGTCGCCGAGATGTCGCCGACCGCGACGGTGCTGGAGCATCGCGTCGTGCGCTGGCTCTGCGAGCTCGTCGGATGGGGTCCGGAGAGTGGCGGCACCCTCACCAGCGGGGGGACCGAAGCGACGCTCGCCGGACTGCTCGCGGCACGCTCCGCGGCGATCCCCGGCGTCTGGACCGACGGCGTCGGCGCGATGCCGCCCGTGGTGCTCTGCGGCGAGCACGCGCACTACGCGGTCTCGCGCGCCGCCGGCGAGATGGGGCTCGGGATGAAGAGCGTCGTCGTCGTCCCCTCGCGCGGCTGGCGGATGGACGCCGGCGCACTGGAGGTCGCGCTCGACAGGCTCGCGAGCGAAGGGCGCGCGGTGATGGCCGTCGTCGCGACAGCCGGCTCGACGGCCACGGGATCGTTCGACGACCTCGAGGCGATCGGCGCGCTGTGCACCGCGCGCGGGCTCTGGCTGCACGTGGACGGCGCGCACGGGGCGTCGGCGCTGTTGAGCGGAGCGCACCGCCACCGGCTCCGCGGCATCGAGCACGCGCGCTCCCTCGCGTGGGACCCGCACAAGATGATGCTCCTCCCCCTCTCCGCCGGCGTCGTCCTCGTGCGCGACGAGCGCGACCTCGAGTCGGCCTTCGCCCAGCGCGCCCCGTATCTCTTTCACGGCGCCGAAGGCGAGCGCGTCTGGGACCAGGGGATCCGCAGCTTCCAGTGCTCGCGCCGCGCCGACGTCCTCAAGCTCTGGGTCGTGCTGCAGCGCTACGGCGCGCGCGGCGTCGAGGCGCTCTACGACCAGCTCTGCGCCGTCGCGTCGGCAATGCACAGCCACCTCGCGACGCAGCCCGATTTCGAGGTGCTGCACGAGCCGGAGTCGAACATCCTCTGCTTCCGCTGGGTCGGCGACCGGAGCAGGGACGACGAGGCGCTCGATGCCTTCAACCGCGAGCTGCGCGAGCGGTACAACCGGTCCGGGGAGGGGTGGATCACCGCCACGAACCTCGCCGGGCGGCGCGTGCTGCGGGTGACGATCATGAACCTGCGGACGACGCAGGAGGATGTCGCCGAGGTGGTGGCGGGGTTGAGGCGCGAGGCGGAGAGGATGCTCGCGATGTAGCGGGCCGGCGCTCGCGCGCCGAGGGAACCCTCCCTCCCCGCCCGGTATTTGCAGCGAACCCCCCACCCCCAGCCCCACCCTCGCCCCCGACCTCCCACCCCTCACCCCGAACGGCCAACATGCGCGCCGACTCCATCCTCGACACCATCGGCAATACCCCGCACGTCCGCCTCAGCCGGCTCTTCCCCGACGCCGAGGTCTGGATGAAGCTCGAGCGCGCCAACCCCGGCGGCAGCGTCAAGGACCGCATCGGCATCGCGATGATCGACGACGCCGAGCGGCGCGGCGTGATCGCGAAGGGGAAGGGGAGCGTCATCATCGAGCCGACCTCCGGCAATACGGGCATCGGCCTCGCCATGGCCGCGGCCGTGAAGGGCTACCGGATCATCATCGTGATGCCCGAGTCCGCCTCCGTCGAGCGCCGCCGCGTGATGAAGGCGTTCGGTGCCGAGCTCGAGATCACCCCGCGCGAGCTCGGCATCAAGGGCTCCATCGCCAAGGCCGAGGAGCTCGCCTCATCGATCGACGGCGCGTGGATCCCGCAGCAGTTCAGCAACCCCGCCAACGTCGCCATCCACCGCACGACGACGGCGCAGGAGATCCTGCGCGACTTCCCCGACGGCCTCGACTACATGATCACCGGCGTCGGCACGGGCGGGCACATCAGCGGGGTGAGCGAGGTGCTCAAGGAGCGCTTCCCCGGCTTCCGCACGATCGCCGTCGAGCCGGCCAAGTCCACCCTCCTCAGCGGGGGCGAGCACGCCCCGCACAAGCTGCAGGGGATCGGACCCGGCATCGTCCCCGAGAACTTCCATCGCGCCGCGGTCGACGACTTCGTCCAGGTCACCGAGGAGGAGGGCTTCGCCTGGGCAGTACGCTCGGCGAAGGAAGAGGGGATCTTCATCGGCCCCTCCTCCGGCGCCGCCCTGGCCGGCGTGGCGAAGAAGCTCCCCGACCTGCCCGCGGGAAGCCGGATCCTGACCTTCTGCTACGACACGGGGGAGCGATACCTGTCGGTGGAGGGACTCTTTGCCTGAAGATCGAACCTCTCACCTCGAACCTCTCCCCTCGAACCTCTCACGTTCTTAAAGGACGAAACGTGATGCAAAATCGCCACTTGGGCTCTGCCGGACTGGAGGTAAGCCCCCTCGGCCTCGGCTGCATGGGCATGTCCGACTTCTATGCAGGCCGCGACGACGACGAGTCGCTCGCCACGATCCACCGCGCCCTCGAGCTCGGGATCAACTTCCTCGACACTGCGGACATGTACGGCCCCTTCACCAACGAGGAGCTCGTCGGCCGAGCGATCCGCGGGCGGCGCAGCGAGGTAGTCGTCGCGACGAAGTTCGGCATCGTCCGCACCGGCGATCCCGCGTTCCGCGGCGTGCGCGGCGATGCCGAGTACGTGCGTGACGCCTGCGACGCCTCGCTGAAGCGGCTCGGCACCGACTACATCGACCTCTACTACCAGCACCGCGTCGATCCCAAGGTGCCAATCGAGGAGACCGTCGGTGCGATGGCCGAGCTCGTGAAGGCGGGGAAGGTGCGCCACATCGGGCTGAGCGAGGCAGCGCCGGCCACCCTGCGCCGCGCGTCGAGCGTGCACCCCATCACCGCGCTGCAGACGGAGTACTCCCTCTGGAGCCGAGACCCCGAGGACGAGATCCTCCCCGCCTGCCGCGAGCTCGGCATCGGCTTCGTCCCCTACAGCCCACTCGGCCGCGGCTTCCTCACCGGCCGCTTCAAGCACTTCGAGGACCTCCCCGCCGACGACTTCCGCCGCAGCCAGCCGCGCTTCCAGGGGGAGAACTTCGCGAAGAACCTCGACCTCGTCGCCCTCATCCAGCAGATGGCGACGGAAAAGGGGTGCACCGCGTCGCAGCTCGCCCTCGCCTGGCTTCTGGCGCAGGGGGACGACATCATCCCCATCCCCGGGACGAAGCGGGTGAGCTACCTCGAGGAGAACGTCGGCGCGCTCGACGTGCAGCTCTCGGCCAGCGACCTGCGCCGCATCGACGAGATAGCGCCGAAGGGAGTCGCGGCCGGGACGCGCTACCCGGAAGCCGGGATGAACGCAGTCAACCGATAGGGGTCGTTGGGGTCAAGGGTTTGGGGTCAGGTTCGTTGATCCGCACCTCTCACTTCAAACCCCTCGTTTGACGTCAGAGGTTGGAAGCGAAAAGTCGGGCCCCGGAACGCAGTGGCTTCCCGGGGCCCGACCTCTCACCTCTCACCTCGAACCTCCCACCCGCAGTTCAGTTCCTGGTGAGAACGAACGTGGTACTCGTGGTATCCCCCCCCGCAACCGACAGCGTCTTGAACAGCGGCTCGCTGCTCCCGTACCCTGTGGGCGGCGTCACGCTCACCGGCACCAGCCCCGCCTCGACGCCGCCGTACGAGTACACCCCGTCAGCCTTCGTCCTGCCGTCCAGGAAGAAGGTCCCCCCGATCCCGCTGCGGAGCTGCAGCCGCACGAGCGCGTCGGCGATGCCGGTGCCCCCGCCGTCGACAACGTGCACGATCACCGTGCCCGTGTTGCCCGGCTGGAATGCGCCGTTGTTGTTGCACGCGGGAACCGCCGACAGCATCGCCATCGCCGCGAGACCCAGTCCGATGCTGCGCAGCCTCATAACGCCTTCCTGATCGCCGCCTCGATGTTCTGGTCGCCGCCGACGCCGGTATAGACGACCTTCCCCTGCCTGTCGAGAACGACGACGTGCGACGTCGCTGGCACGTCCCAGTTCCCTGTCGCATTGCCCTTCGTGTCGAACAGCTGCACGCCGGGCACGCCGTACTTCGCCACGTGGAGCTGCACCCGCTTCGGGCTCTGGTTCACGCTCACCGACACGCCGACGAACGCCACTCGGCTGCCGTACGCCGAGTAGGCCTTCTGGATCGCCGGAAGCAGGTGCTCGCAGTTCTCGCACCAGGTGGCCCAGAACTCGATCACCGCGGGACGCCCCGCCGTGACCTTCGCCAGGTCCACAGGCTTGCCGTCGAGCGTCTCGAGCATCGCGCTCGGCGCCTTCGTTCCGAGCGGAAGCCCGGAGTCCTGCGCGCGCGCGGTGCGCGGGAGGGCGACGGCGGTGGCGGCGAGCGCGAAGGCGATGCCGAGTGTACGTGCGAGGCGGGCGGTCATATCAGCAGTTGTCCCATCTTGACGAGGTAGTACTCGGCGGCGCCGAGCATGACGAGCGCGAAGATCCGTTTCACAGTCACCATCCACGCACCGGCGCGGGGGAGGCGCGCCAGCGCCCCCGTCGACAGCCCCACCACCACCAGCAGCGCGCACATCCCCAGCGAGAAGGTGAGCAGGTAGACGAAGCCGAGCAGCATGCTGTGCGTGACGGTCACCCACGTCAGCACCGCCGCCATCACCGGCGCCGAGCAGGGGGCCGCGACGAGTCCCGACATCGCCCCCATCAGGAAGGCGCCGGAGAAGCGTCCCGCCGTGCCGAGCGTGGCCGCCCTCGCCATGATACCCGCCGGAAGGCGAATGGGTACGACGTCCAGCATGCTGAGGCCGGCGAGGATGAGCACGTTGGCCATGGCGAAGTAGAGCCAGGGGTTCGTGCTGACGCTCCCGAACAGCGTCCCCGTGAGGCCGGCGAAGACGCCGAGCGCCGAGTAGACGAGCGACAGGCCCACCACGTAGGTGAGCGTGAGCAGCACCGGCCGCAGCCGTGACGGCGCCACCTCGCCCGCCGTCTGGCCGCCGACGATCGCCGCCGTGATCGGGATCATCGGGTAGACGCAGGGGGTGAGGCTGGTGAGCACCCCACCCACGAACAGCGCCGGCAGGGCGAGCGCTGGATTGCCGTTCAGGAGCTGGGCGAGGTCGGTCAAGAGGGCCCGGGAGAGGGAGATCGGAAAGCTATCATCGGGAAGCTGGAAGGTCAGACGCAGTATCGCGACTGCGCGAGCCTTGTCGCACGAGTCGTTCGCACGCCCACTCGTCAGACCGCCAGGATCGCGCAACCGTGCAACCGTAACCATCTGAAGTCTGGCAGTCCGCCAACGCAATCGGGCTTCGAACGCCAGTGGGTCGGGTGCCGGAGCCGTTCGCGTTCAGGATCGTGCGTCGTGCGTCGTGCGCACGGCGAGCGCTACTGACGCTCGATGGCGAATCGAGGCGCGCGCGTTTCAGGGCGTCGGGGCCGGGAAGATACAGGTGGCCGGAATCGCAAGGACAACAATCAGAGCTATCCAGAAGAGACGCTTGCGTCGTCGTGAAGAATCGTGATCATTGGACCTTCGATACTCCGTTTGTTCTGGTGGCGCGATCATCCAGACCGTGAGTGGAAGTTCTCGGACGAATACTTCGAGGAAAGTTGCGGTGTGGGTTGCCGTTTCGCGATGACGTGCCGTGTCATCGCGCGATCGCCAAGCGACGACCCGGACTGAGCCTCCCGCGAGCGTCGCTGGCCCGTCAGCGAGGGTCGACATGAGATTCGCCGTAAGTCGTGCGGGATGACGGACCGTCGCGAGGCTGTCGCTCGCGGGAAAGATCCCTGACCCCCGACCCTCAACCGACGTGTTCCTCCTCCTCGCCCTGTTCGCCCTCGCCCCGCAGCAGCATGTCGAGCTGACGCCGCTGCGCGCTCCCGCCGCCGGCGACTCCGCGCGTGCCGCAGCCGTCGCGCATGCGCTGCGCGCCGAGCTGGCGAAGTACGCCGATACCACCGCCGCCGTCGCCGCCGGCTACCACATGTTCGCGCCGCAGTTGAAGACGCAGAAGGTCTATCACTTCACCAGCAACTGGCGCGCGCTGAAGGAGGCGTTCCGCTTCGCGCCCGATCAGCCCACGTCGCTGCTCTACAAGCGAGACCCCGCGACCGGCCGGTTCCATCTCGTGGGAGCGATGTACACGGCGCCCGCGCGCTTCGGCGTGGAGAGGCTGAACGCGCGGGTGCCGGCGTCGGTCGCGAGATGGCACAAGCACGTGAACTGGTGCGTCCCCAAGCGCGGACAGGGCGAGCGATGGCTCGAGCGGCGCGACGGGCACGCCGTCTTCGGCCCCGAGAGCCCAATCGTTACCGCCGCCGCTTGCGATGCAGTTGGCGGGCGGTTCCGCGCGACAGTGTTCGGCTGGATGCTCCACGCCAACGTGATGGCGAGCGACGATCCGCGGGTAGTGTGGGGCGACGAGCACGCGGGGCACGACATGCACGCCGGGATGCGCTGAGGCGTCGCTCGTGGGGGGTGACCGCGCCCCGAAACCGCCGCGCCGGCCTCCGCGTACGGCCCGAGCGCTGGCGGGATTTCCCCGTCTGCCCCAATATCTTCGCGCCCCGGGAACCCCGAACTTTCAACCCCCCACCCCCCACCCCCCACC
>JBBQJC010000104.1:0-12796 GCA_038325515.1 Gemmatimonadales bacterium | reverse complement strand
CGCGGCAGGTCGTCGGGCCCGATCTCCCGCCCGTGCGACAGCACTACCATGCTCTCCACGAGGTTCCGCAGCTCGCGCACATTGCCGGGCCAGGGATACTGCACGAGCAGCTCCATCGCCGCTGCCGAGATGCCGGGAAAGGGGCGGTCGTGCTGCGCCGAGAAGTCGCGGATGAAGCGGCGCACGAGGAGGGGGATGTCGCTCGGCCGCTCCCGCAACGGCGGGAGATAGATGCTCAGCACGTTCAGCCGGTAGTACAGGTCGGCCCGGAAATGCCCCTCCTCGACGTGCTCGCGCAGCGGCCGATTGGTCGCCGCGATGACGCGCACGTTCACCTCGATCGGCTTCTCCCCGCCCACGCGCGTGAACTCCCGCTCCTCGAGCACCCGCAGCAACTTCACCTGCGTGCTCTGCGGGATCTCCCCGATCTCGTCCAGGAAGATCGTCCCCCCATCCGCGAGCTCGAACCGCCCCAGCCGCCGCTCGGCAGCCCCGGTGAACGATCCCTTCTCGTGGCCGAACAGCTCACTCTCGAGCAGCGTCTCCGGCAGCGCGCCGACGTTGACGGCGATGAACGGCCTGCCGCGCCGCGGACTGAGGGACCGCAGCGCGCGCGCCACGAGCTCCTTCCCCGTCCCGCTCTCCCCCTCGATGAGCACGGTGCTGCTCACCGGCGCCATCTGCTCCACCTTCACCATCACCTCGCGTAGCGGCTCGCTCTCGCCGATCAGCCCCGTCGTCTCCTGCAGCGCGTGGCGCTCCATCACGCGGCGCACGCTCTCCGCCGCCTCGTCCACCACGAGGGGCTTGGAGAGGAGCTCCACGTAGCCCATCGCCCGCAGCCGCTCGCGCTGCGCGCTCTCGTCGCCGTTCATCAGGCCGGCCACGGGGATGCCGCTCCAGAGCTGCTCGCGCAGCAACGCGACGTTGGCGGGGTCGGTAAGCTCGCCGCTGAAGACGATGAGGTCGGGACGCGCGCGCCGTATCTCGGCGCGCACGTCGTCGAGGGGGCTCACCAGCACCGTCTCCACCCCCTCCCCCTCCAGCTTCGCGTTGAGCCGCACCGCCGGCTCCACGTCGTGCAGGGTGATGAGGACGGTCACGGCACGTAGCCGGTGTTGGCCGGACTGTGCTCGGTGGCCGCGCCGCGCACGATGTCCACGGCGTGCCGCGCGATGGGCTCGAACGCCGACAGCGACTCGATGACGCCGCTCGTGCTGCCGGGAAGGTTCACGACGAGGGTGCGCGCACGCACGCCGGCGACGCCGCGGCCGAGCGCCGCGCGGGGGAACAGCTCGCCGGTGACGGTGCGCAACCGCTCGGCGATGCCCGGCGCCTCGCGCTCGAGCACCGCGCGCGTCGCCTCGGGGGTCACGTCGCGCGCGCTCAGGCCGGTGCCGCCGGTGGTGAGCACCAGGTCGGCGACGTCGCCGTCGCACCACTCGGTGAGCTGCTTCACTATCGCCACGACTTCGTCGGGGACTATCGCCCGCGCGGCGATGCTGCCGCAGGTGGTCGCCCACTCGGCAGCCGCGTCGCCCGAGGCGTCGTCGCGCTCGCCGCGAGCCCCGGCGTCGGAGATCGTCAATACCGCTACGCGCATGATGGCGTGCCCCTTCCGCGAAGTGTCAGAGGTGCGAGGCGTGCTTGTAGAAGGGGGGCTTCACGACCGTCGCCTTCACCCGCTTGCCGCGGATCTCCACCTCGAACTCCGATCCCTCCTTGGAGCCCTCCGCCGGCAGGTACGCGGTGCCGATGGGGATGCCGAGCGTGGGGCTCATCGTGCCGCTGCGCACCTCGCCGCTCGGCTTGCCGTCGTAGAACACCGGGTAGCCGTGGCGGGGGAAGTTGCGGCCTTCCATGGTGAAGCCGACGAGCTTCTTCTGCACCCCCTGCGCCTTCTGGAGGGCGAGCGCCTCGCTGCCAACGAAGGGCCCCTTCGCGAGCTTCACCAGCCAGCCGAGCCCCGCCTCCAGCGGCGTGACAGTGTCGTCGATGTCGTTGCCGTAGAGCGCCATCCCCATCTCGAGGCGCAGCGAGTCGCGCGAGCCGAGCCCCGCAGGCTTCACCTGGCCGGTGGCCATCAACGCTTCCCAGATGGGCACGGCGCTGTCGTTGTCGATGTAGAGCTCGAAGCCGTCCTCGCCCGTATAGCCGGTGCGCGAGATGATGGCGCGGCGCCCGACGACCTCGCCCTCGGTGAAGTGGTAGTACTTTATTGCTCCAAGGTCTGACGCTGTCAGCCCCTGCAGGATGCCGGCCGCCTTCGGGCCCTGGAGGGCGAGGAGGGCCATGTCGTCGGAGGCGTCGTGGAGGGTGACGCCGAAGTCGGCCACGTGCTTGCTGATGTGGGCGAAGTCCTTCGCCGCGTTGCTCGCGTTGACGACCATCATGATCCGGTCGGCGAAGCGGTAGACGAGGCAGTCGTCCTCGATCGTCCCCCCTTCGTTGAGGATCGTCGAGTAGTGCACCTGCCCGACTGCGAGCGCCTTGACGTCGTTCGTCGTCACGTGGCTCACGAACTCCACCGCCTTCTCCCCGCGGATCCAGAACTCCCCCATGTGCGATACGTCGAACAGCCCGCAGGCCTCGCGGACGTTCCTGTGCTCCGCGGTGATGCCGGCCGGGTACTGCACAGGCATCTCGTAGCCGGCGAAGGGGACGATCTTGGCGCCGAGCGCGGCGTGGATGTCGTGGAGCGGGGTGCGCTTGAGCGCGGTCGTGGTCGTGGCGTCGGACATCGGTCCCGGGCGGATGGAGGATATGTTCGCCCTGGGAATATGCGCTGATGGCACGAGCATATGCCAGGGTGGCAGACGGTGCGGAGATGATGCAACTTCTCGCCATCTCATCATAGCGAAGTGACCTGCCCCGTTCTGTCCGCCGAATGCCGACATCGCGTGGGGCGAGTCACCCGTTCTCGCCGTCACCTTTCACCGACGTACAGTGCCAATCGTCCGCACAGCCGTTATCGCGATGCTTCTCGCGGCGCCCGCCGGCGCCCAGGCCACCCACCTGCTCGAGCGGCGCGAGGTGCGCGCCGACGGGCATCCGCTCAGCGTGTGGAGCAAGCGTCCGGCGACGCGCGCCCGCGGCTCGATTCTGCTCGTGCACGGGCGCACCTGGAGCTCGCGTCCCAACTGGGACCTGCAGGTGCCGGGACAGCGGCTGTCGCTGATGGACGCCCTCGTTTCGCGCGGCTACGCCGTGTATGCGGTGGACCTGCGGGGCTATGGGGGGACGCCGCGCGACTCGACGGGGTGGCTGACGCCGGATCGTGCCGAGCGGGACGTGGAGGCGGTGCTGGACTGGGTGAAGGCGCGGGAGAGCGAGAGCGCACGGGGGGGCGGCGGCATGACGCCGAGGCCCGTGCTGCTCGGCTATTCGCAGGGATCGATGGTGGCGCATCTCGTGGCGCAGCGGCATCCGGAGAAGCTCGGCGGCGTCGTGCTGTACGGATTCCCGTACGATGTGATGAAGACCGGCGCCGCTCGCACCGATCCCGCGACGCAGGAGCGCCGCCGGACGACGATCGCCGCGGCCGAGGAGGATTTCATCTCACCCGCCGTGACGCCCGCCGGAGTGAAGGAGGCGTACGCGAAGACCGCGGTGGCCACCGATTCCGTCCGAGCCGACTGGCGGCGAGAGGGGGAGTTCATGGCGATGGATCCCGCCACGCTCAACGCGCCGACGCTGCTGCTGGACGGGGAGCGCGATCCGTACGCGAACGCCGCGAACCATGGGGCGTTCTTTCCGCGGCTCGCCACGCACGACAAGTGGTGGGTGGTGCTGCCCGGAGTCGATCACGCGGCGCACCTGGAACATCAGCCGGCGTTCGTGAACGCGGTGGTGGCGTTCATGGAGCGGGCGGGCGCTCCGGCGCCGCGTCAGTAGCCGCGGGGAAACACGGCGGGCACGGCGTAGACGATGTGGACGCCGTGCGCGGGGGTAGCGGCGGGGGAGAGAGGCAGGCGGTGATCGTCGCGCTGGCGGACTACCTCGGCATCGAGCTCGCCCGGCTGGAGGACACGACCGATCGGCAGGCGGCTCAGCGTCTCGCGCAACAGCATTGACGGGTCGAGTCGGTCGATCATACCTCAACGTACGTCTACAGGCCGGGTCCGGTTCCTTCCGCGATTCCTATGGGGAATATAGCGAGAAGACGGAGTGAGCAGTGGCGAGTCGCGTCGCCGGCGTCGCGGGTCAGCGTGTGTCGCCGCTCCAGGCGCAGGTGACGCGCTCGCCGGCCTTCGTCTCGCGGAACTGATCGGCGTCCACCGAGCACTCGGCGTTGTCCGTGGCAATGAGGATGTCGGGGCTGCGCTTGGTGCGCACTGTCTTCTCGCTGATCTGACGGGTGACTGTCTTCGTGCGCGGCACTGCCGCGATGATGCTCGTATCCCGACCGATGTTCCTGGGCACCTCGCCAATCTTCGCGGGGGCGACGTGACAGCCCGACGCCAGGACGGCGGCGGTCGTGATCGCGATGATGAATGCTCTACGCGTCGTCATGGTGGACCTCTCCGAACCGGGATGAGCTTCGCCGCGTCATGTCGCGGCGGCACATTGTATACAATGTCGGCCGCGCCGGGTTTCGTCAATACTCGATGGCGGCGCTGCCGTCATGGCATGAGCACTCCCATCAGACCCGGGCCGGCGCCGGGCACCCGCTTCACCAGCACGAAGCGCGTCCAGTTGTCAGGCTCGTCCTCGAGGCCCTCGGCGAGGATCGACAGGCGGTAACGGGCCGCGGCCCAGGGCGCGGCAACCGCCGCGACCGAGGGATCGCGGCGCAGCGCGACCATGCGCGCCGCGCCGGCGGTGTCGTGCGCCTCGACCGCCCTGATTTTCGGGTGCGCGGCGAGAAAGTGGCGGCACTGCTTCAGCGCCATCGCGTGGCTCAGCACTTCGCGCACGCCGTTTACAGTGGCACCGGGAATGCCGAGCAGGGCGAGGCGGACGGGGAGCTCGTGCTCGCGCAGGCGTTCGAGCTTGGAGGTGGCCGCGAGGGCGTCGAGCGCGGCGGTGACGGGTCCCGCGATCCTGTTCTGTACGGGGAGGGCGACGTAGTCGGCATGGCCGGCGATCACGGCGTTGACGACTGCCTGGAAGGTGGCACACGGAAGGAGGGCGATGGGGCCCTCGACCAACTGCTCCGCGGCCGCCTCGCTGAAGGCACCGCTCTCACCCTGGAACGCGACGATGGGGCGCATCCCACAAGCTACGTGGTTCGCGCCCCATCGTGGCACCGCTCGGCGTCAGCGCGCCTCGCGTGCCGCCTCGGTGGACAGCTCGCGCTCGTTCAGAGAACGCTGCTCCCCGACCTTGGGCGGCGTGCCTGTCACCAATGCCTTCGCCACCTGGAAGAGGACCACCGGATAGGGCTTTGTGGTCACCAGGTATTCCACCGAGATCGCCTCGACGAGCACGAGGGCGAGGCGCGGATCGTCGGGCCCGCCGTCGCGCGCGCCACCCTGATCGCCGAACCAGGCCTTCCAGTCCGGCTTGTAGAGCTCGTGGATCATGTTGCGGTCCTGCGTGACGACCGCCGAGCCTGACACGCTGACCCACTCGCGCGACTTCATGTTGTAGTAGGCGAGGTTGACGTGCGGATCGAACTGCAGCTCGTCGAGCTTGTTGGAGGAGACGTCGGTGACGAACCAGAGGTCGGCGCCGGTGACTCGCTCCTGCGTGGCCATCGGGCGCGAGACGAGCTGGCCGTCGGCGCGGCGGGTGGTGAACATCGCGATGTCCATCCCGTCGATGAGCTTGTAGAGGTCGTCGAGCTTCTTTTCGGTCGGGACGCGAGCGCCCTTGTCGGTATCGGTCATGTGCACTCCGTGCGCAAGGAAAGAAGGGGTGAGCCTCGTGCGAGGCCCCACCCCCCAGTTCAGAACACGTGCCCAGGCGGTTTTCGCCCTCACGCGTTGCCGTCGCGCTACGGTTTCGCGGCGACCTTCGCCTTCTGCGACGCTTCGGCGGCGGCGATGCGCCTGCCGGCCTCGGCAAGCATCTTCTCGATCTGGCCGGTGTTCTCGTCGAGGGTCTTCTGTGCGACACTGACCGCCTTGCCGGCGAGCTGGACCGCCGCGAGCCGGACCTCCGGCTTGTTGGCGGTCTGCTGCACGATGTCCTGCACGCTCAGGGCGAGCGCCGCCATCGCCTTGCCGAGGTCGCGCAGGGCGGAGTCGGCGGCGGCGCTCACGACGACCTGCGGCGCGGTCCCGTTCGTATCGCGCGGCGCAGGGGCGGCAGGGGTCACCTGCTGCGCGGCGAGCCGGGCGGTGCCGAGCACGGTCAGGGCGGCAGTAGCGAGCAGGGCGGTCAGACGCGGCATTCTCACGGCTCCATCGTTGGGGGGCGATGGAGGTACCCCGAAGCCGTATCAATGATGCGCGCGTTGGTGCGGTTCACAACGCCGCCACCGCCGCGGCGACCTCGTCGGCGTGGCCCTCGGGCTTCACCTTCTCGAACACCTTCGCGATGCGCCCCTTCGCGTCGATGACGAAGGTGGTGCGGTTCACCCCCCAGTACTTCCTGCCGTACATCGACTTCTCCGCCCACACGCCGTACTTGATGCACACTGCATGATCCTCGTCGGAGACGAGCGGATAGGTGTAGCCGTGCTTCGCCTTGAACTTCAGGTGCTTCCGGACCGGGTCGGGGCTGACGCCGATCACCTTCGCATCGAGTCCCTCGAACCGAGGGCGGGCATCCTGGACACCGGACGCCTCGATGGTTCAGCCGGAGGTGTCGTCCTTCGGGTAGAAGAAGAGCACCACCGGCGTGCCGCGCAGCTCCTTCAGCCGCAGCGTGGAGCCGTCGTCGAGGACGGCGGCGAAATCGGGGGCGAGCTTTCCGACCTCGGGGATCGTCATGCGAGCGGCTCCCCGCCCATCAGCGCCGCCATGATGGCTTTCTGGACGTGGAGACGGTTCTCGGCCTCGTCCCAGACGCGGCTCTGCGGCCCGTCGATCACATCGGCGCTGACCTCCTCACCGCGATGCGCGGGGAGGCAGTGCAGGAAGATCGCGTCGGACGCGGCGCGCTTCATCATCTCGGCATCGACTGTATAGCCGGCGAAGTCGCGCTCGCGTTTCTTCTGCTCCTCCTCCTGCCCCATGCTCGCCCACACGTCTGTGTTGACGACGTCCGCTCCCTCGACAGCTTCGTGCGGATCGCGCACGAGGGTGATCTTGGCGTTGCCGCGCGCGCGCTCGAGGAGATGGTCGGCGGGCTCGTACCCTTCCGGGCAAGCGAGCGAGAGCTCGAAGCCAAGCCGGTAGGCGGCGTTGATCCAGGAGTTCGCCATGTTGTTGCCGTCGCCGATCCACGCAACCTTCTTCCCCTCGAAGCCGCCGAGGTGCTGCCGGATGGTGAGGAGGTCGGCGAGGATCTGGCAGGGGTGCAGCAGGTCGGTGAGCCCGTTGATCACGGGGACGTCGGCATACTTCGCGAGCTCCTCGACGTCCTGATGCGCGAAGGTGCGGATCATGATGCCGTCCACATAGCGCGAGAGGACGCGCGCCGTGTCGGCGATGGGCTCGCCGCGGCCGAGCTGCACGTCGCGCGGCGAGAGGAAGAGCGCGTGGCCGCCGAGCTGGTAGGTGCCGACCTCGAACGAGACGCGCGTGCGCGTGGACGCCTTCATGAAGATCATCGCCAGCGTCTTGCCGGCGAGCGGCTTGCGCGCGTACTCGCCGCGGCGCATCCGCTCGGCGAGACCGAACAGCGCGAGCAGCTCGGCGCGGGAGAAGTCGGGGATCGAGAGGAAGTCGCGGTGGGGAGTCGGCATGCGCAGAAGGTAATTCCTCGGAAAGAGCGTGAGAAGTGAGAAGTTCGAGGTGAGAAGTCACCTCTCACCTCGAACCTCTCACCTCGAACGAATCACCAGCAGTCTTTCGGCGGGTCAGAGTATGTACTTCCGCAGGTCCTCGTCCTCGACGATCGCCTTCAGCTTCTCCCGCACCGCCTCGGCGTTGACGACGATCTTCTTGTCTGCCACGTCGGGGAGGTCGAAGAGGGTGTCCTCGAGCTGCGTGGTCATCACGGTGTGCAGCCGGCGCGCGCCGATGTTCTCCATCCGCGAGTTGACAGTCGCGGCGATCTTCGCGATCTCGGCGATGCCGTCGGGGGTGAACTCGAGCGTGGCGCCGTCGGCGGCGACGAGGGCGGCGTACTGCTTGGTGAGCGCGTTCTCGGGCTCGGTCATGATGCGCACGAAGTCCGCCTCGGTGAGCGACTTGAGCTCGACGCGGATGGGAAAGCGCCCCTGCAGCTCCGGGATGAGATCGGACGGCTTGCTGACGTGAAAGGCGCCGGCCGCCACGAAGAGGATGTGGTCGGTCTTCACCATGCCGTACTTCGTCTGCACGTTGGAGCCTTCGACGATGGGGAGGAGGTCGCGCTGCACCCCCTCGCGCGACACGTCGGGCCCGCCCATCTGGCTCTTCTCGCCGGCGATCTTGTCGATCTCGTCGAGGAAGACGATGCCGAGCGTCTCCACGCGCTCGAGCGCGTCGGCGGTGACGTCCTCCATGTCGACGAGCTTGTCGAACTCCTGCTCGAGGAGGATGCGGCGTGCCTCCGGCACCTTGACCGTTCGCTTCTTCTTCCGCTGCGGCATCATGTCGCGCAGCATCTCGGTGAAGTTCTCCATGCTCTCCGGCGCGCCCTGCGAGGCGAACATGTCGAACATCGGCGACGAGCCGGGAGTGACCTCGATGTCCACCTCGCGCGCGTCGAGCTGGCCGCCGAGCAGGAGTTGGCGGAGCTTGTCGCGGGTGCGCTTGTAGCGCTCCGCGGCGGCGTCGGCGCTCTTCTCCTGCTGGACGTCTCCCGTGGGCGAGACGACGAAGACGCCGCCCGCGTCGGCGGGTGCCGGCACGTGTGCCGTGGGCTCCGCGTCGTGGGGCGCGGGCTTCGCGTCTGTCGTCGTGGCTGCCGCCGCGGCGGCTGCGGTGGGCGGCGGCAGCAGCAGGTCGAGCAGCCGCTCGTCCACCCGCTCGTTGGCGAGGTCCTCGACCTCGCTCTCGCGCTCCTGCCGCACCATCTCCACGGCGCTGTCGACGAGGTCGCGGATCATCCCTTCCACGTCGCGGCCGACGTAGCCGACCTCCGTGAACTTGCTCGCCTCCACCTTGATGAAGGGGGCGCCGGCGAGCTTCGCGAGGCGGCGGGCGATCTCCGTCTTCCCCACGCCCGTGGGGCCGATGAGGATGATGTTGTTCGGGGAGATCTCGTCGCGGATGGACTCGGGCGCCTGCTGCCGGCGCCAGCGATTGCGCAGCGCGATGGCGACTGCCTTCTTCGCGTCGTCCTGGCCGACGATGTAGCGGTCGAGCTCCGCGACGATTTGACGAGGTGTAAGATCCGCCAGGCGTGCGACGGCCTGCTGCGTACGGGGAGACGGCATCAGCTCGGCTCGAGCACTGTGATGTTGGTGTTCGTGTACACGCAGATCTCGCCGGCGATGGTGAGGCTCTGGCGCACGATCTCGGCGGCGGTGAGGTCGGTGTTGTCGGCGAGGGCGCGGGCGGCGGCGAGGGCGTAGGCGCCCCCCGACCCGATGGCCAGGATCCCGTCGTCGGGCTCGATCAGCTCGCCGGTGCCGGAAATGACGTAGCCGTGGTCCACGCTGGCGACGACGAGGAGCGCCTCGAGCCGGCGCAGCACGCGGTCGCTGCGCCAGTCCTTGGCGAGCTCCACGGCGGCGCGAGGGACGTTGCCGGGGTACCGCTTGAGCTTCTCCTCGAACTTCTCGAAGAGGGTGAGGGCGTCGGCGGCCGAGCCGGCGAAGCCGGCCAGGAGCTTGCCGTCGCCGATGGCCCGCACCTTATTGGCCTTGGCCTTCATGACCGTGTCGCCGACGGTCACCTGGCCATCGCCGCCCAGCGCCACGGTTCCGTTGCGCCGGACGGCCAGGATGGTCGTGGCGCGAATTCGAGGGAGCTCTGACATGCTCACAAGCTAAGCGTTGTTCAGCGGATCTTGTCCTTGGGCGCGTCCTTCTTGCGCGTCGCCGCCCCGCCCCCGCGGCGCAGGGCCCCGCGGTTGGTGATCCGGTCCATCAGGAAACGCCTGTTCTTGACGGCGCCCACGAGGAAGAGGGCGGTGCCGGCGATCACCGCGACGGTGCCGTAGTCCCAGGAATCGCGGCCGATGAGGGCGGCGGCCATGCAGAGGACGCCGAGCCCGATCGCCGCCTCGCCGCCCAGGCTGCGCTCCTGCCGCTCGCGGCGCCGGCGCTCGGTGCGGAAGGGGAGCTCCTCGGGTAGCCAGGCGTCGGCGAGGATCGCCAGCCCCACGAGGGCGACGACGATGCCGAGGATCACTGGGATCATCTCTACTCGAAACACTATAGCTCCGCTGGCGGTGGGGCTGGCGCTCTCAAGCGATCTTCATGCCCGCGGATGGGACTTCTGGTAGACCTGCTTGAGCCGCTCCACGCTCGTGTGGGTGTAGATCTGCGTCGTGGAGATCGACGCGTGGCCCAGCAGCTCCTGCACGGCCCGCAGATCGGCGCCCGCGTCGAGCAGGTGGGTGGCGAAGGTGTGCCGCAGGGAATGGACCGACAGCCCCGCGTCCTCGTCGATCTGGTCGAGGAAGCCGGCGACCGCCTTCTGCACCATCCTCACGCCGATCCGCTTCCCCGTGCGCGAGAGGAAGTAGGCGGAGCGCTCCGCCTTGAGCCCCACCTGCCGGATGAGCGCATCGCGCTTCGACTCGTAGTTGCGCAGGGCGAGGGTCGCGTGGTCGCCGACGGGGATGATGCGCTCCTTCCGTCCCTTCCCGCGCACCTTCACCTGCTGGCTCACGAGATCGATGTCGGAACGGCTGATCCCCTGGAGCTCCGAGAGTCTCATGCCGGTGCTGTAGAACAGCTCGAGGATGGCCAGGTTGCGGACGTCGGTGAAGTTCCCCTCCATCGCGCGGGCTTCGGCCATCTGGAAGAGGAGCACGATCTGCGCGCGGTCGAGGTAGCCGGGCAGGTGCTTCTCCTGCTTCGGGGCGCCGACGGCGCGCGCCGGGTTGGCCTCGACCATCTCGTTGCGGTGCATCCAGCGATAGAAGCTCCGCACGCCGGAGAGGGTGCGCGCGATGGTGCGCTTCCCCACCCCGCCGCGCCCGAGCTGCGCGAGGAAGCCTCGCATCGCCAGCCGGTCCACCCCCTCCCAGCTCCAGCCTTCGGTGCCGTAGTAGCCGTTCAGGAACGCGACGAACTGGTGCAGGTCGCGCCGGTAGGCAGTCACCGTGTGCGGCGACATGTCGCGCTCCTTCGCGAGATGGCGGAGATACTCGGCGACGTCAGGCGAGCTGTCCATCGCGCCACCCGCGCATGTGGGCCAGCG
Source organism: Gemmatimonadales bacterium (assembly GCA_038325515.1). Taxonomy (GTDB): domain Bacteria; phylum Gemmatimonadota; class Gemmatimonadetes; order Gemmatimonadales; family Gemmatimonadaceae; genus AG11. The sequence goes on along the minus strand of JBBQJC010000104.1, from coordinate 1,445 downwards.
CCCGCTCGGCGAGCTTCTCCTTCTTCACGCGCTTGTCCTTCACGCGCACGCCCAGGTCGTCGACGAGGCCGAAGTTGGCGTTCATCGGCTGGAAGTGGCGCGGGTCAGCCTCGCGCAGGTAACGGTAGAGGGCGCCGAGCATCGTCGTCGGCGGAGGGAGCACCGGCTCCACGCCAGCGAGCAGGCGCGCGAGATTCACCGCCGCGAGGAGCCCCGTCGCCGTGCTCTCCGTGTAGCCTTCCACTCCCGTGAGCTGGCCGGCGAAGAGGACGCGCGCGTCGTCGCGCAGCGCGAGGTGCGGGGCGAGGGCGGCAGGGGAGTTGACGTACGAGTTGCGATGGATGGAGCCGAAGCGAAGGAACTCGGCGTTCTCCAGCCCGGGGATCATCCGGAAGACGCGCTGCTGCTCGGGATAACGCAGCCGCGTCTGGAACCCGACGAGATTCCACATGCGGCCGCCGCGGTCCTCCATGCGAAGCTGGACTATCGCGTACGCCTCGCGCCCGGTCCTGGGATCGGTGAGCCCCACCGGCTTCATCGGCCCGAAGCGCAGCGACTCCCGTCCGCGCCGCGCCATCTCCTCGGCGGGCATGCATCCCTCGAAGTAGGGAACCGCGTCGAACTCGTGCGCCGTCGCCTTGTCGGCCGAGGTGAGCGCGTCGAGAAAGCCCTCGTACTGCTCGCGCGTCATCGGGCAGTTGAGGTAGGCGCCGTCCCCCTCCCCTTCCATCGTCTCCTTGCCGTAGCGCGAGGCGCGGAAGACCAGGTCGTGGTCGATCGAATCGTACGAGACGATCGGCGCGATCGCGTCGTAGAACGCGAGGCCGTCGGCGCCGAGTCGGGCGCGGATCGTCTCGGCGAGGGCGCTCGAGGTCAGCGGGCCGGTGGCGATGATGCCCGGCGAAGGGAGGTCCGTGACCTCGCCGCGCGCGATCTCGATGCGCCGGTGCCCGCGCACTCGTGCATCGACGGTGGCGGAGAAGATGTCGCGGTCCACGGTGAGGGCGCTTCCCCCGGGGACGCGCGACGCATCGGCGCACTCGAGGATCATCGAGCCGAGGAGCCGCATCTCGGCCTTGAGCAGGCCGTGCGCGTTCGTGGTCTCGGTGCTCTTGAAGGTGTTGGAGCAGACGAGCTCCGCGAGGCGGTCAGTCTTGTGGGCTTCGGTGCCGACCACCGGCCGCATCTCGTGGATCACCACGTGGTGGCCACGCTCGGCGAGCTGCCACGCGGCCTCGCTGCCGGCAAGTCCGCCGCCGACGATGTGGATCGCGTCCGCCGTCATCCTGGATTCCGTCATCCCCGAAAGATACTGCGGCGCGGGAGCATGCACGGGATTCCCTCTAACCGCCCGGTGACGCCTCAGCTATACTGGCGCACCGCACGCCCGGAGACCGGGGACGAAGGTCGTCGGGGCCAGGGAGCCCGGGGTCGGGGGTGGAGGG
>JBBQJC010000103.1:0-12842 GCA_038325515.1 Gemmatimonadales bacterium | reverse complement strand
CGAGGCCTGACTTCCAACCTCTCACCTCGAACTTCTCACTTCGAACGTCGTTCGCTCCGGGAGCGTCACGTCTTCAATCCCCCCACCAGCCTCCGCAGCTGGTTGGAACCCTCCAGCAGGTGGTTCGAGGCCGAGGTCATCTCCTCGCACGCGGCGCTCTGCTGCTCGGTGCTCGCATTCACCTCTTCCGCGGCGGCGGCGTGGCCCTCGGCGGTGCGGGCGATTGATTCGATTCCCGCCGCCGCGCTCTGCGCCGCCTCCACGTTCGCCTCGGCCGCCAGCGCGACCCCGTTCGCCGCGACGCGCGTGCGCTCCGCCGCCCGCGTGATCGTCGCGAGCGCGTCGTCGATCTCGCGCGAGACCTTCTCGATCTCGGCGACTCGCGTCGCGCTGGATTCCATCGCCCGCGAAGTGCTCGACACGCGCGCCGTGACCACGCCGGTCATCGTCACGATGTCGTCGGCGGCGGCCTGGGACTGCTCGGCGAGCTTGCGCACCTCGTCGGCTACCACGGCGAAGCCGCGGCCCGCGGCGCCGGCGCGCGCCGCCTCGATCGCCGCGTTGAGCGCGAGCAGGTTCGTCTGCTCGGCGATGTTGCTCACCGTCTGCACGAAGCGGTTGATGTCGGCGGCGGTGGTGTGCAGCCCCGTCACCTCGCTGGCCGCGAGCTCCACGCTCCGCTTCACGTCCTTGAGGATCCCCAGCGCCCGCTCGATCTCGACCCGCTTCTGCGCCGACGCGTGCTCGATGTCGTGCGCCAGCGTGTTCACCTCGGCCGATCGCGCCATGACCGTGTCCGCCGCCTCCCGGATGGCCTGGAGCGCGTCGTCCACGGTGCGAAGCTGCGTCACCTGCTGCTCGGCGCCGAACGACACTTCGGTCATGGCGCTCGCCATCTGACCGGCCGAGAGGGAGATCTGCTCGGAGACCGAGGCCAGCTCGTGGGCCGAGCTGGCGACGTTCTCCGCCGTCTGCGCCGCGACCGACACGACGCGCGACAGGGCGTCGCCCGTCTGGTTCATCGCCGTGGCGAGGATCTGGAACTCGCCGGGGAGCACCTCGCTGGTGCGGACCGTCAGGTCACCCTGGCTGAGCAGCCGCGCGTGCCTGACGAGCAGATCCAGCGGCTGGGAGATGGAGCGCACGGTGACGAAGACGACGACCAGCCCGACGCCGGCGGCGATGAGGATCAGCGCGAGGAAGGCGGCCGAGCGACGGCTCGCGTCGCCGGTGAGCTTGCGCGAGACGATTGCGACCTTTGCCGACTTGATCTGGCCAAGGCGCTCGATGTCGCCCATGAGGTCCGCCACGACGGCGCGTCCGCGGCCGGCTTCGGCCCGCGCGTCGGCGGCGCGGCCGAGATCGGTGAGGCGGTGGGCGAGAGCGTAATGGTTCTCCACATCCGAGAAGCGATTGTCGATCGAGGAGATGACGCCGACCTCCTCGTCCTTCCGCACCTGCTCGTCACCCGCCGACCGGCTGAGCCGCGCATTCATCGCACGCGTCACCTGGTGCGCATCCCAGCCGTAGCGGCGGAACGCCTGCAGGGCGGAGGTGTCGCGCGTCTCGAGGTAGCGCGTCGCCGCGTCCAGCGTCTGGCCCACGTCGGAGGAGATCTGCGCGCTCTGCCGCGACTCTTCCTGCACGCCTTCGAGCGTGGTCGCGATGCCGGCCGCCATCTGCGTCATCGTGCGGCGCGCGAACACCCCCGCCACGAGCAGGAGCAGGACGAGGATGCCGAAGCCGGTCACCATCCGCGTGCGGATCCGCCCCCGCTTCGCGCGGTCGCCGAGGGTGCCGAGCTCCCTGAGCGGGGGCCTCACCTGGCGCCCTCGGCCACGCGCAGCACGCCGTTGTCGATGCGGGTCATCACCACGCTCTTGCCGACCGGGTCGCCGTCGGCGCGGAAGTAGATCGAGCCGGTGACCCCCTTGTACGGTTGGTCGGCGGACAGCGCCGCGAGGCGGTCGCGCACCTGGGCGCGCGTCGCGCCCCCCTTCGCCGCCTCGTACAGCAGCTTGGTGGCATCGTAGGCGAGCGCCGCGTTGTTGTCGGGGATCATGCCGTTGAACTTCCTCCGGAACGCGGCGACGAACTGCTGCGCCTCCGGACGCGGGTCCTGCGCGGTGAAGGGCACGCCGGCGTAGACGCCCTGCGCGAGGGCCGTGTCGACGCTCACGCCGCTCCAGCCGTCGCCGCCCATGAGGTCGGCGGTGAGCTGCTGCCGGCGCGCTTCCCTGAGGAAGGCGCGACCAGACGCGTCGGTGCCGGCGACGAAGACGACGTCGGGGCGCTGCTGCCTGTAATAGGAGACGAAGGGCTCGAACGACTGGTCCTTCCCCTCGCCGATCGGGTCGATGCTGACGATGTCGCCGGCGAAGGCGCGGCGGAAGGAGTCGCTCAGCCCGCGGCCGTACGCATTGTTCTCGTAGAGGATCGCGGCGCGGCGCCGGCCGAGGCGGCCGGCGAACTTCGCGATGTCGATGCCATTGGTGGAGTCGCTCGGCATCACGCGGAAGGCCCAGCGCGAGATCCCCGTCAGGGCGGGTGACGAGGCGGTGGTCGCGACTGCCGCCAGGTGCCCGTCGTACACCTGCGCGGCGGCGACCATCGCGCCGGAGGTCACGTGCCCGACGACACCGACGATCGGCAGCGAATCGACGAACGACTGCGCGACGGCACTCGCCCGCTGGCCATTCCCCTCGTCGTCCTTCCAGACGATCTGGAGCGGATGCTCGCGTCGCTCAGGAAGCGCGTCGATCTCCTCCTTGGCAAGCTCGATCCCGCGCTTGTTCATGGCGCCGTAGCCCGGCTCCTTCCATGGGCCGGCGGCTCCGAACACGACGGGAGCGGAGGACGCGCCCCCCGAGCAGCCGGCGAGGAGGGCGAGGAGGAGCAGTCGCTTCATCGGAGAGTGCGAGTATGAGAATGCGCGCGACGGGGAGGGCGGCGTCGCGCCGTGCAACGAATGACGAGAGGCGTGGAGCGGGCGTCACGGGCGAGATTCGAGGTGGCACTCAATCTGCGCCTTCCGCGGGCATGAAGATACTGGTCACGGGCGGTACGGGGGTAGTCGGAACGGGGACGGTCACCGAGCTGCTCAGGCGGGGCCACGGGGTGGTGCTCTTCGCGCGCCACGCGGCGGACGACGCGCGGCAGTGGCCGGCAGGCGTCGAGGCCAGGGTGGGCGACGTGGCCGATGCGGCATCGGTGCGCGGCGCGGCCGATGGGTGCGACGCGGTGCTCCACATGGCGGGGATCGTCGACGAGTCGCCGCCGGAGGTGACGTTCGAGCGGGTCAACGTGCAGGGTACCGCCAACCTGCTGGCCGAGGCCGCGCGCGCCGGCGCGAGCCGCGTCGTCTTCGTCTCCTCACTTGGCGCCGACGACGGGGAGTCCGGCTATCACCAGTCGAAGCAGCGCGCGGAGACGCTCGTACGCGGGTCCGCGACACAGTGGACGATCTGCCGGCCCGGCAACGTGTACGGCCCGGGCGACCAGCAGATCTCGACCATGCTGCGCCTGGTGCGCGGGCCCACGCCGATCGTCCCCAAGATCGGCAGCGGCGACCAGCCCTTCCAGCCGATCTGGTGGGAGGACATCGCGAAGGCGCTGGCGACGGTGATCGAGCGCGCCGACCTGGCGGGGCGCGAGCTGGACATCGCCGGCCCCGAGGTCAGCTGCCAGAACGACATTCTCTCCCGGTTGAGCGCGATCACCGGGCGCGACGTGAAGACCATCCCCGTGCCGGCGCTCCTCGCGACGCTCGGCGCCAAGGCCGTGTCGCTCGTGGGATGGAAGATCGACTTCAACGAGCAGGAGCTCACGATGCTTCGCGAGGGGAACGTGCTCCGTGAGGGGGAGCCGAGCGCGCTCACCGACATACTCGGCGTCACTCCCACCCCGCTCGACGAGGGGCTGCGGATGCTCGCCGATCTGCAGCCCGAGCAGCACCCGTCGGACGGCGTGGGCTCCCTCGAGCGCAAGCGGTACTGGGCGGACATCCGCGGCTGCCAGCACACGCCCGCGGCGCTCTTCGCCATCTTCCGCGAGAAGTTCAATGAAGTGACGCCCGTCTTCGTCGAGGCATGCCCCGAGCCGTCGGCGAGCGACCGGATCGACGAGGCAGAGACGATCACCCTCGCGCTCCCGATGCGCGGGCACGTGCAGGTCCGCGTGGCGGAGCTGGGGGAGAATCGCGCGACGCTGCTCACGCTCGAAGGGCATCCACTCGCCGGCGCGGTGCGCTTCTCCTGCGCGCCGAATGCCGAGGCCATCCGCTTCCAGGTGGAGGTGTTCGACCGTCCCGCCAACCTGATCGATCTCGTGGCGATGCGCTCGCTCGGCGACCGGCTGCAGGACCACACCTGGTCCGAGGTCGTCGACCGGATGATCGCGCGCAGCGGCGGCCGCGCCGAGGGAGTGCGTCGCGAGGCGCGGACGCTCGACGACGCCGAGGCGGAGGAGATCGAGGCGTGGCTGGGCGAAGTGGCGATGCGGCAGAAGCGGAGGGAGAACGCCGAGAAGATCGCCACCCCCGGAAGCTGAGCTGGCGCGGCGGCGTCAGCCCGCCCGCTCGGCCTCGTCCCACATCACGTCGAGGGGGCGCGATTGGCAGTGCGCGCCGCACCCCAGCTTGTACCGGTTGCGCGCGAACCACTTGTAGAAGCGGTCGGCCAGGCCGCGCGCGAAGGGGATCCGGAACACCCAGGAGAAGAGCCGTCCCTTGGGGAGGACGTCGAGCAGCTTCTCGATCGCCGCGGCCCCCTGCCACGTGGTCCCGTCGGCGCCGACGAGCTGCAGCGCCTCCGCATATGCACGCGCCGGGATCCAGGGGAAGCGCGCCATCACGCCGCGCTGCTGCGAGGAGACCACCTCGAGCTCGTGGCGGCGGTCCCACGAGCGGAGCAGCCGCGAGAGTCGCGTGCACACCTTGCAGTCGCCGTCGAACACGACGGTATAAGGTCGGCCGAGCCCCACGCTGGCCTCCTCATTGCCGGCGATCGTGAAGCGCACGACGGAAACGGTCGTCATCCCGACTGCGCCGCGTCGTCGTGCGGGCCCGGCGCGACGAGCTCCGGCTCGTGGAGATGCTCGTGCGGGGGCACGTCGCTGGCCGACAGGATGTCCACGCGCGGCGGATGCGTCAGCGTCGCGTGCACGGTGCAGAGCGCCGCGACGCGGCGTGCCGCCGCATGGCGGCTCGCGGGCAGCGACGGCCAGTCGAAGATGACGCCGAGGTCCGACACGCGGTGCGGGTCGTCGGCGAACTTCCACTGCACCTCGAGCGTGAGGTCGTCGTCCGGAACCTTCGCGTGCGAGGCCCACGAGTGCAGCACCGAGAAGGTGCAGGTGGCCAGCGCGCTCGCCAGCATGTGGAAGGGGGAGTAGGCGAGCTCCTCCGACGGCGCCTCGATGGTGAGGGGCCCCGGGATCGGCTCCAGGCGGATCGCCTCGTCGGACAGCAGCGTGATCTTCATGTGGGCTCCGGTTGCACGCGGGAGGTGCAAGACACAGGCCCTGCGGCACGACCGGATCGCGCGCCGATCAACGCCGGGCCGCCGGCTGCTGCTGCGTGAGACAGTGCAGCGTGCCGAACCCCCACACCAGATCCACGGCGTGGATCCCCACCACCTCGCGTCCCGGGAAGTGCGCGGCGAGCGTGTTGAGGGCGACGCGGTCGTTGGGGTCGTTGAAGGTGGGGACCAGCACGACGCCGTTGGCGATGTAGAAGTTCGCGTAGCTGGCGGGGAGCCGCTCCCCCCGCATCGTCACCGCGCGGGGGAAGGGGAGCTTGACCACCTTCAGCACGCCGTCCGCCGCACCGGCCAGCTCGAGCCGCCGCATGTTGTCCACGGAACGACGGTGATTCTCGTCGTCGGCCGGATCCTCCTCGTACGCCAGCGCGATCACCCCCGGCGCCACGAAGCGCGCGATGTCGTCCACGTGGCCGTGCGTGTCGTCCCCCTCGCACCCCTCGCCAAGCCAGATCGTCTCGCGAATGCCGAGGTGCTCGCGGAACGCCCGCTCATAGTCGTCTCGCGTCATGCCGGGATTGCGCACCTGGACGTCGGTGAGCAGCCACTCCTCGGTGACGAGCATCGTCCCTTCGCCGTCGGTCTCGATCCCGCCACCCTCGAGGATGAGACGCGAGCCGTCGCGGCGCTTCGGCTCGTTGCGCGGCAGTTCAGTGATCCGCGCGACGGCCTTCCCGATCTCCGCGTCGAGCGCGTAGTTCGGGTACTTCGCCCAGGCGTTGAAGCCCCAGTTCTGGAGCTCTACCGCGCCCGCCGCGTCGTGCACGAAGGTGGGCGCCGAGTCGCGCAGCCACACACGGTCCGTGGGGACGACGTGCAGCCGCACGTTCTCGGTCACCGCGTGCGCGCCGAGATGCTCGGCAGCCGCGGCGCGCACCGGCTCGTCGTGGCAGAGGATCTCCACCCGTTCGCGCCGCGCGAGCACGCGCGCGATCTCGGCGTAGACCCACGGGATCGGCCCGAGCTTGCCAGGCCAGTCCGGCTCGTGATGCGGCCAGGCGATCCAGGTGGCGTCGTGGCGGGACCACTCGGCGGGGAAGGTATAGCTGGACATGGAGAATGTTTGTCGGTATTTCGGTTTTTCGGTTCATGGCCGGCCCCGGTCGGCCGCTGCGTCCCGAGGCCGGCTGATAACCGAGAAACCGAAAAACCGTGAACTGCCGTTACGCCCCCAGATATCTACTGAGAATCGGCGCATAGGCATCGATCCGCCGGTCACGCAGGAAAGGCCAGTTGCGCCGCGTGTCTTCGATCAGCTGCGGGTCGCACTCGGCGATCAGGATCGTCTCGTCGGTGTTCGGCGCGTCGGCGAGCAGACGGCCGAACGGGTCGGCGATGAAGCTGTGGCCGAAGAACTCGATCCCGCGCGTGCCGGGCTCGTCGTCTTCGTGCCCCACCCGGTTCGGCGACGCGACGAAGACCCCGTTGGCGATGGCGTGCGACCGCTGAATCGTCCGCCATGCATCGACCTGCGCCGCGCCGAACGACTCCTTCTCCGCCGGATGCCAGCCGATCGCCGTGGGATAGAAGAGGATGTCCGCTCCCAGCAGGCTCGTGATCCGCGCCGCTTCGGGATACCACTGGTCCCAGCAGATCAGGACGCCGATGTTCGCGTACTTCGTCTTCCACACGCGAAAGCCGCTCGCCTGCTTGGCTATCTCGCCGATGCGGTCGATGCGGTCGTCGTGCGCGGTGTCGCCCGGCGAGAAGTAGTACTTCTCGTTGAAGAGGGGATCGTCCGGGATGTGCATCTTCCGGTACACCCCGAGCAGCGACCCGTCGGCGTCGATGATCGCCGCCGAGTTGCGGTACACGCCGCGCGCCTGCTTCTCGAACAGGGGGACGATGATGACGACATCGAGCTCCTTCGCCAGCGCCTGCATGACGTCCGTCGTGGGGCCGGGAATCGACTCGGCGATGTCGAAGCGTTCGCACTGCTGCGACTTGCAGAAGTACGGCGCGTTGAAGAGCTCCTTCAGGCAGATGATCTGCGCGCCGCGTGCGGCCGCCTCGCGGATCTTCGCGACGGAGGCCTCGAGCACGGCGGCCTGATCGGCCGACGCGGAGTCCTGGATGATACCGACGGTGAATGGACGGGAGGTCATGAACGGCTCGTGGCGACAGGGTCAGGCCGAAAGCTAGCGCCCGGGGCAAGGGCAACTATTCGACCAGAGCTATCACCACGTCCATCACGTTGGTTCCCGTGAGACCACGGCGCAGCAGGACGCCCGCCGCATCGAGCGCGGCATGCGAGTCGTGGCTCGCCAGCGCCGCCTCGGGATCGCGGCGGCCGCCCCTGATCCGCTCCCACACGGTCGCGTCGGCGAACGCTCCCGCCGCGTCGGTCGGCCCGTCGCGGCCATCGGTGCCCGCGGCGAGCAGCGTCACGCGCTCACCCGGCTCTCCCCCGCGGGCCAGCGCGCGCGCCGCGGCGAGGGCGAGCTCCTGGCACCGCCCCCCACTCTGCGGCGTGCCGAGCGCGAGCTGCAGGTGCGGCAGCGCGCCATGCCGGCCGCTCGCCGGGGGAGGAGGGGCGAGGCGCACCGTCGTCTCCCCGCCCCACACGACGACGCCACGCCACCCCTCGGCGGCGCGCCGCAGCAGCAGGTCGGCCACCGTCGCGCCGCATCGGGCGGCATCGCCCACGAGCGTCTCGCCGGCAAGCTCGGCGAGGATCCCCTTCGCGGATGCGGCCCTGACGACGGCCTCCAGCGCGAGGCGGTTGTTCCCGATCACGCGGCTGGACACGTGCGCGAAGGCAGGGTGCGAGCGCTTCGGGGTCTCCGGGATCACGCCGCGCGTCGCGTCGCGGAGATACGCGTGCATCGAGGCGGGGAGCCGCGGCAGCAGCGACGACGCGCGCAGCAGCTCGACGACGTCGGCCACCGTCGAGTCGTCGGGCTCGCACGGCCCGGAGCCGACGTCGGCCGGCGAGTCGCCGGGCACGTCGCTCATGATGAGCACCGTCGTGCGCGCCGGCGCGAGCGCAAGGGCGAGCCGCCCACCTCCCCAGCACGTGAAGCGCTTCCGGACGAGGTTCATCGCGTGGATGTCGAGCCCCGAGCCGAGCAGCAGCTCGAAGAGATGTCCGAGATCCGACTCGGCCATCCCGCGCAGTGGCGCCGCGATGAGGCTCGTGCAGCCCCCGCTCAGCAGGACGAGGGCGCTGTCGCCGCTCCGCATGCGGGTCGCGGCGTCACCGATGCGGGCGGCCGCGGTGAACGAGCCCCGGCCGGGCAGGGGATGGTCGCCCCGCAGCACGGCGAGGGACGGATGTGCGGGGGGGGCTGATGGCTCCGTGGGGCCCACGACCACCCCGCCCACCACGTCGTGTCGTGCGCGTCCCAGCGCGCGCACCGCCGCGCGGGCCATGGCGTCGGCGCCCTTGCCCATGGCATACAGCCAGCTCCGCTGGCCCGCCGGCGCGCCGACGTCGCGAAGTGCCGCCTCCGTCAACGGACCGGGAGCGGCACCAGCGACTGCCGCCTCGTACAGCTCGGACAGCAGCGCGTGGGGGGAAGACGCCGAGTGCCTCGTCAGCCGCCCCCTCGCACGGCTACTTCGCCGGCAAGGTCTGCTTCACCGCTGCCTCGAGCTCGTCGTACGACTTCTGCGCGAGCTCGTTGAACGGCTGCATGCGCTTCACCACCCTGCCGCCGGGATCGATCACGAACAGCGAGCGGTTGTCGAGCTTGCCGCGCACCGAGCCGTAGAGCTTCCCGACCTTCTGTCCCACGTCGCTGGCGAACAGCACCGGGGTATCCAGGTCGCGGGCCCAGGAGGCGAGCATCGTGTCGGGGTCCACGCTCACGGCGAGCACCACGACCTTCCTGCCTCCATTCATCAACGTGGCGTACTGATCACGGTACGCCTCCATTTGAACGGTTCAGCCCTTGGTCCGCGCCTGATAGAAGAACGCGAGCACGACCGTCTTGCCGCGGAAGTCGGCGAGGTGCACCGGCTTGTCCAGCAGCCCATAGCGTGTGGCGCCGGGCAGGGTGAAGTCCGGTGCCATCGTCCCCACCTCGGGGGCGGGCGACACATCCGATGGGGCTGGCTGCTGGGCGCGGACCGACCCGGCGGCGGATGCCGCCAGGACAAGTGCCAGCGCGAGCGGCGCGAGCGAGAGGGAGCGCATTTGATCCTCGGCGAGAGACGCGGGAACATGTCGATGGAGGGGCGTTGACGCAATGCAAACTCGAGTCGCCGGCATCGATGAACAACCAAAGCGGAGGACGAATGACGCGAATGGGACGACGAACTACCGAATACTGCCCGCGCGTGGGAGGCGGGGTGGGCAGGAGCATCCATTCGGCGTCTTTCGCTGAATTCGCTGGATTCGACGTCACGCTGTTCAGTCGGCTTGGTGACTCCATAAGTGGACGCTCGCATCCAGCTCGCCGGACGTTCGAGGCGACTCAACACGCCATATGGCCACTTAACTGCTGGTCTGCACCCTGCCATCTGTAAGCCCATCAGACCAAGAATCGAATCGCACCTGGAGGACGATCGATGCGTCACCCCACCCGAAGCCTCACGCTCGCCGGCCTGGCCGCCCTTGCCGGGCTCGGCGCCTGCAACCGTGGCACCGACGCCCGTCCCGACGATGCGCTCAAGAACGACCTCGCGCTGGCGGCGCAGGTGCAGCCATACGCGGCGACGCAGTTCGTCTCGCCGCAGGAGCAGCCGTACGGCACGGCGATGCCGATGCAGCAGTACAACGCGGTGGCGCGCGCGCCGCAGCCAGTCTACCGTGCCCCGGCGCCCGTCTATCGCGCACCGCGCCGCACGGCGACGCGTTCGAGCGGCAGGTCGGCGCGCGCCTCGTCGGACGGCGGCTACTACCCCAGCGTGCCGAGCGCGCCGCCCGAGCCGGTGCGGCACACCAAGCGTGACGCCATCATCGGCGCCACGGCGGGCGCGGTGATCGGCGCCACGACGAGCCGCGACCGGGTCAGGGGTGGCATCATCGGCGCGGCCGCCGGTGGCATCCTCGGCGGGATCATCGGTCACACGGTGGACGTGCAGCGTCCCTGACGGGGCGGGGCAATCCGGGAACAGCGGGACAGGGCTGGGCACGCTTCTCGCGCCTTGGGCGCGGATGATCCACGAAGAGGAAGGAGCGATCGACATCACGGCCCGCGAGGGCGAGGGGAGCACGGAGCGCCGCAAGCGGCGCTACGTGGCGAACCTCGCCTTCGGCGCGATCAAGGCCCAGCACTCGGCACACCGCAACCTGCTGGAGCGCTTCGTCGACGCGTTGAACGACGTCGCGAGCTCGGTGTGGTTCCTCGTGCTGCACGTGATCTGGTTCGTCATCTGGCTCGCGTGGAACAGCGGCGCGCTGCCGGTGCACCCCTTCGATCCCTATCCCTTCGGGATGATGACGACGATCGTCTCGCTCGAGGCGATCTTCCTCTCCATCTTCGTCCTCATGGCGCAGAAGCGTGAGTCGGCCATCGCGGAGCTGCGCGAGGAGCTGGGGCTGCAGGTGAGCCTGCGCGTGGAGCAGGAGCTGACGAAGACGCTCCAGCTCGTCGCCGGCCTGTACACCCGGCTCGGCCACCGCGTCAGCGACGACCCGGAGCTGCACCACATGCTGCAGCCGCTCGACGTGAAGGCGATCGAGCGCGACCTGCTGGAGCAGATCGAGGCCGCCACCCAGAGCAAGCATCACAACGACATGCTCGACGACCCGCGGGGCGCGAAGCTGCGCGGCTAGCGCGTCTTCAGCTGGCCCGATGCGCGAAGGGCACACCGGACCGGTCCCGGTGTGCCCTTCGTCATCGTCCCGCCGGTGGAACTACTTCCGCGCGAGCGAGCGCAGCACGTAGGGGAGGATCCCGCCGTGCTTGTAGTAGTTGAGCTCCTCGGGCGTATCGATCCGGCAGAGTACCTTGAACGTCTTCGCCGAGCCGTCGGTGCCGGTGGCCTTCACGGTGAGCTCGCGGCGCGGAGACAGCGAGTCGTCGACGCCCTGGATGTCGTAGGTCTCGAAACCGGTGAGCCCGAGCGACTGGCGCGTCTCGCCATCGGTGAACTCCAGGGGCAGCACTCCCATCCCCACCAGGTTGGAGCGGTGGATGCGCTCGAAGCTCTCGGCGATGACGGCGCGAACGCCGAGCAGCACGGTGCCCTTGGCTGCCCAGTCGCGCGACGAGCCGGTGCCGTACTCCTTGCCGGCGACGATGACCAGCGGTGTGCCGCTCTTCGCGTGCTCCATCGCCGCGTCGTAGATGAACTGCGGCTGCGCGCCCGCCGACATCGCGGTCCAGCCCCCCTCGGTGCCGGGCGCCATCTCGTTGCGCAGGCGGATGTTCGCGAAGGTGCCGCGCATCATCACCTCGTGGTTGCCGCGCCGCGCGCCGTACGAGTTGAAGTCCTTCCGCTGCACTCCGTGCTCCAGCAGCCACTTGCCGGCCGGGCTCGCCGCCGGGATGTTGCCGGCCGGGGAGATGTGGTCGGTCGTGATCGAGTCGCCGAGCATCGCCAACGCCTTCGCGCCGGCGATCGCCTTCACTCCCGGCGGCGTCATCGTCATCCCGTCGAAGTACGGCGGGTTCTTCACGTAGGTGGAGTCGGGCTGCCACGCGTACGTCTCGCCGGCTGGCACGTCGAGCCCCTGCCAGTGCGTGTCGCCCTTGAAGACGTCGGCGTACTGGTGCGTGAAGAACTCCCGCTTCACACTGCGGAGAATCTCGTCTTGCACCTCCCGCGCGCTCGGCCAGATGTCGCGCAGGAACACCGGACCATCGGTGCCGATCCCGATCGGCTCGCGCGTGATGTCCAAGTCCATGCGGCCGGCGAGCGCGTACGCCACCACGAGCGGGGGCGACGCGAGGTAGTTGTAGCGCGTGAGCGGATTGACGCGCCCCTCGAAGTTGCGGTTGCCCGAGAGCACGCTCGTCACGAACAGCTTGCCCTCCTCGATCGCCCTGGCGATGGGATCGGGCACGGGTCCCGAGTTGCCGATGCAGGTCGTGCAGCCGTAGCCCACCAGGTTGAAGCCGAGCGTGTCGAGATACGCGGTGACGCCGGCGGCGTTGAAGTAGTCGGTGACGACCTTGGAGCCCGGGGCGAGCGAGGTCTTCACCCAGGGCTTCACTGTGAGCCCCTTCGTCACGGCGTTGCGCGCCAGCAGCCCGGCGGCGAGCATGACGCCGGGGTTCGAGGTGTTCGTGCAGCTCGTGATCGCGGCGATCACGACGGCGCCGTGCTTCAGCGTGAAGGTCTGGCCGTTGTAGACGCACGAGATTGCGTCGTGCTGCGGCTGGTCGCCCCCTTCGCCATCCTCGCGGATGAGTG
>JBBQJC010000102.1:0-12863 GCA_038325515.1 Gemmatimonadales bacterium | reverse complement strand
CAGTGCCGTGGAACGCGCGGAAGAGCACGAAGGGAGCGCGGCGCCTTGACCCGAGCCGCTCAACGAAAAGGAACGGGCCGAAACCGAATTCACCACGGAGGACACAAAGGACACGGACGAACAGCGCAGTCCTCCGCGTCCTCCGAGGTTCACTTCAGTGCCGTGGAACGCGCGGAAGAGCACGAAGGGAGCGCGGCGCCTTGACCCGAGCCGCTCAACGAAAAGGAACGGGCCGAAACCGAATTCACCACGGAGGACACAAAGGACACGGAGGAACAGCGCAGTCCTCCGTGACCTCCGCGTCCTCCGTGGTCAAATCAAGGGTCCGCGAGACCACTGCTCAATCGCTCCTCCGCCCATTGATCATGCGCTTGATCCCATCGCGCAGATGCGGGACGTGGAAGTTGATCAACAAGCCGATGTGAAGCCCGCTCAGCTTGAGATAAGACAGTAGCTGAGCCTCATGCACGGGCAGCACCTTCACGATCGATTTGACCTCCACGACAACCGCCTCCTCTACCAGGAGATCGAGGCGATAGCCAGCATCGATGCGCACATCTCTATAGACCACGGGAAGTGCGACTTGCTTCCGCACGGCAACACCGCGTGACTGAAGCTCGTGCGCAAGACACGCGGAATAGGCACTCTCCAGCAGGCCAGGTCCGAGCGCCGAGTGAACGGCCATCGCGGCATCGACCACCTGGCCCGCTCGCAAGTCGATCTCTACCCTGCGCACCGTCTCTCCCGGAAGTGGAGAGCCCAGTCAACAGGGACGCGTCACGCGGACGTCACCGCCACCGACTTCATCGCGTCTCCAATCCCGGCGCCGTCGTCACCACCACGGTCTGCGTGCTCTTCACCTTCCCCGCCGACATCGTCACCACGTACTTCCCGGCCCGCACGAACTTCTGCCCCTCGCCCCCGTACTCGGTGAGCACGTCCTTCGTCGGCTTGAGATCCCAGACCACGCGGTTGATCCCCGGGGCCGACGAGCCGGTGAGGTTCGCGACAGGACGACCATCTTCCGTCGCGATCGAGAGCTTCACCGGACCGTCGGCGAGATCCTTCAAGTAGTAGGTGAGCAGCGCGCCGGCGGGCGGGTTCTCCCCGCGGAACTCGCCGCTCCCCGCCCACATCTTCCATCCGCCGAGCGGCGCGAACGCCTCCACCGCGCGAATCGGGAACAGCTTCCCCGCCTCGGCCAGCACCTGGCGCGTCGCCTCGGCGATCGGGCGCACGTCGTCGATCACGTAGAGGCTGCGGCCATGCGTCGCGATGAGCAGGTCGTGCGCCGGCGTGACGAGGATGTCGTCCACCGCGACGGTGGGAAGCTTGCCGATCGTCTTCCACGAGCGGCCGCGATCGATCGAGAGCCAGAGCCCGAACTCGGTGCCCGCATAGAGGACGTTCGGGTTCGCCGGATCCTCGCGGATCACCTTCGCCGGCCCGTCGGCGGGGAGATTCGCGGCGATGCTCGACCAGCTGCGGCCGCCATCCGCTGTACGATACAGAAGCGGCGCGTAGATGCCGTCGCGGTGCGCATCGACCGCGACGTACGCGACGCCGGCGTCGGCGTGGCCCGCCTCGATGCGGCTGATCCAGTGGCCGCGCGCCGCCGCCGGCAGGGAAACCGACAGGTCGGTCCAGTGCGCCCCCTCGTCGTCGGTGCGCCAGAGCTTTCCGTCGTCGGTTCCCGCCCAGAGCACTCCACCCTTCACCGGCGACTCGGCGAGGGCGTAGATGACGCCGTAGTCCTCGGCGCCGCTCCCGGTGGCGCGCATCTTCTCCAGGTCCTTCGTCGACAGGTCGGGGGAGATGACAGTCCAGTTCTCGCCATGGTTGGTGAGCTTGAAGAGGACGTTGCCGCCGTAGTACATCGTCCCCTTGTCGTGCGCGCTGGGCAGGAGGGGCGACATCCAGTGGAAGCGGAATCCGCTGCTCCCCTCGGTGGGCTCGGGACGGAGCGACTTCTCCTGTCCGCTCGCCATATCCATCCGCGTGAGGTAGCCCTGCTGCGACTCGGAGTAGACGAGGTTCGGGTTGCTCGCGTCGAAGGCGCAGTACGAGCCGTCGCCCCCGCCGATCGTCGTCCAGTCGCCGTTGCGGATCCCGTCGGCGGTGCGCGTCGCGAGCGTGCCTACCCAGTTCGTGTTGTCCTGCAGCCCCCCGCACACGCGGTTCGGGTTCGCCGCGTCCACGTTGACGCGATAGAACTCGCCAGCGGCGAAGCGCGAGAGGTGGTCCCAGTCGCTCGCCGCCGAGTAGCTCTGGTAGATGCCGCCGTCGTTGCCGAGCAGCAGATGGCGCGGATTCGCCGGATCGATCACCATCGCGTGGTTGTCGGGATGGACGTTCTTGAACCGGTCCTCGCGCCAGGTGCGCCCGCCGTCCTCGGAGACGTGCAGCGCGTAGCCCAGGACGTACACCTTCCTGTCGTTCGTCGGATCGACCCGCATCTGGCTGAAGTAGAAGGGGCGCGGGTTCAGGTTGCTCATCCGCGTCCAGTGCGAGCCGCCATCGTCGGAGCGGAAGACGCCCCCCATCTTGCTGTGCGGGTCGTCGATGTTCTGCAGGCCCCCCTCGTCGCTCTGCACGATGGCGTAGACGACCTGCGGGTTCTTCGCGTAGATGGAGAGGCCGATGCGGCCGGTGAGCGAGGGAAGGCCGTTGCCGAGCTTCTGCCAGGTGAGCCCCGCATCGGAAGAGCGGTAGATGCCGCCGACGTCGCTGCCGCCGGAGGCACGCGCGCCGTAGCTGAACTCGTACGGGCGGCGCTGCCGCGCGTAGAGCGAGGCGTAGACGACGCTCGGGTTCGACGGATCGATCGCGACGTCGCCGGCGCCGGCGCGCACGTCGTTCGGCGCGGGGGCGGCGAGGATCTTCTTCCATGTGACGCCGGCGTCGGTAGTCTTGAAGAGCCCGCGCTCCGCGTTGGGAGACCAGAGGTCGCCGACCGCGGCGGCGTAGGCGGTCTTCGCGTCGCGCGGGTCGACCGCGATGCGCGCGATCGCCTTGCTGGCGGCGAGGCCGGCGTGCGTCCACGAATCGCCGCCGTCCGTGGAGCGGTAGACGCCGTTGCCCCAGCTCACCGAGTTGCGGTCGTTTCCCTCGCCCGTCGCGACCCACACGACGCTCGAGTCGCTCGGCGCGATGGCGATGTCGCCGATCGACGCGACGGCCTCGTGCTCGAAGATCGCCGACCAGGTGATCCCGTTGTCGGCGGTCTTCATGATGCCGCCGGTGCCGAGCCCCACGTAGAAGGTGCCGGGGGTGCGGGTGTCGAGGGCGATGGCGCTGACGCGGCCTCCCATGACCGCGGGGCCGACTGAGCGGGCGGTCAAGGCGCCGGGCAGGACGACGGTGAGGGAGTCGGCGGCGGGCTTCGCGCGCTCTCGCTGGGCGGCGAGCGAGGCGATGGGAAAGGCGCCGCAGGTGAGAGCGACGAGGAGAGCGGCTCGGCGTGCCGGCATGATCGCGTGGGTGGTGGTGGGTGGCATCGCGCGCGGTGGCGCTCGCCAGTGAACGAAGCTCGCGCGACGGGAGGTCGCTGGCAACCTCATCAGGCCGGTACGCATGTGAGCCGGTCCACCACCATGGCCCGGAACGAACGACGGCGCACCCTGGAAGCGGGTGCGCCGTGGCAAGCAGGCGGACCGAGCGCCGTATGTGACGGCGGGCCGCGACGCTAGTAGAGAGGCGCGCTCACTGCCCGGTCCGTCGCGACGCGCTGGATGCACGCCATCTCGCGGATCTCCGTCGCGACCTCGGGGGAGACCGACCCCGAAACGATGCCCGTCACCTCTCCAACACGCTCGACGCGCATCCCGGCGGCCTGGAGCCGCTGGACGACATCAGCGATTCGGTGCCGGAAATCCTTGGCGACCTGAACGTTTACCGAGAATTGGGCGGACATGGGGTGTGGCAATCTCAAGAAGGCTCATAGCGGCACCGGGCCGCTCGTAGAATACACCGGAGCGGCAGGCTTCGCCATCGTACGGAGTGACGAGCAAGACGGATGCCGAATTTGATTGACGGATCTAGCTTTTCGGATCTTTCATCGAGCGGGGCTGCCTGGTGGTAGACACCGTAAGGGGGTCTTCCGTCACGGCGCGACGGGAAAGAAGCTCGAGCAGCAGGGAAGGGAAGTGGCGCGCACGAGGTTTCGGAGCTCGGATCCCCTCGATCCCGTCTTCTCCGCCCAGAGTGCGGCCACTCCCGCTACCACGGGCGCGGCCATGCTTGTTCCCGACAGGACTCGCCAGTGCGGAAAGCGGTGCCACGCCGAGAGCACGTTTCCTCCGCACGAGAGGAAGCTCACCTCCTCTCCCGTAGCACCGCCGTTGGAGAACACCTCGACGTTCCCCTGCCGGTTGACGGCGCCGACCGAGCTCACCGCCAGATATGAGGCGAGGCGGCGCACTGGAAGGAGGTGGTAGGGGTTCAGGCTGTCGTTGCCCGAGGCGCCCACGAACATGATGCCGTTGTCAGCCGACTCGTTGAGCACGTCCATCATGATCGCATCCGCGTCGCTGTCGGCGGTGGAGAGCACGAGCGAGATGGAGACGATGTCGCAGCGATGCTCTCGAGCGCCGCCTATCGCTGCCAAGACGGCCGCCTCCGAGCCGCGGCCCGACTGATCCAGGGCGCGGGCCATGTACAGGTGCGCATCCGGAGCGATGCCATATCGTCCCACGTCCGATGCGGGGGCTAGCGAGCCAGCGGCGATCCCCGCGCAGTGCGTGCCGTGACCGAATTCGTCAGTCGCATCTCGTCCCGGGAGGAACGACTCGCACTCGGTATCGCCGGTACGACCCTGGAAATGCGGATGGTCCCGATCCAGTCCGCTGTCGATGAGCCCGATGCGCACTCCCCGTCCGCGGAAGGAGGATCTGTCGGCTCCCGTCGCACAGACGTGCCAGGCGGACGAGGGCTCGGCCCAAGGTTGCGGAGCACTCCAGGCGGAGACGGTTGCCGGGGCGGTAGCCGCGTAGGCCCACCGCTCGCGCGCGACGGCGCGCACCGTCGCGCCGGCGGCGCCGGTGAGCCTCGCGCGGGCCCTCCAGTCCCCGATGCTCACTACCGCGATCCCCAGGCGCGGTAGTATCACCCCGCTCTCCGGACCGAACGATGCCGCAACCGCCTCCGCTTCGTCGGTGACGTCGGCGCGCACCCCCACGGCATCGCGCAGCTCGCTTGCGACCCGCTTGAAATCGTCCGGGTCGAATCGCACGATCAGGCGCCCCGTGAAATCCTCCGACGATGCGTCAGCGGTAGGGCGCACCGGTCGCCCCCGATGTCCGGACACGCGGGGCGCGCCGCCCGAGGTCTCCGGCAGCGATCCCTCGATCGACCTTGCCACCGTCTCCACGTGAGGGGCCGCGATGAATGCCTGCACGCTACGCAGCGTGACCTCGTCGTCGTCGAAGTCGCCATGGCTGAGCGAATCGGACTCCATCCCTGCGGCGCCGCCATGCGTCGGCGACCAGACGACTCTGCCAGCCACGCCCAGGAAGGCTCGGATCCGCGCCAGCTCGGGAAACGTCGCGGTGGAGTCGAAGGGCTCGAGATCAGCGACGAATCGCTGCATCCCGAGCAGGGCGGTGTCCGCAACGCGCTCGCAGACCCCGGACACGAAGTACAGGAGCGACGAAGGATACAGAAGGGCACAGTACTCGTTCAGGCGTGGATCGTCCGTCCGTATCACATGATCCGCCAGCTCCGCCTCGTCCCGCATCGAGAAGATGCGGAGTCGACGGATGCGGGAGCCATGATCGCGAAGCGTCGCATCGAAGAGGGACGACGTGCACGCTGGCGCCAGGAGGACCACGTCCACCTGCGCGCGCGCAGTCGCTTCGTGCGCCCTGACCGCCGCGTCCAGGTGACGAAGCAGATTGCAGATGTACACCGCGCCAGTGCTGTGGCCCACCAGCACCACGCGCCGGTCCGGTCGTCTCGCGAAGAGCTGGACAAGATTTTCCACGAGCGCCGTTCCCCCGTGGAGGTCGCCCGGTCCGTCAAAGGCATCGTCGGTGTCCTGCTTCATCTGGTGCCACACGATCTGCGCCGCGTTGGCCGCGTAGAACTCGCGGAGCAGCTCCTCGACGATCGTCGCATGAAAACCGTGCGCGCGGCCCCTGTAGAACCGCAGCAGCACCTGGGCGAGTGCCCTGGCACCGCCGAGTGCGATCCGTGAAAAGCCGATCCCGGCGGCCGATGCCTCCGCCCGCTCGGAGCGGATGTCTCCCACGACGTCCGGCGACATCATGGTATGAGCCGATGCCCGCACGCGCACTGCCGGCGTGAACGTCGCGGCGGACGCGCCGAGCGCACCCGACATTCCCTCCGTCACCGTCGCCTGAGACTCCGTCGCCACGGCGTGCTCGAAGGTGCGAAGCTCGATGTCGTCGTCCAGCGAGGCAGCGAACGCGTCGCTTTCTGCCCTCGTCATGACGACCGCGTCGAGCCCCATGAGCTCGCGGAGCTGCGCCGTGCCATCGCTCTCTGCCGCTGCCGCGGCGGGCCCGAGCCGCTGCTGCACCGCATGCCGCAGATAGGAGAACAGGAGCGTAAACACACTCTCCTGAAGTATCTCCGGCAGGCTATTTCGTATCACCTCCCGCAAGCCCGATTCCCAGATAACGAAGGCTGGGTACGCGCCGGCCGCCGTGTACGTGGCGCCGAGGCGATGCGCGATGTCCAGACCGTGGCTCTTGCTCACCAGCCCGCCGTGAAAGTGGATGACCACTGATTCACTCGTCGCCTTCGCTGCGCGCTCGAAGAGGGCGTCGAGCTGGTTCCTGTCCGTGTCGTCGAAGCGGCCGTTCCTGAGCACGATCATGTGATCGGGGTCCAGGCCAGCGACGAGCGGGGAATACGTCTGCAGCGGTGGTGGCGCGATGGTGGTCATGGCGCACTCCGATGGAGTGGCGGCATCCGGGCAGGGGCGCGCCGGAGCTGGCGCACGAGAGCGGCCCAGGTGTCGGAGCGAACGGCCGAGCCTCCCGCGGCGGAGGACCCATGTCTCGCTCTTGCGACGGGAAACACGATAGGAGCACCGGGCGCCATGAGCAAGTGCTCAGCGCGCCCCAGGAATCCTCCGCTGGCCCGCCATCCTCCCCGCTGGATAGCTTATCGGGATGATCCCCGCGCATATCGCCGGCCAGATACCCGAGCACATCCGCGCGCGCGGAGAGGCCTATAGCGCTTCGGGGCGCGTACGAATTCTTGGCGCCGACGCTATCGACATCGAGGCTGTGGTGCGCGGCTCGCGCGAGTATCTCGTCGCGATCAGCGCGGTTGCAGGCTTCATTCTCGCCAGCTGCACCTGCCCCTACGCCGCCACCGGCCTGCCCTGCAAGCACGTGTGGGCGCTGCTCGTCAGCGCCGACCGCGACGGCCTCGTGGGCGAGCTGCTGGAGGAGGCCGGACCCGTCGCCGAAATCGTCATCGACGAGCTGATGGATGCGCCCGCGCCGCGCGCCCCGCGGCAGCCTCCCCGGCCCGCCTGGCAGCTCGCCCTCGACGCCGCGCGCCGCGAGATGGAGATGCAGCAGCCCGGCGACGACGCCGAGCAGGAGGTGGTCTGGCCGACCGGGCGCCGCCTCGTCTACATCATCGACCTGCCGGCCAGCTCGCACTCGGCCGGCGCCGTCCTCGAGCTGGGTCTCGAGCGCGAGGACCGCGACGGCGCCTGGGGCGAGCCCGTCGCGTTCCGGCTCGGCGCGCGCGTCTGGCGCGCGGTGCCCGATCCGGCCGACCGGCAGATCGCCCAGATGCTCATCGGCGCATCGGCGTCGCATCTCTACGAACCGCAGCGAACGTCGGGCTTCCTGCTGCGCGGCGCCGCGATGGACGCCACGCTGCCCCTCATCTGCGCGACTGGCCGCTGCCGCATCCGCACGGCGCCGGGCGAGCGCCCCACGACACCGGCGCGCTGGGACGACGGGCCCCCCTGGCGCCTCGCCCTGCGTCTCGCGCATGCGGACGACGACGAGGGCTTCGTGCTGGGCGGCATCCTCAAGCGCCCGGGACAGGAGATGTCGCTCGCCGAACCCTCGATGCTCCATGGCGAGGGATTCCTCGTCGCCGACGGCGCGATCGCCCGCATGGAGGACGTCGGCACCTTCGCGCTCGCCACGGCGCTGCGCACCGGACCGGGGCTGCGCGCGACCCGCGCCGAGCTCCCCGCGCTGATCTCCGCCCTGCTCGCCCTGCCGCGCGTGCCGGCGCTCGAGCTGCCGACGGACGTGGGAGTGACAGAGGCGCGGGCCGAGCCGATCCCCTGCCTTTCGATAGAGACGGTGCGCATGTCCTGGCGCGGCCAGCAGCACCGGCTCGCCCTCCGGTTTCAATACGGCGGAGCGCTCACCGCGCCGGGCGATCGCGGCGCGTCGGTGTTCGACGCCGACGCCCTCGCCATCAGGCGCCGCGATCGCGCCTTCGAGGCCGCGGCCCGGGCGCGCCTCGCGAAACTTGGCGCGCGCGACGAATGGAACCCGTCGGGCGGCGCGCCGATCCTCACGGTTCCCACGGCGCGGCTCGCCGCGCTCGTCGGCGAGCTGGCCGCCGCCGGCTGGCGCATGGAGAGCGACGGCGTGGTGTACCGCGTGGCGGGCGTGACGCGCGCCGACGTCCGCTCGGGGATCGACTGGTTCGAGCTTGACGCCGGAGTGCGCTACGGCGACGTCGAGGTGGGGCTGCACGAGCTGCTCGCGGCGCGGCGCGCCGGCAGCTCCACCGTGACCCTCCCCGACGGCAGCGTCGGCGTCCTTCCGCTCGAATGGCTCGCGCGCCTCGGGCCACTCACCGCCGGCGGAACTGTCGTCGACGGTGCGCTGCGCTTCCGTCGCACGCAGGCGCTGCTGCTCGATGCGCTGCTCGCCGCGCTCCCCGAGGCCGACGTCGACGCGACATTCGCGACGGCGCGCGAGGAGCTCCGCGGCTTCGACCGCGTGGCTCCAGTCGATCCCCCGCAGGGGTTCACCGGCACGCTGCGCGAGTACCAGCGCGAGGGGCTGGGCTGGCTGCACTTCCTCCGCCGCTTCCACCTCGGCGGCTGCCTCGCCGACGACATGGGGCTCGGCAAGACAGTTCAGGTGCTCGCCCTCCTGCAGGCGACGCACGGCCCCGGGGGCGACGCGCGGCATCCATCGCTCGTCGTCGTGCCGAAGTCGCTCGTCTTCAACTGGATGCGCGAGGCCGAGCGGTTCACGCCGGCGCTGCGCCTGCTCGACTTCACCGGGATGGGGCGCGACCGCTCGGCGATCGATCCGGCGAGCGTCGACGTCGTGATCACCACGTATGGAACGCTGCGGCGCGACGCGGCCGCCCTGACGGCGATCCACTTCCATTACGCGATCCTCGACGAGGCGCAGGCCATCAAGAACGCGTCGTCAGCATCGGCCAAGGCGGCGCGGCTGATCAGGGCCGAGCATCGGCTGGTGATGTCGGGCACGCCGATCGAGAACCGGCTCGAGGAGCTCTGGAGCCTGTTCGAGTTCCTCAACCCGGGCATGCTCGGCAGCTCGGCGGCATTCGCGTCGCTGCTGCGGCTCCCCGTGGACGGCGCGCGCGCCGGCGGACGCGACCTGCTCGGCGCCGCGCTGCGGCCCGTCATCCTTCGGCGCACCAAGGCGCAGGTGGCGACCGAGCTTCCCCGGCGCGTCGAGCAGACGCTGTCGGTGGAGCTCGAGGGTGCGCAGCGGAAGTTCTACGACGGGCTGCTCGAGTCGTACCGGCGCAGCGTGCTGGGAGAGGTGGACCGCGTGGGGCTCAACCGTTCGCGCATGCACATCCTCGAGGCGCTGCTGCGTCTGCGCCAGGCCGCGTGCCATCCCGCGCTCGTCGACGTGCGCAAGGGCGGGGCGCCGAGCGCCAAGCTCGACGCATTGATTCCGGCGCTCGAGGAAGTGGTGGCCGAGGGGCACAAGGCGCTCGTCTTCTCGCAGTTCACCTCGTTCCTCGCGCTGCTGCGCGAGCGGCTCGATGCGGCGGGAATGAAGTACGAGTACCTCGACGGCCGGACGCGCGACAGGCAGGCGCGGGTCGACCGCTTCCAGAGCGACGAGGGAAGCCCGCTCTTCCTGATCAGCCTCAAGGCTGGCGGACATGGGCTCAACCTCACCGCGGCCGACTACGTGTACATCCTCGATCCCTGGTGGAATCCCGCGGTGGAGGCGCAGGCCATCGACCGCGCGCATCGCATCGGGCAGACGCGGCACGTGATGGCGACGCGGCTCGTGGCGCGGGATACGATCGAGGAGAAGATCCTGCAGCTGCAGGCGAGCAAGCGTGCGCTGGCCGAGGCCATCATCGGGCAGGATCAGGGGGTGCTGGCAAAGATCGGGCGGGAGGAGCTGGAGCTGCTGCTGGGGTGATGGTGTGTCGCGGGGGGGTGTCATCCCGCAGGAGCGAGCGAAGCGAGCGAGTGTCGGGATCTGGCCTCCCGTTCGAGTGGCGAGATGCCGGGAACGGATGGTAGATCCCGACACGGGCTTCGCCCGTGCGGGATTTTATGGAGCGATTGAACCACGGAGGAGGCGGAGGACGCGGAGGACAGCCGCTCGGGCTGCCTCGGCGCAGCCAAGGTGGCGAAAGTCTCGATTCGGTGCGGCTACTTGACACCGTAGCACAAAAATAGAATAATACTGTAGGACTTCTGTGCAACCTCCAGGTCCGTCGATCTCAACTGGGAGCCGTTATGGTAAGGCGAATTGCAGTGCGTCGAGCCGGGGGATCGGTCACTGTGACGATCCCGAAGGACATGGCGGACCGGTATCACATGGCAGCCGGCGAGGACGCGTTCGCGGTCGAGACGGATCGTGGGGTGCTGCTGACGCCGTACGACCCGTCGTTCGAGAAGGCGATGAGCGTGTACGAGCGTGGTGCTCACCGGTACCGGAACGCCCTTCGCGAGCTCGCGAAGTGACGCCGTCTCGTGGATGAACCGGTCTGGCTGAGCCGGACGATGGTCGACGCGATGCACTACGACCAGTTGCAGCAGCACGGCGGCCTGTTCGGGATCAAGGACGAGAACGCGCTGGAGTCCGCGCTCGCGCGACCGCGCAACAGGTGGGCGTACGAGCCGCAGTCCGATCTTTGCGCCCTCGCCGCCGCATACGGCTTCGGTCTCGTTGCGAATCACGGCTACAGCGACGGCAACAAGCGCATCGCCTTCGCGGCCATGTACACCCTTCTCGGCGTGAACGGCTGGGAGATCGTCGCGACGGAGCCGCAGGTCGTGCAGCTCATGCGCGACGCCGCCTCAGCCATGCGTGACGAGGAGCAACTCGCGACGTGGCTCCGTGAGCACGTCGAGCCGTTTCCGGGTTGAAGTTCTCGTCGGCATCGGGCGCGAGTCCAATTCGCGCCGACGTCTTGGCGCGCTCGCCGGCCAGATCGCTGTCACCGCGGAGTTTTTCGCGCCTCTGCCCTGCTGCGAGATGGCGTCCACGAGAGATGGCGAACGAAGCGCATGCGGGGAGAAGACATCGCCTGATGCGACGCATGCGGAGGTGACTCGATCGCAACTGGCTCGTAAGAGGAGGCGATGGAGTCTGAGAGAGCACTCAGGCTACCGGCCGAACTGTCGCGTCGCCGGCGTGACGAGCGGTAGTTTCGCAGCTGCGGTTTCTCGCGCGACTGCATCCTGGTTAGCGTGCAAAGCACGCTGAAGCAACCGAGCCCTCAGCACAGACAGATGCCGAAGACACCTTCAGCTTCGATCCTCATCGCCCTCTTCGCCGCCTCGGCGCTCCACGCCCAGCAGCCGGCCAGCGCGCGCGTCGAAGGTGTCATCACCGACAGCATTCACGCGCGGCCACTCGCCGGCGCGACTGTGCTGCTGTCGCTGGCGTCGGGCGGATCCGCGCCGACGCTCAGCGTGCTCTCCGACGATCGTGGCCGCTACACGTTCGAAGATCTCGTCGCGGGCAGCTACCTCCTCGTTCTCGACACCCCTCTGCTCGACTCGCTCGAGCTCATCCTCCCACCGCACACGCTCGAGCTGGCTGCCGGACAGCGCCTGCGCCTCCCGCTCGCGATACCGTCCGGCGCGACGCTGCGCACGCTCGCCTGCCGCGGCGTCGAGTTGGCGCAAGGGCAGGGTGCGGTCGTCGGACGGCTCACGAGCGCCGAGAGCGACGCCCCGATCGCGAATGGCGCGGTGACGGTGAGCTGGAACGAGCTCACGGTCGACCGAGCGACGCTGGCTCCGTCCAGCGAGGAGCGTTCGGGGGCGGTGCGCACGGATGCGCACGGGGAGTTCCGCCTCTGCGGCGTGCCGACCGAGACCTTTCTCACACTTGCCGTTGCGCGCGATTCCGGCGCCGGCGTGTCGATCCAGCTCGCCGTGCCGGAGGACGCGGGCCTCGTGCGCCAGAACATCTCGCTCGCTGTGGCGGGGAAGGGCACCGCGTCGCTGGCGGGAACGATCTCCGGGCTCGGCGCACGCCCCGCCGCGCTGGCCGAGGTGCGGCTCATGGGATCCGACGCGAGCGCGCGGAGCGATTCGGCGGGGCACTACCATCTGGAAGCGCTGCCGGCGGGGACGCAGGTGCTCGAGGTGCGAAAGGTCGGCTATCTCCTGGGCCGATTCCCTGTGGAACTGCGGCGCGGCGAACGGCTTGCACGCGACGTCCAGCTCACGCGGATCGTGTCGCTCGACTCGGTGCGCATCGTGAGCCAGCGCGAGCGCTACCGGGAGTTCGAGAGCCGCAAGCGGCGGTCGTCGTTCGGCAAGTTCCTCACCGAGGAGGACATCTCGAAGCCCGGCATCTCGGCCACCAGCGACATCTTTCGCGCGATGCCCGGGTTCAGGGTGGTGCACACTCCCGAGGGCGACATCGTGATCTCCTCGCGAGGGG
>JBBQJC010000101.1:0-13132 GCA_038325515.1 Gemmatimonadales bacterium | reverse complement strand
CGGCCGTGTGAAGGATCTTCCGGGCGTGCGTTACCACATCGTGCGCGGCACGCTCGACGCCTCGGGCGTCAACGGCCGCAACCAGAGCCGCTCCAAGTACGGCACCAAGAAGCCGAAGGCCGGCGCCGCTGCGAAGACCGCGGGCAAGGGAGGGAAGAAGTGAGCCGCCGCAAGAGCGCCGTCAAGCGCACCATCCTGCCGGACGCCCGGTACGACAGCCAGACGGTCTCCAAGTTCATCAACGTCCTGATGTACCAGGGCAAGAAGAGCACGGCCGAGCGCATCTTCTACGCGGCGATGGACCTCGTGGAGAACCGCACCAGCCAGCCCGGCGTGAACATCTTCAAGCAGGCCCTCACCAACCTGAAGCCGGTCGTGGAAGTGAAGAGCCGCCGCGTCGGCGGCGCCACGTACCAGGTGCCGGTGGAAGTGCGTCCGGAGCGCCGTACCGCGCTCGCGATGCGCTGGCTCATCAGCTACTCCCGCAGCCGCAACGAGAAGTCCATGGCCGAGAAGCTCGCGGCCGAGGTCATCGCGGCGAGCAAGGGCGAGGGCAATGCCGTGAAGAAGAAGGAAGACACGCACCGCATGGCCGACGCGAACAAGGCGTTCGCGCACTATCGCTGGTAGTCGTCAGCCGCTCGACGTACCCGAAGCCCTCTCCGGCA
Organism: Gemmatimonadales bacterium; assembly: GCA_038325515.1. Lineage (GTDB taxonomy): Bacteria > Gemmatimonadota > Gemmatimonadetes > Gemmatimonadales > Gemmatimonadaceae > AG11. The sequence continues at coordinate 12,464 of JBBQJC010000101.1, read as the reverse complement.
TTCTCGCCGGAGAGGGTTTCTGTTTCATGCCGAGCTTGCTGCTCCCCTTCGCGCCCCTCTAGGTTCAGAAAATGATGTCGCAATCCCTCGTCCCGGCCCCACGAGCCGCCGCATGCGCCTGAGTCGTCTCGCCCTCGGGGTGGCCTTCTGCCTTCTCCCCGCAGCCCCGCTGGCCGCCCAGCAGCCTCTCAGCGCCGCCCGCTGGGCCGACTCGGTCCGTGCCCGCATCGACGACGCCACGCGCCACGGAGGCACCGCCCTCGACTCGGCTCGCCGACTCGTGAACGTGGCCCTGCGTGCCTGGCCGAACGATCCTCTCCTCCAGCACTATCAGGGCTTCGTCCTCTACCGCATCCTCTACGCGCCCCCCGAGCCCCTCACTGCCGAGCGGCGCGCGGCCTACCTCCAGGCCGCCCGCACCGCCTTCGAGCGCTCCATCGCCCGCCGCCCCCTCGTCGAGAGCTACCTCCTGCTCGCCGAGATCTACGAGGCGCAATGCGAGGACGACGCCGCCCGCTGCGCCACGCTGGGACCCCGCGCCGACCGCCTGCGGGCGCGCGCGATAACCGACGGGCCCGACAATCCCCGGCTCTACCTGATGGCGGGGATCGCCGCCCTGTACGCCGGACCGGCCAGCGGAGGCGGACCAGCGGCGGCCCAGAAGCTCCTCAGCCGCGCCGCCGAGCTCTTCGCGCGCGACGACCCGGCCCCCGGCCTGCCCGCCTGGGGACGCGCCGAGGCATACATCTGGCTCGGGCAGGCCTGGCAGCGCACCGGGAACCGGCGCGAGGCCCGCCGGGCCTACGGGCGCGCGCTGGCCCTGGAGCCCGACAACCGCTGGGTGCGGGACCAGCTCCTCCCCGCCGTGCGCTGAGGGCGGAGCCCTCCGGATCCGAAAGGGACTCTTACGTGACGGGCGGTAGGGTCCGATACTACATTTGGACGGCGAGTGCGCTGATCCTCGCCGACCAACCCCACCGCGCATGCCCCAGAGCGACTCCCCCGAGCACGAAGAGCACATCCGCGCGTCGTATCGCGTGCGATACCCCGTCAACTATCCGGAGGACCTCCTCCCGACGTTGGCGCTGCCCAACGGCGCCAGGGCGACGGTGGAGGACTTCTCGGAGACCGGCCTGCGCATCGACGTTCCCAAGGGCATGGCAGTCCGTCCCGGCGACAAGCTCGGCGCGACGATCACCTTCGCCGACGCCAACCCCGTCGTCGTCACGGGGACGATCGTCTGGGTGCGCGAGACCACCTTCGCCATCCGCCTCGATCCGCCCGGCCTGTCGTTCAAGGTGATCATGAGCGAGCAGCGCGCCCTCCTCGCCTGGCAGCAGACCCGTGCCGAGAAGGCGATCATCCGCGACGACAAGGGACCGCACTCTCGGTGAGACGCCGCCTGGTTTTCCTGGCGGCGTCGCTGGTCGCCGCGCGAGTCGCGACGGCACAGCCGGCACAGCCGGCACAGCCGGCCCAGGCGGCACAGCCGGCCCAGCCGGCACAGCCGGCCCAGGCGGCACAGCCGGCCCAGGCGGCACAGCCGGCCCAGGCGGGAGACTTCCTCTCGCGGTATCACGCCCTGGCGGCGCAGCGCGGCGTGAGCGACAGCGCGCGGCTGCAGCGGCTGTTCGCCCTCGACTGGGAGAACACCAACGTCGAGTGGCCCGAGTTCGCGACCTATTCAGGCTACCCGGGCCAGAACGACCGGTGGAGCGACATGTCGCCCGCGGCGATCGCCCGGCGCCGTCGCCAGGAGCTCGGCCGGCTCGAGGTGGTCCGCGCGATCACTCGCGAGCGCCTGCGCGACGCCGACCAGCTCAGCTACGACATCTTCCGGCGGAACGTGCAGGTGGCGATCGACGGCGCGCGCTTCCCGTCGGACCTGCTCCAGGTGACGCAGCGCGACGGCCCGCAATACCTCGCCAGCACCCTGAGCTCGATGCGCGCCGCGACGGTGCAGGACTACGAGCACATCCTGCGGCGCCTCGCGGGGATCCCCACGGTCATCGAGCAGACGCGCGCGCTGCTCGACAGCGGGCTCGCGCTCGGGATCACGCCGCCCAGGGTGACGCTGCGCGATGTCCCGTCGCAGATCGAAGGGCTCACGCCGGACGACGCGATGAGCAGCCCGCTCCTCGAGCCGTTCACGCGGCTTCCCCACGAGATTCCCGACGCGGAGCGCACGCGCCTGCGGGACGCGGCCGTGCGCGAGTACACGACGCGCGTCCGTCCCGCCTATCGCGCGCTCGAGAGCTACCTCGCCACGCGCTACATCCCGGGGTCGCGCGAGTCGCTCGCGCGCAGCGCGCTGCCGGACGGCAAGGCCTGGTACGCGTTCGACGTGCGGCAGCAGACCACCCTGTCACGCACGCCCGGGGAGATCCACGCGCTCGGCCTCGCGGAGGTCGCGCGAATCAGCACGGAGCGGGACAGCGTCATCCGCGCCACGGGCTTCACCGGCGGCTTTCCTGCCTTCGTCCGGATGCTGCAGACGGAGCCGCGCTTCTACTTCGCCGACTCCGCATCGCTCGTGCGCGCCTACCGCGACATCGCGAAGCGGCTGGATCCCGAGCTCCAGAAGCTGTTCGGAAAGTTGCCGAGGCTGCAGTATGGAGTGACGACCGTGCCGGCCTACTCGGCGCCGGCCCAGGCCTCGGCCTATTACCAGCAAGGGTCGCCGGACGCGCACCGCGCGGGACAGTTCTTCGTGAACACGTACAAGCTCGACTCGCGCCCGATCTGGGCGATGGAGGCGCTCGCCGCACACGAGGCGGTGCCCGGCCACCACTTGCAGTTCTCGCTCGCGCAGGAGCTGGAGGAGGTCCCGCTCTTCCGCCGCTACAGCACCGGCAACACCGGTTTCGTGGAGGGGTGGGGACTGTATGCCGAGGGGCTCGGCGCGAGCCTCGGCCTGTACGGTGATCCCTACTCGCGGTACGGCCAGCTCTCGAGCGAGATGTGGCGGGCGATCCGTCTCGTGCTCGACACCGGCATCCACGACAAGGGTTGGACGCGCCAGCAGGCCATCGACTACTTCAAGGCGAACAGCTCGAAGTCCGACGCGGAGATCTCGTCGGAGGTCGACCGGTACATCGTGTGGCCCGGACAGGCGCTGGCCTACAAGAGCGGAGAGCTGACCTTCAAGTCGCTGCGGAGCTACGCCGAACGCGAGCTCGGCAGCCGCTTCGACGTGCGCGCCTTCCACGACTTCGTGCTGGGTGCGGGAGCGATGCCCCTCGACATCCTCGAGGCGCGCACGCGCGCGTGGGTCGGCGCGCAGCAGGGCCAGCCGGCTCGCTGACCGGCTGACCGCCGCGTCGAGCGGGCGAGCGCCGGGTGGGAATCCTCCGGCACCCGCCTTGCGATTGTTCGGCCCGCCATGCCGTCCCGCACCCCCGTCAAGGATCCCGTTCCCGCGCTGAGCTCGCCCGAGGCGCTCCAGGCGCGCTTTGCCGAGCTGGAGGCGAAGGCCGGGGCGCAGGCCCTCGGCGTCGCGATCTCCGACCTCGAGACCGGTGCGACATTCGACTACCATGCCGACCGCTGGTTTCACGCGGCGAGCACCATCAAGATCGCCATCCTCGTGGGCGTCTACGGGGCGATCCACCGCGGCGAGCTGCTGCCGCAGTCGCGCGTGCATGTGCGGAACCGCTTTCTCAGCGCCTACGACGGCTCGCCGTACCGCGTGCGTGTCGATCGCGACGCGAACTCCGAGGTCCATGCCGAGATCGGCCGGACGCTGCGCGTGTCGGAGCTGGCCGAGCACATGATCACGTCGAGCAGCAACCTGGCGACGAACCTGCTGCTCGATCTCGTGGGGCTGGACGTCCTGCAGCGCACGATCGACGGCTTCGGGCTGCACGGCATCGACCTTCGCCGCGGAGTGGAGGACGAGAAGGCGTTCGAGGCGGGGATCAGCAACCGCGTCACCGCGAACGGGCTGGTGGGGCTGCTGCGGCTCATCGGTGAGGAGCGCGCGTTCACTCCCGAGCTCTCGCGGCAGATGCTGGAGGTCCTGATGGGGCAGCGATTCAAGAGCGGGATCCCGGCCGGCCTGCCGCGCGGGGCGAAGGTGGCGCACAAGACCGGGGAGATCTCGACGATCGCCCACGACGCCGGTCTCATCTACCTGCCCGACCGGAAGCCGTACGCCCTCTCGGTGCTCACCGAATGGGAGCCCTCGGCCGGAGGTCGGTCAGCGACGATCGCCGCGGCGTCCTATCTCGCCTATTCCGCCCTCATCGGGGACCGCGACTGATGAGCACCTCGCCCGGTGCCTTCCCGTTGCGGCTCGTCGATGGCCGGCGTCTCGAGCGCCGCTACCGCGACGTCCTGCTTCCCGGCGGCGTCCTCTGCGACCACCGCGGTCAGGCGCGCGTGCTGCCGAGGTACTTCTACGAGGTCGAGTCGTGGGAGCAGGCGCGCGACACGTATCTCGCGCCGCACTTCTCGGTGTCGGAGTTCATCCACACCGACGTGCGCGAGGCACCGCCGTTGCGTGTCTTTCCGCGGTACATCCCGTGCGCCACGGCGTTGATGGCGCTGGCGCTGGAGCAGCTGCGCGATGCGGTGGGGACGTACGTGTTCGTCGGGGCGAATGGCGGCTACTGCTCGCCCCGCCATACGCGAGTGGGAGGGGCGTCCCCGCACTGCTGGGGGGCCGCCGCCAACATCTATCGCATCGGCGACACGTATCTGGACACGCACGAGGCGATCAGCCGGTACGCGGCGGTCGCGCGGGAGGTGATCCCCACGGTGTGGACGCGCCCGCTCGGACCCGAGCCGGCGAAGACGGACGATCACCTGCACCTCGATCTCGGCTACGTGATCTCGGTGCCGCGCGAGGCGCCGGGCGAGACCTACAACCTCAAGCTGGCTGGCGATCCACTGTGACGGCGGCAACGGTGCGGGACAGGGAGCGGTAGACACATGGCAGAGACGGAGCGGCGCAAACGGGCGCGACGAAGCGAAGCGGTGGCCAGCGCGGTGGGGAGCGCCGGCGCGCCAGGGTCGCTGCCGGCCATCGGGCTGGAGGCCGAGTTCGCCACGGTAATCGATGGTGTGCAGCAGAGGCCGGAAGACGTGTTCGGCTCGCCGCGCCGCATCATCCGGGGGCCCTTGCTGCACCGCACCGGACGCTCGTATCACCTTCCCACTGGAGGGGCGGTGTACTTCGACACCGGCGTCATCGAGATCGCGACGCCGATGATCGAGATCGCGCGCGGCTGCGGCGCGCGCGGCACCCGGTCGCTCTGGGAGAGCCTCGCCTTCCTGCGGCAGGAGCTCGATGTATGGCAGGAGGAGAACGGGCACGAGGTGCGTCTCGTGGGCTTCAGCGCGCACTACAACGTCTCGTTCGACGTGCCGCGCAACGAGGCGCGCAGGGGGCGCAGCGTGGAGCAGCTCGCCTTCCTGCTGACGCACCTGCTCGCGGCGCCGGTGATGCTGCTGGCCGCCAACCGTCGCAGCACCGGCGTCGGCGTGCGGCCGCGCGGCAACCGCATCGAGATCACCTGCGACTTCACTCCCGATGCGGCGCTGATGGCGGCGACGGCGACGCTCATCGTCGGGATCGTGCGCAGCGTGATGGCGTGGGAGAGCTACGCGCTCTCCGAGCTTGATCGCCGGGCGCTGCCAGTCGTGCGCGCGTTCCTGCCGAAGCCGCACAGCTCGCGCAAGGGATGGGTCGCCAGGCACGACGGCTTTCCGGAGAATCCCTTCACCGCCGACGTGGACGGCGTGAAGTGGATGGTGCGCTCCGGCGAGCGCCTCTCGCTGCGCGAGATGGCGGGCCGCACCACGCGCGCGTTCTGGCACTCCATCACGGCGCTCGGTGATCCGGTCTCGCTGCAGCTCATCGCCGCGGTGATGCGCGGACGCGCTCCCTCGCTCCTCGAGCTCGACGACCGTCCCGCGGCGTACGAGGACGTCGGACGCCTGTGCACCTGGGACGACATCTTCCCCATCACCCTCCTGCCTCGCTCGCGGTACGAGCGGGTGCTGCGGCACGCCATCACCGGCCGGCGCGTGCGGATGGCGGGTGCGTGGCACACGCCGGTCGGGATGAAGGGGTGGACGCACGTGGTCTTCCGCCGCGAGCATGACGGCGTGCGCCAGGTGCGATCGCTCGACGACATGCTGGAGCATCTCGACGCGTGGGACCGGACCGCGAACCGTCGCTCGGGCGAGCGGCGGGTGTCGCCCGGCGCCCCTGCGGCCCGCGGTGGGGAGCGGCGCGTCGCCGCGCGTCGGGAGGAGCTTCCGGAGGGCGATGAGCGGCGCCGGGCCACGGACGTCGAGGTGGAGGCGGCGCGGCCGGCGGAGCTCGCCGACATGCCTCTCGCGAAGGTGACGTCCGCCGGCCCTTCCCGGCAGCCGCCCACCGGGCGTGACGAGGCCCCGCTGGTCATCATCGCTCGAACTTCGTAGCGGGGACGGGGCGCCGGATGGCCGCGGGCACGGCGATTGAACAGTGGGGAGCCGTCCGACGATCGGCCCAGTCATCACCAGTGTGTGACGTCATGTCCACTGCCGCGCCGCTCGACAATTCTGCCCGCGCCGCCGGCGCGGTCGCGCCGGGGCTCTTCGTCCTGCGCGACAGGTTCGTCAACGTGGCCTTCGTCGGCACGCCGGGGGCGGGCGACCGCGCCTGGGTGCTGGTCGACACCGGGATGCCCGGCTCGGCGGGGCGGATCAAGCGGGCCGCCGCCACGCGCTTCGGCGCCGGGGCGCGCCCTGCGGCGATCATCCTCACGCACGGGCACTTCGACCGGATCGGCGCGGCCGCGACGTTGGCGCGGGATTGGGACGTTCATCTCCACGCACACGAGCTGGAGCTGCCTTACCTCACGGGGCGAGCGTCGTATCCGCCCGCCGGTCCCGCGGTGGGGGGCGGGATGGCCGGCGCGCTCTCGCGACTCATTCCCCGGGGCCCCTTCCACCTTGGCGGCCGAATCCGCGCGCTGCCCGGCGACGGGAGCATTCCGGGACTCGACGGTTGGCGCTGGATGGCGACACCAGGCCACTCGCCAGGGCACGTATCGCTGCTGCGCGTATCCGACCGCGCGCTCATCGCGGGGGATGCGATCACGACGACGAAGTCGGAGTCGCTCATCGCCCGCGTCACGCAGCGTCCGGAGCTGCACGGTCCGCCCGCGTACTTCACCCCCGATTGGGACGAGGCGCGCGCATCGGTTCGACGGCTCGCCGACTGCTCGCCGACCGCGGTGATCGCCGGTGATGGACCACCGATGCGCGGCGGCGCGCTGCAGCACGCGCTGCGGGCGCTCGTGGCGCGGCTCGACGAGCGCGCTGCTGCGGCCTAGGGCCGTCATGCACCTGGGGCAGTGCTCGTGTGATGCAGGCAAACCTCCGCTCCTGAGAACGGCGATGCCAGAGACCCTCGACACACGAAACGTCGCGGATGGCGAGCGGCTCGCCTCCGTGGCGCTGGCCGCGGCGCTGGTCACGTGGGGATACCGGAGTCGCGGCGCGGGGGGCTTCGCGGCAGTCCTCGCCGGCGGGGCGCTGGCGCTCCGCGGCGCCACGGGGAGCTGTCCCGTCTACAGCGCACTCGGCATGAGCACGGGGAGCGCCGACGCGGTGCTCGGAGGGCCCGGTGGCGGGGCTGATCGCGAAGCGGTTCGGTGACGATTCCAGTCGCCGGATCCGCGAGAGCGTGCGGAGGTTCCAGCAGCTGATGGAGTCGGGAACTGGCGCGTAGCGGCGAGCTGGCGAATAAGTTGGACCGATGAGCTCCGAACAGTCCGACGACCGCGCGCGCCTCGCGCACGTGGAGCAGCGGGTGGCGGTCATGGAAGCGGCGCTCGCGGCGCTGCGGGCCGAGCTGCGTCAGCGGCGAGAGGCGCCGCCGGCGCCGAACGCACCGCCGGCGCCGAACGCACCGCCAGCCAGGGGGCCGACCCTCGACGCCCGCCTCGCGGGGGCGTTGCATCGTGCCGCGCCGGCTGGCCATGCGGCGCACCTGCCGGTGAGCGGGCTGGAGCTCGAGTCGCTCGTCGGACGCTACGGCACCCTGGCGTTCGCGGCGCTGCTCATGATGATGGCCGTGGGAGCGGTGATCAAGTTCGCCGTGCTGCGCGGCTGGCTCACGCCCGAGGTGCGGATCGCCTTCGGCGCGGCGGTGGCGCTCGCGGTCGCGGGCGCGGGGCTCTATTTCCGCCATCGCGGGGAGCGTCGCTACGGCAGCGTGCTGCTCGCGCTGTCGCTTGCCATCGTCGATCTCCTGGCATGGGGGGCGGGTCCCCGCTTTCATCTCCTGCCGGTCCCCGTCGCGTTGGGGATCGTCGACGTGGTGGCCCTCGCGATGGCGAGCCTCGCCCTGCACGACGAGAGCGAGTTCCTCTTCTCGATGTCGGTGGGCGCGGCGCTGTCGGCGCCATTCGTCACCGCCGACACTCCCGGCTCGGTGCTCCGGCTGCTGGCGTACGGGGCCGTCGTGCTGCTCGGTTCGCTGAGGGCCCTCCAGCATCCCGGCTGGCTGCGCGCCTTCTTCGTGCTCATCGCGGGCGGGCTCGTGTACGCCCTCGCCGCGGCATCGATGCCGCTGGGGCCCGAGTGGTACGCGCCGCTGCTGATCGTCGTGTTCGGAGGGGTCTGCGCCGGCGGTTCGCTGCTGCTGTGCGAGCGGTCCAGGCGCGGAGACCTGGCGCGGGCCTTCCTGGCGGTGGGGCTGGTGGGAGTGCCGGTGGGCTGGGACCGGCTGGTTGCCGGTCCGGGATACTCGGCATTCCTCGCGGGAGGAGCGCTGGCGCTGGTGACCTGTGCCTCGCTCTGGGTCAGCGCGCCCCGCTCGCCCCTCTGGACCGCGAGCGCGCTCGTCCTGCCGCTGCTCTCCCTTGCCGTGGCCTCGGCCGGGGCGAGGGGTAACGGAGGGCACGGGACGGTGCTCGCCGCGTGGGCCGCCGTGGCCCTTGCGGCATGGCGGGTCGAGCGGGGACGCGGGGAGTCTCTGGGTGGAGGGGTGCATCTGCTTGCCGGGGGGATGCTCGGGGCGATCGCGCTCGCCACGCTGCTCTGGCCGAGCCCGCTGGGGGTGGCGCTGTCGCTGGCGGGCTGGGGGGTGGTACTGGCAGTCCTCTGTCGCGACGAGGAGGGGACGCTGCCGCTGGGAGCGGTGGTGGCGGCGCTGGGGGGAGGGGCGCTCAGCGCGATGGATCAGCTCCTGAGCCGCCCCGACTATTCGTATATACCCTTCCTGACGCGCTCCTCCGCATCGGCCCTCGGCGTGACGGTGGGGATCGGCGCGGCCGGATGGCTGTTGAGCCGAGGGCGGGGGGGGCCCGCGGAGCAGGCGAGCCGAGGGGTGCGGATGGGGGCACTCGTCGGGTTCGCGGTGTTGTGGGGGCGGATGGAGGTGGCGGGGGCGTTCAGCGCGGACCTGTCGGGCTTTCTGCTCGTGTCCTACTACGCGGCGTGCGGGGTGGCGTCGATCGTGGCGGGGCGCCGGCTGGGGGTGCGGGGGTTGCGGGTCGGGGGGCTGGCGCTGGCGATCTTCGCGCCGGTGAAGGCGGCTGCGGAGGCGACGAACATCGACGCGCTGGGGCTGCGGGTGGGGGCGTACGGGGCGGTGGGAGTGTTCATGCTGGGGGCGGGCTACCTGTACAGGCATCGGGAGGCTGGGGGCGTCGCGGATGAGACTGGTGAGCGGTTGGGGGACCGCATGATGGAGTAGGCGGTGCAGGCCGAGATTCCCATCGTCCCCCGGTTGACTTGGGGCGAAACGCCAATAAATTCATGGGGCTACGGGTTTTTCGGGTCGATCTGCACTGGCCCGCCGTACATTCGGCTCACTGCGGCCGACACCCATGGGCTTCCGGCGGCATCGGAAGGGTTCTCCAGGCCGGGGGCGCGAGTCGCCTCTCCCGAGAAGCAACGCAGGACAATTTGACGTCGGGCGCAGGTTGCCCGGCGCGCCTTGGGTCCCCGCTCGCGCTGCAGAGGCGAGCACACCCTGGCGACAGCGGATGGATACCGGCCCACTGCGGGCGCTGGTCCACCCGCGTTTGTATTTGGCGGACATGATTCGTTGCTGGCGCTGCCCTGCGGGCTGCACGGGCCGCCTCGACTGACACCTGACGGGATAGATATGGCACGCACAACGCCGCTCGACCATTATCGCAACATCGGCATCATGGCGCACATCGATGCCGGTAAGACGACCACGACCGAGCGCATCCTCTACAATACGGGCAAGAGCCACAAGATCGGCGAGGTCCACGAGGGCGCGGCGACGATGGACTGGATGGAGCAGGAGCAGGAGCGTGGCATCACGATCACGTCGGCCGCGACGACCTGTTTCTGGATGCGTCATGGCCAGTCCGACAAGGAAGGGACGGGCGCCGAGTACCGCATCAACATCATCGACACCCCCGGCCACGTGGACTTCACGGTCGAGGTGGAGCGCTCGCTCCGCGTGCTCGACGGTGCGGTGGCGCTGCTGGATTCCGTGGCCGGCGTGGAGCCGCAGACGGAGACGGTGTGGCGCCAGGCGGACCGCTACAAGGTCCCCCGCATGATCTTCTCGAACAAGATGGACCGGACGGGCGCGGACTTCGATCGCTGCATGGCGATGATCAAGGACCGTCTGAGCAAGCGCGCCTTCGCGCTGCAGCTCCCGGTCGGGTCGGGCGAGCTGTTCACCGGCCACATCGACGTGATCGAGCGCAAGCAGTACATCTTCGACGACGCGACGCTGGGCAAGTCGTTCCAGGTGGTGGACGTGCCGGCCGAGTACCACGATGCGTGCGAGGCGGCCCGTCACGAGGCCATCGAGGCCGCGGTGGAGTACGACGAAGTGGTGATGGAGAAGTACCTGAGCGGCGTGGAGCTGACGATCGACGAGATCCGGGCGGCCATCCGCAAGGCCACCATCGCGATGGAGTTCGTCCCGGTGCTGTGCGGCGCCTCGTTCAAGAACAAGGGCGTGCAGGCGCTGCTCGACGCGGTGATCGACTATCTGCCGTCGCCGGTGGAGGTGCCCGCCATCCAGGGGCATCTGCCGCACCACGACGAGACCTTCGAGGACCGTCAGGTGAACGACGAGGCGCCGTTCGCGGCGCTGGCGTTCAAGATCGCGACCGATCCGTTCGTCGGGAAGCTGACCTTCTTCCGCGTCTATTCGGGCGTGCTCAAGTCCGGCTCCTACGTCTACAACGCGACGAAGGACAAGCGCGAGCGCGTCGGCCGGCTGTTGCAGATGCACGCGAACAAGCGCGAGGAGATCGAGGAAGTGCGGGCCGGCGACATCGCCGCGGCGATCGGGCTCAAGGACACGCGCACCGGCGACACGATGTGCGACGATGAGCATCCGATCATCCTCGAGGCGATGAAGTTCCCGAACCCCGTCATCGACGTCGCGATCGAGCCGAAGACGAAGGCCGATCAGGACAAGCTGGCGATCGCGCTGAGCAAGCTGTCGGAGGAGGACCCGACGTTCCGCGTGCACTCGGATCCGGAGACGTCGCAGACGATCATCTCGGGGATGGGCGAGCTGCACCTGGAGATCATCGTGGACCGCATGATGCGCGAGTTCAAGGTCGACGCGAACATCGGCCGGCCGCAGGTCGCGTACCGCGAGACGATCAAGAAGCGCGTCGAGAAGGTGGAAGGGAAGTTCGTGCGCCAGTCGGGCGGCAAGGGCCAGTACGGCCACTGCGTGATCAACATGCAGCCGTCCGAGCCGGGGCAGGGCTTCGTGTTCGAGGACAAGATCGTGGGCGGTGTGATCCCCCGCGAGTTCATCGGACCGATCGAGCAGGGCATCAAGGAAGCGTTGGGGAACGGCGTGCTGGCCGGCTACCCGATGGTGGACGTGAAGGTCGAGCTCATCTATGGCTCGTACCATGACGTCGACTCGTCCGAGATGGCCTTCAAGATCGCCGGCTCGATGGCGTTCAAGGAAGCGGCCCGGAAGGCGCAGCCGATCATCCTCGAGCCGATGATGAACGTCGAGGTCGTCTGCCCGGAGTCGTACATGGGCGACGTGCTCGGCGACCTGTCCGCCCGCCGCGGCAAGATCGGCGGGATGACGCAGCGAGGCGAAGCGCAGGTGATCGCCTCGACGGTGCCGCTCTCCGAGATGTTCGGGTACTCGACCAAGCTGCGCTCGATGTCGCAGGGGCGCGCGGTCTACTCGATGGAGTTCGCGCATTACGAGGAAGTGCCGAAGAGCAAGGCCGAGGAGATCATCGCCAAGGTCACTCCGAAGTAACTGTCGATCGCTAATCAGCAATAACTGACTCTCCAGAGACGAGACGAGACTCATGGGCAAGGCAAAGTTCGAGCGCACCAAGCCGCACGTGAACGTCGGCACGATCGGCCACGTCGATCACGGCAAGACCACGCTGACCGCGGCGATCACGGCGATCCAGGCGGTGCAGGGGTTGGCGTCGGCGGTGGCGTTCGACCAGATCGACAAGGCGCCGGAGGAGCGCGAGCGT
>JBBQJC010000100.1:0-13185 GCA_038325515.1 Gemmatimonadales bacterium | reverse complement strand
GCGCGAATCTCGGGCGATAACATGGGTTTCGGCACGACTTACCTGAACTACGTATGGCGTTACTTTATGTTTGCTGGGGTCTGTTTCTTTGAATATTGGCGAACCCTTTCTACAACGAACCTGACCCCTGCTATGCCGCTGCCGCCCGCCGGCCCGGGAGCAGCGACTTCAGCGCACGCCACTCCCCGTGGCGGAAGAAACCCGTCACCACCAGCAGGGCGGGGAGGGCGAGCAGCAGCGCGGCCTTGATCGCGAGCCCCCCCCCGGAGAGCGGCAGGACGCCGCGCGATGCGACCACGCGGTCCGCGGCATAGAGCACCCCCACCAGCGCGGCGAGATGCGCCAGGCGGCGCCACTCGAACGGCACCGGATACACGCGGTTCGACTGCCACGCCCCCGCCGCCGCCATCAGTGCGTACGCCGCCGGCGTCGCCCACGCGACACCGACCATCCCCCAGCGCGACTGCGCCACGATGCAGATCGCGATGTTGAGCGCTGCGCCCGCGCCGGCGATCCAGGGGAGCACCCCCGTCTTCCGCTCGATGTACAGCCCCGCCGTGACCACCGCGTACATCCCGCTGAACACGTACCCCAGCAGGATCACCGGCACGATCGGCAGGCCGAGCCAGTACGCCGGCTTCACGTAGTGGTGCACCGCGGGGATCTCCACGAGCGACGGCAGCAGCACCGACACGCCGAGGAACACGGCGGCGCAGATCAGCATCAGCGCGGTGAGCACGCGCGAGAAGAGCTGCGGCGCGCCGTCCTGCTTCGCGTGCTGCAGCGAGAAGGGGGTCCACGCCATCCGGAACATCTGCACGACGAGCAGCATCGCCACGCCCAGCTTGTAGTTGAAGCTGTAGATCCCCACCACGTCCTTCGACGACATGGCGTAGACCGCGTGCGCGACGCTCTCGGGCAGGTAGTTGAGCACGATGCGGTCGCCGTTCTCCACGAGCATCACCGCCAGCATCGCCGGCATGATGGGGAGAGCGTATTTCCAGAGCGCCTTCCACGGCGCGCCGCGCAGCAGCGCCGGCCGGAACAGGCCGAAGATCTCCCCGAGGAACAGGGCGAGCACGACGAGGTTCGCCACGAGGTTCGCCAGGAAGATCGCCGACACCCCCCAGTGCAGCCGCCCGATCAACAGCACGTTCAGCCCCACGCTGATCCCGACGAAGAGCAGCCGGAACACGGCGTAACGCATCGACCGGTTAGTCATCCGCAGGTGGGCGTACGGCACGGCGAGCAGGGCGTCGGAGTAGACGATGGCGATCATGTAGCGGAACGAGCCCGCATCCAGCCGGCTGAGTGGCGCGAGCCAGGGCGCGGCCACCATGCCGAGCGCGGCGATCGCCCCGCCCACCACCGCCACCATCCCGAACGACATGCTGAACACGCGCTGACGGTCGGCGAGGGGCGCGTCCTTCACCGAGGCGGCATTCCGCATGTACGCCACGTCCATCCCCAGGTAGAGCGCGATCGAGATGATCGGGATGTACGAGTAGACGACGCTCTGGATCCCGTTCTGGGCCGGGTCGAACTGATGGGCGTAATAAGGCTGGAGCAGATAGCTCAGCAGCCGCCCCACGATGGAGCTCAGGCCGTAGACGAGCGATTCGGAGCCCAGCCGTCTCAGTTTGGCGCCGAACCCGCCGGCGGCCCCCTCGTTGCTCATCGATTCGCTCGCATTCAGGTACGGGACCAGCGCCGGCCCGGCGTGGCCGGCGGGGGACGAGCCATGGGCAAGAGGCGTGCGGGCCTGACACCTTGCCGTAGCGCGCGCCTTGCATATTAGCTTGCGCGCTGCGTGACGGGACGGGCTCGTCACCCCTTACGCAGTCCCCGCGACATCACGCTTCGATCACTGGCATCGGCCCTCCCGAGCGACTCAGGCATGAACCAGCGCGGACACCCCCCGGAGGCAGAAGGTCATCCCGCCGAGCGCGATCCGGCGAGCTTCGCGCACGCGATCGCCGCTGGGGGGCGCCCGAGCGAGGGCGACGGGCTGTACCGTCTCCTGGTGGAGAGTGTCGCCGACTACGCGATCTTCGCCCTCGACGAGACGGGACACGTGCTCAGCTGGAACCCCGGCGCCCAGCGGTTCAAGGGCTATCTCCCCGAGGAGATCCTCGGCAAGTCGTTCAAGGTGTTCTACCCGCCGGAAGACATCGCGTCGGGAAAGCCCGATTGGGAGCTGGAGGTGGCCACCCGCGAGGGACGGGTGGAGGACGAGGGATGGCGCCTCAGGAAGGATGGCTCCCGCTTCTGGGCCAACGTCGTGATCACCGCATTGCGCGACGAGAACGGCGCGCTGATGGGGTTCGCCAAGGTCACGCGCGATCTCACCGAGCGGCGGGCCGCCCAGGAGCGCGCCGTGGACGACGCGCGCCGCATGGCAATGCTCGAGAAGGCGAACGAGGCCAAGGGCGGGTTCCTCGCCGCGATGAGTCACGAGCTGCGCACTCCCCTCAACGCCATCGCCGGCTACGCCGACCTGCTCCTGGCCAACATCGGCGGCACGATCTCGGCGCAGCAGCGGGAGTACGTGGTGCGCATCCGGAGCAGCCAGGCGCACCTGCTCGCCATCATCAACGACATCCTCAACTTCACCCGCATCGAGTCGGGGCGGCTCGACTACGACATCGCGCCCTTGCGGCTGCGCCAGGTGATCAGTGCCGTCGTCCCGATGGTGGATCCCCAGGCGTCGGCGAAGGAGCTGGGTATCGAGATCGAGCCGTGCGACGACGACGAGGTGACGGGCGACCGCCCCAAGGTCGAGCAGATACTGCTGAACCTCCTCTCCAATGCCGTGAAGTTCACCCAGCCGGGAGGGGTCATCTCCGTCGGCTGCGCGCCGCACGAGCGGACGGTGACGCTGTGGGTGCGCGACACGGGAAGCGGGATCCCGGCGAAGGATCTGGACGCGATCTTCCACCCCTTCGTGCAGGTGGGGCGCTCCCTCAGCAGCACGCAGGAGGGCACCGGCCTCGGCCTCGCGATCAGCAGCGACCTCGCGGAGGGGATGCACGGAAGCCTGACCGTGACGAGCGAAGTCGGCGTCGGGTCCACCTTCTCGCTCGAGCTGCCCCGAGCCGGCACGACCGAAAGCTGAGGACGGCAGGGCACGGAGTCGGGCGTGACTTCACAGGATCTGCCAATCGGGAGCCAGGAGCCCGTCAGGGCCTTCCTCGCCGCCGTCGTCGAGCAGGACGCCGCGCGCGCGTGACGTCTTCACGTCGCGGCCGGACAGCGCATCGCGGAGCCTTCACGTCGCCGCCACACTCGGCAGGGCGAACGACGCAGCGCGCCTCGTCGCCGAAGATCCATCGCGCGTCCACTCGCGCGCCGGCGATCTCACGGCAGAGCCGCTGCTCTACCTCTGCTGCTCGCCCTTCCATGGCGAGAGCGCGGAGCGGGACGCCGGGCTGCTCGCGGCGGCGCGCCTCCTCCTCGGCGCTGGAGCCGACCCCAACACGATCGACCGACGCTTCAACGTTCCGGTGCTGTACGCCGTGACCGGCGCGCGCAGCGTGCTGCCCATCGCGCGCCTGCTGCTCGATGCCGGCGCGAACCCCACCGACGGCGAGTCGGTCTTCCACGCGGCGGAGCACTTCCACGAGGACGCGCTGGAGCTGCTCCTCGCCGCCGGCGCCGATCTGAATGCGACAGGCGAGTGGGGGAACACGCCGCTGTACTTCCTGCTGCGCTGGCACGACGTCGAGCGCGGGCCCTCGCGTCGGCGACGGAGTGCCGGCGGTGCGACGGCGCTGCATTTCGCGGCGCTGCACGGCGACGCCGAGTCGATCGCCCTGCTGCTCGGTGCCGGCGCCGATGTGAACATCCGCGATGGGGAGCACTCGTCCACGCCGCTGGGATGGGCGTGCCGGGGCGCCGACCTCGCGCGAACGGCCGGTGGTGACGACGAGGGGTGCGCACGACGGTTGCTCGCGGCGGGTGCGCGGCCGCGCGACGACGAGCATGTGCCGCGGGACGAGGCGGTGCGGGCGGCGCTGGCGACGCCGGGCTCCGAATGATTGGCGCCAGCCGACTCGCCGTCACGACGAGGGGCGGCGGAAGCCGAACGCGCCCACGCATCATCCTCCATTCGCGCGATCATCTCTTCACTGCGCCGATGATGCCGCCGACCAGCATCCCCAGGCCTGCGCCGTAGATCGGCAGGATGACGTAAGCGATGGTGTCCTCGGAGTGGTCGGTGTGGGGACCCGAGCGCTGCGTCACGATCGCCGCGGCCACGACGCCGACCAGTATGCCGGCGCCGGCTCCCACGAGCGCCCCGTGAGCGCTCCCGACGATGCGATCCCGGGCGCTCCTGGCCGGCGGCGCCGGTCTCGGCAGAGCCGGCGCCGGCGCCGCCACATCCGCTGTGTGCGTCGTCAGCGCGGCGGGGGCGAGTCGTTGCGCGCGGGCTGGAGCGGCCAGTCCGGCGATCATCGCGATCAGGCAGAGTGCGGTGCGGGCGGTGGACATTGTCTCGTTCCCTCCTCGAGGCCCGCCACGCGTGCGCCGGGCGGCGCAGTCGTGCGGGGGTGATGAGGAACGCGTGAGAAGACGCGCCAGCGGCTCAAGGCTGCTTCCGCGCGCCAAGCGGCGACGCCGGCAAGGGCCGAAGCCGCCGCCGTCATCTACGGACTGATCTCCAGCGTGTCGATGAAGGCGTGGAGCTCGCGAAGAACGTCTGCCTCGTTCGAACGCCAGGCGTAGTGGTCGGCGTGGGCCAGCAACACGACGCGCGCCTGCGGCACACCGTGCTGGAAGGCGGTGATCTGGGACATGCGAACCGCGAGGCTCAACGAGTCCGGCTTGGCTGAGCGGTGCCCAGCGGTCGAAGATCACCTCCAGCCGGCGCTGCACGTCCGGGATGATCTGGGTCGCCTGATCCTCGATCGCTGGGCTTCGACCCGGCGTCGACTCCACTGGCTGCTTCGTGGACACGACGCATTGTGCCCGGTATCGGAAAGTGAGTATACTCCCGTATGAGTGATTCGCCTGCATTCGACCGGTCTGTGCTGGATCGTGCGCTCGCGCGCCTTGGCGAGAGGGTGACGACCCATATTCGGATCGTGCTGGCCGGTGGCTCGGCCCTCCTGTACCTCCCGGGTTTCACGCGGGGCACGAACGATGGCGACGTCATCGTCGCCACGCCGAGACTTTCGACCGTTTCAGCCGAGATCCTCGCAGTCGCGAGTGAAATGCGGCTACCTCAGACCTGGCTCAACGATGGGGCGAAGGCGTGGGCGGATCTGCTGCCCCCTGATTATGAGTCGAGGACCGAGGTAGTGGGCCATCACGGGCTTCTCGTGGTGGCCCGCCTCGGCCGACTGGACCTGATCCTTCTCAAGCTCGCGGGCGCACGGCCGAAGGATCTGGACGACCTGCGGGTACTTGCGCCGACGAGCAGCGAGATCGCGTTCGTGCGCGCCCAGCTCGAGCGGATCAACAGCTTCGACCCGAAAGCGGCCCTTCGGATTGAACTCTACCTCGAGCAGCACGACGGTTACGAACCGCCGGGCGCTGCCTCCCGGCCGACGAAAAGGCGGAAGCGATGAGTCCCTGGTCGAACGTGCCCGCTGCGGCTCGTGACGTTCATCGGGATCCCGACGCTTTGCGGGCAGCATGGGCGCGAGTCGGTGCCCTGTTTGCGGTTGTCCCGACGAGTACACCGGTGGACCTGGAGGAGCTCATCTGCGCTACCGCGCGGGTGGCACGCGGGGACCAGCGCCTGTTCGTCGTTCCTGCGAGTTGGCTGGCCGTGCATCACCACCTCGTGGATGCGCGGCGGCTCGGGCGACGGATCGACGTCCTCGATCCCGTCGCCTCCGCGACGATGGGAGCGCTGCTATCCGTCGCGAGCGCTGGGGCCGGGGTGAAAAATGCGCTGGTCTCCGCGACCGATCACTGCCGGCCTCTCACGGCCCCCGAGCCCCTCTTCACCGTCATGGCCCAGTCCCCCGGACTGCTCGGGCTGCTCAAGACCAACGCACTCCCACTGTTCGAGCGGTGGGGGTTCTGGCATGATGACGCCGCGCTACAGCTTTCGGCCGTGCGTCCCGTGCAGTGGATTATCGAGACCTGCCCGGAGCTTCGGTATCGGCTGGTGCTCGGTCCGGGGCTCGACGCCGAAGTGCTGACGCTGGCGGACGCGGCACCCGCGAGTATTGCGGCCTTGGCACGACGGCTGGGGTCATCCTACGCGGCGACCCACGCGGCCGTGCAGAAGCTGGCCGCCCGGGGCCTGCTCGCCGAGTCGCCAGCTGGGTGGGGGTTGGGGCCCGCGCTGGCGGCGAGCGTCCGCCGGAAGTCCACTCCGGAGGTTCCACTGCCTCGTGGGCGACGGTCCCGCGCGCGAACGTAACGTCGTGCGCTACGAAACGGAGAACTCGAAGGGGTGGGCGCCGTGTACGGCGCCCACCCCTTCGAGTTCTTGTCGCGACATGCCATCATGGCGGGTTCGGAAAAGCTGCACAGTGCAGCTATTCATTCTCTCGCCCCGACAAGCCCCGCTCAGATATCCAGGTTGCTCGCGAACTTGGCGTTGGCCTCGATGAACACGCGCCGCGGCTCCACCTCGTCCCCCATCAGCGTGCGGAACACGTCGTCCGCCGTCACCGCGTCCTCCACGTTCACCTTCATCAGCGTGCGCGTGTTCGGATCCATCGTCGTGTCGAACAGCTGGTCGGCGTTCATCTCGCCGAGCCCCTTGTAGCGCTGGACGTTGAGCCCGGTCTTGCCGTCGGGCGACAGCCGCTTCGCGATCTCGTCGCGCTCCTTCAGGTCGAAGGCGTAGTACGCCTCCTTCCCCTTGGCCACCCGGAAGAGGGGGGGCTGCGCGATGTAGACGTAGCCCGCCTCGATCAGCTCCGGCATCTGGCGATAGAAGAAGGTCAGCAGCAGGGTGCGGATGTGCGCACCGTCGACGTCGGCGTCGGTCATGATGATGACCTTGTGATAGCGCGCCTTCTCGATCGTGAACTCGTCCTTGATCCCCGTGCCGAGCGCCGTGATGATCGTCCGAATCTCCTCGTTGCTGAGGACCTTGTCGATCCGCGCCTTCTCCACGTTGATGATCTTGCCGCGCAGCGGCAGGATCGCCTGGAACTCGCGCTTGCGCCCCTGCTTGGCCGAGCCGCCGGCCGAGTCGCCCTCGACGAGGTAGATCTCACACAATGCTGGGTCCGTGAGCGAACAATCGGCGAGCTTCCCCGGCAGGTTGCCGACGTCGAGCGCGCTCTTGCGGCGCGTCAGGTCGCGCGCCTTGCGGGCCGCCTCGCGCGCCCGCGCCGCCGACATCGCCTTGTCGATCACGATGTTCGCCGTCTTCGGATGCTCCTCGAGATACTGCGCCAGCCACTCGTTCGCGCAGGTCTTCACCGCCGACTCCACCTCGGAGTTGCCGAGCTTCGTCTTGGTCTGCCCCTCGAACTGCGGCTCCTTCACCTTCACCGACAGCACCGCCGTCAGCCCTTCTCTCACGTCATCACCGGAAAGGACCGTCTCCTTGTCCTTCTTGGAGAGCGACGACTTCTGGATGTACTGGTTGATCACGCGCGTCAGCGCGCTCTTGAAGCCGGTGAGGTGCGTGCCGCCTTCGTGCGTGTTGATGTTGTTCACGAACGAGAAGACGCTGTCCTGGTAGCCGTCGTTGTACTGCATCGCCAGCTCGATCCCCACGTCGTCCTTCGTGGTGTCGAGGTAGATGATCTCCTGGTGTAGCGGCTTGCGGTTCGTGTTGAGATGCTGCACGAACTCGCGCAGGCCGTTCTTGGCGAGGAAGGTCTCCTCCTTCTCCTGCTCCGACCGCTCGTCCTTGAGGACGATGGTCACTCCCTTGTTCAGGAAGGAGAGTTCGCGAAGACGCGACGCGAGCGTCGTGTAGGAGTAGACCAGCTCCGTGAAGATGAGATGATCGGGCTTGAACCAGATCTTCGTCCCGTTCTGCTTCTTCGGCACGTCGCCGAGCACCTTGAGCTTCTGCTGCGTGTCGCCGCGCATGAAGTCCATGTAGTGCTCCTTCCCGTCGCGCTTGATCCAGACCTTCAGCCGCTCGGAGAGCGCGTTCACCACCGACACGCCCACGCCGTGCAGCCCGCCGGACACCTTGTAGCTGTCCTTGTCGAACTTGCCGCCGGCGTGCAGCACCGTCATCGCCAGCTCCACGCCGGGAATCTTCTCGATCGGATGGATGTCCACGGGAATCCCGCGGCCGTTGTCCTCCACCGTGATGGAGTTGTCGCCATGGATGATCACGGTGACGAAGTCGGCGAATCCGGCGAGCGCTTCGTCGATGGAGTTGTCCACGACCTCGTACACGAGGTGGTGCAACCCGCGCTCCGAGGTGGAGCCGATGTACATGCCGGGACGCTTGCGCACCGCCTCGAGTCCCTTGAGCACGGTGATCTGGCCCGCGCCGTATTCATGCGGCGTGGCCTGGTCGTTCGGTTTCGTCATGAACTCACTCGCGAATGTCGCCTGGAAATCCTACCGAAGAGACGCCGAATCCGGCGCCAGGTCATAGAC
Organism: Gemmatimonadales bacterium; assembly: GCA_038325515.1. GTDB lineage: Bacteria > Gemmatimonadota > Gemmatimonadetes > Gemmatimonadales > Gemmatimonadaceae > AG11. Next base: position 4,647 of record JBBQJC010000100.1, on the reverse strand, counting down.
GGGGAAAGCTAACGTTCGGGACGCTTTCACGCAACTGCGATGACGATTCCTAAATGGCGCTGTGGCAACGACTTAGCGACGCACTCGCGCGGCCGGACGGCCCATCGTCGGAGCCCCGTTCCACAGCGAGGTCCAACGCTGTCGAACCGCGCGATTCGCCAGGCTCACTTCCGCGCCAGCCGCCACCGGATCCGCTTCACCGGCACCCGCCCCTCCTTCGTGTTCAGCGCGCGCAGCAGCTCCGGCTCCATCATCGACAGCTCCATCATCCACCCGTTCGTGGTCACGCTCACGAACAGCGTCCCGTCCGCCGTGATCGACTGCGGCGTCGTCACCGCCGCGATCTGCGGCCCCACCATCCCCGGCCACTCGGGGATGATCCCCGCCTGCTCGACCCGCGCCGCGACGCCGCTCTCCTTCAGCACGCCCGCCATGATGTCGGCGATCGACGTCGGCCGCTTCTTCGCCGGCGTCATCACGCCACCTCGCCCGCCTCGATCCGCCACCGCGCGAGCTGCGTCAGCGCCGGCGGGATGTCGCTCTCCCGCGGCACCGTCAACAGCGTCTGCCCCATCCCCTGCTCGGCCAGCAGCTCGAGGATGCGCGCCGATCGGCGCGCGTCCAGCTCGGCGAACGGATCGTCGAGGAGGAGCAGGGGAGTGGCTCCGAGCCTCGCCTTCAACGTCTCACCCTCGAGCAGCCGCATCGCGATCGCGGCGGTGCGCTGCTGTCCCGCCGATCCGAAGGCGCGCAGCTCGCGACCGTCCAGCGTGAGCGCGAGATCGTCGCGGTGCGGGCCGGCGTGCGTGAGCCCCCGGCGCAGGTCGAGCCCGCGCTTCCCCTCCAGCGCCTGCGCCAGCGCCGCGGCCACGTCGCCGGCGTCGCGCGAGGCGGGCTCCAGCGACGTCGCGTAGCGCATCCCCACCGGCGCGCGCTCCCCGATCGCCGCGCACATCCCGGCAAAGCGCCCCGCCGCATCGTCGGCCCACGCCATCCGCTCGCGCCAGAGCACCGCGCCATGCTCGGCGAGCGGGGCCTCCCACACGGCGACACGCTGTTCCCCTCGCTGTCCGCTCTGGCGCAGCGCGTCGCGAAGCGCCGCGTTGCGCTGTGCCAGCGCATGGCGGTAGCGCTGCAGTGCCCCGAGATACTGTCGCGACGAGAGCGCGAGGAGGATGTCGAGATAGCGGCGGCGCGCGCTCGGCGCGCCGGCCACGAGCTCCACGTCCGCGGGGGAGAAGAGCACGCAGGGCAGCGCGCCGAGCGCGTCGCTCAACCGCTGCGGCTCGGCGCCGTCCAGCTTCACTCGCTTCCGCTTTCCCTGTCGCTCGAAGCCGGCCGAGAGCTCGTGGTGCGCGCCCCCCTCGGTGCGCGCGGCGATGTGGAAGCCCGCCGCCGAGAAGCGCACGACGTCCGCGTCGCGCGCGCCGCGAACGGAGCGGAGCAGATGGAGATAGTAGATCGCCTCGAGCAGGTTCGACTTGCCCTGCCCGTTCTCGCCGATCACCACGACGCCGGCGCTCGGGAAGTCCAGGTCGAGACGCCCGAGGTTGCGGAAGTCGCGCAGCGCGAGCGAGCGCAGCACGACGTGAGGCTCGGTCACGTGCCGGTGAAGCCCGCCGCGCGCTTCTCGAGGAACGCCTGCATCCCCTCCGCCTTGTCGGCGCTCGCGGACAGGAGGCCGAAGTACGCCGCCTCGAGCGCGATCGCATCCTCCAGCGGCATCTCCAGCCCCCGGTCGACGGCCTCGATGACGTGGGCGATGGCGAGCGGACCCTGCGCGAGGATCGTCGCGAGCATCGCGCGCGCCGCGGGAAGCAGCTCCGCCGCGGGGACGACGCGGTTGACGAGGCCGATGCGATACGCCTCCGCCGCGTCGATCATCTCGCCGGTGAGCAGGAGCTGCAGCGCGCGCCCCTTGCCGACGAGGCGGGGGAGGCGCTGCGTCCCGCCATAGCCGGGCACGATGCCGAGCTTCACTTCCGGCTGGCCGAACTTCGCGCTCTCGGAGGCGAGGCGGATGTGGCAGGCCATCGCCAGCTCGCACCCGCCGCCCAGCGCGAAGCCGTTGACGGCGGCGAGCGTGGGCTTGGGGGAGATCTCGAACGCCCGGAAGACGGTCTGGCCATGCTCCGCCCGCCCCTTCATCCCCATCGGGCTCTCGGCTACCATCTCGCCGATGTCGGCCCCGGCCACGAATGCGCGTCCCGCGCCGGTGAGCAGCACGGCTCCGACGTCGTCGCGCCGGTTCGCCTCCTGGATGGCGAGGCCGAGCTCCGTCATCAGGGCGCCGTTCAGCGCGTTGAGCTTGTCGGGGCGGTTGACAGCTATCGTCGCGATCCGGTCGGCGACGTCGAAGGTGAGAAGCGCGTAGGCCATTGGGGGGGGCGTCGGGTCGCGGTGCGGGTGCCTGAATCTACACGCGCGGACCGCAAATTGCCCTCCGGCCTCGACCATGGCGCACTGGCTCACACGGCAGGGGACGAGGACGCGCGGCTTCACGTACCTGCGTGCCGGCGGGACGGCGGTGCGCGATGCGCGCACGCTCGAGCGGATCCGGGCGCTCGCCGTACCTCCGGCATGGACCGACGTCCACATCGCTGTCGGCGCGCGGGCCGAGGTGCAGGCGTGGGGGCTCGACGCCAAGGAGCGGAAGCAGTATCGCTACCATGCGCGCGCCGTGGAGCGGGGACAGCTCCGCAAGTACTACCGCGTCCGCGAGCTGGCCAAGGAGCTCCCCGCGCTGCGGAAGACGATCCGCACGCACGCCGCGTCGCGCACCCCGTCGAAGCGGGCGGCGGCGGCGTCCGTCGTCCGCCTCATCAGCGAGAGCTTCTTCCGCATCGGGAGCGAGCGTTACGCCGAGGAGAACCGGACCTTCGGCATCGCCACGCTGCGCAAGCGGCATGCGACTCTCGCCGGCGGCTGCGTGCTGTTCCAGTACGTCGGCAAGAAGTCGATCGCGCAGCGCCAGGTCGTCGCGAACCGCGAGCTGGTGCGGCTCGTCAAGCGCTATCTCGACACGCCGGGGCCGCGCATCTTCCGTTACAAGGAGGGAACGCGCTGGCACGACCTGACCGCGCGCGACGTGAACGAGTATCTCCACGAGACGCTCGGCGTCCCCTACTCGGCCAAGGATTTCCGCACGTGGGGAGGAACGCTGCGCGCCGCGACGGTGCTCGCCGAGCTCGGACCGGCGAAGAACGCGACGGAGGCGAAGCGCAACGTGATGACGGCGATGCGCCTCGTGGCGTCGGAGCTGGGAAACACGCCGGCGATCTGCCGCAAGTCGTACGTGCATCCGCTCGTCGTGGCGCGGTACATCGACGCCGGGGAGACGATCGTGCTGCCGGCGCGCTACTCGCCGCGCGCCGACGTGTACGCGCATTCGCCCGAGGAGCGGGCGCTGATCAAGTTCCTGGACGCGCACTTTCCCGAGCGGCGGAAGCGGGCGCGCGAAGACGCGTAGTTAGCTTGCGGGATCATGTCCCCCGTTGAATCCGTCCGCTGGTCCCCCGATCGCTGCGCCGTCGAGATCATCGATCAGCGTCGCCTCCCCGCCGAGCTGGTGCGCCGCAGCCTTCGCACTGCCGACGACATCTGCGACGCGATCGCGACGCTGGCCGTGCGTGGCGCGCCGGCGATCGGGATCGCTGGGGCGATGGGGCTCGTCGTCGCGCTCGCTCCTTATCGTGATGCGCCGCGCGATCGGTTCCTCGCCCGCGCCGACGCGCTGAGCGCCCGCATCGCCGCCGTGCGTCCGACCGCGGTGAACCTCCCCTGGGCGGTGGAGCGGATGCGTCGCCTCGCGCACGCGTCGGCGGGCGAGGGCGCCGCGCTGCTCTCCGCGCTGCGCGAGGAGGCCACGCGCATCCTCGAGGAGGACCGCGCGATGTGCCGCCGCATCGGCGAGCACGGCCTGTCGCTCTTTCCGCGTGACGCCCGTGTGCTGACCCACTGCAACGCGGGCGCGCTCGCTACGGGCGGGATCGGCACGGCGCTCGCGCCGGTGTATCTCGCGGCCGAGCGCGGCGATCGCATCGCCGTCTTCGCCGACGAGACGCGGCCCCTCCTGCAGGGGAGCCGGCTCACTGCGTGGGAGCTGGCCCAGGCCGGGATCGACGTGACGATCCTCGCCGACCACATGGCGGCGTCGCTGTTGCGCGAGGGACGCGTGGATCTCGTGATCGTCGGGGCCGACCGCATCGCCGCCAACGGCGACGTCGCCAACAAGATCGGGACGTATGCGCTCGCGATCGCCGCGCGACATCACGGCGTGCCGTTCTACGTGGCGGCCCCGTGGTCCACGGTGGATCCCGATACGCCGACCGGCGAGTCGATAGTGATCGAGCACCGCGCCGCCAGCGAGCTGTCGTCGGTGGGCGGCGTGGCGACGGCACCGGCGGGAGTGGCCGTGTACAACCCCGCGTTCGACGTGACGCCGGCATCGCTGGTCACCGGGATCATCACCGATCGCGGAGTACATACGGGGCCGTATCGACTGACGGTGAGCGGTGCGCGGTGAATGGCCGACGGTGCATGGCCGGGGCTGAACGTGGCACGGGCGGCGCTGAACGCTGAACGGCGGCGCTGAACGCTGAACGGCGGCGCTGAACGCTGAACGGCGGCGCTGCACGCTGCATGGGT
>JBBQJC010000099.1:0-13298 GCA_038325515.1 Gemmatimonadales bacterium | reverse complement strand
AGTGCTTCCCGGGGCCGGCCGTAAACCGACAAACCGACAAACCGACAAACCGACAAACCGACAAACCGACAAACCGACAAACCGACAAACCGACAAACCGACAAACCGTGAATCGAGAAGCACCGAGCTGCCCTACCAGCCACGCTCCTCGTCCTCCTCCCCGCCACCGAAGCCCGCGGCGGCTCCGCCGCCGGGCAGCCGCTCAACGTGCAGCAGCTGCTTCTGCGTCTGGCCGTTCGCGGTGATGGTCACGAGGTAGTCACCGGTTCCGACCACCGGCGCCCCCCCGCGTCCGAAGCCCCCCCCGCCACCGCCGCCGGCCCCGCGCTGGCGGAAAAGCTGCGCGATCTCGCCGAGCTGTCCCGCCTCGGCGGCTCCCCCCTCGGCGGCCCCTTCGCCCTGCGCCGCGGCGGCTCCGCCACGAGGGGGCGGTCCCTCGCCGGGACGCGGGTTGAATCCTCCCGCTGCGGCACCAGCTCGCCCCCCACCGCCGCCGAACCCTCCGAGCAGTCCCTGGAGTCCCTGCAGGTTTCCCCCACTCGCCGCCGCCCGCAGGCGCGATATCGTGGCCGGCGCGATGCTGCCCGACTTCTCGAGCGAGTCGAGCACGAAGGCGATCCGTCGCGCCTGCACGATGGAATCGCGAAGGCCGGCCGGCGTGAGCGCAACGGCGCGAGGGGGACGACCGCGCAGATCCCAGGTGACGCGGTACAGACCGGGTCCGCCCGGCCCGGTCAAGGCGCGAATCGTGTCGCCCGCCGCGTCGGTGATCAGGATGCGCGTCGTGTCGCGCCGCGCGCCGCCGGTGAGCCGATACCAGATGTCGGCGCCGTAGGCCGGGCTCGGCGCCTCGAACAGCTTGTGACCCGCCGACTGCCCTTCCACGGGCGACTGGCCGTACGCGTATGCCCCCTTCGGCGCGAAGAGCGCGACTGCCTTGGCGCGCACGCTGTCCGTCATCTGCTCGAGCGGTGTGATGTCGACGATCCAGATCGAGCGGCCGTGGGTGCCCGCGATGAGCTCGTGGTCGCGCGGATGGATCTTCAGGTCGTGCACCGGCACGGTCGGCAGTCCCGTCATGAACTTCTGCCAGCTTTCCCCGCGGGTCGTGGAGACGTACGCGCCCACGTCGGTCCCGACGAAGAGCAGCTTCGGGTTGTACGGATCCTCGCGAACGACGTGGATGAAATCGGGTCCGCCGGTCGGGAGGTTCGACGCGATGGACCGGAAGGTCCTTCCGAAATCCGACGTCATGTAGAGGTACGGCGTGAAGTCGTTGGTGCGATGGCCGTCGAACGCCACGTAGAACACGTTCGTATCGGCGGCGCTCGGCTCGATCCGGTTGACCCAGGTGAAGCGGGGGACGCCGGGGAAGCGGCCCGTGATGTTCTCCCAGCTGCCGCCGTCGTTGCGCGAGAGCCAGACGTTGCCATCGTCGGTGCCCGCGTAGAGCAACCCGGGCCGCACCGGAGACTCCGCGAGCGCGGTGATGGTGCTGTGCGTCTCGGCGCCCGTGTTGTCCGGCGTGATGCCGCCCGTCGTCTGCGTGCTGATCTTGATCTTCACCGGATCGTTGGTGGTGAGATCAGGGGAGATCGGCCGAAGGTTCTCGCCGCGGCTGGTGCTCTTGAGCACCTTGTTGCCCGCCGTGTAGAAGGTGTTCGCGTCGTGCGGCGAGAGGAAGAAGGGGGTATTCCAGTTGAAGCGGAGGTCGAACTCGGTGGAGTCCGCCGTTGCGCGACGGTGCAGCTCGTCCACGCGACGCTGGATCTCCTTCGGCGCGGGCTGCGTCGTATCGCCGCGCGTGATGATGATGGAGTCCTCGAACTGGCGATAGCGGTTGCGCCAGTTGGGCTTGGCGATCTGCGTCCGATCGCCGGTCGCCACATCGAGACGGCTCATGGTGCCGCCCTGCGATTCAGCATAGACGATGGTGGGATCGGTGGGGTCCTGCGCCGTGTAGAAGCCGTCGCCCCCGCCCACGTTGAACCACATGGCGTTGGTGATGGGACCCTGCTTGCGGCGGCTCGGGCCGCACCAGGCGCCGTTGTCCTGCAGTCCGCCGCACACGCGATACGGGATGGCCATGTCGTACGACACGGCGTAGAACTGGCCGAGCGGGAGCTGGTTCAGGAAGTCGTAGTTGCCGCCGCGGTCCCACGTCTGCGAGACGCCGCCGTCGTCGCCGACGATGAAGTGCTCGGGGTCCTTCGGATCGATCCACATCGCGTGGTGGTCCACGTGGATCCCCTGCGTCGCCGTGCGCGCCGTCTTTCCGCCGTCGTCGCTGAACAGCACGGGCGTGGAGGTGAAGTACACGCGGTCCGGATTCGTCGGATCCACGCGCACCTGGTTGTAGTAGAAGGGGCGCACGTTCGTGCCGTTCGTCTTTTCCCACGTCGCGCCGCCGTCGGCGGATCGGTAGAGCCCGGACGGCCGGACCTGTGGCTTCTTCGTCTTGTCCTTCGAGCCGTTCATGACCGTGTCCGCTTCCACCATCGCGTACATGATCTTCGGGTTGCTGCGCGAGATGTCGAAGTTGATGCGTCCCTTCGCCGTGGCCGGGAAGCCGCCCCCCTTGATCTCCGTCCAGCTCCTGCCGGCATCGGTGGACTTCCAGAGTGCCGAGCCGGGACCGCCGCTGTACAGGAACCAGGGGCCGCGCACCCGCTCGTAGCTGGCGGCCCAGACGATGTCCGGGTTGCCCGGGTCGAGCTGGACGTCGATCACCCCCGCCTTGTCGCTCACGAACTTCACGAGCTCCCAGCTCTGCCCGCCGTTCGTGCTCTTGTAGAGCCCGCGTTCCTTGTTGGGGCCCCATGCATGGCCGAGCGCCGCCACGTACACGACGTCCTTGTTGCGCGGGTCCACGACGATGCGCCCGATCTGCTGCGTCTCGGCGAGCCCGATGAATTTCCATGTGCGCGCGCCGTCCGTGGACTTCCACACGCCGCCGCCGGGGGAGATCGAGTTCCGCGAGTTCGGCTCGCCGGTGCCCAGGTACAGCGTGTTGGAGTCGCTCGGGGCAATGGCGAGATCGCCCAGGGAGGCGACGCGCTCGTGGTCGAAGACGGGGCGGAAGGTCGTTCCGGCGTTGGTCGTCTTCCATACGCCGCCGGCCGCGGCCGCCACGTAGAAGGTCTTGGACGGCGACGCGATGCCCTCGATGTCGGTGATCCGGCCTCCCATGTTGGCGGGTCCGATCGGCCGCCAGCGCAGCGCGGCGAGGAAGGAGGAATCCAGCGGCGCCGAAGCAGCCTGCTGAGCCAGGGCCGGCGCGGCGAGCGCGGCGAGCACGGTGGCAAGGATCAATCGTCGTGCGGTGGAGAGACGCATGGCGGGGGAGGTGGGGGCGGAGGACCGGCGCGGCTGCAACGATAGACCTACGCCACGCCACCGGCGAGCGTTGGCGGAGGACCGGAACGATTCGTGCGCGCGCGTCTCGCCAACCAGGAGGGCTGATGGCAGAGGGGCGGCAGCAGGGTCGCGAGGGCGACGAAGGGCAGAGCGATCAGCAGGCGAGAGATGCCGAGTCGCTGGACGCGAAGACGACCTACGAGGTGATCCGGCGAGAGGGGACCAAGGAGATCGAGCGCTCCACATCCGCCCTCTTCTGGTCCGGCATCGCCGCTGGCCTCTCGATGGGCTTCTCCTTCCTTGCGGAGGCGCTGCTGCGGGCGCACCTGCCCGATGCGCCCTGGCGACCGCTCGTCGAGACGTTCGGTTACAGCGTGGGATTCCTCATCGTGGTCCTCGGGAGCCAGCAGCTGTTCACCGAGAACACCCTCACGCCAATCATTCCGCTGCTATCCCGTCGCACGCTTGACTGCCTGCGCAACGTGCTGCGCCTGTGGGGGGTCGTCCTGGTGGCGAACCTCATCGGGGCCCTGCTCTTCGCCCTCGCGCTCGCGCGCCTCGACGTGGTGAGCCCCGAGGTACAGCAGGCACTCGGCGGCATCGCCAGGGACGCGCTCCGGCACGACGTACCGCGCACGCTGCTGCACGGCGTCTATGCCGGGTGGCTGATCGCCCTGATGGTGTGGATGCTCCCTGGTGCGGAGACGGCGAAGCTCCCGGTCATCGTCGTCATGACGTACCTTGTCGGCCTGGGAGGCTTCGCGCACGTGATCGCCGGCGCGAGCGAGGTGTTCTACGAAGCATTTCGCGGTGACGCGGGATGGGGACGTGTGCTGGGCGGATTCCTCGCGCCGGCGCTCCTCGGCAACGTGCTGGGCGGCCTCACCCTGGTGGCCGCGCTCAACCACGCCCAGGCAACCATCGGCGAGGAATCCGGGGGGGAATGACGACAGAAAGAAGGGGATCGTCGAGCACGGAGGAAGTGGCCATGGTGTTCGACACGTTGCGGCGCCTGGTGCATGCATTGCACACCGCCTCGAACGAAGCGGAGCGGCGCCTTGGCGTCACGGGGGCACAGCTGTTCGTGCTCGCGCAGCTCCGGGCATCGCCGTCCCTCTCCATCAATGCGCTCGCCGAGCGCACCATGACGCACCAGAGCACCGTCTCGGTGGTGGTGCGGCGGCTGGTTCGGCGGAAGCTCGTGAAGAAGGTGCGCGCGGCGGACGATGGGCGGCGCGTGGAGCTGACGCTCACGCCGGCTGGCGTGTCGCTGCTGCGGCGCGCTCCCGAGCCGGTCCAGACGCGTCTTGCGCGCGCGGTGGCTGCGCTCGGCACCGCGGAGCGTCGCGCGATGGCGCGCGGCCTCGTGAAGCTCGCCGAGGAGCTCGGGGCGGCCGAGTCTCCGCCGGCGCTCTTCTTCGAGACGTCGCGCTAGCGCGCGATCAGGAGCACCTGCGGCCGGCTCGCGATCCCGAGCCGGTCGACCGCCTGAACCCGCACCTCGCTCGGCAACCGCGTATCCTTCGAGCCGATCAGCAGCGAGCGCGTGTCGCCGGGAAGGATGCGCGTCACCCAGCCCGTGTCCGTGCGTGACTGAAGCACCCAGAGCCAGGGGCGCTGCGGCTTCGCGCCCGGTGCAGCGCCCGGAGCCAGATCGAGGTAGTGCTCGTTCGCGCCGCGCGGATAGCGCATGCCCAGCACGGGCTCCGCCGGCGCGCTCGTGCCGCGAGCCAGCCACGGCGACGCGGGCACCAGCGCCGGCTCGCTGTACGCCTCGCTGACGAGGCGCTCATCGAGGTTGTCGGGATCCTGCATGAAGACCGTCATGCTGAAGTGCACGTTCCCCGACGCGCCGGGCTCCGCCCGCGTCAGCCGGATCTGCTTGAGCACCTCGCTCGTGCGCCAGGCCGCCGAGTTGGTGAAGGCGACCTTGCCCGTGTAGTTGCCGGGCCAGAGGTGGCGGTTCTTGAGGTTCTGTTCCGACCACCACCGCAGCAGCTCGACGTAGCTCTGCTGCGGCTTGTCGGTGGACCAGTAGAGCTGCGGCGTGAAGTAGTCCACCCATCCCTCGCGCACCCACTTCCGCGCATCGGCGTACAGGACGCTGTACTGGTCGAGCCCGCGCACCGACGCCGGATATCCCGGGCGCCAGATCCCGAACGGGCTGATGCCGAAGCGCACCCACGGCTTCACCAGGTGGATCCCCTCGTAGAGCTCCTTCACCAGCAGGTTCACGTTCTCGCGCCGCCAGTCGGCGCGCGCCAGGGTGCCTCCCGAGGCGCGATAGCGCTTGTAGGTGACGTCGTCGGGAAACGGGATCTCGCGGTGCTTCGCGACTTCCGGATACGGATAGAAGTAGTCGTCCATGTGGACGGCGTCGATGTCGTAGCGCCGCACGAGATCGAGCACGACGTTGGTCGTGCGCTCGCGGACGGCCGGATCGCCCGGATCCATCCAGAGGAAGGGGCCGTATTTCCGGACCAGCTCCGGATTCGTGCGGCTGATGTGCCCGGCCGAGACGAGGCGCGTGGACTCGTCGCGCGCACGGTACGGGTTGATCCAGACGTGCATCTCCAGCCCGCGCTTGTGCGCCTCCGCCGTCGCGAAGGCGAGCGGGTCGTAGAACGGGCTCGGCGCACGCCCCATCGACCCGGTGAGGAAATCCGACCACGGCTCGAGCGACGACTGGTAGAAGGCATCCGCGGCGGGCCGGACCTGGAACACGACGGCGTTCATGTGCAGGGCGACCAGCTTGTCGAGGATCGCGATCATCTCCGCCTGCTGCTGCTCGCTGCTCAGGCCGCGCCGCGTCGGCCAGTCCATGTTGCCGACGGTCGCGACCCACGCCGCGCGGAACTCGCGCTCGACGGGAGGGGGAGCGCTATCGGGCAGGGCGGGGCGTGGCCTGGAGGGGCCCTGCGCGTCGCCGTGCGCGGACGTGAGGAGCGAACAGGCGAGCGCGAGCGGGAGGAGACGAAGCTGGCGATACGGCGGCATGTCCGGCGCGTGGAGGTGAGTGACGATACTTGTCTAACCCTAGCGCCCGAAGCAAGTGCCGCGCGGCCGAGCACGCCGTGGCGCTTCCCTTACCAAGGCGTCGCACAACGGTGATATTCGCGCCGTTCCCTGCTGGCGTGTCACCCCGCGACGCCGCGGCGCTCTTCCTCCCGTACCCCACCGGAGTCATCGATGCGCATTGCGCGCCCCATCCCGGCGCTGGCCGGCCTCGCCCTCGCGGCGCTCGGCCTGGCCTGTGCCGAGCGTTCCACCACCGCGCCCCTCCTCACACGCGCGACGTCCGCGCCCGCTGCGGTGCTCGGCAGCCAGCTCGTGATCAACGAGTTCATGGCCGACCCGAGCGCCGTCACCGACGCCAACGGCGAATGGTTCGAGATCTACAACCGCGGCGCGAGCGCGGTGAACATCCAGAACTACCGGATCGCCTCCGGCAACGACGCCACGCACACGATCACGGCGAGCCTGAGCGTGCCCGCGGGGGGCTACGTGGTGCTCGGCCGCAATGCCACGACCAGCACGAACGGCGGGGTCACCATCGCGTACAGTTATGGTACAGCGATCACCCTGGCCAACACGTCGGACTGGCTCTCGCTGCGTAACGCCAGCGGCGTCACGCAGGATTCCGTGAACTACGCCTCCACCACGGCGGGAACGGCGTGGGGGGTGAAGGATCCGACGGCGGCGCACAGCACCGTCAGTGCGACCAACTGGCAGCTTCAGACGAGCATCTACGGCGCGGGAGACAAGGGGACGCCGAGGGCGCAGAACAACGGCTACGTCACGCCTCCAGCCAATCCGGTCGCCTCCGTCGTCGTCACGCCGGCCACCGCATCGGTCGCCGTGGCGGGCACCGTGCAGTTCAGCGCGCAGGGATACGACGCGGGCGGGCTCGCCGTGCCCTCGACCTTCACGTGGTCCAGCAGCAACACCGCGGTGGCGACGGTCAACGCGAGCGGGCTTGCCACCGGAGTCACGGCCGGGACGGCACTCGTGCGCGCAACCGCGGCGAACGGCGTGTTCAACGAGGCGACGCTCACCGTCACCTCGGGCGGTGGCGGTGGCGGCAGCGCGCTCACGGTCCGCTTCCTCGACGTGGGACAGGGCGACGCGACCTACATCACCAACGGCACGAGCAAGGTGATCATCGATGGCGGACCGGATACCGTCCGCTTCGGCAAGCTGCTCGACTCGCTGGGTCTCAACGGCCAGACGATCGACCTCGTCGTGCTGTCGCACGAGCACGCCGACCATCTCTCCGGTCTGCTCGAGCTGTTCCGGACTTCGCGCAACATCACCGTGAAGTACTTCGAGGAGAACCAGAACGTCTACAGCTCGGTGATCCTCGGGAAGCTGCGCGACTCGATCAATTCCCGCGTATCGCGCGGCGCGCTGATCTACCGCGACACCGACGATCCGTGCGCCAACGGGAGCGCGGTCTGCACCTTCACCCTGAACGGGGGGGCGAAGATCCACGTCCTCAAGCCGAATCCCGCGGGCAGCACCCCCAACAACCGCTCCGCGGCCGAGAAGATCGTCGGCCCCGACTCGGCGTCGTTCACGATGTGGCTGGCGGGCGACGCCGAGCAGGAGGAGATCGGATGGTTCCTCGGCGCGGCGGGCTACGCGACGAATCCCGGGATGAAGGTCGACGTGATGAAGGCCGACCATCACGGCAGCTGCAACGGAGTCACGAACGCCTACGTCAACGCGCTCAACCCGGCTCGCGTGCTCGCCGGGGTCGGCGCCACGAACACGTACGGCCACATGCACACGCAGGCGAAGAACCTGTTCACCGCGCATGGAAAGCCCTGGTACCGGACCGACGGCAATGGCACGGTGGTCGTCTCCACCCCGGGCACCGTCGGCGGCGGGTACACGGTGTCGGTGCTGAAGGGATCGTCGAGCATGAACGGGAGCGGCGACGCAACGAGCACGCAGACGCAGTGCAATCCCATCCCGTGAACCGCTGGTGAGGAGTTTGTGGTGAGAGGTTCGAAGTCAGGCCGCGGGACGCCGATGCGTCCCGAGGCCTGATTTCGCACTTCGAACCTCGAGCTTCAAACGGCTTGAGAGACCCTACCGCACCGGCGCCTGGCCCAGCACGCGCCGGTACATGGTGAGGTATCGCGCCGCGCTCTTCTCCCAGCCGAAGTCGCGCCCCATCGCCTCGCGCATCATGTCCTCCCAGGCCTCCGTCTCACGATACTGATCCACGGCGCGCATCGCGGCGCGCATGAAATCGGTGGGGGTGTAGTCGTCGAAAAGGAAGCCGGTGACCCCGTCCTCGATCGTGTCGGCGAGCCCCCCGACGCGCCGCGCCACGGGGATGGTGCCGTAGCGCTGCGCGCGCATCTGCGTGAGCCCGCACGGCTCGTACAGCGAGGGCATCAGGCACATGTCCGCTCCGGCGAGCAGCAGGTGCTCGAACTCGTCGGTGAAGTCGAGGCGCACCGCGATCCTGCTTGGCGCGCGCTCCGCGAGCTCGGTCAGCATCGCCTCGTATCGCTCCTCCCCGTGGCCGAGAAAGACGTACTGGGCGTCGAAGGCAAAGTAGCCCGGGTCGCCCAGGATGAGGTCGAGCCCCTTCTGCGCGACGAGGCGCGCCGTGAGGGCGAAGATCGGCGCCTGCCACCGACTCAGTCCAGTCGCCCGCTGCAGCGCCACACGGTTCCGCTTCTTGCCCACCAGGTTGTCGGCGGAATAGCGGCGCGGGATGACCGTGTCGGTCGTGGGATCCCACACCGTCTGGTCGATGCCGTTCACGATTCCGACGAGCCGGTCGCGCAGCGCGACGAAGACCCCGTCGAGACCGAAGCCGCCCTTCTCCGTGCGAAGCTCGTGGGCGTGCGTTGGACTCACCGTCACGACGAGGTCGGAGAAGACGAGCCCGCCCTTCAGCAGGTTCATCCGGTCGTACCACTCGAGTTGCCGCGGGTTGTACAGCGCCGCCGGGAGGCCGATGTCGGCCATCGTGGACGGAGGAAAGTGCCCCTGGTAGCCGGCGTTGTGCACCGAGAGGACGGCCCGGATCCCCTCGTAGTACGGGAGCGCCATGAACTCGGTCTTGAGGTATACGCTGGCGAGCGCCGTCTGCCAGTCGTGCGCGTGCAGGATGCTGGGCGGCTGCGGCAGGACCCTCGGCAGGGACACCAGCGCCGCGCGCGCGAAGAGCGCGTAGCGCCGCGCGTTGTCGGGGTAATCCCCCGCGGCATCCCCGTAGAGATCGGGCCGGTCGAAGTACTCGGCGCTCTCCACGAACAGGATGCGTGGCGTGAGTGGGGCCGGTGGCGCCACCGGCTCGTACAGCCGCGCCGTCTCGGTGCGCGGCCCCACCGAGACGGCGAAGGGACCGCCGACCGGCTGGATCTCCAGCCGGTTTCGCACCGGCCCGTACAGCGGCATGAAGACGGTGACCGGAATACCCGAGGCAGCCTGGTACTTGGCCAGGCTCGAAACGGCCTCGCCCAATCCGCCGGTCCGGGCGTAGGGAGACAGCTCCGGCGCGAGATGCACTACCGGCGCGGGTGACCCGTCCGGACGCACCAGCGGCGCAGACGGCCGTCCTTCCACCGGCACGTCGGGCTTTCTGGTCCGGCTCGTCCGCCGGCTGGAGCCCCCGCCGCGCGAGCTCGTCTTCGCGCCTCTACTGTAAGACTTCTGCGACACCTCAGCGCCACTCGATCCGGTGCCGGGTGTCTCGGCGCCGGTTTCCTCGCGATGGATGTCGGCCGGTCGGGCGGCCATCTGGTCTGTCGGGCTCACGATGTCCATGTGCGTCGAGCGGCGGCGGGGCTGGGGAGTGCGCCTCAGTGCAAAAAGACCGCCCCGCAATCAGGTCCCGGTATCGGCGGAGCGCCAGCGCTCCGTGCAACAGCTATCGGACGATTCGGCGAAAGGTTCGCGTCCACTTCGCATGACGAATGCCGCCCCGTCTGGCCCCGGTGCAGGGTGGCTGATACCTTCGCGCGAAGCGGTCCGCAGCGATCCTCCGGCTCGGTCCTCCCCTTCCGTCCATCTCATGTCCGCCAACAGACGCGATTTTCTCAAGTCCGGCGTTGCCGCGGGCGCCCTCGCCCTCGCCGCACCCGCGCTCACCCGCGCCGAGGCGCTCGCGCAGCGGCTGGCGCCCGCTACCGCGCTCGCCCCGATGGACCCGGCCACGAGAGAGCTGCTCGACGAAGCGCTAAACGCGGCGAAGCTGGGCGGGGCCGAATTCGCCGACGCCCGCATCGGCCGCTACCGCAACAACTTCGTCGTCACGCGCGAGAAGCAGATCGTCGACGTCGTGGACACCGATACGCTGGGCATCGGCGTGCGCGTCCTCGTCAACGGCACCTGGGGGTTCGGCGCCTCGCGCGACCTGAGCAAGCCCGGCGTGGTGGCCGCCACGCGCGAGGCGCTCTCGATCGCGAAGGCCAACGCCCTTCCCGCGGCGGACCGGGTGCGGCTCGCCCCCGCTGTCCCGACCCCCGACGGGCGCTACGTCACCCCGCATACCACCGATCCCTTCACCGTCCCCATCGAGCAGAAGGCGGATCTCCTCATCCGCGCGAACACCGAGGCGATGAAGGTGTCGGCGGTGAAGTACGTCAACAGCGCGATGTACTTCGTGAAGGAGGAGAAGAACTACGCGAACACCGAGGGCACCTACACCACGCAGACGGTGCTGCGGAGCTGGCTCCCCTTCACGGCCACCGCGGTCGCGCCCGACTTCAGCGACTTCCAGACGCGCGAGAGCGTGATGCAGCCCGCCGCGCGCGGCTACGAGTACCTGCTCGAATGCCGCCCGGTGGAGAACGCCCGGAAGTGGGGTGAGGAGGCCGCCGAGAAGCTCTCGGCGAAGCCGGTGGAGGTGGGTCGATACGATCTCGTGCTGCACCCAAGCCATCTCTGGCTCACCATCCACGAGAGCATCGCGCATCCCACGGAGCTGGACCGCGCCATGGGCTACGAGGCGAACTACGCGGGCACCAGCTTCCTCGCGCCGCCGCGCGAGAAGCTCGGCAAGTTCCGCTACGGCCCCGACATCATGAACATCCAGGGCGACCGCTCGCAGCCCGGCGGTTGCTCGACGATCGGCTGGGACGACGATGGCGTGAAGCCGGAGGAGTTCCTGATCATCAAGAACGGCATCGTCAACGACTACCAGACCACGCGCGAGCAGGCCCCGATGCTCGACTGGTGGTACACGAGCCAGAAGCGCCCCGTGCGAAGCCACGGCTGCTCGCACTCCGACAGCTGGAGCGACGTGCAGTTCCAGCGCATGCCGAATGTCTCTCTCCTGCCCGGGAGCAAGGACCTCGGCTGGGACGATCTCATCGCCGCGACCGATCGCGGCATCGCCATCATCGGCGACGGGAGCTTCTCCATCGACCAGCAGCGCTACAATGCGCAGTTCGGCGGACAGCTTGCCTACGAGATCAAGGGGGGCAAGATCACCGGGATGCTCAAGGACGTCGCGTACCAGATCCGCACCCCCGAGTTCTGGAACTCGATGGACATGATCGGCGGCCGGAAGAGCTACGAGATGGGCGCGAGCTTCTTCGACGGAAAGGGACAGCCGGGCCAGGTGAACGCGGTGAGCCACGGCAGCGTGCCGAGCCGCTTCCGCAACGTCAACGTCATCAACACCGGACGGAAGGCATGAGCGCGCCGAAAAGCCTCTTCGGCGAGGGGAGCATCCTCTCGTCCGACGACATGATGTCCCGCGGCGAAGCGCAGGCGTTCCTCCAGCGCATCGTGAAGTTGTCCCGCGCGGACACGATCACCGCTTCCCTGAATGGCGGATATCAGGGCAATGTCCGCTTCGCCGCCAACCGCATCAGCACCGCCGGCGGCGTGACCAACTCGCAGCTCGCGGTGCAGTCGAGCTATGGCGCCCGTCACGCCGTCGTCACCACGAGCGACTTCTCGGCGGAGGGGCTCGAGCGCGCGGTGCGGCAGAGCGAGGCGATCGCCCGGCTCGCCCCGGAAGATCCGGAGAACATGCCCCTGCTCCCCCCGCAGCAGTACGGCGACGTCGGCGCCTACTTCGACGGCACGGCGACGCTCACAGCCGCCGACCGTGCCGCGGCCGCCCATACCGCGATCGACGCGGCGCGTGCGGCGGGCGATCTCGATGCGGCCGGCTTCATCATCGCCGGGGGCGGCTTCTCCGCGCTGGCGACGAGCAGCGGGCTGTTCGCCTACCACCCCTCCACGAGCGCCAACTACCAGCTCACCGTGCGCACGCGCGACGGCACCGGCTCGGGATGGGCCGCCGCCGATCATCCCGACTGGCGGCAGATCGACTTCAAGGCGGTCTCGGATCGAGCGATCGCCAAGGCGCGCGCCTCGCGCAATCCGGCCGCTGTGGAGCCGGGCCGCTACACGGTGATCCTCGAGCCGCAGGCGGTCGCCGATCTCGTGCAACTGCTCGCCTTTTCGCTCGACGCGCGCAGCGCGGATGAGGGACGCTCGGCCTTCTCGAAGCAGGGAGGGGGAAGCAGGATCGGCGAGCGGATCGTCGACCCCCGCGTCACGATCTTCTCAGATCCGTCCGACCCACAGCTCCTCGGCCAGCCGTGGAACGGTGAAGGGCTGCCCCTCGGCCGCGAGGTCTGGATCGAGAACGGCGCCCTCAAGCAGCTGCAGTACTCGCGCTTCTGGGCGCAGAAGAAGAACGCGCGGCCTAACGGCGGGCTGGGCGCGGTGAAGATGGCTGGGGGCACGGCGTCCACGGACGAGATGCTCGCCTCGACACCCCGCGGGATCCTCGTCACGCGCCTCTGGTACCTGCGTCAGGTCGATCCGCGCACCGTGCTCTTCACCGGCCTCACGCGCGACGGCACTTTCCTCGTGGAGAACGGCAAGGTCACGCGCGCCGTGAAGAACCTCCGCTTCAACGAGAGCCCGCTGTTCATGCTCAACAACCTCGAGATGCT
>JBBQJC010000098.1:0-13378 GCA_038325515.1 Gemmatimonadales bacterium | reverse complement strand
GGACTGTACACGCTTCGGCTGACCGTCGCCGGCAGGTCGTACACGCAGCCGCTGACCGTGCGCAACGACCCGCGATCGCCCGCCACTGCGGCGGCGCTCGCGGCGCAGCATGGGCTGCTGATGAATATCACGGAGGGGATTCAGGCCGCGTGGGACGGCTACCAGCAGGCGTCGGCGCTGCGCACCGCACTCGGCGCACGCCCCGACAGCACCGCGCCGGCGGAGCTCGCCGCGGCGGTCGTCTCGTTCGGCGCGCGGCTGGACAGCGTGGGCGGGCTGGACGCGGGACGGGCCGCCGGCCGTCGCGGCGGGGCGGCAACGCGGCCGAACTTCCGTGCCCTGAGCGGGGCGCTAATGAATCAGCTCACCGCGCAGGACAACGCCGACATGGCGCCCACGCCGGCGATGCTCGCCGCGTGGACGGCGACGTGCAAGGAGCTCACCGCGGTGGAGGCCAGGTGGCAGGAGCTGACGTCGCGCGACCTGCCGGCGCTGAACGTCGTGCGCGGACGGCACGGGATGCGCGAGGTGCCAGTGCCGGCGTTCGCGTTCAGGGCGCCGCGCTGCTGATCTCGCTGCTCTATTCCTGAGGGCCGGAGTCGCAGCGGGAAACGAATCACACGAATCTTGATGAAGAACAGCCGAATGCATCCTCGCGCGACGATGCATTCGGCTGCTTTCGTTTCGTTCGCGTGATTCGTTTCCCGCTCTTGTAGCCGGGAGGGACCATCGCAACCCTACTGCACCACCCGCCCGATCACGTAATAATTCTCGTCCACCTTCACCGCCGATGCGCTGGCGACCGCACCCGGAGCGGTCTGCCACTCGGTGGTGGGATGCAGCACGGTGCTGGCGCCGCCGGCCGACGTCTGCACGCGCACCGGCATGTCGAACCCCGGCACCACGCTCGTCCAGCGGTACGACAGCCTGCCCCCCGCGACCCGGTACTCGAGCACGGGGATCTTCGTCGTGGTGAGGTACTGCGCAAACACGGGCGCGAGGTTCACCCCCGCCTGTTCGCTGATGTACTGCTGCACCCGGGCCCCAGTCACCGTCTGGTGGCGGAAAGTCGCGTTCAGGCCGCGCAGGATGCCGCGCCACCTCTCGTCGTCGCCGACGATCTGGCGGATGGTGTGCAGCATGTTGCCGCCCTTGTTGTACATGTCGCCCGAGCCTTCGTCGTTGACCCCGAAGTGGCCGACGATGGGGCGGTCGTTCTGCACCGTCCTGCGATCCCCGATGGTGTATGCGGCCCCGGCGGCCTTGCCGTAGAGGCACTCGGTGTAGAGCCCCTCGGCGTAGTTCGCGAAGCTCTCGTGGATCCACATGTCGGCGATGTCCTTCGCCGTGATGTTGTTCCCCCACCACTCGTGCGCGCTCTCGTGCACGATGATGAAGTCCCACTTCAGTCCCCAGCCCGTGCCCGAGAGGTCCCGCCCCAGGTAGCCGTTCGCGTAGTGGTTGCCGTAGGCGACGGCGCTCTGGTGCTCCATCCCCAGGTGCGGCGTCTCGACGAGCTTGTAGCCGTCCTCGTACCAGGGGAACGGGCCGAACCAGTGCTCGAAGCACTTCAGCATCGGCGTCGCCTGGGCGAACTGGCTGCGCGCCGCGTCGAGGTGGTAGGCGAGGGGCCAGAAGTCCATCGTCAGCGGGCCATTCTCCCCCTGGTAGACGTCGCCGAAGTGCGTGTAGTGGCCGGCGTTCACCGCTACCCCGTAGTTGTTGATCGGGTTCGTCACGAACCACTCGAAGGTCGTCGTGTGGTCGGGGTTGCGCACCACTCGGCGCAGCCGGCCATTCGACACGTCGACGAGCGGATCGGGGACGGTGATGGCGACGCGCTGGCTGTCCGGCTCGTCGGCCTGGGTGTCCTTGGTCGGCCACCACCCGCTCGCGCCGTAGCCCTGCACCGCCGAGGCCACGAAGGGGGCGCCGAGGCTGTCCGTCGTCCAGACGATGCCGCCATCCCACGGCGCGTGCAGCGCGGCGCGCGGACGGCCGTGGTAGTGGACCGTGATCGTCTTCGTGTCGCCGGCGCGCTGCGGCGCGGCCAGGGCGACGAAGATCGCGTTCCCCTCGCGCCGGTGCGCCAGCGCCCGACCGTCCTGCACGATGCTGTCGACGACGAGCGGCATCATCAGGTCCACCTGCATCTCGGCCGCCGGCGCGAGGACGCGGTAGGTGATGCCGTTGTGGCCGCTCACGCTGCTGTCGGCCGGGCTCACCGCGACGTGCAGGTCGTAGAAGGTGACGTCCCACCAGGCGCGCTGCGGCGTGATGGTGCCGCGCAGCGTATCGGCGCGCGTGAAGGACTTCTCCTGCGCCTGCGCCGCGCCGGCGAGGAGGGAGAGTGAAGCGAGCAGCGCGAGAGGACGGATCATCGGAAGCATCGGAGAAGGGATACCGGCGGCACTGGCCGCGACCAAGTTAACGCCGGCGAGCCGGCGACGGGCCCTGGAGCCCCATCGGGTGACGATGGTACGCTTCACGCATCACGCCGAGCCCGCTCTCTCCCACGCCCCTCGTACCCGGACCGTCCCATGCTGCTCACCGCCGGAGTCGCCCTCGTCGTCGTGTGGCTGCTCGCGTTCATGATCTTCCGCAAGGTCGTCGGCGCGGCGATCCACCTGCTGCTCATCGTCGCGATCTGCGCGATCGCGTGGCACTTCCTCGGAGGCCGGCTGGGGTGACCCGCACGGGGCGCCGCGCCGAGACACTCGATCCGGGCGCGGGGCGCCCCGCGCGGTGACCGGCCGCGGCGCCCGCCCCACTGCGGGCCGGTTAGATTCAGCACACATGACTCACGACTCGTCGTTATGAGAATCGTCGGCGGCAAGTTCAAGGGCCGCGACCTCAACTCGCCGCAGGACTTCCGCGTGCGCCCCACCGCGGAGCACGTGCGCGTCGGGATGCTCGAGATGGTGGCCGCCGACCTGAAGGACGCGCGAGTGCTCGACCTGTTCGCCGGTACCGGTGCGCTGGGGCTCGAGGCGATCTCGCGCGGCGCCGCCAGCGCCGACTTCGTCGAGTTCGGCCCCGACAGCCTGCACGCGCTCAAGGCGAACATCGCCACGCT
Source organism: Gemmatimonadales bacterium (assembly GCA_038325515.1). GTDB lineage: Bacteria > Gemmatimonadota > Gemmatimonadetes > Gemmatimonadales > Gemmatimonadaceae > AG11. The sequence goes on along the minus strand of JBBQJC010000098.1, from coordinate 10,302 downwards.
GCGCCTGCTGAAGAAGACGCGCGTCTTCAAGAAGGACGCCCTCCCCTTCATCACCTCGCTCCTGCCCGGCGCCTACGACATCGCCTTCGCCGACCCGCCGTACGAGTCGCGCATGCTCGACCGGGTCGTCGACGGCTGGCGCGCCGGCCGCTTCTCGCGCATCCTCGCCGTGGAGCACCACCGCACGCACGTGCTGCCGCGCGGCACGCGGCGCCGCGAGTTCGGCGACACGATCGTCACCGTCTACACTCTCGACACGCCACCATCGCCATGACCCAGATCGCCTTTCTCGGCACGGGGCTGCTCGGCAGCGCCCTCATCGAAGCCGCCGCCAAGCGCGGCGAGCAGATCACCGTCTGGAACCGCACCGCCGGGAAGGCGCGCGCGCTCGAGCCGTTCGGGGTGCGCGTCGCCGCATCGCCCGCCGACGCGGTGCGCGGCGCGGCGCGCGTGCACCTCGTCCTCAAGGACGACGCGGTGGTGGAGGAGGTGATCGCCGCGCTCCGTCCCGGGCTCGACGCGAGCGCCGTCATCGTCGACCACACCACCACGCAGCCCGCGCTCACCGCCGAGCGGGCGAAGCGGCTGAACGCGGAAGGGGTGCGCTACCTCCACTGTCCGGTGTTCATCGGACCCGCCGCGGCGCGGCTCGGGCAGGGAACGGTGCTCGCGTCAGGCCCGCAAGCGCTGTTCGACGAGGTGAAGGACGCCCTCTCGGCGATGGCCGCGCGGCTGGAGTATTTCGGCGAGCGCCCCGATCTGGCCGCCGTCTACAAGCTCTGCGGCAATGCGTTCATCGTCGGGATCAACGCCCTCGTCGCCGACGTCTTCGCCGTGGCGGAGGGCTCCGGCGTCGGGGCGGCCGACGCGCTGAAGGTCCTCGACTACTTCAATCCGGCGGCGGTGATCAGCGGCCGCGGGAAGAACATGATCGCCGGAGACTGGGCGCCGGGCTTCGAGCTGGCGATGGCGCGGAAGGACGTGCGGCTGATGCTCGAGACCGCGGGCACCCTCCCCCTCGCTGTCCTCCCCGGGATCGCCGGCCGGATGGACCAGCTCATCGCCGAGGGCCATGGCGCCGACGACCTGGCCGTGATGGGGAAGGACACGCTGGGCCGTCCGGGCGCGACCTAGCCGCTCGGGGAGCCGAACCGCCCTGCCGCGGGTATGTAGGACATGCCACCGACTGGACGCCGCCGGCTTTCCGCCCCCGCCATCGCGCTGCGGCTCACCGCGTACCTCTTCGCCGCGTGGGGGACGCTGACCGTAATGGCCGGCGGGCTCTTCCCCGGCGCGGCCGCCGCGACGCTCGCGGTGGCGGCGTACACCACCCTGCCCCTGCTCGCCTTCATCCGGTGGCGCGGGTGGCCCTTCTATCCCGGCCCGCTCTTCCGGCTCTGGGTCGTGCGCCCATTCTGGTACACGCAGCTACTCCTGCCGCTGGTGGCCGGAGCGGGGCTCGTCGGACTGATCGCCGGCGCGCCGTTCGGGTTCGCGCTCGCCGCCGGGCGAGCGCTCGCCGCCGGCATGTTCGCGCTCGCGGGGCTCGTACTCCTGCTCGGCTACGCCGGCGCGAGACGTCTCACCGTGCGGCACGTCGAGACGGAGGTTCCGGGACTCGGCGTGGAGTTCGACGGCCTGCGCATCGTGCAGCTCTCCGACCTGCACGTCGGGCCACACACCTCGCGGCGCTTTCTCGAGCGCGTGGTGCGGGCGACGGCGTCGCTCGCCCCCGATCTCATCGCGGTCACCGGCGACCTGATCGACGACCGCTCGGAGGACGTCGCCGCCTACGCGCGCGGGCTCGGCTCGCTCGAAGCGCCCCTCGGCGTGTTCATGATCCCGGGCAATCACGACGTCTACGCCGGCTGGGACGAGGTGGAGCTCGCGCTCGGCGAGGCGGGGCTTGGCACGGTGCTCGTGAACGACGTGCGCCTGCTGACGCGCGGCGAGTCGACGATCGCCGTGCTGGGCACGGGCGACCCCGCGGGGGGGACGCGCGGCGCATCGCGCGCCGCTCCCGACGTGGACGCCGCGATGCGGCAGGTGCCGGAGGGGACGATGGTGATCGCCTTCGCGCACAATCCCGCCCTCTGGCCCGCGCTGGCGGCGCGCGGCGTGGCGCTCACGCTCAGCGGCCATACGCACTGGGGCCAGTTCGCCGTGCCGCGGCTCGGCTGGAGCCTCGCGTCGCCCTTTCTGGAGCATGCGATGGGGGCACACCGGGAGGACGAGGCGCTGCTCTACATCAGTCCCGGCACCGGCTATTGGGGGATCCCCTTCCGGCTCGGCGCGTCGCCCGAGGTAACGCTCGTGACGCTGCGCTGCGGCAGTACGGCGATGGCCCAGGTGCACGCGCCGCGGGCAGCGTAGAGAGGTCGCGGAGGTGGGCGGGCCCGCTGTCCTCCCGCAGGCGCGGCGCGCCTGTCGGGATCCAGCCTCCCTGTTCAGTGGCCAGCCAGCCGGCTCACGAAGCAGATCCCGGCATTCGCTGCGCTGATGCGGGATGACAGATCGCCGCGACACCCGCGACCTCGCTACTCCTCCGCGACCTCGCCCTCCCCGAGCCACTCCCGCGCCGCATCGACATCCCGGACCACCCGCAGCATGTCGTTGTCCTCGCGCCCGCCCGCGAGGGTGAACATGCGCACCATCCCGTGCTGCGCGTCGTTCCCCACCACGATTGCCCGGCGCGCGGACGCCGAGAAGGGAGTCTTCATCATCGCCAGCGAGCGCACTCCCTCCCCCGTCACGGCAAGCTCGGTCACCAGGGTGAAATCCCAGAGTTGCGACAGCGCCGGGTCGAAGGCCGGGTCGGACATCATCTTCTCCTTGTTATTCAGGAGATCGGCGTCGGTGAGCACCCCCCAGGCGCGGCTCGTCACGAGTCGCCGTACCGGATCGATGGTATGGGCGGCCGGCATGCGCGGCTCAGTCAGTGACGGCCGTCGATGCGAGCGGCGCGGCAGCGACCGCGTCGAGCAGCGCGCGCGTGCTGAACGGCTTCGCCACGAATGATGCCCCCGATGCCGACTGGCCCTGCATGATCATCTCGTCCTCGGCGTATCCGGACATCAACACAACGCGAATGGTCGGGAAGCGCATCCCGATGATGCGCGCCAGCTCGGCGCCTCCCATCTCGGGCATCGCCATGTCGGACACGACGACGTCCACCGCCGGTCCCGCCTCCCCTAGAACGCGCAACGCGTCCGCTCCGTTCCGGGCGACGTGCACGACATAGCCCGCCCGCTCGAGGATGCGCCGGGCGATGGCACGGACGCCATCCTCGTCCTCCACCACCAGCACGGTGCCCTGCGCCTCCACCTTCGGCCCCCCGGAATCGGGTGCGCCCGCGCAGGGCGCGGACTTCGCCATCGGCATCGTGATGTCGAAGGTCGTGCCGGTGCCGAGCCCGGTACGAATGGCGATGGTGCCGCCCGACTGCTCGACGATCCCGTGTACCATGGCCAGTCCGAGACCGCTCCCCTCGCCGACGGGCTTGGTGGTGAAGAAGGGCTCGAAGGCGTGCGCCTCCACCTCGGGGGGCATCCCGGAGCCCGTGTCGGTCACCGAGAGGGTCACGACCGCGGGCTCTCCCGCCGGCCGCTCCGGCACACCCACCGCGATGGTGAGCGTCCCGCCCTCAGGCATCGCGTCGCGCGCGTTCACGGCGAGGTTCATCAGCACCTGCTCGAACTGCGACCTGTCCGCGAGCACGGGCGCCGGCGTCCCCGCCGGCTCGATGATCAGCTTGAGACTGGCGCCAAGCAGGGGGCCCAGCATCGCGGCGGCGTCGGCCACCACGTCGTTGATGTCCAGGGTGACCGGCTGCAGCACCTGCTTGCGGCTGAACGCGAGCAGCTGCCGGGTGAGCCCCGCGGCGCGGCGCGCCCCCTTGAGGATCTCCTCGGCGTCCGAGCGGCGCACGTCGTCGGGGGGAAGATCGGCGTGCAGCAGCTCCGCATAGCCGGTGATGGCCGCGAGGATGTTGTTGAAGTCGTGGGCCACCCCGCCGGCGAGCTGCCCCACCGCCTCCATCTTCTGCGCCTGGCGGAGCTGCGCCTCGAGCAGCCGCCGCATCGTCTGATCCTTGGCGATGCCGTACACGCCGATCACTTCGCCGCGCACCACGATCGGGACATTGGTGACGTCGAGCTCCACGCGGCGCCCGGTGCGATGGAGGATCGCCACCTCGTACTTGCGCGCCTCGCCCTGGCAGGCCTGCTCGAAGTGGCGCGCGGCGCTCGACACGTGCTCGTCCACGAGCAGCGGGGCGAAGGGACGGCCGAGCAGCTCCGCCGCGGTGAAGCCGGAGATCTCCTCGGCGGCCGGGTTCACGCTGGTGAACCGTCCCCCCAGGTCGAGCGAGAAGACGGCGTCGGGATGCTGCTCGAACAGGGAGCGGTAGCGCTGCTCGCTCTCTTCCAGCCGCACCGCCGCCGCGCGGCGCTCGGTGACGTCCATCAGCAACCCGTCGCTCACGATGCTGCCGTCCGGCTCGCGGGCGGGACGCGAGGCGCCGTTGATCACCTTCTCCTCGCCCGAAGCGAGGATGACGCGTCCCTCCCAGTTCCAGGGCACGAACGCGTCGCGCGCCGCCACCCCCGACGAGTAGAAGCCTTCGCGGTCGTCGGGGTGGATCAGATCGAAGATGGTCTGCGGGTCGCGCAGGACGTCAACGGGATCCACCCCGAACAGCGAGTTGGCCCCCTGGCTCACCGTGATGAAGGCGCGTCCCCCGCCCGCCCGGTAGGCGAACTGGTAGACCATTCCCGGCGCGTTCGTCCGCACTCCGGCATCGGGGACGACCTGAGCGTTGCGCGCGATCTCCGCGAACTTCCGCTCGGTCACGTCCTGATGCTGGGCGACGAGATACAGCGGCTTCCCTTCCGCGTCGCGCACGACCGTCGCATCGAGGGCGATCCACACCGAGTGGCCCCGCTTGTGGATGAACCGCTTCTCCATCTGGTACCGGTCCAGCTCGCCCGCGTGCACCCGCCGCAGCAGGCTCATGTTGGGCGCGACATCGTCCGGGTGGGTGAGCGAGGCGAAGGAGCGGCCGACGAGCTCCTCCTCGGAGTAGCCGAGGAGTCGGCACAGGGCGGCGTTGACGCGTGCCCAGCGGCCATCGGGGTTGGTGATGGCCATCCCGATCGTGACATTGTCGAACGCCCCGCGAAATCGCGCCTCGCTCTCCCGGAGCGCCTCGGCGGCAGCGTCCGATGGCGGCTGGCCCTCGCGGCGAAGCTCGCCCGCGGGGGAGGCGGGGGATGTGGGGACGGGCGATACGTCGGACACGCAGATCGTCGGTGAGATGTCGTCGCGGCACCGGCGATCCTGCTTGCCTGGGCCTCACTCCGCCGGGCGGAGGGGCGCGCGATGGCGCTCGGCGCACCAACTGCAAGACGACCGAGCGAAGTCCCAGCAACCGTGGCGATCCTGGCGGATCAGCGCTCGGCGACGGCTGGCGGCCTCGGCGAGAGGGGCTTCTGGACGGGCTTCTGGACGGGCTTCTGGACGGGCTTCTCGACGGGCGTCTGGAGCGGAGACCGGACGGGCTTCCGGACCGGGGCGGGGAGAGGCGTCGGGTGCGGCTTCCGCACCGTCGTGCCGCGGCTCATGCGCACCGTGATGACCTCGCGTCCCAGGCGGGGCACGAGCGCGAGGTCCACGTAGTTCGGGTTGGCGGCGCTCACGGTCCCCACTCGCACCTGCGCCTCGTGATGGCCGAACGAGGCGTCGCGCCGGTCGAGCAGGGAGGTCTGCCGCTCGAATGCGGCCGCGAGCTCTCGCGCCGCGCGCACCCCGTCCACGTCCAGCGGCAGCTGGCGCGTGACGACGATCTCGCGGGCGCCGAGCCGGCCGGCGTACGTCGCCTCCACGTGGACCTCCGCGCGATCGGCTCCCGTGATCGCCTCGTAGGCACAGACCAGCTCCTCGGACGCCGTCTCCGAGGGGTGGCAGGCCGCCGGCGCGCGCGCGCCGAGCAGGCGCTCCAGTCTGTCGCGTGACATCCCGGCGTGCATCCCCCGGTAGCTGTAGCTGTTCTCCCCCGCCGCCTCGCCCCCGGCGAGTGACGCGCGCAGCTCCCGCTCGGTGCCCGCCGCGTCGTCGGCCGAATCGGTGTCCAGCGCCGGCGCCGCGCGTCCAGCCCGGTCGGCGCACCCCGCCGAGAACAGGAAGAGCGCCGCGCACCACGCTCGTGCCGCGCTCACAGCAGCCGCTTCGGCTCCGCGCGCTGCTCCTCGGCGACGTCGTCCGCGCGGACCGGGTGCTCTGCGCGCGGCCGCGGTGCCGCGCGCGCTTCCGGCTCGGTGAGCGAGCGCTCCACGTCGTTCAGGTTGCGCTTGAACTCGCGGATCCCCTTGCCGAACGATGCGCTGATCTCCGGGACGCGCTTCGCCCCGAAGAGCACGAGGACGATGACCATGATGACCATCAGCTCGCCGAAGCCCAGATTGCCGAACACGCGACGCTCCCCGACCGAAGGTGGCGGCCACCCCCGCGGCGGCCCATGATGGAGAATCTCGCCGGGAGCCTCGCGCGCCGACGCAAAGTCTGCACAAAGATTCCGCGCCTCGGCGCCGTCGAGCGCGGCGGCCGTTGAGCTTCGCGGCCCCATGGCGCATTGTTCGGCGTGCCTCAAGTCCGCGCCAACGCCATCCTCGTCATCGACGACGAGCCGCAGATCCGCCACGCACTCGCCGCCGCCCTGCTGCCCCTGAGCGATGCGATCCTCGAGGCAGGCACCGGCGCGGAGGGGATCGCGCAGGCCACCCTCGCGCACCCCGATCTCGTCGTGCTCGACCTCGGGCTGCCGGACATGCCCGGCGTGCAGGTGTGCACCGAGCTGCGCCGGCGGTCGTCGGCGCCGATCGTCGTCCTCTCGGCGCGCCACGCCGAAGAGGAGAAGGTCACCCTGTTCACCGCGGGGGCGGACGACTACGTGACGAAGCCGTTCGGGCTCGCCGAGTTCGTGGCGCGCGTGCAAGCGCAGCTTCGGCGTGCGCGGCTCGCGCCGCAGTCCGCGTCGAGCGTGCTCGAATTCGGCGGGCTGTCCGTGGACCTGTCGCGCCGCGAGGTGCACCGGGACGGCGCGCTGGTGCGGCTCACCCGCACGGAGTGGCGGCTCGTCCAGACCCTCGTCACCCACGCCGGTCGCACGCTCACGCACCAGCAGATCTTCGACGAAGTGTGGGGCCAGTCGTTCGGCAACCCGCAGCAGTACCTGCGCGTGCATCTCACCAACCTGCGTCGCAAGATCGAGCGTGATCCGGCCACGCCGAGGCTCATCGTCACGGAGCCCGGAGTCGGCTACCGGTTCGAGCACGAGGCGACATGACGGTGGCACGAGCCACGCTCCGGGGGTGGCTCATCTGGGGGACGCTCCTCACGCTCGCCCTGCTCGTGCTGGTGCACAGCCGTCCGGACGTCGATCAGTCGCACGCGGTGCTGGTCCTCCTGCTCGTCGTGCTGGGGGGGAGCGTCGCGGGAGGCCGCGCGCTCGGCTTCACGCTCGCGCTGCTGGCCTTCCTCCTGATCGACTACTTCTTCCAGCCCCCCTTCGGCGAGATCTCGGTGGGCAAGCCCCTGGACGGCGTGCTGCTCATCGCCTTTATCGCCACGGCGGGTGTCACGACGGAGCTGCTCACGCGCGCGCGCCAGGAGGCCGACGCGGCCCGCCAGCGCGAGGGCGAGGTGGAAAGCCTTTCGCGTCTGGGAGCGGAGACGCTGCGCCACGCCCGTCCCGAGCAGGCGCTCGACGCGATCGCCCGGCTGGTGCGCGACACGATCGGCGCGAGCTCGTGCTCGATCCTCGCGTGGGACGACGCGCATGAGCCATTCATCGCCGGCACCTCGCACGGCGACGCCGACCTTCCCGCCGAGGTCGCGCCGGACGAGCGCGCCGCGGCGGCGCGCATCGAGGCCGGAACGCCCCACTGGGACATCGACGCGCAGCTTCCGGCCCCGCTGCTCGCCCTCCCGCTGCGCGCGGACGCGCGCACGATCGGCGTCCTGCTGGTGCGCGGGCAGCCGGTGCCTGCGCTGGACGAGTCGCGTCGCCGCTACCTCGAGGCGCTCGCGTACTACGCGGCGCTGGGCGTCGAGCGGATGCGGCTCGTCAAGGAAGCTGGACACCTCGAGGCGCTCCGGGAAGCTGACCGCGCCAAGGATCAGGTGCTCGCGTCGGTCTCGCACGACCTCCGCACGCCGCTCACCACGATCAAGGTGCTCGCCCAGGGCGCCGAGTCGCGCGGCGAGCCGTCGGCGGCGGCGATCGTCGAGCAGGCCGACCGGCTGGCGCGCATGGTGGGCGACCTGCTCGAGCTCTCCCGCCTGCGCGCCGGAGGGTTCGCCGTCACGCGCGAGCTGAACACGGCCGAGGACGTCGTGGGCGCCGCGCTGCGCCGCGCCGAGGGGATCCTCGGCGGGCGCACGATCGTCCCGCACGTCGACCTCGACGCGCCCGCGCTCGTCGGCGAGTTCGACTTCGTGCACACGCTGCGCATCGTCGGCAACCTCCTCGACAACGCGCTGCGCTTCACCCCGCCGGGCGGCGTCGTCGATCTGCGTGTGGGCCGCGAGGAGGGGTGGCTCACCTTCACCGTCGCCGACCGGGGCGCCGGCGTTCCGGCCCGCGAGCGCGAGCGGATCTTCGAGTCGTTCTACCGGCCCACCGACGCGATGCCCGACGCCGGCCAGGCGGGGCTCGGCCTCTCCATCGCCCGCACCCTCGCCGAGGCGCAGGGCGGGACGCTGGCGTACGCCGAGCGTCGCGGCGGGGGGAGCGAGTTCACGCTGCGCCTCGTCGCCGCCGACCTCACGCACCCGCAGCCCGGCGAGCTGGAATAGCACCGGCGCGGCGCCCGCGCACCTCACTCATCAAGGACGACAGTGCCCGAAGAGATCGAGATCGACACCGGCCGGATTCTCCCCGCACACCGGAGGGGCTGAGCCATGCTCCACGACATGCTCGACATCGGCATCCCGCTCACCGACAAGCTGCTGCGCACCCTCGCCGTCTACGCCTTCCTCCTCGTGGGATTGCGCCTGGCCGGCAAGCGCGAGCTCGGCCAGCTCAACCCGTTCGACCTCGTCGTGCTGCTGCTCCTCTCGAACACGGTGCAGAACGCGATCATCGGCAACGACAATTCGCTGCTCGGCGGCATCGTCGGCGGCGCGGCGCTGCTGGCGCTCAACTGGATCGCGGTGCGCTACCTGTACTCGCATCCCGTGGTCGCGCGCTGGCTGGAGGGGGACGCGGACGTCCTCATCGAGGACGGCGAGATCAAGCACGAGCGCATGAAGCGCGAGCTCATCACGACGGCCGAGCTCGAGGCCGCGGCCCGGCGCCAGGGGATCGACGCCCTCGACAAGGTCATCACCTGCCGGCTCGAGATCGGCGGTGCCCTCACCTTCGTCCCCAAGGAGCCAACCGACGAGGAGCTGCGCCACGCGGAGCTGATCACGCGCCTGGATGCGCTCTCGGGGCGCCTCGCGGCGCTGGAGGGGTCGGGAAAGCCCTGACGCCGCTGGCCGGCCCCACCCCTCGTCCTGCCCTCGCGCCCTCCGGCCGCTAGATTCCTGAGATTCCTGGTCCTGGCAACGGCGAGCACAGACTGATGAGCACTGAGACGGAAGTTCTGGGCGGCATCGCGGCGGTATCCCCCGCGGAGATCCTGCGCGACTATCGCACGGCGTACCGGAGCCGGCAGGTCAGCACGCTCGCCCGCGGCGAGGTGATGCTCGGCCGCGCGATGTTCGGCATCTTCGGCGACGGAAAGGAGGTCGCCCAGGTCGCCCTCGCCCGCGCGTTCCAGCCGGGCGACGTGCGCTCGGGGTACTACCGCGACCAGACCCTGATGTTCGCGCTCGGGCTGCTCGACGTGCAGCAGTTCTTCGCCCAGCTCTACGCGCACACCGACCTGCAGGCGGAGCCCGCATCGGCGGGGCGCGGGATGAACGCCCACTTCGGCACCCGGATGCTCGACGGGGACGGCGCCTTCGGCGCGCTCACCGACGGCTACCAGTCCTCGGCGGACATCTCCCCGACCGGCGGACAGATGCCTCGCCTGCTCGGCCTCGCCTACGCGTCGAAGCTCTATCGCGAGATCGACGCGCTGAAGTCGCTCACGCAGTTCTCGCGCAACGGCAACGAGATCGCCTTCGGCACCATCGGCAACGCGTCGTGTGCCGAAGGGGTGTTCTGGGAGGCGATCAACGCGGCGGGGGTCCTGCAGGTGCCGATGCTGGTCTCCGTCTGGGACGACGGCTACGGCATCTCGGTCCCCAACGAGGTCC
>JBBQJC010000097.1:0-13791 GCA_038325515.1 Gemmatimonadales bacterium | reverse complement strand
ATGCGTCACACGGTCGAAGGCGCGCCAATCATCTTCGAGGCGGGCTCCGACAGCCTGCGTCTCGAGCTGGTCGAGTACTCGGCCACCGAGTTCCGTACCGGCGCGTCGGTGCCTGGCAACGTGCACGTGCGCAGTCACGCGACACTCACGTCGCAGGACGCGTTCACCGTGACGAACCCGGCGGTGCTGCGGCTCTTCCGCAACTCCACCTTCAATGCGGGTGCGGGCTCGACCAGCGGATTCACGGGACGCTGCTCTGTGCCTTCGGGAGACGCGACGCTCGGTATCGTCGCGACGGGGAGCTTCAACGGGCTGCTCACGAATCCCCTGTCGAGCTGCTACGTCGAGGGCTTCGGCTCGTTCGACGAGTAGCCGATGGCAGCGCCCCGCTCGACGGGATCGTGGACGAGCCGGTCAGGGATTGCCGCTCGTCTCCTTGCAGCTTCCGCCTGCCACCGTCACGCCAGGAGGCATGCGGAAGTCGCAGGTGCCGGCCAATCCCGCGCTCCTGATGTACGCCTTCTCCACCGCCTCCAGCTCGCCGAGCTTCTTGTAGAGCGCGACGGAGTCCGTGGTGGCGGCGCAGTAGACGATGTAGGTGCGCGGCCCGCCGCAGGGGCGCGCGCCGACGGGGGCGGTGCGGCAGGCGCTCGCGCTGCTGCAACCGTCGGTCCTGGCGAGTGCCCTGGCTTCCACCTCGAGCTTCTGGATTCGCGCCTGCTGCGCGCTCGCCGAGGTGTCGCCGGCCGAGACTGCAGATGCATCAGAGGGGTTGGCGCTGGCCGTCTGCTGCGGCACGGAGCACGACGCTCCCATGAGGACCGTAGCCCCCCAGACCAGCGCCAACGATCGCGTCACTGCGTGCATTCGTATCCTCCCGGTGTCTGTGCAGCCGGCCGGTGCCGGCCCACCCGTCAAGATACCCCTGTCCCGGCGTTTGGACATCCTCGGAGTCACCCACACGGCACGAGCCCCATCGCATCGAAGACGGGGTGTCCGCCCACCAGCGTGAGCACGACCCGGGCGTCCCGGATGTCTCCCGGCGCCGCCCGCGTGATGTCACGATCGATCATGACGAGGTCGGCAAGCATCCCCGGCTTGAGTATCCCCACCTCCTTCTCCTGAAATCCGGCCCACGCTGCACCGCTGGTGCAGGCGCGGAGCGCGTCGCCGACGGCGAACGCGCGGGCGCCGTCGCGTCCTCCGGGAAGAGCGTTCTCGCGTCGGGAGCCGGCGAACGCGGCACAGATCGCCTCGAACGGCGCGGCGCGACTCGCAGGCCCGCCACTTCCGAAGACCAGTCGCGCCCCCGCGTCGCGCAGGCGGCGATAGTCGGCATCGACCGCGGCGCGGGCAGGATGCACGCAGAGGACGACGCCGAGCTCGGCCAGGCGAGCGGCATCGCCGGGCGATACCTGCAGCGCTCCGTCGAGGCGAGCGCGCCTGTCGCGTGCGCCCCGCGCCTCGGCGATGCGTGCGAGGAGATCGAGTCGGAGCGAGAGCCCGTCCCCGTCGCCGGCCTGCAGCATGAGCTGCATCCCTGCGGCGTCAGCGGCGAAGGCAGCCTCGTGCAGCGCGGTATCGGCCGATCCGGTCACGCCGCCCAGCTGTAGCCACGCGTCGCCACGCCCGAGACGCGCGATATCGTCGCGCAGCCGTGACCACGCGTCGAGTGGAACGGCGGCGCGAACGCGCGCCCGGAGCGCGCCCCGCTCGTGCGCCGCCCGGAGGATCTCGACATCTTCCCATTCGCCCATGTGCTGCACGCTGGTCACGCCCTGCGACGCGAGGCGGCGCGTCTCGCTCTCGAGGTCACCGAGGGCGAGCTGGACATGCGCGTCGACGAAGCCGGGGGTGACCAGCATTCCCCCGGCGTCGACGGTCGGAACCAGGGCCGCGGCGCGCTTCTGCACCTCGGCGCTCGATCCGACGAGCTCGATGCGGTCGCCGGTGATGAGCAGGGCGTCGGCCCATGGCCTTCCCTGGTCGCCGGACCAGACGCGGGCGTTCACTATGGCGAGCGAGCTCCTGGTCACCAGTCGTCGGGTCGGGGGTGGCTGCGGACCATTCACTGGTCGTCGTCGGTCGATGGTCTCGAGCGCGTACGTTGACACGCCGAACCCTGCCCGTCAAACAGCTCTCCGCGAGCAATCCGGCTTGACTCCGCCTCGATGACCGACCACTCTTAAGCGAGAGTGGGGAGTAGCCGGCCGGCGCGAGTGCGCCGGAGCAGCCGATCGTCAAGACGGAGCGCGCGAGCGCTCCCGGTCGGCTGAAGGGTGAGGTAGAGCCTTGGGCGAGACCACTACGACACCGTGCGTGCCGTAGTGTGGCTCGCCCGTCGTCCGTCCGGCTCCTTCAGGGTCTTCCATGCTCACACCCAACATCTGGATCTGGTCGGGCTTCATCGCCTTCGTGCTCGCGATGCTCGCGCTCGACCTCGGCGTCTTCAACCGCAATCCGCACGTCGTATCGGCCAAGGAGGCCAGTATCTGGACGGCGGTGTGGGTGGCGCTTGCGCTCGTCTTCGCTGCCGGGCTCGCCGTCTTCGCTTCGCACCAGGCCGCGCTGACCTTCCTCACCGGCTACGTGATCGAGGAGTCGCTCAGCGTCGACAACATCTTCGTGATCGTGCTGATCTTCCAGTACTTCCGGGTGCCGGCGCAGTACCAGCATCGCGTGCTGTTCTGGGGCATTCTCGGCGCGCTGATCATGCGCGGTGTGTTCATCGGCGTGGGGGCGGCGCTGCTGGCGCGCTTCGGCTGGATCATCTACATCTTCGGCGCACTGCTGGTCATCACCGGCGTGCGGATGGCGCTGAAGCAGGACGAGGAGTTCGACGGAGAGCAGAATCCCGTCGTGAAGTTCGTGCGGCGGTTCCTCCCCGTCAGCCACGAGTATCACGGCAAGCACTTCTTCACGGTGGAGAATGGGCGCCGTCTCGCCACCCCCCTCCTTCTCGTGCTCGTGCTCGTGGAGACGACCGACCTCATCTTCGCGATCGACTCGATCCCCGCGATCTTCGGCATCACGCGGGATCCCTTCCTCGTGTTCACCTCGAACATCTTCGCGGTGCTGGGGCTTCGCTCCCTGTTCTTCCTGCTCGCCACCGTCGTGCAGAAGTTCCATCTGCTCAAGTACGGGCTCGCCGTGATCCTCACCTTCGTCGGCGCGAAGATGCTCGTGGAGCACTGGATCCACGTGCCGATCGTGCTGTCACTGGCGATCGTGCTCGGCGTGCTCGTCCTGTCGGTGCTCGCGTCGCTGCGGTGGCCGCAGGCGCGCGACGAGATCGAGGGGAAGACGGGGTCGGTGTTCGGGACGGGGAAGTGAGAGAACAGTTTGTCGGTTTACGGGTTTTCAGTTCTCGGCCTGCCTCGGTGTGCCACTGCGTCCCGAGCGCGGCCGATAACTGAAAACCGAAAAACCGTGGTCCGTTACTTCTTCTCGATCGCGTCCCGCACGTCCAGCAGGATCTCGAAATACAGCTGCTCGCGCCGATAGGCGAAGTCGAGCGTCGCCATCTGCGAGTCATCGCCAGTGACCTTGGCGCGCTCGAAGGCTTCGCGGTACATGTCGTCCAGATTGGCCAGGATACGGTCGCGCGAGCGGGACATGCTAACCTTGGTGAGGGCCTGGAGAGTGAGGCGCGGGGGATCCCCGGCGGCGTTGTCGAGCTGCTCCTCCGACGGATCCAGCAGATAGCGCTGGGCGGCGCCGAGGAGGTCGCGGCGCGATGGCAACGATGGAACGAGAGGATTCTTCATATTGCGACGGGAGCGGATCTTCGCGCGCGACGACTACCGGTGCGTGTACTGCGGCGAGCGATTCGAGCCGGAGGCGCTCACCGTGGACCACGTGCAGCCTCGCATGCGCGGCGGCGATCACTCCGGGGGCAACTTAGTGACGGCGTGTGGAGGGTGCAACGCGCGCAAGGGAGGCCTGCGCCTCGCCGACTTCCTGCGCGCCGACCCTGTCGCCCGCGAGCACTTCTTCACGCTCGCGACGCCGCACATCTGGCCGCGCATCCTGCGCACCGTGCGCGACGAGCTGGACCGACCCGTCCCGCCGGACGTTCGCCCCCGCTAGCGGAGCCCCTTCTCCTGCATGAGACCGGCGATCATCCGGTCGTCGAGCGCCGCGGACCGCAGCGAGGCCAGCGCTGCCCCCTCGCTCTCCGCCTCCACGAGCATGAGCGGGGGCGGAAAGCCCCCTTCGGACTCGCGTGGCGTGCCGGCACGGCGGTCGACCTCGAGCACCGCGGTCACCGGCACCACGCCGCGCTCGCTCGTGCGCCTGATGCGCACCGCGGGACCGTGCGGCAGGACGCGGGAGTAGAGAATGGAGTCGTCGGGCACCCGGTGATTCTGCAGGCGGAGTCCGCGGCCGGCAAGAGCGCGCTCCCTACGGCGCGAGACGATGAAAGACCGCCTCCTCCACGACCCGGCCGTCGCGCAGATGCTCCACGACGATGCGCTCCAGGAGGGCCGGCGTGACCGCCGCGTACCAGACCCCTTCCGGATAGACCACGACGATGGGCCCGCCGGTGCAGACGCCAAGACAGGGAGTCTCCCCGCGCTTCACGCGCCGGGGTCCGAACAGCAACCCCTCGCGCTGCAGCAGTGCCGCGAGATGCGCGTACAGCGCCCGTCCCTCCCGGCTGGGCGAGCAGTAGCTTCCGACGCACACCAGCACGTGTCGCGAATAGGGCTCCATGAGGCCGGCGAGGCGGGCCGAAGTCATCGTCATCCTGGCAGTGTAACCGAATGAGGCTCGGAGCGACCAGCGCCCGCGAACTTCCCCCTGGCCCGCACGGCGGTTCGTGCGGAGCTTGAACTGGCGCCAGCGCGACGCCACCCCATCCCGAACCGTGCCGCCGATTTCCCCTTCGTCGACCGATCCCTCCGCGCCGGTACCAGCCCGCGCACCCGTGCTCTGCCTGCACGGCATGAATGCCGGCGCCTGGGTGTACGAGGGGCTCGTTCCCTTCCTCGCGGCGCGCGGACGAACCGCGTCGGCCATCTCCTTTCGCGGGCATCCGCCGCACGCGCCGCTCACGGAGATCGGGCGCGTCTCCCTCTCCGACTACTGCGACGACGCCGCCGTTGCCGCCCGCTCGCTGGACCGCCCCATCCTCCTTGGACACTCGATGGGCGGGCTCGTCGCGCTGATGCTGGCGTCGCGTGGGCTCGCGCGCGCGGCAGTGCTCGTCTCACCGGCCCCTCCGCGCGGCGTGAGCGTCCTCAGCCCCCGCGTGCTGCTTCGCATGACGCGGCACCTGCCCGCCCTCCTGCTTTCGCGCCCCCTCGCGCCAACCCCCGGCGACCTCGACGCGATGGTGCTGAATCGCGTGCCCCCCGACCGGCGCGCGGCGATCGCCTCCCGCTTCGTCCCCGACAGCGGGCGCGCGGCGCGCGAGATGGCGTTCGGCGCGCACCGCGTCCCCGCCGAGTCGGTGCGCGTGCCCCTGCTCTTCGTGGCGTCGAGCGACGACCGCTTCATCCCGCCCGGCGTGGTGCAGCGCGTGGCGGCGCGCTACTCCGCCCCGCTGCACCTGGCCGAAGGGCATGGACACTTCCTGTTCGGCGAGCCGGGCTGGGAGCCGCACGCCGCCGCGATCGCCGACTTCATGGACGGGATCGACCCGTGAGCGCCAGCCGGTGCGAACCGTCGCGATCCCTTCGGGATTAGCTTGCAGCAGCCCAACAATTCGACCCCGAAGACCCGACCATGCCCGACCAGCAGATCGCCGAGAAGCACTACGCCCACCCTGATGCGCTCGTCAGCACGGAGTGGCTCGCGCAGCACCTCGCCGACCCCGCCGTGCGCATCCTCGAGAGTGACGAGGACGTGCTGCTCTACGGCATGGGACACATACCGGGCGCGCAGAAGATCGACTGGCACACCGACCTGAACGACCAGCTCCTGCGCGACTACGTCTCGCGCGATCAGTTCCAGGCCCTCGTGCGGAAGCTGGGCATCGGCGAGTCGGCGACCGTCGTCTTCTACGGCGACAAGCACAACTGGTGGGCGACGTATGCGCTCTGGGTCTTCCAGCTCTTCGGCTTCACCAACGTGAAGATCCTCGACGGAGGACGCGCGAAGTGGGAGGCCGAGGGACGCGAGATGACGACGGAGGAGCCGGCGATGCGGCCCTCGTCGTACGTCGCGCCGGAGCGCGACGACTCGCACATTCGCGCCTTCATGCCCGACGTCCGCGCGCACGTCGCCGCGTCGGGCAAGCTGATCGACGTCCGCTCCCCCGACGAGTTCACGGGCAAGCGGCTGCACATGCCCGACTACCCGCAGGAGGGGGCGATGCGCGGCGGCCACATCCCCGGCGCGAAGAGCGTCCCCTGGGCCCGCGCCGCGAACGCCGACGGCACCTTCAAGAGCGCCGGCGAGCTGCGCGAGATCTATGAAGGCGAAGCGGCGCTGTCGCCGGACGACGATGTGATCGCCTACTGCCGCATTGGCGAGCGCTCGTCGCACACCTGGTTCGTGCTGCGCTACCTGCTCGGCTATGACACGGTACGCAACTACGACGGAAGCTTGACCGAATGGGGCAACGCAGTCCGCGCGCCCATCGAGCGATAACCGAGGCCATCATGACAGAGACGACGCACGCGCCCGAGCAGTCCGCCCCCACCCCCCCGAGGCGCACCGCGGTCATCCGCGCCACCTGGACGGGCGAGCACCGTTTCGACACGGGACGGCCCGGCGGACCCACGGCGCGCCTCGATGGCACCGGCGCCACCGGCCAGAGCCCCGTCGACGCGATCCTCAGCGCGCTCGCCGCGTGCTCGGGCATCGACGTCGTGGACATCCTCGCCAAGCGGCGCACGCCTGTGGACACGCTCACCGTGGATGTCGAAGCCGAACGGCGCGAGGAGCTGCCGCGCCGGATCATGAAGGCCACCGTGACCTTCCACGTGGACGGCGCGGGGATCGAGACGATTCATGCCGAGCGCGCGGTGCAGCTCGCGCTCGAGAAGTATTGCTCCGTCTCGGCGTCGCTCGCGCCGGACGTGGAGATCGTGACGAGGGTGGTCGTGAACGGGGGGTAACCGAACTACGGCTTCTCAGTTTATCGGTTCTTCAGTTCTCGGCCGGCCTCGGGAGGCTCCTGGCGTCCCGGGGCCGGCCGCACACCGACAAACCGCAAGCCGAAAAACCGTGTTTCAGCCGTTCGGCTCTCTCACCTTGCTCCAGCACCCGCACCCCTGCCCCTTGAGCTGCTCGGCCAGCCGGTCGCGCAGCGACGCGGGTGCATCGAGCTTCTCGCGGAGCTGCGCGACCGCGGCGAGGAAGCACTCCTGGTACACCTCCATGCCGCGGCACTCGCCGCACGACGCGATGTGGGCGCGCAGACGCTCGGCGCCTTGGGGGGTGATCTGGTCGTCGAGGTAGTCCCACAGATGGCGCAGGACATCGACGCAGCTGGCGGAGAGGCCGAGTCCCTCGAGCTGCGATCGCGCGGGCGCGCTCATCGCGCGCTCCCGGCGGAGGCGGGCACGAAGCCCATGTCCGCGGCGACGGTGAGCAACTTCTCCTGGAGCAGCCGACGGCCGCGGAAGAGCCGCGAGCGCACGGTGCCGATCGGCACCCCCATCACCTCCGCCGCGGTCTCGTAGGTCATGTCCTCGACGTCCACGAGGATCACCGCGGAACGGAACGGCTCGTTCAGCTCGTCGAGCGCGTCGCGCAGCGCGGGAGCGAGGTCGAGCCGGGCATAGAGGTCGTCATAGCCATGCTCGCGCGCCGCCGCGTAGACGGAGCCCGCCGCGACGGCGTCCTGCTCGCCGTCCTCGAGATCCACCGTCGGCCGCTGACGCTCGCGCGAGCGCAGGAAGACGTTGCGGCAGATCGTGAAGAGCCACCGCCGGCAGTCGGTGCCGAGGATGAAGGTGTGCCACGAGCGGTAGGCGCGCAGGTAAGTCTCCTGCACCACGTCGTCGGCATCCGACTCGTCGCGCGTGAGCGACAGGGCGAAGCGGTACACATCGTCGAGCCACGGGAGCGCGTCGCGCTCGAACTCGGCGTCGCGCGAGGAGCTCGGTGCGCGACCCGCCGCCGGCTCGGCGGGAGTCCTCCCGCCGAACGCATCGGGCTCGCTGATGGGCAGTGCAAAGGTTGCCGTCGTCATCTGGCCCTCAATTAGTTGATTGATGAACTGTACACAAACCGAATGGCTTTGGCAAGCCCCTTGGTCGCCCCAGCCGGGCGCTATGTTTGGGCGATGCGCGCCCGCCTGTTCGTTGCCTTCGCCGCCGTCTACGTCATCTGGGGCTCCACGTACCTGGCCATCCGGTTCGCGGTGGAGACCCTTCCGCCCCTGTTCATGGGGTCGGCGCGGTTCCTGGTGGCCGGCTCGCTGCTCTTCCTCTGGTCGCGCCTGCGCAAGGACGAGCGGCCGACGGGGCGCGATCTCGTCACGGGATTCGTGAGCGGGGCCCTGATGCTCTTCGGCGGGAACGGCGCGGTGATCTGGGCGGAGCAGCGCGTTCCCTCGGGGATCGCGGCGCTGCTCGTGGCGGTCGTGCCGCTCTGGATGGTGCTGCTGGACTGGCTGCGCCCTGGAGGCCGAGCCCCCTCGGGCTCGGTGTTCGCCGGCCTGGCGCTCGGTCTCGTGGGGCTGGGCGTGCTGGTGGGCCCCGACGCGCTGCACGCGAACAGTCAGGTGAGCATGGCCGGCATCGGCCTGCTCATGCTCGGCTCGTTGTCGTGGGCGGCGGGCTCGCTCTACACGCAGCGCGCGCCGCGTCCCACCTCGGGCACGCTGGGCTCCGGGCTCCAGATGCTCTCGGGCGGCGCCTGCCTGCTCGTCGCCGGGCTGTTCGCCGGCGAGGGCTCGCATCTCGGGCTCGTGCACGCGTCGACGCGCTCGGTGATGGCGCTCGTCTACCTCATCACCTTCGGCTCCATCGTCGGCTTCACGGCGTATCTCTATCTGCTGGCGCACACCACGGCGGCCAAGGCGGCGACCTACGCGTACGTGAATCCCGTCGTGGCGGTGGCGCTGGGCTGGGCGCTGGCGCACGAGCCGGTCACGTCGCGCACGGTGCTCGCGGCCGCGGTGATCCTCGCCGGGGTCGCGATCATCACCGTGGCGCGCGACACGCGGGTCACGGCGCCCGCAGTGGAGCGCGCGGCAGCCTGATTTCGAAGGTGCTCCCCTCGCCGGGAGCGCTCTGCACCGTGACGTCGCCAGCGAGCAGGCGCGCGAGGCGCCGCGCGACGCTGAGACCGAGGCCCGTGCCCCCGACGCGCCGGCTCGACGTCTGCTCCACCTGCCAGAAGGGCTCGAACACCGCTTCGAGGTTCTCCGCCGCGATGCCGATGCCGGTGTCGCGCACGGTGAACAGAAGATCGTCGCCGGCGGAGCGCACGCCGAGGGTGACGGATCCGGCGTCGGTGAACTTGACGGCGTTCGTCAGCAGGTTCACGAGGATCTGACGCACCTTCAGCACGTCGGTCTGGAGGTACAGCGATCCACCCTCCTCGCCGGGCGGCACGACGAGCGCGAGCCCTTTTGCCGCGAGCATCGGGCGGACGAGCGACGACGACTCGTCGAGCATCGCTGCCGCCTCGACGTCCTGGAAGGACAGCTGCTCGCGCCCCGCCTCGAGGCGCGAGTAGCTCAGCACTTCGTCGATGAGGCCCAGCAGGTGGCCGGCGCTGGCGCGAATGCGCACGAGCTGCTCCTGCTGCGATGGCGTCACCGGGCCGGTGATCCCGTCATACAGGAGCGCCGAGTAGCCGAGAATGGCGTTGAGGGGAGTGCGGAGCTCGTGGCTCATGCTCGCGAGGAACTCCGACTTGGCCTTGTTCGCCGCGGCGGCCGCCTCGAAGAGCGCGGCGTGCTCCACGGCGAGCGCGCTGCGCCGCGCGAGCTCCTCGACGAGCGGAAGGTCGGCGGCGCCGTATTCCCGCTCCGACTCCGTGGCGATGAGGGTGATCGCGCCGAGCGTGCGGCCGTGGGCCTTCATCGGGACGATCATGGCCGAGCGCATGCCAAGGGTGGTGAGCAGCTCGTGGTGTGCGTCGTCCTCGGCGGCGCCGCGCAGCATCGCCGGTGTGATGAGCGGGATCACCTCGGAGCGGCCCGTCCTGATCACCTCGGGCACGCCGGTGGGGGACTCCTGGCGCACGGGATAGCGCACGCCTGCCTCCTTCGCCCAGCGCACCTTCTCGGGATCGGCGTGCGCCACCGCGAGGGTCTCGAGCGCGCCGTCCGCGCTGACGACCACGACGGAGCACCAGTCGGCGAGCGCGGGGGTGATGAGGTGCGCGACGGCGTTGATCGTCGCGCGATAGTCGAGCGACTCGGTGAGGACGCGTCCCGCCTCGGCGAGGAGCATGTTCTCCTGCTCGCGGCGGCGGCGTCCGGTGATGTTGGTGGCCACGCCGACGATGCCGGCGACCTCGCCCTTCGAATCGCGCCACACGCCGCGGGCGGAGAGGTAGTAGCGGTGCACGCCATCCACCTGCACCATGTCCTCGCGATGCAGGGTGCGGCCGGTGCGCATCACCTCCAGCTCGTTCTCGCGCATCGGCTCGGCGACGTCCTTCGGCAGGAGCTCGAAGTTCGTGTGGCCGATCACCTCCTCCGGGGTGCGGTGCAGCGCGGCGGCGCCGGCGCCATTGATCGTGAGGTAGCGTCCCTCACGGTCCTTCACGTAGATGGCGTCGGTGGTGTTGTTGAGGATCGCGTGCAGCAGCGCGCGGCTGTCGGCGTTCGACACCTCCGCGGCGTGCCGCTCGCCGACGTCCCGCGTGATCGCGGTCATCACCGTCGCCGAGGGGACGATGCGTGTCTCGAACCACCGGTCCAGCGTGGGTGACAGCCGTTCGAAGGTGACGGGGACTCGCCGCGAGGCGACGTCGCGCAGGGCATGCTCCCACTCCGAGCCGCGCAGCCCCGGAAGGACGTCCCAGCACTCGCTGCCGATCACGAGGTCCGGGTCGATCCTCGCGGCGCGCAGCAGCTCGGCCGCGGCGCGGTTCAGGTATCGAACGCGGAACTCGTAATCGAACACCGTGACCGCGTCGGGGAGGCTGTCGAACAGCTCACCGAGCGCGGCGGCGGTGGGGGACGCGGGGGAATCCTCGTGCATCGGACGGGTCTGCGAAGGAGAAACGAGTGGTGCGCATCCCTCCGTCGCAATTGCTCAGCCGTGGCGTCCGCCGACCCAGCCATCGCGGACCGCACGCTGTGCCGGCGTGGCGTCGGGAATGTCCTCCAGGCGCCAGCGCTCGCCGCGCACGATCCGCAGGCCGGCGCGAGCCAGCACCGCGTCGTAGTCCATGTCCTCGGTGCCGCCGACGTGGCTCTCGAACCAGGCGTGCATGTTCTCGCCGGCGACCTCGCTGGCGGCGCGCTCCACGTCCTGCTCGGTGTAGCCGCGGCCCTGCAGGTAGTAGGAGGCGTTCGGCGCCCCCCAGCTCCGCTTCTTCAGGCTGGCGAAGACGTCGTCCAGCGAGCGCGTGTTGCCGGACTTCCCGCGAAGATAGAGATCCAGGTAGAGCGCGACGCCGGAGCCCTTGATGTAGTAGCTGAAGAAGGTCTGCGCCCCGTTCGTCGGCTGCTGCTGCGCCGCGCCGTCCCAGAAGGGGGCATGGAACGACGCCATGCGCGCCGAGACCTCCTTGCGGCCCGGGGCGGTGAGGTTGCTGCGGATGATGCCGGCCATCGAGTTGTAGAACTCGGCGGCATCCGTGATGCCGGAGCGGTGCAGCGCCGCCTGGCCGTAGTACTGCGTCCATCCTTCGGCCACCCAGAGGCTGGGCTGGTACTGCTCGCGCGTGTAGTCGAACGGGCCGAGCGCCATCGGGCGCACGCGCTTCACGTTCCAGACGTGGAAGTACTCGTGCGCGGCGGTGCCGATGCCGGGGAGCACGGGCAGGGTGTCATTCCCCGTCCAGGGGCGCCGGTCGATGATCTGGGTGGAGTAGAGGTGCTCCATGCCGTCGCCGCCGGCGTAGCCGATGTGGAAGAGGAAGGTGTACTGATCGAGCGGCGGCGCGGCGAAGACGCCGTTCTCGTAGCGCACGAGCTTCTCCACGTCGGAGACGAAGCGGGCGCGCGCCGGGGCGGGCCAGGGGCCGTTGTGATGAACCATGACGCGGTACTTCTTCCCGTCCACGTTGAACGAATCCACGAGAAGGGCGGGCGCCACCTCGGTGGGAGTGTCGATGAGGCGGTCGTAGTTCTCGAAACGGTAGGTCGCCTGGTCGGTGGAGCGCGTGTCGCCATTCATCACGTGCCAGCCGGCCGGCGCGGTGATGGCGAGGGAGACGGGATCCTGCTTGTGCCCCTCGACGTACATGAAGAGCGAGGCGCCATTCCAGTTGGCGTGGGCCGTGTCGAGCACGCTGAAGGTGCCGGAGAGGGCGTTGTCGAACGAGCGGTAGCGAATGCGGATGCCGCTCGCGCCGCCGGTGCGCACGACCCAGCGCGAGCCGTCGGTCTTGTCGAACGACAGGGGCGCGCCGGCCGCGTTCGTGACGCGGAAGTCCTGGATGTTCTTGGCGAAGTCCATCTTCGCGTAGCGTCCCGGCGACCAGACGGGGAGCTGGAGGGGGAGCGTGGCGCCGCGCGCGCCGTCGATGTCGATGGCGACGTCGAACAGGTGGGAAGCCGGCTCGGGCATCGCGACGCGGTAGGCGATGCGGAGCGGCGCGGGAGCGGAGGGCGGGACCGCGCCAACCGGGGCGAGGGCGGCGACGGTGGCGGCGAGCGCGAGCAGAGTCGTGGTCAGGCGCACGGATCGGGGTCGAAAGAGTGAACGGTGCTGATCGGGCGGAAGCTGGCGGGTTGCCGAGGGGCGCCGCAAGCTCACTCGCCGCGGAAGACGGGAAGCCGCTTCTCGCGGAAGGCGCCGATCGCTTCGCTGACGTCGGTGGTGCCGAAGCAGAACTTGATGTTGGCGAGCTCCTCGCGCAGGACGTCGGACAGGGGCTGATCGAAGCTCTGCAGCAGCAGCCGCTTGGTGAGCGCATGCGCGAGCGGCGCGCCGGCGGCGAGGCGTGTCGCGTAGTCGGCGACCGCCGCGGCGAGCTCGGTATCGGGGACGACGCGCGCCGCGAGCCCGATGCGTTCGGCCTCGGCGGCGTCGAGATCGCGGCCGGTCAGCAGGATCTCGGACGCGCGCGCGAGGCCGACGTGTCGCGGGAGGAAGTACGAGACTCCCGCGTCCGGGCTGAGACCTCGGCGCACGTAACCTGCGGTGAGCTTCGCCGACTGGGCGAGGATGCGGATGTCGCAGGCGAGCGCGAGCCCGAACCCCGCGCCCGCCGCCGGCCCGTTGACCGCTGCGATGACCGGCTTCTCGCAGGCGGTCACCGCGTTGACCCAGTCGCCCACCCAGGCGTACGGATCGAGGCGCGCCGCGCGGCTGCCGGACGGGAGGGCGGGGGGCTCGGAGAGATCGAGCCCCGAGCAGAAGGCGCGTCCCGCGCCGGTGAGGACCAGGACGCGGACCGCGTCGTCCAGGCCGGCCTCCGCCAGCGCGCTGGTCACGGAGCGTGCGAGCGCGCCATTGACCGCGTTCAGCTTGTCGGGGCGGTCGAGCGTGATGGTGCGGACGCCCGCTGCGGTGTCGCCGATCTGGAGATGTGGATGCTGGGTCATCTCGTATGATGGCGATGGAACTGGTCGACAGGAAGGCGGAAGAAGGCGGGGGCAAAGGCGAGGGGTGCGGTTGGTTGTATAATGGTTCGGCCAATCATCAAAGAACCAGAACCCCCGCCCCCCACGCCCGCCCCCCCGGCCGGAGCACCCCAGCCGCC
>JBBQJC010000096.1:0-13825 GCA_038325515.1 Gemmatimonadales bacterium | reverse complement strand
TGATCGCGGGCGCCGGTGAGCTTCGCGTCAAGGAGAGTGACCGCATCGCCACCATGGTCGCGAACCTGCGCGCGATCGGCGTGGACGCCGAGGAGCAGCCGGATGGCCTGATCGTACGTGGGAGCGACCGGCCGCTGGTCGGCCGAGTCGTGACGCACGGCGACCATCGCATCGCCATGGCCTTTGGCGTGCTCGGCGCATTGCCCGGCAGTGCGATCGAGATCGACGATCCCGATTGCGTGGCGGTCTCGTACCCCGGATTTTGGGACGAGCTCGAGCGCGTCACCCACTGAGCCCCATGTCCGAAAGCCCGCAGAGACTCGTCATCGCGATCGACGGACCCGCCGCCTCGGGGAAGTCCAGCACCGCCCAGTGGGTGGCGCAGCGGCTCGGGATCCGGCACGTGGATTCCGGCGCGCTCTACCGCGCGGCGACGGCAGCCGCGCTCCGGACCCACGCCAACCCGGAGCAGTGGACGCCCGCGGCTGTGCTCGCCGCGTCGCATGTGGTAACCCTTTCTCCCACGGAACGCACCTTCTCCGCCCAGCTCGACGGCGTGGATTGCGCCGAGGAGCTCCGCAGCGGGGACGTCACCAGCCAGGTCTCGCGCGTGGCGCGGATGGGCGAGGTGCGGGAGTGGGTGAACGCCCGGGTGAGGGATGCCGCCCGCGCGCACGACGTCGTGGTGGACGGCCGCGACATCGGCACGGCCGTCTTTCCGGACGCGCCCCTCAAGATCTTCCTCGTGGCCGACCCGTGGGAGCGCGCGAGACGGCGCCTGGTCCAGCGGCTGGAGCGCCTGCCGGCCGATTCGGAGATCGCTGAGGAGACCGAGCGGCTCGTGCAGCGGGACGCGAGGGATGCCCAGCAGACGGTCCAGGCGGCCGATGCGATCCTCATCGACTCGACCTACCTGACCCAAGCCGAGCAGGTGGAACGGATCGTGGCGCTGGCGGTGGCCGTAAGTCGCCATCCCGACGGCAGTTCCAAAGTTGACGGTGCGGGCTGGAAGGGCTACTTTTAACGGATCCCCTCCAACACATCCGTTGGGGGCGGAAGTTCGTTCACCCCCAGACTCGCCGCGGCGAGCCTAAAGACCCGCGATCTGGAGATTTTCCTCCTGTATGACTGAGCTCGAACTCGAAACCCTCTCCGCCGCTGCCCTCAGCAAGCGCGAGAAGCGCGATCAGCAGCGCGCCCAGCTCCGCCCCCTGGCCAACCGCCGTCCGGAGCTCTACGACGAAGACGAGTACACGTCCGAAGATTATGATCGGATGCTGGAACTCTACAACGGCACCCTCGCGTCGATCGACGAAGGCGAGATCGTCAAGGCGACGGTCCAGTCGATCCGCGACAACACCGTCGTCCTCGACATCGGCTTCAAGTCCGAAGGCACTGTCCCGCTCGAAGAGTTCAAGGACATGCCGGACCTCAAGCCCGGCGACATCGTCGAGGTGCTGCTCGAGCACCTCGAGGACCAGGAGGGCTCGGTCGTCCTGTCCAAGAAGAAGGCGGACTTCATGCGCGTGTGGGAGAAGATCCGCCTCGCGTACGAGAACGACCAGCCGGTCGAGGGCACCCTCGTCAAGAAGATCAAGGGCGGCGTGGTCGTCGACCTGATGGGCGTCGACGCCTTCCTCCCGGGTTCGCAGATCGCGCTCCGCCGCGTGCCGAACATCGACGAGCTGCTCGGCCAGAAGTTCGAGTTCAAGATCATCAAGCTGAACAAGCGCCGCCGCAACATCGTCGTCTCCCGCCGCGTCATCCTGGAGAACGAGCGCGCTGGCAAGCGCGAGAAGCTCATGAAGGAGCTGGAGAAGGACCAGATCCGCAAGGGCGTCGTGAAGAACATCACCGACTTCGGTGCGTTCATCGACCTCGGCGGCGTCGACGGCCTGCTCCACATCACCGACATGTCGTGGGGCCGCATCTCGCACCCCTCCGAGCTCGTTGCCATTGGGGCAGAGTTGGAAGTGAAGGTCCTGGATATCGACTGGCAGCGCGAGCGCATCTCGCTCGGCCTCAAGCAGCTCCAGAGCTACCCCTGGAAGGACGTCGCCGAGAAGTATCCGGTGGGCACGCGCGTGCAGGGCAAGGTCGTGAGCATCACGAACTACGGCGCCTTCATCGAGCTCGAGCCGGGCATCGAAGGGCTGGTGCACATCTCCGAGATGAGCTGGACGCGCAACGTCCGGCACCCGTCGAAGCTCGTCTCCATCGGCGAGACGATCGAGGCGGTCGTGCTCAAGGTCGATCCGAACGAGGAGAAAATCTCGCTCGGCATGAAGCAGACGGAGCAGGATCCGTGGGTCGTGCTGCCGCTCAAGTACCCGGTCGGTACGCGCATCAACGGCAAGGTGCGCAACCTGACCTCGTTCGGCGCCTTCGTCGAGATCGAGCCGGGCATCGACGGCCTGATCCACATCTCCGACATGTCGTGGACCAAGCGCGTCCAGCACCCGTCCGAGGTCGTCAAGAAGGGCGATGCGGTCGACGTCGTGATCCTCAACATCGACAGCGAGAACAAGCGCATCAGCCTCGGCCTGAAGCAGGCGGAGGAGGATCCGTGGCTCCGCATCGGCGAGAACTATCCGGTCGGCACGGAGATGCGCTCGACGGTCGTGCGCCTGATGGACAAGGGCGTCGTCGTCGACATCGGCAACGACATCGAAGGGTTCGTGCCGATCTCGCAGCTCGGCCAGGGCGGCGCTGCCGTCAACAGCCCGGCTGACGTGGTGTACGAGGGGATGCTGCTGGACACGCGCGTGCTCGAGGTGGATCCGATCCACCGCCGCATCGTGCTCAGCGTCGTGAACATCCCCGAGGAGCAGCCGCCGCGCCCGGAGACCCCGTCGAAGATCCACACCGAGGATGGCGACGTGATCGACATCCCGATGGACATCCCGATGGACGCCGGCGCGGAGGAGTAGCCGCCGCCGCACGTCAGCAGTCGCGAAGGGCACACCGGACCTGGTCCGGTGTGCCCTTTTCGCATCCCTCCATCGGCATCGTCCTACCGGGCCATCGTCGCCCTCGGCGCCAGCATCCGCGCGAGGTGCGGCGCCGTTCGGCTCGTCCCGTCCTCCGCCACTCCCGCGGGCGTCCCGCTGCACACCACGCGTCCCCCCTCCTCGCCCGCGCCCGGGCCGATGTCCACCACCCAATCGCTCGCCGCGATCACGCGCATGTCGTGCTCGACGACGATCACCGTGTTGCCGGCGTCGACGAGGCCGTCGAGCTGGGCCTGCAGCCGCTCGACGTCGGCGGGATGCAGCCCCGTCGTCGGCTCGTCGAGGACGTACAGCGTGTCGCCGCGCTGCGTCCGCTGCAGCTCGGTGGCGAGCTTGATCCGCTGCGCCTCGCCGCCGGAGAGCTCCGTCGCCGGCTGGCCCAGGCGCAGGTAGCCCAGCCCCACCTCGCGCAGCACGCGGAGCGGCCGGTGGATCGACGGCTCGTCCCCGAAGAAGGCGAAGGCATCGTCGACGGTGAGCTGCAGCACCTCGGCGATGTTCTTCCCGTCGTACCGGATCTCGAGCGTCTTCTCGTTGTAGCGCGTGCCGTGACAGGTAGGGCAGGGGGCGTACACGCTCGGCATGAAGATGAGCTCCACCATCACGAACCCCTCGCCCTCGCAGGTGGGGCAGCGCCCCTTCGCCACGTTGAACGAGAAGCGCCCCGCGTCGTAGTGGCGCGCGCGCGCCTGCTTCGTCGCCGCGAAGATCTTCCGCACCTGATCGAACAGCCCCGTGTACGTCGCCAGGTTGGAGCGCGGCGTCCGTCCGATCGGCTTCTGGTCCACGACCACGAGGCGGCGGATCGCCTCGAGCCCGGCGGTGATCTCGCCGTCCACGGGGGCAACCGCAGTGCGCTCCAGCTCCTCGCCCTCCTCCTCGGCGGGGGACATGCGCTGTCCGAGCCCCTCGGCGACGAGCTCGACGAGCGCCTGGCTCACCAGGCTCGACTTCCCCGAGCCCGATACCCCCGTCACGCTCGTGAACACGCCGAGCGGGAAGTCGACGTCCACCCCGCGCAGATTGTGCCGCGAGATGCCCCGCAGCCGGAGCGTGCCCGCTGGCGTGCGTGGGGTGCGCCGGAGGGGCGGATGCTCGTCGAACAGGTAGTGCCGAGTGCGCGACTCGCCCACCGCGGCGAGGCCGGCCGGCGGACCGCTGTAGAGGACGCGCCCCCCCTGCTCGCCGGCGGCGGGGCCGACGTCGACGATCCAGTCGGCGTGGCAGATCACGTCCACCTCGTGCTCCACGACGAACAGCGAATTGCCGGCGCGCTTCAGCTTGTCGAGCGCCACGAGGAGCGATTCCGTGTCGGCGGGATGCAGCCCGGCCGACGGTTCGTCCAGCACGTACACCACGCCGAACAGGTTGGACCGCACCTGCGTGCCCAGCCGCAGCCGCTGCATCTCGCCGGGCGACAACGTCGGCGTGCTCCGGTCGAGGGTCAGATAGCCGAGCCCGAGGTCCACGAGCACGCAGACGCGCCCGGTGAGATCCTGACAGATGCGCTGCGTCACCAGCGCCTGTTCCGGATGCTGGCGCCGCAGCTTCTCCATCGCCGGCGCCGTCGCCCCGGCGAACGGCTCGAGGATCCCCGCGAGGCGCGAGAGGGGCACGCTCGAGAACTCGGCGATGTCGTGGCCGGCGAACTTCACGGAGAGCGACTCCTTCCGCAACCGCTTTCCGCCGCACTCGGGACACAGGGTGCCCACCATGTACTGCGACACCCGCTTCTTGATCAGCGCGCTCTCTGTGTTGGCGAAGGTCTGCAGCACGTATGTCCGCGCACCCGTGAAGGTGCCCGTGTAGCTCGGCTCCTCCTTGCGCTTCATCGCGCGCTTGATCTCCTCGTGTGTGTAGCCGGCGTACACGGGCACGCGCGGCTGCTCGTCGGTGAAGAGCAGCCACTCGCGGTCCTTCTTCGGCAGGTCGCGCCAGGGGGTGTCCACCTCATAGCCGAGCGTGGTGATGATGTCGCGCAGGTTCTGGCCCTGCCACGCGGTGGGCCACGCGGCGATCGCCCGCTCGCGGATGGTCAGCGACGGATCGGGAACCATCGAGGCCTCGGTCACCTCGTACACGCGTCCAAGGCCGTGGCAGCGCGGGCAGGCGCCCGCCGGCGTGTTGGGTGAGAACGCCTCCGCCTCGAGGTGTGCCTGGCCGCGCGGGTAGTGGCCGGCGCGGGAGTAGAGGAGGCGCAGCGAGTTCGAGACGGTGGTGACGCTGCCGACCGACGACCGCGTGGTGGGGGTGCCGCGATTCTGCTGCAGCGCCACCGCGGGCGGCAGCCCCTCGATCGAGTCCACCTCGGGCACGCCGACCTGATGGATGAGGCGGCGGGCGTAGGGCGCGACCGAGTCGAGGTACCGGCGCTGGGCCTCGGCATACAGCGTTCCGAAGGCCAGCGACGACTTGCCCGAGCCCGAGACGCCGGTGAACACCACGAGGGCGTCCCGCGGGATCCGCACGTCGACGTCCTTCAGGTTGTGCTCGCGCGCGCCGCGGACCTCGACGAACCCGGTGAAGGCCGGGGCGCCGTCCTTCCTGCCGTGCTTGGTCATGCTGGAGTGCCTCTGCGTTCGGTCCGGGACGCGCTGGGGCAAGAAGCGGGCACGGGGGCGCGCCCGGGGACTTCTCCCGCTGGTTGCCGCTGGGGGGCGGCGCTAGCTTCCCCTCCCTATGACCATGCGAGACAAGCTCGCGCTCCTCGAGCGACGCGCCGCGGAAGCGGAGCTCGGCGGGGGCGCCGCGCGCCTCAAGGCGCAGCACGACAAGGGAAAGCTCTCGGCGCGCGAGCGCCTCGACCTGCTGCTCGACGAGGGAAGCTTCGTCGAGCTGGACCGCTTCGTCGTCCATCGGTCGCACGACTTCGGGCTGGAGGACCAGCTCATCTACGGCGACGGCGTCGTCACGGGCTACGGGCGCATCGAGGGCCGGTTGGTCTACGTCTTCTCCCAGGACTTCACCGTGTTCGGGGGCTCGCTCAGCGAGTCGTTCGCCGAGAAGATCTGCAAGGTGATGGACCTGGCCATGCGCAACGGCGCCCCGGTGATCGGCCTGAACGACTCGGGCGGCGCGCGCATCCAGGAGGGGGTCGTCTCGCTCGGTGGCTACGCCGAGATCTTCCTCCGCAACGTGCTGGCGAGCGGGGTCGTCCCGCAGATCAGTGCGATCCTCGGTCCCTGCGCCGGCGGCGCGGTATACTCGCCGGCGATGACCGACTTCACCTACATGGTCCGCAAGACGAGCTACATGTTCGTCACCGGGCCGAACGTGGTGAAGACGGTCACCCACGAGGACGTGACGATGGAGGAGCTGGGCGGCGCCGACACGCACAACCAGATGTCGGGCGTGGCGCACTTCGCGCACGACTCGGAGCCCGCGTGCATCCAGGCCATCCGCGATCTGTTCCAGTTCATCCCGAGCAACAACGTGGACGAGCCCCCGCGCGCGCGCGGGACCGATCCGCGCGACCGCCGCGACGAGGCGCTGCTGGACGTGGTGCCGGACAATCCGAACAAGCCGTACGACATGCACGAGATCATCCGCCGGGTGATGGACGACGGCGCCTTCTACGAGGTGCAGCCCGAGTTCGCCGGGAACATCCTCTGCGGCTTCGCGCACCTCGGAGGCTACAGCGTCGGCATCGTCGCCAACCAGCCGGCGGTGCTCGCGGGCGTGCTCGACATCAACGCGTCCATCAAGGCGGCCCGCTTCATCCGCTTCTGCGACGCGTTCAACATCCCCATCGTCACCCTCGAGGACGTCCCGGGATTCCTTCCCGGCGTCTCGCAGGAGCACAACGGCATCATCCGGCACGGCGCCAAGCTGCTGTACGCCTACTGCGAGGCCACGGTGCCCAAACTCACCGTCATCACGCGCAAGGCCTACGGCGGCGCCTACGACGTCATGAGCTCCAAGCACATCCGGGGCGATCTCAACCTCGCCTGGCCCACGGCGGAGATCGCCGTGATGGGCCCCAAGGGCGCCGTGGAGATCCTCTTCCGCAAGGAGATCGCCGAGAGCGACGACCAGCCGGCGGCGACCGACGCCAAGATCAACGAGTACCGCGACAAGTTCGCGCACCCGTACGTCGCCGCGGGACGTGGCTATCTGGACGACATCATCGATCCGCGCGACACCCGGCCGCGTCTCATCGACGCCCTGGAGACGATGCGGACGAAGCGCGATCGCAATCCGCCGAAGAAGCACGGCAACATCCCCCTGTGATGTTCAAGAAAGTTCTGGTCGCCAACCGGGGCGAGATCGCCCTCCGCGTCATCCGCGCCTGTCGCGAGCTCGGGGTGCGCAGCGTCGCCGTCTATTCCGAGGCCGACGCCCACGCGCCGCACGTGCGCGAGGCCGACGAGGCGGTGCTGCTCGGCCCCGCGCCGTCGAGCGAGTCGTACCTCAAGGGCGACGCGATCATCGCCGCCGCGCTGCGCACCGGCGCGGAGGCGATCCACCCCGGCTACGGCTTCCTCTCCGAGCGCGAATGGTTCGCCCGCGCCGTGCGCGACGCGGGACTGGTCTGGATCGGTCCCCCCGCCGAGGCCATCGGCGCGATGGGG
The DNA here is from genome assembly GCA_038325515.1 of Gemmatimonadales bacterium. Classification (GTDB taxonomy): domain Bacteria; phylum Gemmatimonadota; class Gemmatimonadetes; order Gemmatimonadales; family Gemmatimonadaceae; genus AG11. The sequence continues at coordinate 6,243 of JBBQJC010000096.1, read as the reverse complement.
AGCAAGACCGCCGCGCGCGAGCTCGCCATCGCCGCCGGCACCCCCGTGGTGCCCGGGACAACGACCGCCCTTCGCGACGCGGACGAGGCGGCCGAGGTCGCCGACCGCTTCGGCTATCCGGTGCTGCTCAAGGCGGCGGCCGGCGGGGGCGGGAAGGGGATGCGCGTCGTCCACGAGCGGAGCGAGCTGGCCGGCGCGCTCGCATCGGCGCAGCGCGAGGCGAAGAGTGCCTTCGGCGACGATGCGGTCTACGTCGAGAAGTACATCGTCGGCCCGCGCCATGTCGAGATCCAGATCCTCGGCGACCAGCACGGGACGATGCTGCACCTGGGAGAGCGGGAGTGTTCCGTGCAGCGGCGGCATCAGAAGATGATCGAGGAGGCGCCGAGCGTCGCCGTGTCGCCGGAGCTGCGCGCGCGCATGGGAGCCGCGGCCGTCGCCGCCGCGCGGGCCGCCGGTTACGTGAACGCGGGCACCTGCGAGTTCCTCCTGGACGCCACGGGGGCGTTCTACTTCCTCGAGATGAACACGCGCATCCAGGTGGAGCACCCGGTCACCGAGCTGGTGACGGGAGTGGATCTCGTGCAGTGGCAGCTCCGCATCGCCGCCGGCGAGAAGCTTCCGTACGCGCAGGCGGAGCTCGCCCCGCGCGGCTGGGCGATCGAGTGCCGCATCACGAGCGAGGATCCGGCGAACAGCTTCCTCCCGTCCACGGGACGCGTGCAGTACCTCCACGTGCCCAGCGGCCCCGGGGTGCGGTGGGACAGCGGGATCGAGACGGGAAGCCAGATCTCCCTCTACTACGATCCGATGCTGGCGAAGCTGATCGTGTGGGCCGACACGCGAGACGCCGCGATCGCCCGGATGCACCGCGCGCTGCTCGAGCTCACGATCGAGGGGGTGGAGACCTCACGCGACTTCCACCTGCGCGTGATGGAGCACGCGGACTTCCGCGCCGGCGCCATCGAGATCCAGTGGCTGGAGCGGCATCTCGACGAGCTCACGAGCGTGGCCCCGCCCGAGCGTGGCGTGCTGCTCGCCGCGATCGCCGCGGTCCTGCTCGCCGAGCGTGAGCGCTCCGCGCCCCGCCGAGCCGCCGAGCCCGCGGCAACCGCCGCCGCTGCCGCGCCAGTCTCCAACTGGCTGAGCGTCGCGCGCCGCGAGGCGCTGCGGTGACCGACACCCTCACCCGCGTCGAGATCACCGGGATCGCCGCCGGCGGCGACGGCGTCGGGCGCGCGGGCGGGATCGTCGTCTTCGTGCCGCGCACGGCACCGGGCGATACCGCGCTCGTCCGGGTGCGCCGGTCCAAGCGCTTCGCGCGCGGCACGTTGGAGTCGCTCGAGGTGCTCTCGCCGATGCGCGTCACCCCTCCGTGCGAGCATTACACCGCCGATCGATGCGGCGGGTGCCAGCTGCAGCACATGGACTACGACGCCCAGCTCCGCGCGAAGGGGACGGTCATCGGCGACGCGCTTCGCCGCATCGCGAAGCGCGACGCGGCGACCCCGGTCGTGGAGCCGAGCGACGCGCAGTGGCGCTACCGGCGCAAGCTCACGCTGCACCTGCGTCGTGCGGGCGGCCAGTGGATCGCCGGGCTGCACCGCTACGACGATCCCGTCGACGTCTTCGACCTGCGCGACTGTCCGATCACCGAGGAGCGTGTCGTCGCCATCTGGACCGCGCTGCGCCCCGCGTTCCATCTGCTGCCCAAGGAGCCGGCGCTGCGTGCCTCCGTGCGCCTGGTCGCGGGAGGCGCCTCGCTCGTGGTCGAGGGCGGCCACGCGTGGAGCGCGTCCGAGCGATTCTTCGCCGCGGCGCCCGACATCACGGAGCTCTGGTGGAAGCCGGAGAATGCGCGGCCGCGGCGCATCGCCGAGCGCACGGTGCCGGCGCAGGGCGGCGCCTCGTTCGCGCAGGTGAATGCGCGGGTCGCCGCGCGGCTGCACGCGCACGTGCTCGAGCGCGCGCGTGCGCACGACCCGCGGCGCGTGATCGACGCGTACGCCGGCACCGGCGAGACGGCGCTCCCCCTCGCACGCGACGGGCGCACCGTCGTCGCGATCGAGTGGGATCATGACGCCGTGGCCGTGCTGCGCGCCCAGCTTCCGGCGCCGTCGTCGGCGGTCGCCGGCCGCGTCGAGGACCACCTCGGCGCATCGCTCCCCGCCGACGTCGTGCTGCTCAACCCGCCGCGCACGGGGGTCGACGCACGCGTCACCGAGGCGCTGGAGCGGGCGAGCAGCCGGCCGCGCGCCATCGTGTACGTGAGCTGCGACCCGGCGACGCTCGCGCGGGATCTCGCGCGACTTCCCAGCTACCGCCTCGTGGGGCTGCGCGCCTATGACATGTTTCCCCAGACCGCGCACGTCGAGACGGTGTGCGAGCTCGTGACGGAGGCCGCATGAAGTACTCGGTGCAGGTGGGTGCGCGCGAGGTCGAGGTGCTGCTCGACGGCGAGACCGTCTCGACCGAAGGGTCCACCTCCAGCGCGCGCGTCAGCGACGTGGAGGGCACCCCGGTCCGGCTCGTGACCCTCGGCGACGAGGTGCACCGGGTCGTCGCGCGCCGCGGCGAGACGCGCGGGTCCTATACTCTCTGGGTGGACGGATTCCGCTACGAGGTCGAGGCACTCGACGAGCGCACGCGCGCGATCCGTGAGCTGAGCGGAGCCGCCGCCGCGCCCACCGGCCCCGCACCGCTGAAGGCGCCGATGCCGGGGATGATCGTCCGCGTCGCGGTGCAGGTGGGAGACGCGGTCGTCCCCGGGCAGAGCCTCGTGGTGATGGAGGCGATGAAGATGGAGAACGAGCTGCGCGCCACTGCCGCGGCCACGGTGAAGGCGGTGCGGGCGCAGCCGGGCACCGCGGTGGAGAAGGGCGCCGTGCTCCTGGAGCTCGAATGAGCGCCCACCTTGCGCGCGCGGCGCGGACGATCGTGCTGGCGCTCGCGCTCGACCCGCTGGCGAGCATCCTGCACGCCCAGGCGCCGGCCACCGACATCTACCTTGCTCCGCTCTCCCGTGAGGGCGATTCGCTCGTCATCGGCCTGGCCGAAAACGTCACGCACCGCGCCGGCTACGACAACCAGCCCACCTTCCTCCCCGACGCGAGCGGCTTCCTCTATACCGCCGTCGCCGACGGCCAGGCCGACATCTGGCGCTACGACATCGGCACGCGGCGCAGCATCCGCGTCACGAGCACCGCCGAGAGCGAGTACTCGCCGACTCCGATGCCGGGCAGCGCCCGCTTCAGCGCCATCCGCGTCGAGCGCGACTCGGCGCAGCGGCTCTGGAGCTTCGCGATGGACGGGAGCGATCCGTTCCTCCTGCTGCCGGCGCTGAAGCCCGTTGGCTACCACGCCTGGCTCAACTCCAACCATCTCGTCGCCTACGTCCTCGGCGCGCCGGCCACGCTTCACCTCGTGAGCCTCGACGGATCGACCGACGAGGTGCGCGCGCGCGACGTGGGACGCTCGGTGCACCGCGTGCCGGGCCGCCCTCTGTACAGCTACACGCAGCGTGACAGCGCGAAGGCGCTCTGGATCGTCGCCCAGGAGGTGGCCAGCGGCTCGGTCGCGACGATCCTCCGCGCCCCCGAGGACAACGAGTTCCACGCCTGGACGGCGGACGGCGTGCTTCTCACCGCGTCCAAGGGGGTCCTGCTGCGCTGGAAGCCGGTCGGCGATCGCTACGAGTGGAGTCCCGTCGCCCGGCTCGACGCGGGCGGCGTGCGCAACGTGTCCCGGCTCGCGGTCAGCCCGGACGGGCGCTGGCTCGCCTTCGTCGCCGAGCCCCCGGCCGACAGCCAGTAATCGGCCGTGACGGATCGCGCGGTACGCCGCTTGATATAAAGGACGCCGGCTGGAGCGACGGGAGCGGGAGACCCAATACCGCGAGGCGCGCGTGGCTGTCCGGGAGTTCACCAATCGGGATGGAGTCGAGTGGCGCGTGTGGGACGTGACGCCCTCGCACATGCACCCCATCACCCGCGGCGAGGAGTACATGGACGCGCTGGGGCAGGGTTGGCTCGCCTTCGAGTCCGACGACGAGAAGCGGCGCCTCGCCGCGCCCTATCCCCGCGACTGGACGAGCTGCTCCATCCCCGCGCTGGAGGCGCTGTGCGAGCGCGCCAGGCCCGTGGTCCGCCGCCTCGCCGCCAGCGACAGCGGCAAACGCCGGGCGGCCAGCGCAGCGGAGATCGAGCTGGCAGCCATCCGCGAGGCAGGGACGCGCCGCACCTTCACGAGCCCTGGCGGCCGCGAATGGACGGTGCGCATCCACGAGTGCCTCAACCGCGCGGGAGAGCCGGAGATGGTGCTCCGCTTCACGGCGGGGGACATCGTCGTCGAGCTGCCGAGCTGGCCCGAGAACTGGCGCAACGCCACGGTCGAGGAGTACGCCCTCATGCTCCTCGACGCGAACCCGCCGCGCCGGCGCTCCAAGGGCGAGGGTCCGCAGCGCCGTCGCGACGACCGGCCATAGCGTCCCTCAGGGCTTCGCGCTCGCCGATTCGGCGGCGTCGCGGCACCAGCGCCGCATCAGCTCCTCGTCGGCGAGCTGCCAGCCGGGCGGGAGTGGCGCGAGCCGCCGGTGCTCCCCTTCCGAGGTGAACAGCAGCCACCCTTCCGCGAACGGTGCCGGGAGGATGCACGCGTGATTCCGCTCGAGGATGGGCTGGCGGATTTCCCGCACCTCCCACGCGCGGGCGGTCTCGTCGAAGAATCTGCTGACTTGCTGGGCCTGCTGTAGCTCGGAGATGGACATCGTCACGGACGCGTCGTCGCAGCCAGAGATGCCCGGTGGGAATTGCAAAGGGCGTGCTGACGTGATCTGCGACACACGGGCGCACTCCCCTAGCGCCTTCGGCCGGGCGCGATCGCCCCTCTGCCGAACCTGGCACGCACGGCGTCGACGGCGCGCGAGAGCTCCCGGTCGCGCTCCGACTCCAGGGGCGCGGCGGCCGACTCGAACAGGGCGAGCTGCTTCGCGCCTGGCGCCGAGAAGCTCGAGAGCCCGACGCCGAGGAGACGCGCCGGCACGGTGCGCGCGCGGCGCAGCTTGTGGAGGAGCTCGCGGGCGACGGCGTACAGGGCTCGGTCCGACGTGAGCTGCTCCTCCATGGTGCGGCTGGCCTGCCGTGTCGTGAAGTCCTTGTCGCGGATGCGGACGGTGACGGTGCGGGCCCCGAGCCCCTCGTCGCGCAGCTCCGCGGCGGCGCGCCCCACGAGCTCGGTCAGCTCGCCTTCCAGCAGAAGGTCGTCGTCGATGTCCGTCTCGAAGGTCTCGTCGCGGCTGATGCTCTTCGCGACCTCCCGTTCGATCACCTCGCCGTCGTCGAGCCCGCGGACGCGGCGCGCGAGCCACGCGCCGTCGCGCTCGCCGACCAGGCGCGCCAGCGCGGCATCGTCCAGCGCGAGCACGTCCTCCACGGTGCGCAGCCCGCGCTCGGCGAGGCGGATCGTCGTCTTCGGACCGATACCGGGAATATCGGCGAGGTCGAGCTGGCGCATGAAATCCGGCTCGCCGCCCGGTGGCACGACGTGAACGCCGGAGGCACCGAACTTCGGCTTGGCGCGCTCGACCGCCAGCTTGGCGACGAGCTTCGACGTTCCGCCGCCGACCGAGACGGTGAGCCCCGTGGCGGCGATCACCGCGTGGCGAATCCGCCCGGCCAGCTCGTCAAGCGGGGCGTCCCCGTAAAGCGCGTCGGTGCCCCCCATGTCGAGGTACCACTCGTCGATGCTCGCCGCCTGGACGACGGGGGTGAACCGCTCGAGCACGGTGCGGATCTCCCGGTGCTTGCGGCGGCAGGCCTCTCCGGGGACGGGAACGCAGAGGGCGTCCGGGCAGAGCCGGAGCGCCCGGGAGATGGGCATCGCGGACCGGACACCGAACTTCCGCGTCTCGTACGACGCCGAGCAGACCACACCCCGGCTGCCGGCGGCTCCGCCCACGATGAGCAGGGGGGCTCGTCCGGCTCCCTCGGGGTCGACGAGCCGGGCGACGGCGACGAAGAAGGCGTCAGCGTCGATCAGGAGGATCTTGCGCGGCGTCGGGGTCTGTTCGGGCACGCTGCAAGCTACCGTTGGCGGGGCGAAAGGGGGCGGGGCGCGGGGGAATTCTCGCTGGAAGTCGAAGCGTTGACTACGCTTACGAAACCGCCTATCTTGCAAGTCTGTCTAAAAACGCCTTTGCTGGCGGCCGAGACCCGGGTTGCATTACGCACCGGTGAGGCGCAGGTC
>JBBQJC010000095.1:0-14179 GCA_038325515.1 Gemmatimonadales bacterium | reverse complement strand
GCCGGCGTGGTCGAAGTGGAGATGGCTGCTGATCACCATCGTCACGTCCGGGGGGGCGAACCCGGCCTCGGCCAGCGCGCTCTCGAGCTGCGTGGGGCCCGCGCTGCCCACGGGTGAGTTCTCCACCCCGTAAATCTCGTGGAACTTCGTGCTCTCCTTGTCGCCCGCCCCCGTGTCCACCAGGACGAGGGCGTCGGGATGCTCGATCAACAGGCAGCGCATGCCGAGCGGGATCCGGTTGCGCGCGTCGGCGGGGATCTTCCGCTCCCACAGCGACTTCGGCACGACGCCGAACATCGCCCCCCCGTCGAGCTGCTGGAGGCCGGCCTGCAGGGCATGCACGCGCAGCGATCCGACGGTGCGCGACTGAACGAGCGGAAGGAGAGGCATCTGTACACTTTCGTGCGAAGTGGTGATGGGACCGGCGACATCCAACAAGACTCGATTCGGCACTGTCTGGTGCAACCGCAACCGCAGGAACGGATTCGACGGGTTCAACGGAAAAGGCCGGTGCACAGCTCTTGACCGGCGGAAGGAACTTGCCGGCGGTTCCCGTCGAACCCGTTGAATCCGCTCCTTGCGGTTGCCGAGCGGTTGCCCTCCGGTTGCCCTGCGATTTCCCTACGCCGTCGTGTCCTTCGAGACCGGACCCGGCATCGCCGACGGCCGGCGTCCGCGCCGCTTCTTCGGCGCCGCGCTGCCGCTGGCGAGAAAGCGCTCCAGCTCCGACCATCGCTCGCAGCCGTGGCCGCGCGCCTCGTCGAGCAGCCGCAGCAGGCAGTGCGCCGTGGCCAGCGCGTCACCCGCCGCACGGTGCCGCATCCCCTCCGGGATCTCGACATCGTAGTGCCGCGCCACCCAGTCGAGCGACCGCGAGCGCAGCTGCGGGAGGATGCGCCGGGCGAGACGCACCGTGCAGAGGCGCCGCCCGGTCAGCTCGCGTCCCGTGGAACGCGTCACCTCGGCGCTGACGAAACGCCAGTCGAACGCCGCGTTGTGCGCAACGAACACGTGTCCCTCGAGCGCGCGCAGCACGTCGTCGCAGACTCCCCGAAAGGGCGCCTTGTCACGCACCATCTCGTGCGAGATGCTCGTGAGCCGCGTGATGAAGGGAGGGATCGAGCGCTCGGGGTTGACGAGCGTCTCGTACACCCCCTGCACCGCCCCGTCGCGCACCGTCACGACCGCGATCTCGGTGATCCGGTCGCCCTGGTCGGGCCGTCCGCCCGTCGTCTCGACGTCGACGACGGCGAACGAGAGCGACGAGAGCAGCGGCTCCTCCTCGGGCGCGTGCATGCGCCACGCCGGCGCCGCCGGCTCCGAGATGCGCCACGCGCCGTCGGCCGTGCGCGCGAACCGCGCGTGGCCGCGCAGCAGCGTCACGGCCATGTGCTCGGCCACCGCCTCCGGCAGCGACGAGAGCTGGCAGACGCTCGCGATCAGGGCCCGCGAGTCCGCCGGCCCCGCACTCAGGTAATCGTGCGCGCGCTCGACGAGCAGCGTCGTCTCGGCGCGCGTCTCCATCCTCGCCGGCGCGTCGTGCTCCAGCCGCGTGCCCGACACCGGATCCACGCGCACTTCCCGCAACTCGTCGCTCACGTCAGCTCCAGGGATCGTCTCGTTCCACGGGACAGGTCATGCAGCGGGGCCCGCCCCCGCCCCGCACCAGCTCCGCCCCGTCGAAGGTGATCACGGCGCGCTCCCCCTCGGCGATGCGCACGTCGCCGGTGAGAAGGTTCACCCCGGGGACGACGGTGAACCCCGCCCGCTCCATCTCGCGCAGCGTTCCTGCGTTCCGCGCATATGACAGCACCACGCCTGGCCGCATCGCCACGAAGTTGCACCCGGACGACCACTGCTCGCGCTCCTGCGTGACACGCCGCTCGCCGCCGCAGAAGATCGGCGTCATCGGCATCCCGCAGTCGGCGAGCGCGGTGAAGATGTCGCTCTTCTCCGCCAGCGTGGAGTTGCCCTTTCCCCAGTGCAGCACGCTGAGCCGCTCGGGCCCGATGAAGTGCGGGGGGAAGACGACGCAGAGGTCGCGGTCCACCTGAGTGAAGATCATGTCGAGGTGGATGGCCGTGTTCTCCTTCGGCATCACGACGACGATGATGTCGGTGACCTTCGTCTCGCGGAACAGCACCTCGGCCAGGTGGTCGATGGCGCCGGGACTGGAGCGCTCGCTGAACCCGATCACGACGAGGTCCTCGCGCAGCGGATGCACGTCCCCGCCTTCGAGGGTGTAGTTCAGCCGACGCTCCGTCGAGCCGTCGTAGATGATCCCCTGGTTCGCGAGGAGGGGATGATATGTGAAGAGCGCCTTCATGATCAGCTCTTCCGGCCAGCGCACGCCATAGCGCATCGAGCCCACGAGCGTGTGCCCGCCAACCCCCATCGCCGAGTCGCGGGTGAAGAAGAGGTTGGGGAGCGGAGGGAGCTCGTAGCCGAACTCGTTGAGGGTGCGCGCCAGGGGACCGGGGGTCTCCACGCGCCCCTCGATCAGCATCGTCACGAGCTCGGCTGGGGGGAGCGCCTCGATCTCGCGGGCCAGCGGCTCGCTCGGGACGATGTCCATCGTCTCGCGCACGAGCAGCTCGCGGGTCTCCCGGTTCTCGAGGACGTCGGCGAGGAGGTCGCGCACCTCGTGCACCTTGCAGAAGCGGCCGAGCACGGAGGTGAAGCGACGATGCTCGCGTCGCGCCTGCTCGGCGTCCGGCAGGTCGTCGTAGAGATAGTCCTCGCGCGTAGCGGGGGTGACGCCGAGCAGCTCGGCTCCCGGGGTATGCACGAGGACGGAGCGCAGCGGGCCGATCTCGGAGGTGACATGGACGGGCATGCACCCGAAGATAATCCGTTGGCCGCCCTGCCGCCTCCGTGTTCGGGCCTTGGAGCCCACGGGTTTGGCGCCCGACGCCCGGGCGGCGCTGGTGCCGCGTCGCAGCGCTCACTACCTTGTGAAGGAATTCACAAGCCCTCACGCATCTTGAAGCGCATCGCCGATTCCACCGTCCGACGCCTCTCCATCTATCTCCGCTTCCTCGAGGAATTCGAGGGACGTGGTCTGGCGACCGTCTCCAGTGACGAGCTCGCTCGACGAGGGGGCACCACCTCTGCCCAGGTGCGGAAGGACCTCTCCTTCTTCGGGTCGTTCGGCAAGCGGGGGCTCGGCTACTCGGTCCCGGAGCTGGCCACCTCCCTGCGCGGCATCCTCGGCCTGGAGAAGGATTGGCGCGTCGTCATCGTCGGCGCGGGAAAGATCGGCGCGGCGCTCGCCCAGTACGGCGGCTTCCGGCAGCGCGGCTTCCACATCATCGGCGCCTACGACACGAATCCCGACAAGGTCGGCCGCACCCTGGCTGGCGCGACGATCCGCAGCATGGACAGCTTCGAGCGCGACGTCGCCGAGGGCGCCCCCGACATCGCCGTGCTGGCGATCCCGAGCGAGCGGGCGCAGGAGGTGCTGGACCGCATCGTGAGCGCCGGAATCAAGGCCGTGCTCAACTTCGCGCCGGCGCAGCTCACCGCGCCCCTCGACGTCACGGTGAAGACCGTCAACATGGCGATGGAGCTGGAAGGTCTCTCCTTCGCCCTCACCAACCGCGACTGACGCGTCGGCTGGTCAGCCGCCGGCGCGCCCGGCCTTCTCGGCGCGCAGGAGGGCGGCGAACTGCGCGGGGGTGAGCGTCTCGGGACGCACCTCCGGTTCGATCGCCGCCGCGGCCAGGAGCGCATCGGCCGCCTCCGCTCCCACGCCGTAGATCGAGCGGACGACGCGACGCATCTGCTTGCGCCGCATGCCGAACGCGCTTTGCACGAGCGTGCGGAAGGGTCGCTCCTCGTCGGGGGCCACGAGAGACGCGGGGAGCGGCGTGATGCGGACCACGGCGCTTTCCACCTTGGGGGGCGGCGAGAAGGCGCCGGCCGGCACCTTGAACAGCGTCTCCGCCTTCGCCACCGCGGCGACGTTCACGGTGAGCGCACCGTATTCCTTCGTTCCCGGCGCGGCGCTGAGCCGGTCGGCCACCTCGCGCTGCACGAGATAGACGGAGCGCTCCGCGCGGGGCGGGGCGAGCGCGTGAAAGAGGATCGGGGTGGTGATGTAATACGGCACGTTGCCGATGAGCACGTACGGTCCGGCGGCGAGCTCGCCGAGCGAGACCTCCAGCACGTCCGCCTCGGCGATGAGGACGTTGCCGCGGCGGGCGTAGCGCTCGCGGAGGATCGCCGCGAGCGCGCGGTCGTACTCGATGGCGATCAACCGGCCGGCGCGGTCGGCCAGGATGTCGGTGAGCGCCCCGCGACCCGGCCCGATCTCGAGCACCGTCTCGTTGCCGGTGAGATGCAGCGCGTCGGCGATCCGCGTCAGGATGCGCCGGTCGGTGAGGAAGTGCTGGCCGAGGCTCTTCCGCGTGGGCGGAAAGTCCCCGCGCCGCTCGCGAGGCGGCGTGGGTGGCGTGCCGCCGTCGTGTTCGGACATGATCAGCTCTTGAGAACGACGAGCGTGAGGTCGTCGAGGCGCGGCGTGTCGCCGGTGTACTGATCGAGCATCGCGAAGACACGGCCGGCGATCTGGGCGGGGGGCTCGTCGCGGTGCTTCACGACGCACTCCAGCACGGGCGCCTCGTCGAGCCGGTCGCCCGCGCGGTTGCGCGCGTCGGTGATGCCGTCGGTGAAGAGGAGCAGGACGTCGCCCTTCGCGTCCCACGGTCGCGTCATGGAGTCCGGCGCCTCGTCCAGCATGCCGAGCGGAGGTCCGCCTGCCACGAGGCGCTCGACGTCGCCAGCCGCGGAGACGACGAAGGCATGCGGATGGCCCATGTTGGCGTAGCGCAGCAGCCCCTGCTCGCGGTCCACCACCGCGTACAGCGCGGAGACGAACATCTCGGTGGTGGTGAGCTCCTCGTTGAGGGAGACGTAGAGCCGCCGCAGCATCTCGGCGGGATCGTCGGTGCCCTGCGCGTGGATCGCGGATGCGCTCATCGTGAGCGCCATGATGAGCGCCGCCTGGTAGCCGTGGCCGGAGACGTCGCCGATCATCACGCCGATGCGGCCGCCGGAGAGCCGATACAGGTTGTAGAAGTCGCCGCCGACATCCTCGGCGGGAACGACGCGCGCCGCGACGTTGGCCTCGGGGGCGACGTGCAGCGCCTCGGGGAGGAGCTTCATCTGCAGGTCGTGCGCGAGCTGCATCTCCTGCTGGAGACGCTGCTGGTCGAGCGACTGCGTGACGAGCCGCGCGTTCTGGATCGCCGCGCCGATCTGCGTCGCGATCGCCGTGACCAGCTTCTGGTCGCCGGCGGTGAAGGCCTGCCCCGAGCGTCGGTCCGAGAGGTTCACCACGCCGAGCGGCTCGCTCCCGTCCTGCGCCGTCCAGAGGATGGGGACGGTGAGCATGGCGCCGCGGCGGAAGGCCTGCTCCGCCGGGCATTCCATCTCCCCCTCGTCCACGATGACCGAGTGCAGGGTGCGGAAGACATGCGCGCTCACGCTGCACTCGTCGTCGAGCGGAATGGCGGGGATCGCCTCGCCGTCGCCGCCGAGCCGCGCGATCACGACGAGCGACGACGTGGTGCGATCATGGACGAGGATCGAGGCGCGGCGCGCGCCGACCGTCTCGCTCACCTCCTTCAGGATCGTCGCGGCGCCCTCCTCGAGCGACACGGTGCGGCCGAGGATCTCGCTGATGGAGTAGAGGAGGTTGATCTCCTCGTACCGCTCGGCGAGCTCGTTCGCGGCGTGCTCCACTTCCAGGGTATTCTGGAGGTACTGCGCGACGACGGGGCGCAGGAACTTGAGGTAGCGGTCCACCTCGGCGCGCTCGATCGGACAGGGGCCAAGCACCAGCCAGGCGGGGCGGAGCCCGGCGACCGACGCGATGACGAGGCGACCACGTTCCGTGGCCTCATCAATGAGGGCGCCGGAGGCCTGGAGGACCTCACGCGCGGGGGGATCGGGATGATGCGTTCCCGCGACGAACTTGAGCGGCACATCGCCCGCTGCCTCACCACGCCAGACGACTGCATCGCAGCCGGTGGCGTCGTGGAACGCGGCGAGGACGTCCGCCAGCTCGCTCATGCACGTGCGAGGGTGAGCCGCACGATGTTCCCGCCGTCGTCGTCCGGCGTGGCGTCGAAACGCTCCACCTGGTCCATCAGCTTGCGCATCAGGAAAAGGCCGCGGCCGTCCTCCCGCTCCAGGTTGCCCGGGTCGGTGGCGTCGCGGGTGTTGCTGTCCAGGTCGAAGCGAGTTCCCTCGTCCACGATCTCCACCACCAGCCGATCGGTGTCCACGTCGGCACGCACGAGGACCCGCTTGTCAGGGTCCTCGTTGTTGCCGCGGAGGATGGCGTTGGAGAGCGCCTCGCTCAGGGCGACGGGGACGTTGAGCGCGAGCTGGTGGGCATTGAACGCCAGCTCGGCGCAGGGGTGCCGGACGAGATCGACGACGCGCTCGATGTAGGAGACGTCGCTCGGGATCTGGACTTCGATGGAGACACGAAGCCCGACGTCGGGCGGGGAGGACGCAGCCATGGCGGGGGCGTGGGCGGCGCGCGGCACGAGGCACGCCGGATACCTGGACGAGGCGCGACCCGCCGGACGGCGGGCCGCGCAGCTCTCGTCGGATGAAGCTAGAAGCTGGACAGCGCGCGGTCGCGCGTGTCGGAGATCTGGAAGAGGGTGTCGAGCTTCGTGAGCTCGAACAGCGTCTTCAGGTCGTCGTTGAGGTTGGCGAGGCGGAGCTCGCCCCCCTGCTCGCGGATCTTCTTGGACAGCGACACGAGGACGCCGAGCCCGGAGCTGTCGATGTAGCCCGTCTGGGCGAAATCGATGAGGAACTTGCGCTCGCCGCGCTCGAGCTCGTCCAGGACCTTCTGCTTCAGCTCCTGGCGGTTGCCCACGATCAGCTGTCCCTCGACGTCGACCACAACGATCTCACCCTGCTTCTTGATCGAGAAGCTCATGTGCCTGTCTCCTGGCGGAATCCGTTTTGTGTGGCCGCGGAGTCGTCCGCCTGCAGTGCAGTGATGGCAGCCACATTGAAGATGTCTTCGGCCGTCGCTCCCCGCGAGAGATCGTTGCATGGACGCCGCATCCCCTGGAGGATGGGTCCGATCGCCCGCGCCGAGGCCAACCGTTGTACCAACTTGTAGGCGATGTTTCCCGCGTCCAGCGAGGGGAAGACTAGCACGTTCGCCTGACCGTGGAGAGGGCTGTCTGGCGCCTTTCGTGCCGCGACGGACTCCACGAGCGCAGCGTCACCTTGCAATTCTCCGTCCACGGCGAGCTCGGGCGCTTTTTGCCGCACCAGCGATACCGCTTCCCGCACCAGCTCCACCGTCGAGCCTCCCCCGCTCCCCTTCGTGCTGAAGGAAAGGAAGGCGATCCGGGGCTCGTCGCCGACGATCAGCCGCCGGTCCTTCGCCGCCGAGATGGCGATGTCGGCCAGCTGCGAGGCAGAAGGATAGCGCACCACCGCGCAGTCCGTGAAGGTGAGCACCTCCCCCTCGCCGCTCCGGAAGGGGGGGACGTCCATGTAGAAGGCGCTCGAGATGGTGCGCACCCCCACCCCCGGCCCGATCAGCCAGAGCGCGGCCCGCAGGACGTCGGCCGTGGTCGTCACCGCGCCGGCCACGCAGCCGTCGGCCTTGCCGGCGGCGACCAGCGCGTCGGCGGCCACGAGCGGTGTGCGCGCCAGGGTGTCGGCCTCCACCTGCGTCATCCCCTTGTGGGCCCGCACGCGCAGCAGCTCGGCGGCCGCCGAGGCCACGAGCGACGGATCGGTCGCGTCGATCCACTCCACCCCTGCCTCGGCGTCCCGCGGTCCCACCCCGACGAGCACGGGCTTCACCACCCCGGCGCGCGCCAGCGCACGGACCGCCTCCAGGGTGCGCTCGTCGGACGACTCGGGAAAGACGATGCGCTTACCCAGAGCCGAGGCGCGCCGGTGGACCCCCTCGAGGAAAGTCACCGGACGGCTGCCTTGGCGCGAAGCGCCGTCTCCACGGCGGGATGCACGAGGTCGTGCACGTCGCCGCCGAAGCGCGCCACCTCGCGCACGAGGCTCGCGCTGATGTAGGTCGTATCCAGCGAGGGCACCATGAACACCGTCTCCAGCTTCGGGGAGAGATGACGGTTCATCAGGGCCATCTGGTACTCGTACTCGAAGTCGCTCACCGCGCGCAGGCCGCGGATGAGGAGCGACGCATCCACCTCTCGCGCGAAGTCCACGAGCAGCCCCCCGAACGAGCGGACCTCGATGCGCGGCTCGTTCCCCACCGCCGAGTTGATCAGCGCGACCCGCTCGTCGATGGTGAAGAGCGGGGTCTTGGTGGAGTTGTTGGCCACCGCGACGACGAGGCGGTCCACGTACTCCAGGCTGCGGTGCATCAGGTCTTCGTGTCCCCGGGTGATGGGGTCGAAGCTTCCGGCGTAGATGGCGATTCGCGAGTTCGGCACGCGGGGAATGTAACGGCGGAACGCCCGGACGTCAGACGGGCGCGCGAAAGAAGGTGACCGCCGTGTCGCCGTACCTGCGCTTCTCTCCCCCCGGCGGAAGCTTCTCGAAGGACCGGTGCTCGACGCCGAGAATGTGCGCGAAGGGCACGTCCAGCCACCGCTCCGCGACCTGGGCCGCCAACCCCAGCTCGTACGGCGGGTCGGCGAAGGCGACGTCGTAGGCGTACGCCTCCAGCGACGCGAGAAAGCGCAGCGCATCCGCCTTGTGGACGCGCGCCTCATCGCCGGCGCCGACGAGCGCCAGGTTCTGCCCGATCGCCTTCAGGCTGGGGACCGCGTTCTCCACGAAGTCCGCCGAGGCGGCCCCGCGGGAGAGCGCCTCGATGCCGAGCGCGCCGGAGCCGGCGAAGAGATCGAGCACGCGGGCGCCGGGGAGCCACGGATTGACGATGCTCATCCACGCCTCGCGCACTCGATCGAGCGTGGGACGCACGGCGCGTCCCGCGGGTGCCTCGAGCCGTCGTCCCTTCCACTGGCCGGCGACGATGCGCATCAGCCCACCCGGAAGTCGGCGAGACGGGCCTGCAGGCGGGACACTCCCTGATACTCGTCGCGCTCGAGGCGGTACACGATGTCCAGCGGGCGGGACATGTCGAGCTCACCGATGCGGTTGCCGAGCGACCAGCCGATCGCCTCGAGCGGCTCGCCCCCGGTGGCGATGCGGAGCTTGAGCCCGCCCTGGCCCACCGTCCTCGGTGGCGCGGCGAGCCGCACGCCACGCGTCACGAGCACCGGCGCGGGGTTCCCCATTCCGCACGGCTCGAGGTGCCGCAGCAGCGCCTCGAACTCCGCGGTGATGTCCTGGAGCTCGACGGCCATGTCGACGCGAAGCTCGGGCACCAGGTCGTCGGCGGTGAGCAGCTCGCGCGCGCCCTCGTTGAAGCAGCGCGCGAACTCGTCGACCCGCTCGCGCGCGATCGTGACCCCCGCCGCACTGCGGTGCCCGCCGAACCGCTTGAGCAGGTGCGCGCACTTCCCTATGCCCGAGTGCAGATCGAAGCGGGAGATGGAGCGTCCCGATCCCTTGCCCTCGTCGCCGTCGAGTCCGATCAGGACGGTCGGCCGGCCGAACTCCTCGACGAGACGGGACGCGACGATCCCGATGACACCCGGGTGCCAGCCGTCACCGGCGAGGACGATCCCATAGGTCTCGTCGAGATCGAGCTTTAGCACGCGCTGCCGGGCGTCGTGCAGCACGGCGCGGTCGATCTCCTGCCGTTTGGCGTTGAGCTCTTCCAGCTCGCGGGCGATGGAGTTCGCCTGATGCTCCGAAGTGGCGGTCAGCAGCTCGACGCCGCGCATCGCGTGGCCGAGGCGGCCCACGGCGTTGAGCCGGGGGGCGAGGATGAAGCCGACGCGGCCCGAGGTGAGCGCCTTCTTGTCGAGCCCCGCCGCGCGGATGAGGGCGCGCAGCCCGACGTTCTGCGTCTCGCCCAGCATCTTGAGACCGTAGCGGGCGAAGACGCGGTTCTCGCCGCGCAGCGGCGCGATGTCGGCGATGGTCGCGAGTGCCACGAGGTCGAGCATGCCGAATACGTTGTGCTCGTTGCCTCCCATCGCGCGCGTCACGGCGAGGGCCAGCTTGAAGGCGACGCCGACCGCGGCGAGGTCCTTATCCTCCGAGCCGCAGCCTGGGCGCTTCGGGTTCAGGATGGCGTAGGCGTTCGGGAGGTCGCCACCGGGAAGGTGATGGTCGCTGATGATGACGTCGATCCCGTCGGCCTGGAGCGCGGCGACCGGCGCCACCGCGCTGGTGCCGCAGTCGCAGGTGACGACGACGGTGGCGTGCGCCTCGCGCGCGGCGCGGACGCCGGCGTCGGTGAGGTCGTAGCCGTCGAGCAGGCGACGCGGGATGAAGGGCACCACCACCCCGCCGAGCAGCCGCAGGGCGCGTGTCATGAGCGCGGTGGAGGACATGCCGTCCACGTCGTAGTCGCCGTGCACGAGGATCGTCTCCCCGTCGCGCACCGCGCGGACGAGCCGCTCCACAGCGAGGCTCATGTCGCGCATCTGGTCGGCGGGGAGCAGCTGCTCCAGTCGGGGGCGCAGATACCGCTTCGCCGTCTCGGCGGGGGCGTGGCCGCGGGCAGCGAGGAGCCGGCAGATGGGCTCGGGCAGTTGCAGCTCGTCGCACAGGGCCCGTACGAGCGCGGCGTCGGGCGCCTCGGGGAGGAGCCAGCGCGTGCGGGGACGGACGTGTGCGGCGGCGGCGGCGGCGGACGGGGGCATCATCGCAACCTAGACGGCGCCCCCTCCCCCTTCAACGGGACCGTCGTGTCATTCCGCTGCGTACAGCAGCACGCCGCACCCCTCGCACATCTCCACCGAGCCGGTAGCGGCCATCGCGGCGCGGCGCTGGGTGGGGATGGCGGTGTCGCACGCGCTGCAGGAGGCGCCGCGCAGGGGGAAGACCGTTTCGGCGCGGCGGCGGGCGCTCAGCCGGTCGTACTTGGAGAGCATCGGCCGCGGCACGCTGCCGGCCGCCTTGTCGCGCTTCGAGCGCGCGTCGCCGATCTCGCGCTCGATGGCACCGCGCTCGGCGTCGAGGGCGGTGCGCGTCTCGGCCTGGCGCGCCTCGACCGACTCGAGCTCGCGCTCGAGGTCCGCCACCTGGTGACGGATCTCGTTGATGCGCCCCTGGACCTGCGCGGCCTCGCGCTGGCTGTCGTCCAGCATGCGCTTGGTCTGCTCGAGCTGGCTCATCGCCGCGTTGGCCTCCTTCGGCGTCGTGACGCTCTCGTAGGCGCGCTGGCTGCGCTCGACGAGCCCCTGGTGCAGCTCGATCTTGCCGTGCACCTCGCGCTGCCGCGACTCCTCGGCCTCCACCGCACGGCGGGCGCGCTCGAGGGCGCCGGCGATCTTGCCGCGCTCCTTCTCCAGCGCCGCGATCCGTGGGGCCAGCGTCGCGAGCTTGTTCTCGAGGGCGAATACCTGCAGGTCGTCGAGCTGAACCGCGAGAAGGGACTGAACGTCAGGATGCATGGAACCACCGGGGAGAGGGTCGGACGGTCTGACGGTCGAACGGTCCGACGACGATGCAGCAGAAGACGGGCCGCCACGCAGGCTCGGCGCATGACGGAGTGTAACCTCGGGCGCGCCGATTTACTCGAATTGCTTCCAGCGCTGACTGCCGAGCCGCACCAGCTCGTTCCGCAGTCGTGCCTTTTCCATGTTCAGCGCGTCCTTGTCCTCCGAGCCAGCCAGCGGCATCATGGCCGCGATTTCCTCCATTCGTCTGGCGATGTCCTTCTTGTGCATATCGGCGAAGGCAGCGGCGATAGTCTCCTCAGCGTGATCCAGGCCGCCAGTCTCTTCGAGCAACTCCTGCATGACGACCACGGCATCGCCATCCAGCGCATTCGCGAGGACGTCGGGGCCGGCGTCGGGCCCCTGCTCCACGAGGGCGGCGAAGATCCGCCGCAACTCCGGGTCGCGGAAGCTCTCCGCGCCGAACCGCTCGATGACCTGCTCGAAATAGCCCGGACGGTGCAGCAGCACGCGCATCAGCTCCCGCTCGGCGCCGATCGCGCGCTCGCCGCCCGCACTCCGCCGGTCGCCCCGCCGGACGCGCGGCGCCGCCGACGGCACGGGCGAGGTGCGCGGTGCCGGCCCGGCATCCTCGCGCGGCGGGGGCTCGGGGCGCCGCGGCGCGCCGGCGCGCTGGCGCGGCGGGGCGTTCAGCTCGCGCTCGAGCAACTCACGCGACACACCGGCGGCGGCGCTGGCGTGGCCGAGGTACATGTCGCGGGTGAGCGGGTCGCTCGTCGCGCGCAGGGTCGGGAGAAGGCGATCCAGCGCCTGCCGCTTCTTCCGCAGGTCCGCGAACCACCCACCCCGCTCGAGGATCTGGATCTTCCGCTCGAAGACGTCGAGCGAAGCAGCGACATGCGTCTCGAGCCCCTTCGCGCCATGCGTGCGCACGAAGGTGTCGGGATCCTCGCCATCCGGCAGCGAGACGACCTGCACGGACGCGCCCTGCGCGAGCAGCTCGTCGCCGGAGCGGAAGGTGGCCTTCAGCCCCGCCTTGTCCGAGTCGTAGAGCAGGTAGACGCGATCCGTGTAGCGCCGGATCATCTTCGCCTGCTCCTCGGTGAGCGCGGTGCCCATCGGCGCGACGACGCTCTCCACCCCCGCCCCGATCAGCCGCAGCACGTCGAAGTAGCCCTCGACGACGAGCATGCGCTCGTCGCGCCGCGCGGCCTGCTTGGCCCAGTTGAGGCCGTACAGCGTGCGCCCCTTGCTGAACACCGGCGACTCGGCCGAATTGAGGTACTTCGGCTCCCCCGGCCCGAGCAGACGTCCGCCGAATCCGGCGATGCGCCCCGACACGTCGAAGATGGGGAACATCAGGCGGCCGCGGAAGCGCGGCCGGGGCTCGGTTGCACCGTCGGGGAGCACGAGCAGCCCCGCTTCGAGCAGCCGCGCGTCCTCGAAGCCGAGCGTGTTGAGATATGCGCGCATCAGCCCGATCTCGCGCGGAGCGAAGCCGACGCCGACGCGATCCGCGAGCTCGCGCTCGATGCCGCGCTCCGCGAGATACGCGCGCGCCTCGCGGCCGAGCTCGTCCTCCCACAGCGTGCGCTGGAAGTACTCGGCAGCGGCGCCGTTCGCCTCCCACAGCGGCTCACGCTCGTCCTTCTCCTCGGAGCGGCGGACGCTCGTCTCCACCACCTCGATGCCTGACTTCTCGGCGACCATGCGCAGCGCCTGCGGCCAGTCCACTCCGAGACGCTTCATGAGGAAGCCGAAGACATCGCCCTTCTCGCCGCAGACGAAGCAGTGGTACGACTTGATCTTCGGGGAGACGGAGAAGTTCCGGTGCGTTCCCTGGTGGAAGGGACAGGGACCGCGATAGTCGGTGCCCTGCTTCTTCAGCTCCACGTACTCGCCGATCACGCCGACGATGTCGGCGGCTTCCCGTACGCGCTCGATCGTCTCGTCGGAGATCACGCGAAGACCGCGATGGTGACGCCGGCGCCCCCCTCGTTCCACGCGCCCATGCGGAACTCGCGCACGCGAGTGTCCTTGCGCAGCATCTCGTCCACGACCTGGCGCAGCGCGCCGGTCCCCTTCCCGTGCACGATGCGCAGGCTCTTCAGGTCGGCGCGGATCGCGCTGTCGATCGCCTGCAGCACCTCGTTCTCCGCCTCGTCGGCCCGCAGCCCCAGCAGGTTGATCTCCGTCTTGGCGAACGCCTCGGGCGCATCGCCCGGATAGCTCACCGCCGACTCGGCCGGCTTCGCGGTCTTGCGCAGCGTGGCGAGCTTGACGCTGAGCTTCATCGAGCCGACGACGACCGTCGCGTCGTTGCCGCGGAGGTCGAGCACGCGGCCGACCTTGCCGCCCAGGGTGCCGACTTCCACGGCGTCGCCGACGGCGATGGCGCCGCGCTCGGCCGGGTGCACGGTTCCCTTGCGGCGAAGCGCGGAGCGCTCCTCCGCGTCGAGGCGGTCGAGGACCTGGGCCTGCTTCGCCGCGAGCTCCTCGGCCTTGCGCCGCGCCTCCCGCCCCATCGCGTCGATCGCGCTATCCGCCGCCTCGGCGCCCTGCTTCTTGAGCTCCTTGATCGTGCGGTCGAGCTCGGCGCGCGCCGCGAGCACGTACTTGCGCGCCACCTGGCGCGCCGTCTTCTCGACGGTGCGCTCCCGCACGCGCACCGTCGT
>JBBQJC010000094.1:0-14276 GCA_038325515.1 Gemmatimonadales bacterium | reverse complement strand
TCCACGCAGCCGGGCAGCTCCTCCGCCGAGCGCACGCCGGCCGAGCCGGAGACGTACACGTAGACGATGCCCGGATCGGAGGGATCCGGCACGAGGGTGTGCGTGTGCGAGCCGCGGCAGGTCTGCACGTCGATCACCTTGCGCGGGTTCGCCATGTCCGACACGTCGAAGATGCGCACGCCGACCATGCGGTCCATGCTCACCTTCTCGGCCACTCCACCAGTGCCGCAGTCGGTACGGTTGCCCGTGCCCTCGGACGAGATGAAGAGCAGGTTGCCGTAGATCGACGGATCGCCCTGGCCCGTGCCACAGACGACTGTCTTGCGCAGGATCGGGTTGCCCGGGTTGGCGATGTCCCAGATCTGGAAGCCGCTGAAGTTCCCCTGGTACACGTAGTTGCCGCGGAAGGCGAGGTCGGAGTTCGCGAACACCAGGCCGCGCGGTCCCCCCTCACCGTCCAGGATGCCCGGCTTCGCGGAGTGCGACACGAGCGTGATGTTGTGCGCGGCGATCCCGGCGTCGGTGGCGCCGGCCTTGAGCCCGACGCGCGGATCGGTCGTCGAGGCCGCCGTCGCCCTCGGGGGAAGGGAGACCGGCCGAGCCCCGATCGAGCCGGAAGCGGTGGACATGGACCCCGCGCACGACACGAGCGACATCGCGCCCGCGGCGAGCGACAGCGTCGCGAGGGTCCGTTGCCCGAGACGACCGGATTGGCGTGCACTCTTCATGTGTGTGGATCTCTGGGTGGGAAGGTGTGAGCAGTGAATGCGAAGGTACGACTGTTATTGCTGTTCCAGAAGTGAGGGTTCGGGGGGTTGGGACACCCCGTTCACGGTTCACCGTTCACGGTTCGCCGTTCACCCCCCCCCCAGCCCCGCCAGCATCCCGCGCATGCGCCCGATCTCGGCGCGCTGGTCGGCGTCGACGCCGGTGGCGTAGCCGAAGATCTCCGGCTCCTGGCCCGCTCCCCCCGTGTCGAAGAGCTTCGCCACCATGGTCAGTGCTCCTTCATGATGCTGGATCATGAAGGTGAGGAAGAGCCGGTCGAACTCCTGGCCGCGCGCCCGGTCGAGCTGCGCGAGCTGCTCCGGGGTCAACATCCCGGGCATGAGCATCGAGTGGCCGTCCATGTCCATGTTCATCCCCATGTGCATCCCCGCGTGCGCGCCGCCCGAGTCGGGCAGCGGCTCGCCGCGATCGCGCAGCCAGCTCTCCATCAGGTCGATCTCGTCGCGCTGGGAGCGGAGCACCTTCCGGCAGAAGAGGCTCACCTGCGCGCTCGCGCCGTGGGTCGGCGCCATGGCCGCCATCACCAGCGCCTGGGCATGGTGGCCGATCATCCCCTGCATGAACTCCACGTCGGCCGCGCTGTAGCCCTTGCCACTGGGAGCCCTGGCCGCTGGGGCCTGCGCCCGCGCGACGGGCGCCATCACCACCACCGTCCCCATCGCGAGCAGCAGCGCCGTCGCGAGCGATCTCGTACGAACCCATCCTTGCATCGGCAATCACCCCGAAGGATTGAACATGTAGTTCTATCTCCATGTCCAGTACGGCACCAGCTCCCCGATCGCTGGCCCGCATTCGTTCTGGCTGGCCGGGACTGCTACCCCACATCCCGACGGGCGGTCGCCCCTGCCGGGTCCGCCAGCCGGGCCGAGAACTGTCGACGTAGCCGGCGCGCGATGCCATTCGGCACCTATCGAGCGATTCGCTGAATTCGAATTCACGCTGTCTGTCTGGGAACAGCAACCGAGAGGAGTGGATCTGACGGGTTCAACGGAAGCGGCCGGTGGCCCGTGCGCGACGCACTGGCACCGGCCGTTCCCGTCGAACCCGTGGATTCCGTTCCTTGCGGTTGCCTTTCCCGGCTCAGCGCAGCAGCGTGCGCGCCTCGGCCAGCAGTGCACCGTCCGCCAGCCCCGCCTGCTGGCGCACCACGCGACCCTCGGCGTCGAGCAGGGTGAGCGTGTTGGAGTGCGCGAGATCGTCCGGCGACACGCGGCGATAGCGCACGGCCAGCGTGGCGGCGAGGTCGCGCAGGTCGTCGTCGGTGCCGGTGAGCAGGGTCCAGCGCTCCGCGCTCATGTCGTGCTCCTTCGCGTACTGCGCGAGCAGGGTGGGGGTGTCGTGCTCGGGGTCGAGGGTGACGAGCACCAGTCCCAGCCGGCCGTCCGTGGCCGCCTCGATGCGCTTGAGCTCCCCGATGGAGAGCGGACAGACCGAGGTGCACTTCGTGTAGATCATCGCCACGAGGCGGGGCTTGCCGCGGAGCGACGCGAGCGTCCGCTGCGCCCCGCCCTGATCGCGCCAGGTGGAGCCGAGGTCGTACACCGAGTACGAGGAGAGCGTCCGCACGGCCGGAACCTCGGGCGTCGGAGCCCCGCCTCGCCCGCAGCCGAGGGCGACGGCGAGCAGCAGAAGCGAATGGCCAAGCGAGCGTCGCATCGTCAGGTCACCTGTGTCGCGGCGCATCGAAAGCCGAGGCCGTCCAGAGTGGTGCGCGCCGTGAGGCCGGCTCGCACGGCGTAGCGCATGAAGGCGGGATAGTCGGTGGGGTCGGACGCGCCGATCGCGGCGCTCGCGCAGTACAGGTGGCGGTCACGCGCATCCGCGCCGCTCCCCGCCGCCCGCGAGTCGTCGGGCACCACCACGGAGTTGAAGTCGAGCGTCCACTCCCAACCGAGGTCGTGGAGGCCGCGCACGCCGTAGGCGTTCGTCTCCGCGCGGCGCGGCAGCGGTGCTGCCGCATGGCGCGACGCGTAGAGCGCGAGCAGGTGCGCGCGGAACCCCGCATCACGGCTCGCGTCGCGACGCGTGGCGCTCGCCGAGGCCGCGTACTCCCACTCGTCGGCGGTGGGGAGCCGCTTGCCCTGTGCCGAGCAGTACGCCTTCGCGGCGAACCAGGAGACGTTGCGCACCGGCTGCGCGAGCGCCTCGCGCGGGCCGGCCTCCAGCGCGCCGGGCCAGTCGCGCAGGTACGATGCATCGGCGAAGACGGCGCGCACCGCGCCGCGCCGCCACGCCGGCTGCCGCGTCACGAAGCGGAGGAACTCCCCCCGCGTCACGACGTCGCGGTCGAGCGCGAACGCCGCCACCCGCACCTTCGGCTCGCCGGCCGCCGAGTACAGCGGCCGGTAGGAGCCCGCCGGGATGCGCACCATCGCTGGTGAGGCGATGGCGAGTCCCGCGACAATGGCGAAGGTGAGCAGCATGGCTCGTCGGCTCCGGGAGAAGTCCGCCTACTCGGCCGAGATGCCGAGCCCCTTCGTGGCGGCGAAGATCTTCGCGTTCGGCGTGCCGGTGACGTGCAGCATCCCGAGCGCTCCCTTGTTGAAGGCGCGGAAGATGGAGTGGTCCACGAGGATCAGGTCGCCGGCGTTCTCCGCCGCGAACTCCACCACCGCGGCGCCGCCGGCGGGGATGAGCGTCGTCGCCACGTTGTGCTGCGAGGCCACGGTGCCCCCCTCGGCATACACGTTGTCGAACACCTCGCCGATGACGTGGAACGAGCTGGTGAGGTTGGGGCCCGCGTCGCCGACAAAGATGCGGATGCGGTCGCCAGTCTTCGCCTGGAGCGCCTTGTCTCCCGTGATCGCGCCGACGCTGCCGTTGAACACCACGTAGGTGGGGCGCTCGTCGATCCCCTTGTCCATGTCGAGCGTCTGCAGGCCGTGATCGCCGAACTTGCCCTTCGTGTAGAACTCGCTCTGCATCACGTAGAACTCCTTGTCCACCTTGGCCAGCCCTTCCTTCGGCTCCACGAGGATCATGCCGTACATGCCGTTCGCCATGTGCATCGGCACGGGCGAGGTGGCGCAATGGTAGATGAAGAGGCCCGGGTTCAACGCCGTGAAGGTGAACACCGACTCGCCGCCCGGCAGGGTGAGCGACGTCTTCGCGCCGCCACCGGGGCCGGTGACCGCGTGCAGATCGATGTTGTGCGGCATCGTGCTGTTCGCCGCGTTCTTCAGGTGCAGCTCGACGAGGTCGCCCTCGCGCACGCGGATGAACTTGCCCGGCACCGAGCCGCCGAAGGTCCACATGGTGTACTGGACGCTGTCGGCGAGGCGCATCGACTTCTCGATCACCTCGAGGTTCACGATCACCTTCGTCGGGTGCGACCGGGTGATGGCGGGGGGGACGTTCGGCGCATCGGTGAGGACTGCCACCTCCTGTCCCTCCACCGTCTCCGGCGGGGTGCGCAGGGCGAGCTCGGCCCGGCGGACCGCCGCGGCGTCGGCGTTGCCGGCGCAGCCGCTGAGCGTGGCGCTGGCGAGCAGTGCGCCGATGGAGAGCAGCACCGGCAGCGCGGCGCGCAGGGACGGGCGGCGGGAGAGCGTGGCGGACGACGTCGTCATGGTCTTGCTCCGGTGCGGTCGGGGGACGGTGGCGGGTCCAGAAGACCCTATTCTCATCTACATATGAGAATCGGCCTTCTGGAGGGACCGGACTGTCGGAGCTTTTGCTGAACCTCTGTCGGGAGTCGCGGGAGGAATCGTCGGGGAAACCCTCAGATCAGGGCGCGGCGAGCCCCACGGGCCCCCTCGAGGGGGTCCCGGCACAGTGTGCGGCTCGAGCCGAGAGGCGGCCCCGAGCCGCGGCGGAGCCGGCTACGCCGATTCGGAAGGCGGCCTGAACTGCTCGACGACGGACGGCGGATGCGGCGTCTGGCCCCATCCGGGCAGGTTCAGTCGCGCCGTCGCCGCGTACGCCTCGCCGTCCGCGTCGAAGCGCAGGCTGCACTCCACCGAGCAGAGATAGTAGGTCTCACCCGCATGCAGCCGGGTGAAGGGGGCCTGCGCGGTCGTGATCCTCATTCCGCAGACCGGATCGATGACATCATCGGCTGGCGTCAATTCGAGCTCCGGGGTTTCCTCGTGACCTCGCATGACCGCGTCAGGATAGGACGGCCGGGCGTTGCACGCAATGATTCGCATGGCACCTCGCCCACCCTGCGACACGGCCCCGCAATTGCCCTTGTGGGAGGCCTAACCACAGGGAGTGAGCCAATGGCCGACGACAAGAGTGGATACAAGCACGACGCCAGCGACAGGAAGCTCGATCAGGCGGCCGACATGGCGGGCGATCCGGGACAGTCGAGTGACACGCAGCACTCGTCGGGCCCCGGCCACGATCCGGCCGCCATCGCCAAGCACGACGACGCCGGCAAGGATCGCCTCTTCGAGGGGCGCGAGCAGCACGACGACGCCGAGAAAAGCAGCGAGAAGTCGCGCCTGGCGCGCGACGTCGATCGCCACCACCACGACGCCGATGATCAGTCCGCCGACTCCGGCAGCGGCGACAGCGCCAAGCGGAAGAGCTGACCGGCGCTTCGCGATACCGGTACGAACAGAGCGGCGGTAGCCAGAGGCTGCCGCCGCTCTTCGTCTTTCTCGGGCGACGCGAGCAGCCGGCCCCTTCCGTTCGATCCGTTCTTCCCGTTCTTCCCGTTCTTCGCGGTTGCCGTTCGGCGCCCGGCGATACAGCGGAGGAACGAATGCCACGAATTTCGTGAAAGGGGCCGAATGGCGAGGGATTCCATTCGGCTCCTTTCGGGCGCTTCGTGCATTCGTCTCACGCTTCTGTCCGGCGCATTGCAGCGCCGCGCGGTCAGACCACGGTGCCGAACAGATGCCCGACCAGCGCCGACATCCCCATCGCCAGCGCGCCCCAGAACGCCACACGGAGCGCGCCCCGCCCGAGCGGCGCCCCCCCGACCCAGGCGGCGAGCGCGCCCAGCACCGAGAGCAGCAGCAGCGAGGAGCCGGTCACGACCGCCGACAGCGCCGTCGTGGGCACGAGCACGGCCACCAGCACGGGAAGCATTGCGCCGATGGCGAACGACACCGCCGACGCGAGCGCCGCCTGCAGCGGCCGCGCGGCGGTGATGTGCGAGAGGCCCAGCTCGTCGCGGGCGTGCGCGCCGAGCGCGTCCTTCGTCATGAGTTGCGCGGCGACCTGCTTGGCGAGCGCCGGATCCACTCCGCGCTCGACGTAGATCGCCGCCAGCTCGGCATGCTCCCCCGCATGGTCGGCCGCGAGCTCGCGCGTCTCGAGCGCGAGGTCGGCGTTCTCGGTGTCGGCCTGCGAGCTCACCGAGACGTATTCGCCCGCCGCCATCGACATCGCCCCCGCGACGAGACCCGCAACCCCCGCGACGAGGATCGCCGAGTGCGTCGTCCCGGAGGCGGCGACGCCGAGGATCAGGCTCGCGGTGGAGATGAGTCCGTCGTTCGCGCCAAGTACCGACGCGCGCAGCCAGCCGACGTGCTGCGTGCGATGCCGTTCGAGTGCCATGTTCGCGTCCCGGGCGCTAGTGGTCGGAACGCCGCGCGCCCCAGACCGGCGGGGGCGGCTCGGTCGCGTCTCGCTTGGGCGGGTTGTCCTTCAGCATGCGCAGCGCTTCCTGCACCGCGCGCTCCAGCTGCGGATCGTGGCCCGCGATCACATCCTTCGGCCAGTTCTCCACGTCGATGTCCGGCGCCACCCCCTCGTTCTCGACCGCCCACTTCCCCTCCCGCCCGAAGAAGCCGAAGCGCGGCGCGATCGCCGAGCCGCCGTCCACGAAGGGCGGCGTGTCGGTGGTGGCGACGAGCCCGCCCCACGTGCGCTTGCCGACGAGCGTCCCGAGCTTGCGTCGCTTGAACATGTAGGGCATCAGGTCGCCGCCCGAGCCAGCCATCTCGTTGATGATCATCACCTTCGGCCCCCAGATCCCGTTCGCCGGGCTCGTGTACGGATACCGCTGGCCGACGGGGTTGTTGAAGTAGCCGTCGAAGTCGCGCCCGAGCAGGTCGATGATGTAGTCGGCTGCCGAGCCGCCGCCGTTGTAGCGCTCGTCCACGACGACACCCTTCCGGTCCTGCTGGGCGAAGTAGTACCGATTGAAGCTCGTGTAGCCCGGCTGCCCGGTGTTCGGCAGGTACACGTACGCGATCTGGCCCTTCGAGACGCTGTCCACGTAGCGCCGGTTCTGCTCGACCCAGGCGCGCGTGCGCAGCCCCTGCTCGTTCGCGATCGGGAGCACCGTCACCTGCCGCGCCCCCTCCATCGCCGGCCGATCGTTGACGGTGAGCACGGTCTGCCGGTTGGCGGTGCCGTCGAGCAGCCGGTACACGTTGTCCGGCGCCTTCAGCTCGAAGCCGTTCACCGCGAGCAGGTAGTCGTCACGGTGCACGTTCACGCCGGGCATCGCGAGCGGCGCGCGCAGCTCCGGGTTCCAGCTCTCCGCGTCGTAGATGCGCGCGATGCGGTAGCGTCCCCCCTCGATGCTGAAGTCGGCGCCGAGGAGGCCGGCGGTCACGCGCGGCAGCTCGGGAAGGTCGCCGCCGCGCACGTACGAGTGCCCGATCGAGATCTCGGCACCCATCATGTCCATCAGGTAGTTCAGGTCGGCGCGCGAGCTCACCCAGGGGAGGAGCTGGCCGTACATCGCCTTGTCCTTCGCCCAGTCGGTGCCGTGCATGTTCTTCACGTAGAGATTGTTGCGCTGGTTGCGCCAATCCTCGTCGAAGATCTGCTGGAACTCGGCACGCGGGTCGACGAGGGCGCGCAGCGTGGCCGTCACGCGACCCTGGCCCGCCGCCGGCACCGCCGGCTTGTCGGCGTCGACGAGATAGAGCGCTCCCTGCTGCCCCGGCGAGCGGTAGAGCAGCTTGCGCCCGTCTCCGCTCACGACGTACTGCGCGGCGTTCGTCGCGAACGCCGCTGCCTTGCGCGTGGAGAGCTGGAAGCGGTGGATCGTCCCCGACCCACCGGCAAGCTCCGGCGCCGGCTCCGTCGTGCCAGTCACCGGAACCGACTCGAGGAAGAACACGGTGCCCGGCGTGCCCGCGTGGAGCTGCGAGTAGTCGCGCTGCGCGACTTCGGGCACCGCGACGATGCGCTGCTGCAGCCCATCCCAGTCGATCCGCACCACGCTGGAGCGGGCGAGGGCGGGGCGGCTCGAGTCCGCTGCCGCCCGCGCCGTATCGGAACGGACGCGACGCGAGGCGCTGTCGGCCGGCGGCGCCTCTCGTCCCGGCTCGCGCGGCGCCTGGCCCGCGCGCGCCGCCTCCTCGTCGCTCTCCGGCAGCAGGGGCGAGGGCTCGCTCTTCGAGAGCACCATCAGGTACAGCCCGCGCGTCTCGGGGCGGTCGTAGCTCGACATGTCGAGCAGCCCGGAGTGCAGCGCGAAGTTGGTGGACGCGAGGAACCAGAGGTACTTCCCGCTCGCGTCCCACGCCGGCGACGTCGCGTCGGCGAGGCCGTCGGTGAGCTGCTTCGTCTGGCCCGTCTGCACGTCGTACGCGAAGAGCGCACGGAAGTACGAGGGGAGCCGCTTCGGATACGCGATGTAGCGCGAGTCGGGGCTCCAGACGGGGATGATCGAGCGCTGCCCGTTGAAATACGGATCCTCGCCGACCACCGAGGCCTTTCCGATGGCGATGTCCACGTTCCAGAGGCGGAAGTGGGTGTCGTGGAAGGCGAGGTGCTTTCCGTCGGGCGACCAGGCGGGCGTGTATGGCCGGCTCGGCTCCGGGAGCGCGATCTCGCGCGCGGCGCCCAGCCCGTCCTGCGGGGCGATGTACAGCTTGTACTCCCCCGAGCGATCGCTGAAGTAGGCGACCGAGCGTCCGTCGGGCGACCAGACGGGAGCGATCTCCGCCGACCCGCTCGCGTTCGTGATGTTGCGGACGTCGCCCTTCTCGGCGGGCACCGTGAAGATCTCGCCGCGCGCCTCGACGGCGATGCGCTTACCGCTGGGGGAGAGGGCGAGGTTGGTCATGCGGTTGCCGACCTCCTTCCACTGCGGCATCATCGCCGGGAAGTCGCCGGCGGCCTTGATGCTCACGACGTGCTGCTCGCCGCTCTGCGGGTCGAGCAGGTGCACGTAGCCCGCCTGCTCGAAGACGACCGCGCCGCCCCCCGCGTCGAGCGCCTTCACGTCGAAGTCGGTGAACTTCGTGCGCTGCGCGAGCTGCTGGCTCTGCGTGTCCCAGGACCAGACGTTCGCGACGCCGTCCCGGTCGGAGATGAAGTAGACGGTGTTGCCCACCCAGACGGGGTCCACGTCCTTCGAGTCCGTCCATGGGGGTGACACCAGCTCCATGGTCTTCAGGTCGGCCACCCAGATCGGGCGGTTCTGCCCTCCGCGATAGTTGCGGCGCTCGTCGTCCCACGAGTTGTTCATGCGGTAGGCGATGCGCCTGCCGTCGGGCGAGATCTTCCCCTGCCAGGCGCGCGGCATCGGCATCGCCTCTTCCTGGCCTCCGTTCACCGACACCAGAAAAAAGCGAGGCGCCGCGCTCGGCGCCTGGGTCGCCCGCGTCGAGGCGAACACGACCGACTTGCCGTCCGGCGTCCAGCCCTGGGTGATGTCGGCGCCCGGGTGCCAGGTGAGCCGCTTCGGCTGGCCTCCGTCCACGGGCACGACGTACACGTCGGTGTTGCCTCCGTAGTCGGCGCTGAACGCCACGAGGCTGCCGTCGGGGGAGAGCTTGGGATTCTGCGCCTCGCCCGGTGCGCTCGTGAGCCGGCGCGCCGATCCGCCGTTGCGCTCCACGACCCAGATGTTGCCGCCGTAGGCGAAGGCGATGTCGCGCCCGCTCACGGTGGGGGTGCGCAGGAGGCGCGTCTGGGCGTGGGCCGATTCGGGCAAGCCGGCGAGCGCGCCGAGCGTCAGCAGGGCGGCCGTCAACGTGGTCGGAATTCGAAGAGTCTGCATGAGGGGAGTAGAAGAGGGGGTGGCGCCTTTCGGCACTCGCCTATTCTACGGCGACGGGCACGATCCAGATACGGCAGGCTTCTCGCACTGGCGGTCGGCATGCGAATCACGACCCGCGTTGCCCTGGGCGCCCTCGCCGCCTTCGCCAGCGCCTGCGCGGCCGACGTCGGAGTCACGAACCCTCTTCCCGGAAACGAATTGCCCGCTGGCGCCCGCCTCATCCTCGGGCCCGTGGCCCTCGCGCTCACCCCCGGCCTGACGCAGCAGATGCTCGCCGTCGTCCAGGACGTCGCGGGGGAGCCGATCGACGGCGCCGTCGTGCGCTGGAGCTCGAGCGACGCGACGATCGCCAGCATCACCACATCCGGACTCGTCTCGGCGAAGAAGCTGGGGAGCGCGACGCTCAGCGCCGCGGTGGGCTCGACTGTCGTGCAGGCGCGGCTCACCGTGCAGAGCGCGCCGGTCACGACGTCGGCGCTCATCGAGCACCGCGACGTGGTCGCGACGATCTTCTGGGTCGGGGAGGGGGCCGACGCCTCCAACGGCTTCATCTCCAACGCCGAGAGCGCCTTCGACGGCCGGTGGCTCGCCCACTACGGCGGCGTCGATGCCCCTTCGCCGCGGCAGGGCTACCTGCCGGCGAGGTTCACGCCGAAGGAGAACCCCTTCTACTTCGCCCTCCCGTACAGCGACCTCGACGACGACGGCGCGCGCAAGCAGAACGCCCCGCTCGTCATCCCGTGGGCCGCCTCCCGCGCCTGGGCACCGTCGGAGTCGATGGTGAAGAATCGCTGGATGCGGATCACGGCACCGAAGACCGGACGCACCTGCTACGCCCAATGGGAAGACGCCGGGCCGGGTGTATACGACGACTTCCAGTACGTCTTCGGCTCGGCGGCGCCATCGAATCCATTCCCCCTCGACGGCCTCGCCGTGGCGTCCGCGCTCGACGTGTCGCCGGCGGTGCGCGACTGTCTCGGCGTCAACGCCGACGTGCTGCGGCTGGACTGGCAGTTCGTCGCGGACGCCGACGTCCCCGCCGGGCCCTGGACCCTGATCGTCACGAGGAGCTAGCGCGGGGTGGGAAAGGGGTCAGGTTCGTTGGGTATGGGGTCAGGTTCGTTTAAACAGGGTACCGTCAGGTACCATGTTTCAACGAACCTGACCCCGAGCTAACGTGACCCCGAGCTAACGAACCTGACCCCTGAGCTGCTGAGCTACTCCGCTGGCCCCGCCTGTGCAGCGGGGGCAGCGAACCGGCGGCGCGTCGCGTAGCCTTTCACCACCGCCAACGACACCCGGCACCCGGCAGGACGGCACGATGTTCATCTCCGATTTCGCCATCCGGCGCCCGATCATCACCGTCGTGACGATGATCGCGCTCGTCGTGTTCGGGATCGCCGCCCTCGCCCATCTCCAGACCGACGAGTTCCCGGACATCGATGCGCCGATCGTCTTCATCGGCATCGTGTACCCCGGCGCCTCCCCCGATCAGGTCGAGCGCGAGGTGGTGGACCGGATCGAGGACCGCATCGGCGGGATCTCCGGGCTCGACATCCTCCGTTCCACGTCCACCGACGGCTTCGCGCAGATCATCGCGCAGTTCAAGTTCGGGAAGCCCACCGACCAGGCGACGCAGGACGTCCGCGACGCGATCAGCGCGGTGCGCGCCCAGCTTCCCTCGGAGATCGTCGAGCCGATCATCCAGCGCTTCGACCCGTCGTCGCAGCCGATCGTCTCGCTCGCCCTCACGTCGCTCACCCTCACCCCCGCGCAGCTCACGCAGATCGCCGACCAGACGATCGGGGGCGACCTGCGCGCCATCGCCGGCGTCGCCCAGGTGAACGTGGCCGGCGCCGACAGCGCTACCCTCAACGTCGTCCTCGATCCGTCGCGCCTCAGCGCGGCGGGGGTCGGGGTGGACCAGGTGGTCGGCGCGCTCCGCTCGCAGAACCTCGCCGCGCCTGTAGGGCAGGTGACGGGCGCGGTGACGGAGCGCGCCATCCGCATCGAGGGACGCCTCGAGCGCCCAGAGGACTTCGCCCAGCTCACCGTCGCCACGCGCAACGGCGTGCCGATCCGGCTCGGTGACGTCGCCACCGTGACCGCCGGCGCGGCCGAGCGGCGC
Source organism: Gemmatimonadales bacterium (assembly GCA_038325515.1). Classification (GTDB taxonomy): domain Bacteria; phylum Gemmatimonadota; class Gemmatimonadetes; order Gemmatimonadales; family Gemmatimonadaceae; genus AG11. The sequence continues at coordinate 2,442 of JBBQJC010000094.1, read as the reverse complement.
TCGGCCGCGCTGTACAATGGGCGCGAGGCCATCGGGCTCAGCATCGTCAAGTCCAAGGGATACAGCACCACGACGGTGAGCGACGCGATCCGGGCACGGCTCCCGGCGCTGCGTGCCGGTCTCCCGAAGGGGACGACGATCGAGATCGTCCGCGACGCCGGCACCCGCGTGCGCAACTCGGTGCGCAATGTCCAGGAGGCGCTCGTCGAGGGTGCGCTCCTCACCGTGCTCGTCGTCTTCCTCTTCCTCAACTCGTGGCGCTCGACCGTCATCACCGGCCTCGCGCTGCCCGTGTCGGTGCTGGCGTCGTTCGTGCCGCTCTGGGTGTTCGGCTTCACGCTCAACACGATGTCGCTGCTCGGGCTCTCGCTCGCCATCGGCATCCTGATCGACGACGCGATCGTCGTGCGCGAGAACATCGTCCGGCACGTGGAGCTGGGGAAGGACCACTTCGCGGCGTCGCACGAGGGGACGGAGGAGATCGGGCTGGCCGTCGCGGCCACGACCTTCTCGATCGTCGCGGTCTTCGTTCCCGTCGGCTTCATGAGCGGCTTCGCGGGGCAGTGGTTCAAGCCCTTCGCGCTCACCATCGCCGCCGCGGTGCTGGTCTCGCTCTTCGTCTCGTTCTCGCTCGACCCGATGCTCTCGGCCTACTGGCCCGACCCGCAGATCGAGGCGCACGAGCGGCGCAACGTCATCGCCCGCACCCTCGACCGCTTCAACCGCTGGTTCGACCGGCAGGCGCAGCGGTATCGCAGCGGCATCGCCTGGGCGCTCGATCACCGCAAGACGATGGTCGCCCTCGCCGTCGCGTCGTTCGTGGGCGCCATCGCGCTGCAGGTGATGTTCGGCGGCTTCGGCTTCGTGCCGGCGAGCGACAGGAGCGAGCTCACTGTCACCGTCGAGGCGCCTCCCGGCTCGAGCCTGGAGTTCACCCGGGTGCTCACGGAGCAGGTCGCGCGGCAGGTCCGCGCGCATCCGGAGGTCGTCTATACGTACTCCACGGTGGGCAGCGCGTCCGGCTCGGGTGGCGTGGACGTGGGCTCGGTCTACATCAGGCTCAAGCCCAAGAAGGAGCGCGGGATCAGCCAGTCGGCGTTCGGCATGAAGCTGCGCCGCGAGCTTCGCGCCCGCGGCGACGTCAACGCCTACCTGCTTGAGGCGGGCGGGCCCGGCGGTGGCCAGAAGCCGCTCCAGCTCCAGCTCCAGGGCGACGACCAGGTGGTGCTCACGCAGCTCGCCGACTCCATCGCGAAGATCGTACGGCAGACGCCAGGCGCCGTCGACGTGGGGCTCTCCACGAAGGGGGAGAAGCCGGAGCTCAAGGTGAGCATCAACCGCGGCCTCGCGGGCTCGGTCGGCGTCACGGTCGGCCAGATCGCGCAGGCGCTGCGCCCCGCCTTCGCCGGCGTCGACGCCGGCAACTGGGTAGATCCCACCGGCGAGACGCGCTACGTGCGCGTGCGGCTTCCCGCGGAGCTGCGCGAGAGCCCGTCGGACCTCGCCTCGATCCCGATCGTCCTGCAGGGGGGCGCGTCGCCCACCGTCATCCCGCTCGGCCAGCTCGCCACGATCACCTCGAGCACCGGTCCGGCGCAGATCGATCACCTCGACCGCCGCCGCGTCATCACCATCGGCGCCAACATCGAGGGCTCGCTCGGCAATGTCTCGAGCGCCGTGCAGAAGCGTCTCGCCGCGATGTCGCTGCCGCAGGGCTACGACATCGTCTCCGGCGGACAGGCGAAGGACCAGGCGGAGGTGTTCGGCTCGATCTTCACCGCGCTCGGGATCGCGGTGATGCTGATGTACCTCATCCTCGTGGTGCAGTTCGGCTCCTTCCTCGATCCGCTCGCGATCCTCTCCTCACTGCCACTTTCGCTGATCGGCGTGGTGCTGGCCCTGCTCATCACAGGCGACACCCTCAACATCATGTCGCTCATCGGGGTGATCCTCCTCATGGGGATCGTCGCGAAGAACGCCATCCTGCTGATCGACTTCGCCAAGTGGACGCACGAGAAGTCCGGCGTGCCCATGCGCGACGCGCTCATCGAGGCCGGGGCGATCCGCCTGCGGCCCATCCTGATGACGACGCTCGCGCTGATCGCCGGGATGATCCCCGTGGCGCTGGGCCGGGGGGAGGGGGCCGACTTCCGCTCGCCGCTGGGCCGCGCCGTGATCGGGGGGACGATCACCTCGACGGTGCTCACCCTCTTCGTCATCCCGACTGTCTACGAGATCCTCTACATCTGGCGCGAGAAGCTGGGCGCGCGGCTCCGCGGTCGGAAGGGCGCCCAGGTCCCGGTGCTCGGAACGGCAAGGGGAACGGCAAGGGGTCAGGTTCGTTGAAAAACAAACGGCAAGGGGTCAGGGTCGGGGGTAAAATGGGGGGGGTGGTGGCCGTTTTTGTATCACCAGACCCCCGATGCAGCACCCTGAACAGCA
>JBBQJC010000093.1:0-14326 GCA_038325515.1 Gemmatimonadales bacterium | reverse complement strand
CCCACCCTCGCGCTGCTGGCCAGCGAGGCGACGGGCACTCCCGACCGCCGCGCCATCACGCTCGCCGCGGTCGTGGAGCTGATGCATCTCGCATCGCTCGTGCACGACGATTCGGTGGACCATTCCGCGCTGCGGCGCGGGCTCCCGACCGTGAACTCGCTCTTCAGCCATCAGGTGAGCGTGATCATGGGCGACTTCCTGTACTCGCGGGCGCTCGAGGCGCTGGTGTCGCTCGGCGATCTCGATCTGTTGCGCGTGCTGACAAACGTCTCGACGCAGCTCACGATCGGCGAGATGCGGCAGCTCGCGGCCGTGGACACGCTCGCCTTCACCGAGGCGGACTACGAGGCGCTCATCCAGGCGAAGACCGCGTCGCTGCTGAGCGCGGCGTGCGAGACGGGGGCGATGTGCGGCGCCGCCGAGCACCGCGACGCGATGCGGCGGTACGGCGAGCGTCTCGGGATGGCCTTCCAGGTGGCCGACGACATCCTCGATTACACCGAGACGGCGACGGTCACCGGCAAGCCGTCGGGGCTCGATCTTCGCGAGCACAAGGTGACGCTTCCGCTCATCGCGGCGCTGCCTCGGCTCTCTCCGGCGGCGCGCGCGACGGTGGACGCGCTGTTCGCCGCCGAGTCGCCGACCGACGAGCAGATCGCCGAGGTCGTCTCGCACGTGGCGGAGACGGGCGGCATCGAAAGTGCCCGTCGCCGCGGCGAGCAGTTCGCACGAGAAGCCGAGGAGGCGCTGTCGGACCTTCCCGAAACGCCGGCGCGCGCTGCGCTCGCCGACGCCATCCTCTATGTCATGGACCGGCGCTCCTAATGGCACCTCGCGGATCCTCCAAGCACCGCCCCGTCTTCCACGCCGTCACCCTGGCCATCGGCTTCGTGGTCGGCGGCGCGTTGACGCAGGTGGCGCGCAAGTTCCTTCCCGCCGGAGCGGTGAAGGAGTTCTTCACCACCGGGGTTCAACCCTCGATCGGCCCCGTCGGGCTCGATCTCGTCATCCTGAAGTTCTCGCTGGGGCCCGTGGCACTCGACGTCTCGCTGTTGAGTCTCCTCGGCGTGCTCATTGCGTATCTCATCGCCCGATCGCTTTTCTAGGAGACAATCATGTTTGGCAACCTCGGTATGGGCGAGCTGGTCGTCGTCCTCGTCATCGTCCTCGTCCTGTTCGGCGCCAAGCGCATCCCCGAGATCAGCGCCTCGTTCGGCAAGGGGATCCGCGAGTTCAAGAAGAATGTGAACGACGTGGAGCGCTCCATCGCCGAGCCCGAGCCGCGGGTGGAGCCCCGCCTTCCGGCCGGCGAACCGCTGCACCGCGAGACCCCCGCGAGCGAGGAAGTGCGGCCGGAGCCGAAGCGGTTGCTCTGAACTACGGTTGGCTATCGGTTATCGGTTATTGGTTGCTCGGCTTTTCGGCTTTTCGGCTGCTCGGTTTCTCGGTTTCTCGGTTGCTCGGTTTCTCGGTTTCTCGGTCATCCAGTATCGGTGATCGATTCCGGATCTCGGCATATGAAAGAGGCACAGCGGACAATATCCGCTGTGCCTCTTCCTGTCTTATCCGGAGTGATCCGAAGAACTGAAAACCCGAAGAACCGAAAACCGATGACCGATGACCGATGACCGTCTTCTCAGCTCGTCGCCTGCCTCCTGAGCCGCGCGTTGATGTCCTTCCGCATGTCCTTGATCGACGCGCTCTGCTTCAGGTCGGCCAGATACATCTGCAGGCGCTGCTCCCGGAGATTCTGCAGCCGGCGGGCGCGCAGCTCCTTCTTCTTCGCCTCGAAGCTGGCCTTGTCGGCCGGATGGCGCGCATCCGTCCGGATGACGTAGACCCCGTCGTCCTGGCGGATGGGCGCGCTCACCGTGTTCAACGGCAGGGCGAACATCGCCCCCACCGCCTCGGCCGCGCTCCCGAAGCTTCCGCTCGCGCCGGCCCGCGTCGTCATCCCCGTGCTGCGCACCGGGTTGTTCGCCGCCGCGGCGGCCGCCTCGAGCGACGAGGTGCGTGCGGCGGTGGCGAGCTGCGTTGCCGCCGGCACCAGCCGCTCCACCGCGCGATCGATCGCGACGCGCCCGCGCACGGACTCCTTCACTGCGTCGAAGCTCTTGCCGCCGGCGCGCAGGGAGTCCAGGCGCGCCACGTAGTAGCCGTCCTCGGCGTCGAACAGGTCGCTGCTCTCGCCGATCTTCGCGCCGTCGAACGCCCACGCGCTCACGCTCGGCACGAGCTTGCCCTGATACGTCGCGGGCTGCCCCTCGCTGGCCGTGACGAGGAAGGGCTTGAGACCGAGCGCGCGCGCCGCCTCGTCGAACTTGGCGGGCTGGTCGGCGCTCGCCGTCAGCTTCGCGAGACGGTCGGCCTCGCGGTCGATCTTCGCCGCCGAAGAATCGCTCGGCTGGATCCGGAGCAGGATGTGGCGCAGCGCCAGCGTGTCACCGCTGCGTGAGTCGACCTTGATCAGGTGGTAGCCGAACGGCGTCAGCACGGGCTGAGAGATCTCGCCCGGCGCCAGCGCGTAGGCCGCCTTCTCGAAGTCGGGGACGAAGCGGCCGCGGCCCCCCTTGCCAAGGTCGCCGCCCTGCGCGCCCGAGGCGGTGTCCGCCGACTCGCGCTTGGCCACCTCCTCGAACTTCGTGCCGCCGGCGATCTCCTGGCGAAGCTGCTCGGCCTTGGCGCGCGTGGCCGCGCTGTCCGCCGCGCTCACGAGCCGCGGCACGTACAGCACGCTCAGCACCGCCTGGCCCGGCCGGTCGAACTCGGTCTTGTGCGCCTCGTAGTACTTCCGGAGGTCGTCGTCCGAGGCGCTGGAGTCCGCCTTGTTCGGCGTCGGGTGGAAGGCGACGAAGCTCGCCGACGCACTGTCGGACGCGTCGGCCCACGCGCGCCACAGCTCGGCGTCGGTGACGTAGAGCCCGTTCGTCACCTGCTCGAACAGCTTCTCCTTCGGCACCTCGGTGCGGTAGTACTGCTCCAGCGCCACGAGCAGCCCCGACTGACGCGCCGAGGGGCTGGTGAGGTAGCGCTGGTACTTGGCCGCGTCGAACTGTCCCTCGGTCTGGAGATCGGGGGCGTTGCGGATCCACGAGGGCGGGGCGTATCGCGCATAGTCGCGCAGCTCGTCGTCCGAGACGGTGATGCCGCGCTTGGTGTACTCCTGCTGGAGCAGCACCTCGGCGACCATCTCGTCGAACGCCTGGTTCTCGATCTGACGCTGCTCATCGCGCGTCAGGGAGCGGCCAGACTGCTGCTGCTGCTGGTTGAGCAGCTGCTGCGAGCGGCGCTGCCAATCCGTATAGAGGATGTCCTTGCCATTCACCGTGGCAACAGCCGTCGTCGGGGTGACGGGGCTGCTGCCGAGAAGGCCGGACGTCTCGACCAGGAGGAAACCGCCAATGAACGCGACCGCCAAGATCCAGAAGACCCACTTGGCGGAGCTCCGCATTGTTTGGAGCACGAGACAGGACTCCTTCGAGCAGCTGGAGAGGGGAGGGGAGGGAAGCTGGAAAAGTTATCCGACGACAAGGGCTAAAATCAAGTGACGGAGGCACTTCTGATTGACTTGTCTTTCGTGTACCGTATCTTAGACAGCTTCCTCCCACCGCCGCCTGCGCGCCGCCACCGAGGCTCTGATGGCCAGCACCGCCCGCATCGACGAGCTCAAACGGAAATTCGACGAGAACCCGCGTCGCTACTTCGCGCCGCTGGCCAACGAGTTCCGGAAGCTGGGCGACGCACAGCAGGCGATTCTGATCTGCGAGGAGTTCCTGCCGCAGCAGCCGGGCCACATGAGTGGGCATATCGTCTACGGCCAGGCGCTGTACGAGTCCGCGCGAATGGAGGACGCCCGCACCGTCTTCGAGACGGCGCTGGGGCTCGATCCGGAGAACCTGATCGCGCTGCGGCACCTCGGTGACATCGCGCACGGCCAGGACGACGTGGACGCCGCCCTTCGCTGGTACGTGCGCGTCCTCGACGCCGATCCGCGCAACGAGGAGATCCAGACGCTGATCGCGTCGCTCTCCCCTCTCCGCGAGCCGGAGCAGGGGCCGGAGCCGGAGCAGGAGCCCGTCCACGAGGACGAGCGCTTCGCTGCGCCCACCTCCTGGCCGGGCCCCGCGGTGCCGGTCTTCGCCATCCCCGCCGATGCCGGTCCGCTCGAGATCGAGCTCGGCGATTCCTCGCCGCTGGGGGAGGAATCGCTCAATGCCCAGGGCGAGAATGCCGAGTTCCTCTCCCTCGACGGCTTCGAGCCCACCGCGCAGAGCGAACCGGAGCCCGCATCAGCCGGCGGACCCGCCGCGGGTCTCGAGTCCGGACACTTTCCCGGCGCCATCGACGCCGAGGATGAGCCGCTCGACGCCGAGGCCAGCTTCGAGAAGGGAATCACGTCGTTCGCCTTCCCCACCACGCCGCGCGGCTCGCTCGCCGCCGTGGAGGGGCTCGAGCGGCATGCATTCGACAGCGCCGCCGACTTCCTGGAGGACGAGCCCCTCGAGCTGGACGAGGCGGCGATCCTCCCTCCGCACGGAGACCCGATCGTCGGGGCAGGTACGGGGCTGTCGCCAGCCTTCGACACGACGCCGGCCGAGCAGCCTGACGACGAGACCCGGCACGGCGATCCCTTCCTCTCGATGGACGCGCCCGACACGTTCGAGCTCACACCGTCGGTGGTCGCGGCGGAATCCGAGCTGATGGATGAGGCACTCGCGCTCGGCGCGCCGGAGGTCTCGTCTTCCGCGGAGCCCGAGCCCGCGCCCGAGGCCGCGCCCGAGCCCGCGCCCGAGGCCGCGCCCGCGCCCGCGCCCGAGGCCGCGCCCGAGGCCGCGCCCGAGGCCGAGCCCGAGTCTGAGGCCGAGACGCTACCGGTCGCACCGCACGCGCCATTCGTGACCGAGACCATGGCCGAGCTCTACCTGCAGCAGGGGTTCCGCGACCAGGCCTACGACGTCTATCGGCAGCTCAGCGAGGCGAGCCCGGAGGACGACCGCCTGCGTGCCCGGATGGAGGTGCTCACGCCGCGCGCCATGGAGCCGGCTCTCGAAGTCGTGTCTTCGGCCGCACCGGCGGGCACCGGACCGAGCATCCGCGAGTTCCTCGCCGGGATCGCGGCGCGGCGTCCCGGCGACGCGAGCGCAGCAGCGGCCGAGGCCGACTCGGCCGCGCTTCCATCCAACGACGACTTCGCCTCCTTCGACGCGGTGCCGGAGCCCGTCGAGGCGCCCGCCGCGGAGCCAGCCCACGGGGCCGAGCCCACCGCGCCCACCACGCCCGCCGCGCGGAGCGCGACCGGTGAGGGAAACATCGACGCCCTGTTCGGCAACCGAGCGGTCGGCAGCTCCGAGGATTTCGCGGCGTCGGCGCTGGCGCAGGCGTTCGGCTCGGCGGGTGGCCAGCCCCAGATCAGCGGACGCCCCACCCGCGCGGCATCGGGCGAGCTGAGCCTCGACAGCATCTTCCGCGACGGCCCGAGCGCACGGCCGCCGCGCAGCTCGCAGAGCTTCTCCTTCGATCAGTTCTTCTCCGGCGAGGCGGTCGCCGAGGAGAGCGAGGCGGCGCCCCGACCACCGGGGGAGCGGCAGGCGTCCGTCGAGCCGGGTGAGACGCCCGAGCGCAGCGCCGACGACATCGAGCAGTTCAACTCCTGGCTGCAGGGGCTGAAGCCGCGGTGAGGATCGCCCTGCTGAACGGCCCCAATCTGAACCTGCTCGGCACGCGCGAGCCCCAGCTCTACGGACACGCCACCCTCGCGGACGTCGAGGCCCGACTGGCCGAGGTGGGGCGCGAGCTCGGCGTCGAGCTGCAGTGCGCGCAGCACAACGGCGAGGGGGAGCTCGTGGACGCCGTGCACGCGATGCGCGGACGGATGGACGGCGCGGTGATCAACGCCGGCGCGTACTCGCACACCAGCCTCGCCCTGCGCGACGCCCTCACCGGCATCGCCCTTCCCTTCGTCGAGGTGCACGTCACCAACGTGTATGGTCGCGAGCCGGAGCGGCGGTACAGCATGCTCGCCCCCGCCGCCGTGGGCCTCGTGGTGGGACTCGGGGTGCTCGGTTACGAGCTGGCGCTGCGCGGGCTCGTGGAGACGCTGCGCGCGCGCGGACTGTCCGCATGAGCGATCCCCGTCCCGGGCGTATCGCCGCGCTCATCGACGGCGTCAGCGCCGCCCATCTCGATGGCCTGCTGCTCACCGGCCTCTCGAACATCCGGTATCTCACCGGCTTCTCCGGCTCGAGCGCGCTGCTGGTGGTGACGCCGCGCGACGTCGTCCTCATCACCGACTTCCGGTACCAGACGCAGGTCGGGGACGAGGTCGGCGGGATCGCCCGCGTCGCGATCGAGGCGGCGAGCCTCTGGACCGGCCTCTGGCAGCAGCTGGCGGGCCTGTCGTCGGTGAAGGTGCTGGGTTTCGAGACGTCGCACATCCAGCACCGCGACTTCCAGCGGCTGGTGGAGGCCGGGGCGCGGTGGCAGTGGCGGCCGACCGTGGGCCTCGTCGAGACCCTCCGCGAGCGGAAGGACGGCGGGGAGATCGCCCTCATCGCCCGGGCGGCCGGCGTCGCCACGCGCGCGCTGGCGCAGACCCTCCCCCAGATCCACGCCGGCATGACCGAGCTGGCGGTGGCGGGAGTGCTGGAGAAGGCGCTGCGCGACGAGGGGAGCGAAGGGTTTCCCTTTCCCTCCATCGTCGCGGGGGGGCCGCGCTCCGCCCTGCCGCACGCCCGCTCGTCGGCCCGGGCGCTGGAGGAGGGCGACTTCCTGCTGATGGACTACGGGGCGGAGGTGGGTGGCTACTGCTCGGACGTGACGCGCACCGTGGTGATCGGGCGGGCGAGCGACGAGCAGCGGGAGTTCTACGGGGTGGTCCGGGAGGCGAACGACCGGGCGGCCCGGAGGGTGCGGGCCGGAATGACGGGGCGGGATGCCGACGGGATCGCCCGTCACTACATTGAGCGGGCCGGATACGGCGAGCTGTTCGGCCACAGCCTGGGGCACGGGATCGGGCTGGAGGTGCACGAATCACCGCGCCTGGCGCGCACGGCGGAGGGTCTCCTCCCCGAGGGGGCCGTGGTGACGATCGAGCCGGGCATCTACCGGCCCGGCTGGGGGGGAGTGCGCATCGAGGATGACGTGGTGCTCGGTCCCGACGAGGTGGGGCCGCAGATTCTGACCGACTTCACGCGCGAGCTGATCGAGCTCGGCTGAGTGCTGCGGCGAGGGCCGCGGCGCGTCCTACCATTGGGCCTATGATCGACCTACGCTACGTCAAGAAGCTCATCGACATGCTCGACGAATCCACGGTGGATTCCATCGAGATCACGTCGGACAAGGGGATGAAGATCCGCATCTCCAAGAGTCCCAGCGGGCGGGGCGCCCTGCAGGTGGCGCCGCAACCGGTGCTGGCTCCCATGATCGCCGCGCCGCAGCCGCGTCTCACCCCGCCCGAGGGGATGCCGGCGATGGACGACGCGAAGCCCGAGCCGAAGATCGCGGGCATGGAGGTGAAGTCGCCGATGGTGGGGACCTTCTATGGGGCCCCGGAGCCGGGCGCAAAGCCGTACGTCTCGGTGGGCTCTCGCGTGGCCAAGGGGCAGACGCTGTGCGTCATCGAGGCGATGAAGATCATGAACGAGATCGAGTCCGAGGTGAGCGGGCTCGTGACGGAGGTGCTCGCCTTCGATGCCCAGCCGGTGGAGTACGGCCAGGCGCTCTTCCGTATCGACTCGAATGGCTAGTCCGACTCCCGCGTCTTCGCTGCCGGCGGCCGGCGCTGCGCCTGGCGGCGGCGGGAGTGCTGGGGCGGGAACCGGGCTGAACTTCAAGGCGGTGCTGCAGCAGCTGGTCCAGCGCGGCGCGTCGGACCTGCATCTCAAGGTCGGCCGTCCCCCCACGCTTCGCCTGCACGGCGAGCTGGTGGCGCTCGACCTTCCCGCGCTGCGGCCCGAGGACCTCAAGGCGCTGGCGGAGCAGCTCATGACGCCGCGCCAGGTCAAGGAGTTCACGGACAACAAGGAGTGCGACTTCGCCATCGGCGTGCCGGGGATCGGCCGCTTCCGCTGCAACGTGTACCAGCAGCGCGGGTCGCTCTGCTACGCGATGCGGGCCATCCCCTACCAGGCGAAGACGCTCGCGGAGCTCAACCTGCCGGCGGTGCTCGAGGAGATCGCCCTCAAGCCGCGCGGGCTCGTGCTCGTCACCGGCATCACCGGCTCGGGAAAGAGCACGGCGCTGGCGGCGATGATCCAGCACCTGAACGAGCACCGCCACGCGAACGTGATCACGATCGAGGATCCGATCGAGTTCCTGCATCGCGACATCAACTGCAACATCAACCAGCGCGAGGTCGGCACCGACACGGCCACCTTCGCGCAGGCGCTGCGGCGCGTCCTTCGCCAGGACCCCGACGTCATCCTCATCGGCGAGATCCGCGACCTGGAGACGCTCGACGCCGCGCTCAAGGCGGCGGACACGGGGCACCTCGTGTTCAGCACGCTGCACACCACGGACGCGACGCAGACGATCAACCGCGTGCTGTCGTTCTATCCGCCGCATCAGCAGGCGGAGGTGCGCTTCTCGCTGGCGAGCGCACTGCAGGCGGTGGTGTCGATGCGCCTCGTGCCGCGCGCCGACAAGCCGGGCCGCGTGCCGGCGTGCGAGGTGCTGATCAACACGCCCACGGTGCGCGACCAGATCCGCGACATGGAGAAGATGCTGAACATCCCCGACCTCATCAAGGAAGGCACGGTGCAGTACGGGATGCAGAGCTTCGACCAGTCACTCATGCAGTGGTACTCGCAGGGCGCCATCTCGTACGAGAGCGCCGTGTTCTACGCCACGAGCCCGAGCGAGTTCGCGCTCCGGGTCCAGGGCGTGGCCGGCACCAGCGACACGAGCTGGTCCGGCTTCGAGTCCGACAACACCGTTTGACCGCCGGGACGCAACCGACCGCATGTTCAAGAAAGTACTGATTGCCAATCGTGGCGAGATCGCGCTGCGCGTCATCCGCGCGTGCCGCGAGCTGGGCGTGCAGACCGTCGCCGTCTACTCCGAGGCCGACCGCGAGTCGCTGCACGTCCGCTTCGCCGACGACGACGTCTGCATCGGCCCCCCGCCGGCGCGCGACTCGTACCTCCAGGTGCCGCGCCTCATCGCTGCGGCGGAGATCACCGGTGCCGACGCCATCCACCCGGGCTACGGCTTCCTGGCGGAGAACGCGGAGTTCGCCGACATCTGCGCGGCGAGCAACATCGCCTTCATCGGCCCCACCGGCGACCAGATCCGCGTGATGGGGGACAAGGCATCGGCCCGCAAGGCGATGACCGCGGTCGGCGTCCCGATCGTCCCGGGCACCCCCGGCCCGGTCGAGGACGTGGACGAGGCCCTCGGCTTCGCGCGGCAGATCGGCTTCCCCGTCATCATCAAGGCGGCGGCGGGCGGGGGCGGCAAGGGGATGCGCGTCGCGAAGGACGCCGAGGAGTTCGAGCGGTCGTTCCAGCTCGCGCGCAGCGAGGCGCTCTCGGCGTTCGGCAACGGTGACGTCTACGTCGAGAAGTACCTGATGCGCCCGCGGCACATCGAGTTCCAGATCATGGGCGACAAGTACGGCAACATCATCCACCTCGGGGAGCGCGACTGCTCGGTGCAGCGGCGGCACCAGAAGCTGATCGAGGAGTCGCCGAGCCCCGCGATGACCCCCGACCTGCGCAAACGCATGGGCGACGCGGCGGTCGCTGGAGCCAAGGCGATCGACTACGTCGGTGCCGGCACCATCGAGATGCTGCTCGACGAGGACGGGTCGTTCTACTTCATGGAGATGAACACCCGCATCCAGGTGGAGCATCCCGTCACCGAGATGATCACCGGCGTGGATCTCGTGAAGGAGCAGATCCGCGTCGCGGCCGGCGAGCGGCTCAGCGTGATGGAGCTGCCCCCGCTGCGCGGCCACGTGATCGAGTGCCGCGTCAACGCCGAAGACCCGAACCGCAACTTCCAGCCCTCGCCGGGACGGATCACCACGTATCATCCGCCGGGAGGGAACGGGGTGCGCATCGACTCGCACGTCTACGCCGGCTACACGGTGCCCCCGTTCTACGACTCGATGATCGCGAAGGTGATCTGCCAGGGGCGCGACCGCCCCGAGGCGCTCGCGAAGATGCAGCTCGCGCTGGAGACCTTCATCATCGAGGGGCCGACGACGACGATCCCCTTCCTCGCGCGAGTGATGCAGAATCCCCGCTTCCAGAGCGGCGACGTGGACACGAAGTTCCTGGAGCGGGAGCCGGACCTCATGAAGGAGCCGGGATAGCGTGGCCCGGATCGACGTGCTCTTCGGCATCCAGCAGCTCGCGTCGCAGGACGTGCAGAACCGCGTCGTGGCGATGATCGACGTGCTGCGCGCGTCCACCACCATCGCCGTCGCGCTGCACAACGGCGCGCGCACCATCATCCCGCTCGAGAGCTCGGAAGAGGTGGTCACCCGCTCGAAGCAGTTCGAGAAGGGGGCGGTGCGGCTCGCCGGCGAGCACCGGATGCTCAAGATGGAGGGGTTCGACCTCGGCAACTCCCCCGGCGAGCACACCGCCGAGATGGTCGAGGGGAAGACCGTCCTCCTCGCGACGACGAACGGCACCAAGGCGCTCCTCGCCGTGCAGGGAGCGCGTGACGTGGTGGTCGCGTCGTACGTCAACCTCACGGCGGCCGGAGCGATGCTCCGCACCGCGCTGCGCGGCGGCGCCGACATCGCGATCGTCTGCGCCGGACAGGACCGCCAGTTCGCCCTGGAGGATGCCGCCTGCGCGGGGCGCTACGTTCACCACATCTCCAAGCGGCTCGCCGGCCTCGACGTCAACGACGCCGCGCTCGCCGCGCAGCTGATCGACCGGAAGTACGGCGACAACCTGAAGCGGCTCTTCGAGACCGCGGCGCATGGCCGGGCCCTGGCCGCCGCGGGATTCGCAGACGACCTGGTGGCCTGCGCGGCGGTGGATTCCTATCCCGTCGTCCCGATCTACCAGGACCGGCAGATCACCAAGCTGGGGCCCGAACGCGAGCGGTAACCCCCGTGGGTAGTTCCGGCCTCAAGCACGAGCTCTCGGGCATCGCGCTCCTTCTCTTCGCGCTGTTCCTCGCCGGCGCGCTCAGCGCGCTGGCGCTCGCCGAGCTGCGCACCGGCGTGGACGTCCGCAGCAACGTCGGCTGGGTGGGCTGGTGGCTCGCGCGCCCCCTCGTCGCCTTCTTCGGCTGGCCCGCCGCCGCCCTCGTCCCCGCCGTCCCCGCCGTCCACGCGCTGCGCCTCTTCGGCCGGTTGGAGTCGGACACCGACCGCTCCTGGATGATCTTCTTCGCCGGCGTGGTCGCCATCCTGCCCGTCGCGGTGGGGCTCGGCGTCCACGCCGCGGCGGGCGACTACTCGCGCGCCTGCGGGCTCTGGGGCGGCTTCATCGCCTACTACTGGCGCGACTGGTTCGGCGGCTTCGGCGCCTGGCTCGCGATCGCGCTCGCCGCGAGCGCGCTCACCGCCGTCACCCTGCGCTGGAACCCGGTGCGGATGCTCGTGGGACGCAAGGCGGACTCCGTCCCCCCGGCGCCGATCGACCTGCCCGACGAGGAGCCCTACTCGCCCCCGAAGACGCGGCGCGGCAAGGCCGCCAGGCCGAAAAATCTCGCCCTCGCCCTCGAGCCCGCGCCGGAGGAGTTCGAGGCCATCGGCAAGCTCGACGACGATCCCATCGCCGCGATGCAGGCGCGCCCTTCGGCCGACGCCGACGCGAAGGAGGACGCCGCCATCGAGGAGGCCAGCAAGCGCCGCGGCAGGAAGGGAAAGGACCGGCCGCCCCCCGCCGGTCGCGACGAGGAGATCGCTGCCGCCATCGAGGCCACCGAGCTCCCCGAAGCGAACACCGAGGAGCTCCCCCCGGCGGACATGCTCGCCAATGCGCCGGTCCGCAATGCCGAGCTGGGAAAGCGCGAGCTCGACGCGATGGGCGCCAAGCTGATGGACGCGCTGCGCACCTTCAAGGTGGAGGGAGAGCTCGTCGGGCGGACGACCGGACCCACGGTGACGCAGTTCGAGGTGGAGCCGGCGCCCGGCGTGAAGGTGCGCCAGATCGCGAACCTCTCGAACGACCTCGCACTCGCCATGCGCGCGGCGTCGATCCGCATCGTCGCACCGATCCCGGGACGGGGCGCGGTGGGGGTGGAGGTCCCGAACCCCACGCCGGAGATGGTCGGCTTCCGCGAGCTCGTCGAGTCGCCGGAGTTCCGTGGGGCGCGCGCCGCGCTGCCGATCGTGCTGGGCAAGGACCTCGAGGGGAGGCCGGTGATCGCCGACCTCGCCAAGATGCCGCACCTGCTCATCGCCGGCGCCACCGGCTCGGGCAAGTCGGTCTGCGTCAACACCATCATCACCAGCCTGGTGTACCGGCACACGCCGCGCACGCTGCGCTTCCTGATGGTGGACCCGAAGATGGTGGAGCTCTCGGTGTACAACACGCTACCGCACCTGCGGCACAAGGTGATCACCGACAACCGTGACGCGGCTGCCGTCCTCAAGTGGGCGGTGATGGAGATGCAGGAGCGCTACGAGCTGCTCGCCGCGAACGGCTGTCGCAACCTGCAGGACTTCAACCGCCGCGTGCAGGAGAAGGCGCCGCTCAAGACGCCGCCGCGCAAGGAGGTCGCCTTCGAGGACCGCGTGTATCGCGGCGACATCCTGCCGTACATCGTCGTGATCATCGACGAGATGGCCGACCTGATGATGACCGTGCAGGGGGAGGTGGAGACCCCGATCGCGATGCTCGCGCAGAAGGCGCGGGCTATTGGAATACACCTGATCCTTGCAACACAACGACCCTCGGTGAACGTCATCACGGGACTGATCAAGGCGAACTTCCCGAGCCGGATCGCCTTCCGCGTCGCGTCGCAGATCGACAGCCGCACGATCATCGACGGCGCGGGCGCCGAGATGCTGCTCGGCAACGGCGACATGCTGTTCATCCCGCCGGGGAAGAGCGAGGCCAGCCGGCTGCAGGGCGCCTATCTCTCCAGCGAGGAGACCGAGAAGCTGATGGGCTGGTACGAGGCGCAGCGCGACCGGCGGCGCGCCGCGCTGGCCGAGGCGGGCCTCGCCTTCGAGGCGGAGATGTCGCCCGACGAGCCGGACATCCTGGAGACGGTGCGCAACCGCGAGGCGGAGGCGCGCGCGGCCGAGGGGGCCACGGACGAGGTGGGGAACGAGGCCGGCGGGCGCGATCCCCTCTTCCGCGAGGCGGCCGAGCTGTGCATCCAGAACCAGAGCGGCTCCACCTCGCTGCTGCAGCGTCGGCTGGGCATCGGCTACGGACGTGCGGCGCGCGTGATCGACCAGCTGGCGGACGCAGGGGTGCTCGATCCGAAGAGCGGGCCGAAGGGGCGCGAGGTGCGCGTCTCGTACGAGGACCTCGACCGCATCTGCGGGGAGCGGGAGTGAGGCTGACGCTCACCGTCGGCGGCCTCGTCGCGCTCGCCGCCGCGTCGCCGCTCGCGGCGCAGTTCCCCGCCGCCAGCTCCACCCCGGCGCTGCCGACAGCTCCGGGGGCGGCGCTCGCCACGACGGTCTTCGAGCGCCCCAACGGACTGCTGCTGCATCCGATGACGGCGACGTTCGCGCTGTCGCTGGCTAGCGGCGGCACGATTATCCCGATGGGCATCCGCACGGTGCAGGTCACGGAGGTCGCCCTCGCCGGCACGCCGGCGTGGCTCATCGCGGAGACGCGCAGCGGGACGGCGGTCCCCACGAGCGACTCGCTCACCCTCGCGCGCGCCGACCTGACTCCCGTGCGCTGGGCGGCGTCCGTCGGCCGTGCGACGATGGCGTCGTCGCTCACGCGCGATTCGCTCTTCGGCGCGATGCAGAGCTATCAGGGTCGCGCGTCGTTCGCCGTCGCGCTCCCCGCCGGTGCGCTGCTCACCCCAGGCATGGTGGAGCAGATCGTCCCGCTGCTGCCGCTGCGCGACGGATACCGTGCCGGCGCGGCGCTCGTGCTGCTCGACATGGAGTCGCCGCGCACGGAGCCCGCCGAGCTCTCCGTCGAGCGATCCGAGCGCTGCACGGTGCTCGGACGTTCCGAGGATTGCTGGGTGGTGGCGCTCCGATCCGGCGCGATCGAGGAGCGGCTCTGGGTCACGCGCTCGATGCCGCGCGTCGTGCGGGCGGAGCAGGCGACGGGGGGTGGGCTGCTGGTGGGGGTGTTGGCGGCGTGAGTGACGGTTTTCGGTTGCCGTTATCAGTTTTCGGTTCTCGGTTCTCGGCCGGCCTCGGGCGAGCAATTGCGTCCCG
>JBBQJC010000092.1:0-14443 GCA_038325515.1 Gemmatimonadales bacterium | reverse complement strand
CGCCGAGGCGGCCGTACGGTCGATGTCCTCGATGTCTACGACAACCTGCTGCGTGGCGATGCCTCGCACGACGTGCGGCTGCAGAACGGTGACATCGTCTTCGTGCCGGTGCACGGGCCGCGCGCGCGCGTGGTGGGCGAGATCGTCCGCCCCGCCACCTACGAGGTGAAGCAGGGCGAGGGGCTCGCGCAGCTCGTCGAGGCGGCCGGCGGCTTCACCGCCTCCGCCGCGCGCCGCCGGGTGCTCGTGGAGCGGATCGTCGCCCCGGCCGACCGCACCGCCAACGGCGCCGACCGCACCACACTCGACATCTCCTCCGAGACCCTCGCGAGCGGGCTCGGTCCCAAGGTACCGATCCTCAACGGCGACGTCGTCCGCGTCTTCCCCATCTCCGACCGCGTCCGCAACCGCATCGTGGTCCGCGGCAATGTGAACACCCCGGGCCCTCAGGGGATCACCCCGGGGATGAAGGTGGCCGACGCGCTGCGCGCCGCCGGTGGGATCAAGTCCGATACCTATCTCGGCGAGGTGCTCATCACGCGCCTCCTCCCGGATTCCTCGCGCGTGCAGCTCCGCGCGCGGCTGGCCGACACGACCGGAGCCGTCCTCAACGACTTCCCGGTGATGGAGGACGACCAGATCAGCGTCTTCTCGCTGACCACCTTCCGGCCGACGCGCTACGTTGCCATCGCCGGACACGTGAACAAGCCGGGCCGCTTCCCCTTCCGGGAAGGGATGACCGTCCGCGACCTCATCCTGCTCGGCGGCGGTGTGAAGGAGGGCGCCTCGCTTCGGGAGGCAGTCATCGCCCGGCTGCCGCAGGACCGATCGAGCGGCCAGACTGCGGTCGACATTCATGTGCCCCTCGATTCGACCTATCTGTTCGAGCGCCGGCCCGGTGTGCCGTACGCCGGCCCGCCGGGCCAGGCGGTCGCCGCCTCGGGGACTCCCGACGTCACGCTCGAGCCGTACGACAACCTCCTGATCTTCCGCCAGGAGAACTTCGAGTACCAGCGAACCGTCGTGCTGGCGGGCGAGGTGCGCTTTCCCGGCGCGTACGCCCTCAAGAACAAGCGCGAGCGCCTGCGCGACATCATCGAACGGGCCGGTGGCCTCACCGACGAAGCCCATGCCGACGGCATCATCTTCGTCCGGAAAGGCGCCGGCTCGTATCGCATCACCAGCGATGCCGCCGGCAGCATTCGCGACACCGTCCAGCAGGACAGCCTGACGCGATCGCGCGCCACAAACGGCCGCATCGGCATCGACCTCGCTGCCGTTCTGAAGAATTCGAATTCGCGTGACAACATCATCCTCGAGGACGGCGACGACATCACGCTCCCGCGCTACAACCCGGTGATCCGCGTCCAGGGCGCCGTGAATGCGCCCGCGAACGTGACGATCGTGCCCGGGCGCGACATCTACTACTACATCAGCGCGGCCGGCGGCGGTTCGCGCACCGCCGACGAGGGGCGCGCTTTCGTCACGCAGCCCAGCGGGAAGCTCGAGAGCGTCCGCCGCCGCGTGCTCGTGTCGCGCTCGATCCCCGTTCCGCAGGCCGGCGCCGTGGTCACAGTACCCGAACGCGACCCGGCCGACCGGCGCGACCTGACTGCCATCGTCACCGCGCTCGGCACCGTCGTCACGAGCCTCGTCGCCATCCTGACCGTGGTCAGACGGTGACGAGCGGCCCAACTGCGGTGCGGCGCGTGGAGAAGCCGTGGGGGCACGAGATCATCTGGGCGGCGAACGATCTCTACGCCGGCAAGATCCTCCACGTGAGGGCGGGCCAGGCGCTCTCCATCCAGTATCACGTCGTCAAGGACGAGACGGTGTACCTGCTCTCCGGCGAGCTGAAATACTGGGTCAAGCTCGAGGGGAGCGAGGAGCTGAAGGACATGCGTCTGTCGCAGGGCGAGGCATTCCGCATCACGCCGGGCACGGTGCATTTCATGGAGGCGGTCACCGATTGCGACGTGCTCGAGGCGAGCACGCCGCATCTCGACGACGTGGTCCGCCTGCAGGACCGCTACGGGCGCGAGGGGACGAGCGCCCCGTGACGTGACGGCGGGGGCCGCGGCACACGACCGGCGCGCCCCCGTCGTGCTCGCGGTGGCCCTCCTCGGCGTCTCCCTCTCGGGGCCGCTCGTCCGGCTCTCCGCCGCCCATCCACTCGCCATCGCCGCCTGGCGCCTGGGATTCTCCCTGCTCGTCATCGCCGGCGCGCTCGCCATCACCGGCCAGTGGCGGCAGTGGCGCTTGCTCACCCGGCGCGAGCTCGGCGTCGCGCTCGGCGCGGGAACCCTCCTGGCCTTCCACTTCTGGAGCTGGAACGCCTCCGTCGCCCTCACCAGCGTGGCCGCCTCCGTCGTGCTGGTCAACACGCAGCCGGTGGTAGTGGCACTCCTCTCGGTCGCGTGGCTGCGCGAGCCGCCGACTCGCCGGCAATGGCTCGGCATCGGGATCGCGATGACCGGCGCTCTCATCGTGGCCCTCCCCGACCTGCGCGCCGGCACCGCTGCGCACCCCCGTGCGCTGCAGGGCGATCTGCTTGCCCTGCTCGGCGCCCTCACCGCCGCCGGCTACTTCGTGGCCGGACGGCGCCTGCGCTCGACACTCGATCTGTGGCCGTACGTCGGGCTGGTGTACGGGAGCTGCTTCGTCGTGCTGCTCCTACTCGCGCTCGCCACGGGAGCGCCCCTGATGCCGCAGCCTCCTCGCGAGCTCGCCATCTTCGCCGCGCTCGCACTGGGCCCCATGCTGCTCGGCCACACGGGGCTCAACTGGGCGCTCAAGCACTCCCCCGCCTACGTCGTCAACCTCACCCTCCTCGGCGAGCCCGTCGGGGCGACGGTGCTCGCCGCGCTGATCCCGGGCATTCACGAGATTCCCGGCGTCGCGACCCTCGCCGGGGGAGCGGTCGTGCTGGCGGGCATCCTCGTCACGGCGAGGCGCTGACCCCTCTTGCCCGGGCACGTGGGTTAGATTTCCTCTCCCACTTCGTGCCCGACGTATGGATCAGCTCTCACTCGATGTCGTCGTCACCCGCGGAGCGATCGTCGAGTCGCGCCACCGGGTGCACGCAGCGGTCGTGGACGGCGCCGGCGCGCTGATCGCCTCGGCCGGCCAGGCCGGCACGCTGACGCACTGGCGCTCCTGCGCCAAGCCATTTCAGGTCATGCCCCTGCTGCAGACCGGGGGCTTCGACGCCATCGGCTGGGGCGACGACGAGCTTGCGCTGGCGTGCGCCTCCCACGGCGGGGAGCCGGAGCATGTCGCCATCGCCGGCGCGATGCTCGGCGCCCTGGGGCTCGAGGAGGGGGACCTCGCGTGCGGCCCGCACGATCCGATGTCGCAGCGCGGGCTCAAGGCGCTGCGCGAGTCCGGTGAGCGTGCCTCGCGGCTGCACAACAACTGTTCGGGGAAGCACGCCGCCATGCTGGCCCTCGCGCAGACCGAGCGCTGGCCGACCTACGGCTACGAGCGTGCCGAGCATCCGGTGCAGCAGTCGGCGCTGGCGCAGGTCGCGCGGTGGACGGGGGTGCCGGCGGGAGAGATCGGCCTCGCCGTCGACGGATGCGGCGTCATGGAGTTCGCGCTGAGTCTCGAGGCGATGGCCCGCGCGTACGCCCGGCTCGCCGCCGCGGCGCTGACCGGCGACCCCATCCCCTCCCGCATCGTGCGCGCGATGCAGACGCGCCCCTTCCTCATCGGCGGCACCGACCGCTTCGATTCGGCGCTCATCGAAGCAACGCAGGGGCGCGTGATCGCGAAGGTCGGAGCGGAAGGGGTCCACACGGTGGCGATCGTGGCCGAGGCGATCGGCATCGCCGTGAAAGTGGAGGATGGTGCGCAGCGCGCCCAGTTCCCCGCCGTGCTCAGGGCGCTCCAGCACTTCGGCGCCCTGCCGCGCGACCTGCCCCCGCGCCTCCAGGAGTTCATGCACCGCCCGCTGCGCAACACGCGCGGCGAGGTGGTGGGCGAGATTCGCCCCATTGGCTGAGCGTCCGGTGGTGCTCCACGTCCTGGACGGCCCCACCCGCTCACTCGTCCTTCTGGCCGCCGCGATCGCCGGCGCCGACGAGTCCGGGGTGCGGCAAGCGGTCGCCGCCGCCGCCCTGGCGGCGCCGGCCCAGTGGATCGACGAGCTGGTGATCCAGAGCTACCTGTTCTCCGGCTTTCCGCGGGCCCTGAATGCCGCCCGCGAGTGGCGGCGAATCGCCCAAGTGCCGGCCCCGGCCCGCGACGAGACCGACGAGGTGGCGCACATGGAGGAGTGGCGCGCGCGGGGGGAGGCGACCTGCCATGCCGTCTACGGCGACATGTACGAGAAGCTCCGGAGGAACGTCCGCGAGCTGCACCCCGCGCTCGATGCGTCGATGGTCGTGGACGGTTACGGCAAGATCCTCGGCCGCCCCGGACTGGACCTCCCGCGCCGGGAGCTGTGCATCGTTGCGGCGTGCGCGGCGACCGGGCAGGACCGGCAGCTCCACTCGCATCTCCATGGGGCCCTCAACGTCGGCGTGGCGCCGCCGGTGCTCCAGGCGACCATCGCCCTCCTGGCTCCGGCGCTGGGCCACGAACGGACCGAAACGGCCCGCCTCCTGCTCGCCCGCGTACTCGGGAAGTAGCTTGTATGTCCTGGCGCGCATTCGATGCGCGCCGCAGCAGTTCGGTGACGTTCCGCTGCCGATTCACCATACCTTCGCCAGATCATCGAGATGTTCATCGACCGCGTAACAGTTCGCGTCACCGCCGGCAGCGGCGGCTCCGGCATCGCTTCTTTTCGCCGCGAGAAGTTCGCCCCGCTTGGGGGGCCTGACGGGGGCGAGGGCGGGAAGGGAGGGGATGTGATCATCCGCGCCGACAGCAATCTGGCGACGCTGCTGGACTACACCTATCGCGACGCCTGGGAGGCCGACCGCGGCGACCACGGCAGCGGCTCCAACAAGACGGGGCGCTCCGGCGAGGACGTCGTCATGCCGGTGCCGCCGGGCACCATTGTCCGCAACAAGGAGACGAACGAGATCATCGGCGAGGTGGTGGAGGACGGAGAGCAGTTCGTCGTGGCGCGGGGCGGGCGGGGAGGCAAGGGGAACTCCTTCTTCGCCACGTCGGTGCATCGGAGCCCGCGGGAGTGGCAGCCGGGCGAAGACGGCGAGGCGTTCACGCTGGAGCTGGAGCTCAAGCTGATCGCCGATGTCGGTCTGGTCGGCCAGCCGAACGCGGGGAAGTCGACCCTGCTGTCGGTGATCAGCGCGGCCCGCCCCAAGATCGCCGACTACCCCTTCACCACGCTGGCCCCGAACCTCGGGGTGGTACAGATGAGCGACCATCGCACCTTCGTGGTGGCCGACATCCCCGGCATCATCGAAGGGGCGCACGAAGGGAAGGGGCTGGGCATCCAGTTCCTGCGACACATCGAGCGCACCCGGCTGCTCGCCTTCCTCATCCCGATCGACGCGATGGACTGGCAGGCGGAGTACGACCAGCTGCGCAACGAGATCCGGCAGTACTCCGCGGAGCTCGCCACGAAGCCCCACTGCGTGGTCTTCACCAAGATGGATCTGCTGGGCGAGGAAGAGGAGGCACCGCCCATCGAGGCGCCCGAGGCGTTCGGCACCTACGTCATCAGCGCCGCGGGACGCACCGGTCTGGAGGAGCTCAAGCTGGCATGGTGGAAGCGCGTCATGGATTTGAAGCGGTCAGTCTCCAAGCCCACCATCGATCTAGAACTTCCTTGATGTGATTGTCGTATGTAGTTGATGTGACTCGGCTTGCACTCGCCAATGTGAACCTGCGCGCGAGGTATGGATGGCGCTCGACATTGTCCGGCTTTCCCCTGGCGAGCCCGCCTTCCCGCCAGCGCTCGGCGAGCTCGAGGATCCGCCGAAGCGGCTGTGGGCTCGTGGACGGCTCGCGCTCCTCTCCGCCCCGTGCGTCTCCATCGTCGGCACGCGGAAGGCAACTGCATACGGCGAGCGAGTCGCCCACGCCCTCGCCCGGTCCGCCGCCCTCGCCGGTGCCACGGTCATCAGCGGGCTCGCCCGCGGTGTAGATGCGGCGGCCCACGCGGGCGCCCTCGAGGCCTCTGGCGCCACGGTCGCAGTGCTCGGCACGGGGATCAACCTGGTCTTTCCCAAGGCGCATCGACAGCTGCAGCAGACCATCGCCAACCGCGGACTCCTCCTCTCCGAGCTCCCACCGGACGACCCCGCTCACGGCGGGTCCTTCCCGCGCCGCAACCGGATCATCGCTGCCCTCGCCACCGTCACGGTCGTCGTCGAAGCGGGAGTGGCGAGCGGCGCGCTCATCACCGCCGCCCACGCGGCCGCCCTCGGCCGCGCCGTCGCCGCCGTACCGGGACCAATCGACGTCCCCCAGGCGCTCGGCAGCAACGAACTGCTGCGCGACGGAGCCATCGCGGTCACTTCTTCCGCCGACCTTCTCGCCCTCCTCGGCATCACCGCCCCGATCCGCGTGCACGACCTACCGCCGCTCGGCAGCGAGCGCCGCCTCTGGGAAGCACTGGCGGATGGCTCGGCCGACCTGGACACCCTCTGCTCCAAAGCCCGTCTGCCAGCCCACGAAGCCATGGCGGCGCTCGGCAACCTCGAGATTCGTGGCCTCGTCGAGTGCGCGCTGTCGGGGGAGATCAGGCGGCTGTAGCGGTGCCTCCCGCTCGGCTCCATCGCGCGGTAGGCAGCACCAGCCATCGCTTCGGGCGATATTCCGATCGTGCCCCGCCACGTCTACCTCCACGTCCCCTTCTGCTCCCGCCGCTGCAGCTACTGCGACTTCTCCATCGCGGTCCGCCGGGTCGTTCCCGTCGACGAGTACCTCGCCGCGCTCGATGCCGAGCTGACCGCCCGTTTCGGGGCCCAAGCCGACGTCCCGGTCGACACCATCTACCTCGGCGGCGGCACCCCATCGCGGCTCGGCGGCGAGGGGATCGCCCGCGCGCTCGACCTGGTGCGCCGGCACTTCGTCCCCGCGTTGGACGCCGAAATCACCATCGAGGCGAACCCGGAGGATCTCACCGCCGACTGGGCAGGGCAGTGGCGCGACGCAGGCGTCAACCGCCTCTCGCTTGGCTCCCAGAGCTTCGACGATCGAGTGCTCGCGTGGATGCACCGGACCCACGACGCCGGCGCGATCGGCCGCGCGGTGACGACCGCCCGGAAGGCCGGCATCGGCAACCTCTCCCTCGACCTGATCTTCGCCCTCCCCGACTCCCTCCAGCGCGACTTCGCCAGCGACGTTCGCCGCCTGCTCGAGCTCGAGCCCGACCACGTCTCCCTGTACGGGCTCACGATCGAGCAGGGCACCCCCCTGGGAAAGTGGGTGGCCAGGGGCATAACCGAAGAACAGCCGGAAGAGGGTTATGAGCGCGATTTCCTGACCGCGCACGAGATGCTTGCCGGCGCCGGCTTCGAGCACTACGAGGTCTCGAACTATGGGCGGCCGGGCCGGCGGGCACGACACAACTCGGCATACTGGGCGGGGGTGCCATACGTCGGGCTGGGCCCCGCCGCGCACGGCTTCGACGGCCACACGCGGCGCTGGAACGCGCGGGCGTATATCGACTGGCGGGACCGCGCGCTCGCCGGCGTGGATCCCATGGAGGGGGCGGAGCTGCTCACCCCAGAGAACCGTGAGGCCGAGTCGGTGTATCTCGGTCTGCGATCGGACGCGGGCCTCCTGATGATTCACGGAGACGAGCCGCTCGTGGCCCGCTGGGCCGCGGCGGGATGGGTGGTTGCGGGAGCCGAAGGCCGCATCCGCTGCACGGCGCAGGGCTGGCTGCGCCTCGACTCGTTGGCCGCCGCCTTGACGCATCACCGAAGTCGTTAATACATTTAGACTTATGTCACCCGTCGACGAGCTCACGCCGCGCGAGCGCCGCGTCCTGGAAGCGGTCATCCAGACGTACGTGCAGACCGCCGAGCCTGCCGGATCGCGGGTGCTCTCGCGCCGGTTCGGGCTGGGCGTCTCCCCCGCGACCATTCGCAATACGATGAGCGACCTCGAGGAGAAGGGGTTTCTCTCGCACCCCCACACCTCGGCAGGGCGCGTCCCCACGGACAAGGCGTACCGCGCCTACGTGGACGCCATCCTCAACGCGCCGGCGGGGGCCATCGTGGTGGCCGAGAGCGACCGACTGCGCGACGAGATCGCCGGCAGCAGCTCCACCATCGAGACGATCCTCCGCCGCGCCGCGCAGAGCCTCGGCGTCCTCACCCAGGAGCTCGGCGTCGCCCTCGGACCGCGGCTGGACGCGAGCGTCCTCCGCAAGCTCGAGCTGGTGCGGGTCGGGAGCGAGCGGCTGCTGCTCGTGCTCACGCTCGAGGGCGGCGTCGTGCGTACGGTCTTCGTCGAGGTGCGGGGCTCGCTCTCCGAGGCCAGCGTCTACGAGGTCTCGCGCGTGCTCAACGAGCGGCTCGCCGGCCACACCCTGCGCGAGCTGCGCACCTCGGTGGCCGACCGGCTGCGCGACAGCAGCACCATCCCCGACGCCGAGGAATTGCTCAACATCTTCGTGCAGGAGGGCGACCAGCTCCTCGACGCCGCGCTGCCGTTGAGCGAGGGAGACGGGAGCGTCATCGTGGGGCAGGCGAGCGTGCTGGCCGACCAGCCCGAGTTCAGCGGTGCGGAGAGTCTGCGAAGGCTGCTCACCCTTACCGAAGAGCCGGCGCGGCTGGCCGACGCGCTCCGCCGCAAGCATAGCGGCGACGAAAAGCCCGGGCTCAGCATCACGATCGGAGGCGAGCACGGTGATCCCCGCCTCGAGCAGTTCACCGTCGTCACGGCGGAGTACCACGTAGGGGCCCTGGCCGGCGTGATCGGCGTGATCGGTCCCACGCGCATGCCGTACGACAAGGTCATCTCGCTGGTGCAGCACACGTCACGTCTCCTCAGCGATCTGCTCTGAACTGAACCTAACTAACTGTTTTTCGGTTTACGGTTTGTCGGTTCTTGGCCGGCCTCGGGACGCATCGGCTTCCCGAGGCTGGCCGAAGACTGAAGAACCGTAAACCGACAAACCGCTTCTCTTATATTCCCCCCATGTCCGATTTCTACAGCGTTCTCGGCGTCGAGCGCACCGCGGCCGACGACGACATCAAGAAGGCGTATCGCAAGCTCGCGATGACGTATCACCCCGACCGCAACGGGGGCTCCAAGGAGGCCGAGGAGAAGTTCAAGTCGATCACCGAGGCGTACGACGTGCTGCGCGATCCTCAGAAGCGCGCCGCGTACGACCGGTATGGGGAGGCGGGACTTCGCGGGGGCGGGGGCGCGGGCGGATTCCACCACGTGGATCTCTCCGAGGCGCTCAGCATCTTCATGCGCGACTTCGGCGGCTTCGGCGGCATCGACGATCTGTTCGGCGGCCGCGGCCAGTCCGGCAGTGGGTCGCGCACGGGGTCGGACATCAAGATCACCCTGCCGCTCTCCCTGGCCGAGGTGGCCGAGGGGGCCGAGAAGCAGATCGCGCTCAAGGTGCTCGACTCGTGCGACCGCTGCGCCGGAAGCGGCGCGGAGCCCGGGTCCAAGGCGCAGCAGTGCGCGACGTGCGCGGGGCAGGGTGAGGTGCGACGCGCGCAGCGCTCCTTCTTCGGCCAGTTCGTGACGGTCGCGCCCTGTCCCACCTGCAAGGGCGAGGGACAGATCATCGAGTCGCCCTGCCGCAAGTGCCGCGGCGAGGGGCGCCTGCGCGCCGACAAGACGATCAAGGTGACCATCCCCGCCGGTGTCGCCACCGGCCAGTACATGACGCTGCGGGGTGTCGGCAACGCTGGCGCCCGCAACGGCGCGCGCGGCGACGTGCACGTGGTGTTCGAGGTCGCCGACGATCCGCGATTCGAGCGCGACGGCGAGGATCTCTACACCGAGGTGCTCGTCACCTATCCGCAGCTCGTGCTCGGGGCCATGGTGGAGGTGCCGACCGTCACGAGCACCGTGGCGCTGAGCGTCCCGCCCGGTACGCAGAGCGGCCAGGTCTTCCACCTGCGCGGCCGGGGGCTGGCACGGGTGAACTCCGGAGGCACCGGCGATCTGCATGTCCGCGTGCAGCTCTGGACCCCCGAGAAGCTCTCGGAGGAGGAGGAGGAGCTCATCATCCGCCTGAGCGAGGTGCAGCGCGCCGTCCCTACCGATCGCGGGAAGGGGTTCTGGGCGAAGATGAAAGAGGCGCTCGGCGCATGAACTGGCTCTCGGTGCGCGTGCGGCCCGGCGCCTCTCGCGAGGCGTCGCTCGCCGCCCTGTTCGACTTGGGCTCGGAGGGGGTGCACGAGGCGGGGGAGGAGCTCCTCACCCACTTTCCCGGCGACGCCGACGCCGCTGCGATCGTGGCTGCCGTGTCGGCCGCCGATCCGACGGCGCAGGTCGTGGCGTCGCTCATTCCAGCGGTGGACTGGGCGGAGGAGTGGAAGAGGGGGGTCGGCGCCCACGAGCTCGGCGCCCTCGCGATCGTGCCGCCCTGGCTGGCCGAGGGACGCGACCTGGCGCGGACCATCGTCATCGAGCCGGAGATGGCGTTCGGCACGGGCGAGCACGAGACGACGCGCGGCGTCGTGCGGCTGCTGCCCAAGGTGATCCGCGCCGGAGACCGCGTGGCCGATCTCGGCGCGGGGAGTGCCGTGCTCGCCATCGCCGCCGCAAAGCTCGGTGCGGCCCAGGTGATCGCGATCGAGCTCGATCACGACGCCATCGCCAACGCCAGGGAAAACGTGGCGCGCAACGGGGCGGCTGACGTCGTGACGGTGATGGAGGGCGACGCGGGACTTCTCCTTCCCTTCGTGTCCCCGGTGCGCGTGGTGCTGGCGAACATCATCTCCTCGGTGCTCACCGCGCTCCTGCCGACCATCGGCGAGGCGCTCTCCCTGGATGGCGAGGCGATCCTGAGCGGCATCCTGGTGGAGGAGCGTACGGCGATGCTCACCGTGCTTGCCGAGGGAGCGTGGCAGCTCCTCGACGAGGATGTGGAAGGGAGCTGGTGGACCGCCCGGATCGCGCGCCGGTAGGCATCTTCCACGCGCCGGTCGCGTGGGAGGGGAGCCTGGTGCAGCTCGGCGAGGGGGCGGCGCATCACGCCCAGGTGAAGCGGCTGGCGGTAGGCGACGTCGTCCGTCTCACCGACGGCGCCGGCCGGCGCGCCACCGGGGTCGTCGCGACGCTCGGGAAGAAGTCGCTGTCGGTGCATCTCGAGAGCGAGGACGAGCTGTCGCCGCGCCCTCCGGAGATCGAGCTGTGGTCGCCCGTCGGCGATCGTGACAGGATGCTCTGGCTCGCGGAGAAGTGCACGGAGCTCGGCCTCTCCTCGTGGCGGTCGGTGGCGTACCGCCGCTCGCGCAGCGTCAGTCCGCGCGGGGAGGGGTCGCAGTTTCTCGAGAAGCTTCGCGCGCGAATGGTGTCGGCGCTCGAGCAGAGCGGGGGCGCCTGGCTTCCCGCGTTGCGTGGCGAGTCGGAGCTGGAGGAGGCGCTGTGCGACGTGCGTGGCGGGGGGATCCTCCTCGACGCATCAGGTCCGCCGCTCGGACCGATCGCCATGAAGGCGACCCTCCCCTTGGTGGTGGCGCTCGGACCGGAAGGGGGGCTCGAGGCGGCGGAACGCGCGCGCTTTCTCGACGCGGGCTGGCGCCCCGCCTCGCTCGGCGACAACGTGCTGCGCTTCGAGACGGCGGGAGTCGCCGCGCTCGCCGTGCTGCGCTCGCACCTTGGATGGGGGGAAGGCTGATGACCGAAAGCTGCCTGTTCTGCCGCATCGTGCGCGGCGAGATCCCCGCGACCATCGTCCGCGAGGACGAGCATACCGTCGCCTTCCGCGACATCGATCCCAAGGCGCCGACGCACGTGCTCGTCGTCCCGCGCGAGCACGTCGCCGACCTCAACTCCGCGACCGACGCCGCGATGCTTGGCCGGCTCGTGCTCGCGGCGCGCGACATCGCCGCGTCGGAAGGGATCGCCGGCGATGGCTACCGCACGGTCTTCAACTGCGGGGCGCATGCGGGCCAGACCGTCTTCCACGTGCACCTGCACCTGCTCGGCGGGCGCGCGCTGCACTGGCCGCCGGGCTGAGGGGCGCGGCGCTTTCTTGCTGCGCTCCGCGCGGGCCGGTAATTTCCGGATCTCTCCCGCAACCGGATCCATGTCTCTCTTCGACACTCTGCAGTCCGAGCTCAACGTCGCGCGAAAGGCGCAGGACAAGCCACGCACGCTCGTGCTGGGCACGATCTTCTCCGACGCGAAGAACAAGAAGATCGAGGTGCGCCGAGATCTCACCGACGAGGAGGTCATCGACGTCCTCCGGAAGGGGATCAAGCGCCGCCGCGAGTCGATCGAGATGTACGCCGGCAAGCGCGACGACCTGGCGGACAAGGAGCGCGCCGAGGTGACGATCCTCGAGGCCTTCCTTCCTCCCGCGGTGAGCGACGAGGAGCTCCGTGCGGCGGTGCGTGCGGCGATCGCCGCCGGCGCAGGCCAGATCGGGGCCGTGATGGGCAAGGTGCTGCCGCAGTTCAAGGGACGCGCCGAGGGGAGCGCCATCAACGCGATCGCGCGCGAGGAGCTCGGCAAGCAGGGGTGAGCGGCCGGGCCGGGCAGCCGGACGCCGAGCACAGAGGACGGACGCCGGTCATGGGGTGGGAGTGAACGCGCACGCGCTGGGCATTCTGGAGTTTCCGCGACTGCTGGAGCTGGTGGCCGACCGTGCGGCGTCGGCGCCCGGCGCGGCGCGCGTGCGGGCGCTCGCGCCCTCGAGCGACCTGTCCTGGCTCGCGACCGAGCACCGCCGCGTCGCCGCCGTGCGCGCCTTGCTCGGTGGGGAGCCCGTGTGGGCACCCGAGCCGGTGCCCGATCTCGCCGGACCGATCAAGCGGCTGCGCGTGATCGGCACCGTCTGGAACGGCGCCGAGCTGTATTCCGCAGCGATCCTGCTGCGCTCGGCGCGCCGCACGCGCGATGCGCTGCGCGACGACCGCCGCGCCGCGATCGTGCGTGCCGTGCTCGGCGTCTTCGCCGACCGGATGGTCGTCGCCAAGCCCGAGGAGGACGAGATCGAGCGCGCCATCGGCGAGGACGGCGTCGTGAAGGACGACGCGTCGCCGGCGCTGCGCCGGATCCGGCGCGAGCTGCGCGCCTCGCACGGTGAGCTGATCCGGATCCTCGAGCGCGTCATGAACGGGCTCGAGGCGCATCATCGCGCCCCCGACATGTCTGTCACGGTGCGCGAGGGGCGCTACGTGATCCCGGTCCGTCGCGAAGGAGTGCGCGGCGTGGGCGGCATCGTGCACGGCACCTCCGGCACCGGCGGCACGATGTTCGTGGAGCCTCCCGCCGCGGTGGAATACGGCAACCGGATCCGCGAGCTGGAAGCGGAGGAGCACGAGGAGGTGGAGCGCATCCTCGCCGAGCTCACCGACCGCATCCGTCCGCATCGTGAAGGGCTCGCCGACTCGCTCGACGCGCTCGCCGAGCTGGACTCGCTGCACGCCCGCGCGCGCTACGCCATCCAGTACGTGTGCACTCCGGCCGAGCTGGCACCGGCACGTCGCGGCTTCTCGATTCGCGATGGACGACATCCGCTGCTCCTCGCAAAGGGTGCCGAGGTCGTCCCGTTCGACCTCGCGCTGCTCGCCGATGAGCGCACGCTGCTCGTCTCCGGTCCCAACACCGGGGGCAAGACGGTGCTGCTGAAGGCGCTCGGGCTGATCTCGGCGATGACGCAGTCGGGGATCCCCGCGCCCGTCGGCGCGGAGAGCACGATCCCCGTGTTCGACGACGTGCTCGCCGACGTGGGCGACGAGCAGAGCATCGAGGCGAGCCTGTCGACCTTCTCGGCGCACCTGAAGAATCTCTCGGAGATCCTGCGTCTTGCGACGGCCGACTCGCTGGTGCTGATCGACGAGCTGGGGTCGGGGACCGATCCGCAGGAGGGAGCGGCGCTCGGTTGGGCGATCCTCGAGAAGCTCACCGCGCGCGGCACGACGACGCTGGCCTCCACCCACCTCGGGCAGCTCAAGGAGCTCGCGTCGCAGGTGCCGGGCGTGGTGAACGCCTCGCTGCAGTTCGATGCCGTGCGACTCGCGCCGACGTACCGGCTCATCAAGGGAGTGCCGGGCCGCTCCTACGGCATCAGCATCGCGCGCCGGCTGAACCTCCCCGAGGACGTGGTGACGCGCGCCGAGGAGCGCATCCCGCAGGGCGAGCGCGACATGGCGGCGCTGATCGAGCGGCTCGAGAAGAAGGAAGGGGAGCTGCAGCACCGCGAGACCGAAGTCTCCGCGATGGCCGAGGACGCCCGCTCGCGCATCGCGAAGATCACGCAGCGGGAGACGAACGTGCGCGAGCGGGAGCGCACCGTCGAGAAGACGTCGCGCCAGGAGGCGCGCAAGTACGTGCTCGAGGCGCGCGCCGAGATCGACCGCACGATCAAGGAGCTCAA
>JBBQJC010000091.1:0-14518 GCA_038325515.1 Gemmatimonadales bacterium | reverse complement strand
CGACTTCGTCCTGGGAAGACGCAATGATCACCGCTGACGCAGTCACGACGATGCCGGCCAGCCGCGAGGACGCCGCCGGGCTCTTCGTGGCCAACACGCTGCTCGCGCCGCTCCCCGCCGAGGAGCGCGCGCGACTGCTGGAGTCGCTGAATCCGGTGGAGCTCCCCCTGGAGCTCTCCGTCTATCGGGCGAACGAGCGGATCACGCACCTCTTCTTCCCCAGCCGAGGGATCATCTCCATCGTCGCCGATCTCGATCGCGGCACCGTGGAGGTGGGCACCGTGGGATGCGAGGGGATGGTGGGGCTCCCCGTCCTGCTGCGCGAGAAGTCTTCGTCCACCCGCGCCTTCGTGCAGGTGGCTGGCGCAGGACTGCGAATGCCGGCGGGGGAGCTGCGGCGCTGCCTGGCGGAGAACCCGGCGTTCGAGGAGCGGCTCTTCCGGTACGCGAAGCACTTCATGGACGAGGTGATGCAGTCGGTGGCGTGCAACCGCCATCATTCGCTGGAGGAGCGGTGCGCGCGCTGGCTGCTGATGTGCCACGACCGCGTCGGCGACGAGCCGATCGCGCTGCGGCAGTCGTTTCTGGCGGAGATGCTCGGCGTACACCGTCCCTCGGTGACGCTCGCCGCCGGCGCGCTGCAGCGCGCGGGGTTCATCCGGTACACGCGGGGGAAGATCACCATCCTCGACCGTGCCGGGCTGGAGAGCGCGTCGTGCCCCTGCTACGGCGTGTCGGCGCGGGGACATGCGCGGCTGCGCGATCAGGCGGGATCGTAATGTACTCGGCCGTACGCAGCACTTGTTGCAACTCATTACTGTGTAAGCCTTTACTGGACTTTTTTTCGGCTTCGCATTAGATAACCAGACGTTTCGCGCACCCGACTGCGCAGGGCGGACCGTGGGTCCGCTTCCCCCGCGGCCATTCGCACGTCCATGCCTGGTTATCGCACCATCGCCGAGTCACTGACAGGGTCCGCGGCCGAGAGCGTGCGCGCCGCCGAGGCGCGCCAGCGTGAGGGGAATCCCTCGGCAGCGGTTCAGCTGCTGGAGGAGGCGCTCGAGTCGAGCGTGTCCGTGCGTCCGGAGCTGCCCGGGTGGCTCGTGGGACGGCTCGCGGCGCTCTACCGGACGCTGGGCCGCTACGACGACGAGGTGCATCTGCTCGAGCGGTACCAGAGCTCGCAGACGTCGGACGAGGCGCGGGCGCGCTACGACGCGCGGCTGTCGAAGGCCCGCATCATCGCCGACCGCGAGCGTCCCCGCGACAGCGGCGCGCTCGCGTCGGTGCGACGAGTGATGGGGGCGCCGCGGACGCGGCGGAAGACGCCGACCGCGTCACAGGCGGCGATCGTCGCGCCGGCGGTGTCGGAGGGGCTGATCGACGGCACGGACGGAGACGGGACGGCCTGACCGCCCGCTACGGCTTGAGCACCACCTTGATGCATCCGTCCTTCTTGTCCCGGAAGGTCTTGTAGCGCTCCGGCGCGTCGTCGAGCGGCGCGGTGTGCGTGACGACGAACGACGGATCGATCTCCCCCGACTCGATCTTCTTCAGCAGCATGCCCGTGTATCTCTGCTCGTGCGTCTGGCCGGCGCGGATCGTGAGCCCCTTGTTCATCGCGGCGCCGTAGGGGACCTTGTCGAGGAGCCCGACGTAGACGCCCGGCACGGAGACGGTGCCCTGCTTGCGGCAGTTGTAGATCGCCTCCCGCAAAACGTGCGCGCGGTCGGTGCCGAGCTTCAGCGTCTTCTTCACCTTGTCGAGGACGGCGTCGACGCTGCCGTGGGAGTGCGCCTCGCAGCCGACGGCGTCGATGCAGCGGTCGGGGCCGATCCCCTTCGTCATCTCCTGGAGCCGCTCGTAGAGGTGCTCCTCGTCGAAGTTGATGACTTCGGCCTTGGGGATGTCACTCCGCCGCTCCGAACAGGAGCTGCACGAAAGCCCGGTCCGCCTCGCCGGTGATCACGTAGATGTGGTCCCCGGGGTCGAGGCGGGTCATCCCCTTCGGCGCGATGAGCTCGTTGCCGCGCACGATCATCGTCACCGCGACGTCATCGGGGATTGGCAGATCGGCGATCGTCGCGCCTGCGACGGCGAGCACATCCGAGATCGTGAAGGAGAGGAGCTCGGCGTTGAGCCGCGCGTGCGATTCGATCTCCAGCACGGCGTCGGGCGGCGGCGCATCGTCCGACGCGAGGCCGAGGCGTCGCGTCATCCAGGGCACCGTCGCGCCGGGGACTATCGAGTTCACGAGCACGATGAAGAAGACGACGTTGAACAGCCAGGCGGCGCCCGGCGCGCCGGCGAGCAGGGGGATCACGGCGAGGATGATCGGCACCGCGCCGCGCAGACCGACCCAGCCCACGTACGCCACCTCGCGGCGGCGGTAGCGGAATGGCGCGAGGCAGAGCGCCACCACGGCGGGGCGCGCGACCAGGGCGAGCAGGAGCGCCAGCACGAGGGCGACCGGTGCCACGCGCAGCAGGTTCGTCGGGTACACGAGCAGCCCGAGCATCAGGAACATCGAGACCTGGCTGAGCCAGGCGAGCGCGTCGTGCACGCGGAGGAGACTCGCGCGATAGGGCAGCCGCGACGAGCCCATGACGACCGCGGCGACGTACACGCCGAGGAAGCCGCTGCCGTGCAGCAGCGTCGGGAGGGCGAAGGCGAGGAGGGCGGCGCCGAGGGTGAGCACCGCATACAGCCCGCTGGCGGGCAGACGGTAGCGCTTGAGCGCCCAGGTCGCCGTCGCGCCGACGGCGACGCCGCAGACCAGCCCGACGACGACGTGCTGCAGCACCTCGCCGAGGATGCTCCAGATCCCGTGCGCGCCGGGATGGAGGAGGTTCTCGGTGAGCACTGTCGTGAGGATGACGGCGACGGGATCGTTGAACCCGGACTCGACCTCGAGCGTCGCCCCGAGCTTGTGGTCGATCTGCGTCCCGCTGCCGCGCAGCGCGGAGAAGACGGCAGCGGCGTCGGTGGAGGAGACGACGGCGCCGAGGAGGAGCGCGGGGGCCCAGTCGAGCCCGAGCAGGCGCGCGAAGAGGGCGACGAGCCCTGCCGTGCCGACGACGCCGAGCGTCGCGAGCACCGCGGCGGGTGCTGCGACGCGGCGGACGTCGGCGAGCGTGGTCTTGAGCCCGCCGTCGAACAGGATCAGGACGAGCGCGGCGGAGCCGAGGCGGAAGGCGAGCTGGTAGTCGTCGAAGGGGATGCGGCCGATCCCCTCGCTACCAGCGAGGACGCCGAGGAGGAGGAAGACGAGGGTGACGGGGAGGCTCAGCCGCTGGGTGGCGCGGCTGAGCATCGCGCTCAGGACGAGAAGCAGCCCGATGCCGGCGAACCAGATCGCCGTCGTGCCGGGCTCGATCGCGGCGGTGATCTGAAGCAGTGGACGCAGGCGCTGAGGAGCGGAAGTGAGTATCGCGCGAGACGAAGCTCGTCGTCGAGCGAGGCAGTCCCGCCGGATCCGGCCTGCCTCGCTCGACGTCCAGCTTACGGTGTCTGCCGGCGGAAGACCAGCATCGCCAGCCCCACCGCGGCGATCGCGCCCCCCGCGATGAAGAAGGGGATGCGCAGCTCGCGCTCCACCGCGAAGGCGGCGAGGAGTGGAACGAAGGCGACGAGGGTGATGACGAGCCAGCGCTCGAGGCGCGGGACGGAGTGACTGGCGTCGGGTGACTCGAGATGATCGGTGGACATGCGGCGGCTCCAGCGCGCGGCCCAGAGGGTCCGCGTGCGACGCGAAGGGTTGCCACGAGCGCCGGCTCCCGCGCGGGAATCGCGCGGGGCGGCGTCAGGCGAGGTTCGTGTGGCGGTGCCGCAGAGGGGGCGCTGTCGCGTCGTACGGGGCGACGAGCGCCCGCGCCGTGAGCCGGAGGCCGCGCGAGGCGACGACCGTCGTCGCACAGGCCCGGGCGACGTGAAGCGTGAAGCGCCGCTCCCTCGCCGAGTCGCCGGCGGGCGCGTGCTGCCGCGCGGCGAGGGTCGCCGACGGGGTGACGAGCGAACGGATCGTCGCGGGGAGCTGCGCGGCGAGCACCGTGAGCTCGGTTCCCTGCCCCAGCGACATGCGCGACTGCGGACGACCGTCCCGGGGGTGAGCCGAGAGAGCCAGCAGCAGGGCGAGCAGGAGGGAGGCGAGCGGGCGCATACCGCAAACTAATCGGGCGCGACTGGCTCCGGAGCCGGGAGGTCTCGGGGGGATCTCTCGCACGGCGGGAACCGCGAAGGTCGTGGAGCGCGCGGAGGTGATGGCAGCCGTTCCATCGGGACGAAGCTTGTCATCCCGCACGAGCGAGCGCAGCGAGCGAGTGCCGGGATCTGCTTACCTGTCGCATTGGCCGGCTCCACGCGACACAGGCGAGATCCCGACACTCGCTGACGCTCGTGCGGGATGACATGACATCAACTCCCCGCGTCCCCCCTCTTCGGCAGGCGTCCCGCGCGCTTGAGCGCGTCGCGCAACAGCACCTCGATCTGGGCGTTGAGCGACCGGAGGTCGTCGTCGGCCCAGTGCTGCACGGCGTCGAGCAGCGCGCGGTCGATCCGCAGCAGGAAGGGCTTCCGTTCCGCCATACGCCGTCAGGCGAAGATGGTGCCGGCGTTCACCACCGGGGAGGCGGCGCGCTCGGAGCAGAGGACGACGAGCAGGTTGCTCACCATCTGCGCCTTGCGCTCCTCGTCGAGCTCCACGACCCCCTTCTCCGAGAGCATCGCCAGGGCGTGCTCCACCATGCCCACCGCCCCCTCGACGATCTGCGAGCGCGCGGCGATGATGGCGCCGGCCTGCTGGCGCTGCAGCATCGCCTGCGCGATCTCGGGGGAGTAGGCGAGGTGCGAGATGCGCGCCTCGATCACCTCCATGCCGGCGCGCGAGAGGCGCTCCTGGATGGCCTGCTGCAGCGACAGCGACACCTGCGCGGTGTGCGTCGAGAGGGCCTCCTCGTCTCCAGCGCCGTGCGAGTCGTAGGGGAAGCTCTGCGCCACCGCGCGGACCGCCGACTCGCTCTGCACGGTCACGTACTTCGCGTAGTCGTCCACCTCGAACAGCGCCTCGGCGGTGTCGACGACCTTCCAGACGACGATGGCGGCGATCTCGATGGGGTTCGCGCGCTGGTCGTTCACCTTGAGCTTCGCCGTCTCGAAGTTCCTGACGCGGAGCGAGATGGCCTTTTTCGTGAGGAAGGGGTTGGCCCACCAGATTCCCTGCGTGCGGATCGTCCCCTTGTACTCGCCGAAGAGCTGCAGCGCCTTGGCCTCGCCCGGATTCACGACGATCAGCCCGGAGAGGGCGAGCACGGCGATGAAGATCAGCAGGGCGCCGAGCGCCGGGAGAGAGGGCTGGCCGAGGCGGAAGGCGAGGCCGATGAGCGCGAGCCCGCCCAGGCCGGCGAGCGACAGGACGACGAGGGTGACGAGGCCGCGGGACGCCCGATACTCGATTTCGCGTAACATGTCTGGCTCCGGTGAGGGTGATATCACTTTGCTATCATCCAGCCCTACGGTCAAGAGGGGGCGCAGGTTGCAGCGAGGGGGGCTTCGTCGTCCCGAGGGGGCAATGACGGACGACAGCGGAGCGCCCTCGGCGCGGAATGCGATGCTCGCGGCGATGCGGCTCCACTGGCTCCAGTGGCGGCGGTCGCGCGCGCCGATCGGGCTGCTGGTCTTCGTCGTGGTGATCTGCGCCTTCGACGCGGTGACGGCGCGGCGCGGGGTGCGCGCGCCCCCGTGGCAGACCGCGTTCGTCTTCCTCGCGGCGTGGACGGGGATGCTGGCGGGGTTCGACAGCTTCACGCGCCTCCGCGGCGACGGCTCGCTCCCCCTCCTGCTCCGCCGCGCGGTCCCGAAGCCGGTGTTCGCCCTCGCGCTGCTGCTCTCGGCGGGAGTGGTGAGCCTCGCGGCGACGCTGCTCGCCCTGCTCTATCTGCTGGCGAGCGGCCGGGCGGCGCTGTCGCTCGCGGTCGTGCTGGCGGTGCCGAAGGCCTTGCTGGCGATCCTCGCCTTCGTCGCACTGGCGCAGCTGCTCGCGCTGCTGCTGCCGCGCGACCTCGCCGCGATCGCCGGCATGCTGGTGATCGCCTTCGGCGCGTCGCCGTACGACCACTGGCTGCCGGCAGGAGCACCCGCCGTCGCCGCCGGCGCGGTGCACCTGGTGTGGGCCTCGCTGCCGACGACGGTGCGGTTGCACGCGCTCGTCGGCGGGAGCGGCTCGCCGGCGTGGCACGTGACGGTCATGTCGCTGCAGCTCGCGGCGGCCTTTGTCGGCGTGTGCGTGCTGCTGTCGCGTCCCGCGACGCCGACGATGCGAGACACGAGGTGACGCCGGAGTCGTCGATGGCGCCCGTCGAGCTGCAGGACGTCTCGGTGCGCTATCCGCCGAGGCGCGGACAGCCGGCGCGCGACGCGTTGGCGCAAGTGAGCCTGCGGCTCGCGGGGGGCCGCATCATCGGAGTGGCGGGCAGGCCGGGCGCGGGCAAGACGACGCTGCTGGAGCTCTGCGCCGGCGAGCTGCGACAGCACGAGGGGCGCGTGACATGGTTCGGCACGATGCACCGCGGGCAGGATGCGCGGCGCCGCATCGGGATGCTGACGCCGGCGATCGCGCTGCCGAAGCGGCTCACGGTGCGCGAAGGGCTGCGCGTCCTCGCGGGGCTGGACGGGCTAAACGCCGCCCAGGCGGACGAGCAGATCGCGTCGCTCGCGACCCGGCTCGGCGTAATGGACGATCTTCTCGACACGCGTGCCGAGTCGCTCACGCCCGAGCTGCTCGCGCGCGTCGCGCTGCTGCAGGGGTGCCTGCCGCGGCGTGACGTGCTGCTCTGCGACGAGACGCTGGGCATCGCGGATCTGGAGACGCAGATCGAGGCCCGCAAGCTGCTGCACGAGCACGCCGACCGCGGGGTGGCGGTGCTCGTGACGGCAGGCACGCCGGAGGAGCTGTCCGGGAGCGCCGACGAGATCCACGTGCTGCGCGAGGGGCGCATCGTCCGCCGCTTCGGCCCGAGCGCGCTGGTGGCGAACCTGCTGCTGCGGCTGGACGTCAGGCCGCTCGACGGTGACTGGCTCCCCGCCCTGCGCGCGCGCTTTCCCGACGTGTGGATCGACGGTCACATCGCGCACGTCCCGTGGATCGCCGACCGGTTCGACGCGATCGCGTTCCGGATGACGCTGCCGGCGGCGATCGCGAGGGTGAGCATCGTCGGGGTGGACGAGTTCTCGGTGTCGAGCGCGTTCGGCGATCTCGTGGGGAGAGAAGGCGCGGCGGGGTGAGGGGGTTCGAGTGCGGGAGAGAGGATCCCGACACTCGCTCGCGGCGCTCGCTCGTGCGGGATGACAGCGCCTGCACGGCGACCTCCCGACCCGCTACTTGGCCAGCGGCACCAGCTCCGCGGTCTGCACCGGGCGCATCAGGACGTCCACCGCGAGCCAGATCACCTTCGACAGGGGGAAGGCGGCGATCATCACGGCGAGCAGCACGACCGGTGCCCCGAACTGCAGCCGGTCCCACGGGACGTCGGGCCAGGTGAGCGCGATGCTGAGGGCGATCCCGAGCACGGCCATCCCCTCGCCGAGCAGGAGACCGAAGAACATCGCGCCGGAGAAGTAGTGGTCGTCGCTGCGCATGAAGCGGAAGCCGCAGACGCCACAGTGATCGCGCACCGTGTCGAACCCCTTGATCACTCCCCCCTCGCCGCAGTGCGGGCAGCGGAGGCGCAGTGCCCGCCAGGCCACGACGGCCACCTGCCCGGCGCTCGGCATGTGGAGGGCACTCTCGGTGGTTCGCATGTGCGGGGCTCCGGATCGGCGGGGAGGCGGCGGCGGTGTCCGGCGCGCGGGTGAGACGACGAAATCTAACGGGATGCGCGCGGACGCCGGTCGGCGCGGGCCTTCGCGACCATCGCCTTCACTTCGGCGAGCAGGGTCGGCCCGTGATAGGGGATCCCGTCCTTGATCGTCCACTCCACCCCGCCCGCGTGCTCGATGCGCCCGTCGCGCAGCTCCTCGACCCCCGTGGGGTAGAGGACCTTGAGGTTCGCGAGGGGATTGCCGTTCACGACGATGAGATCGGCGAGGTAGCCGGCCCTCACCCTGCCGAGGTCGGCCTCGCGGCCGAGGATGCGCGCGTTGTTGCCGGTCGCGTGGCGGATGACGTCGAGCGGCTGGAAGCCCGCCTCCTCCTGCAGCTCGAGCTCGCGGATGAGGCCGAAGCCGTACATCTGGTAGATGAAGCCCGCGTCGTCGCCCACGCCGATGACCCCGCCCCTGCGCTCGAAGTCGCGCAGCGCGGACATCCAGAGGCGGTAGTTCTCCTTCCAGTAGGTCTCGTCGGTGGAGCTCCAGCCGAAGAAGTAGGAGCCGTGGTTTGCCGCGTCGGGGCGGAAGTAGTCCTCGAGGGTGGGGTGCAGGTAGTCGCGGAACCAGGGTTGGTGCTGTGCTCTCTGGAGATCCCTGGACGCCTCATAGATGTCGAGCGTCGGGACCCACGCCACCTTCGCGGCGACGAGGGTGTCGAGCACGCGGCCGAGGAGGACGGGATCGGCCTCGCGCCAGAGGCGGCCCGCCCAGCGGAAGCGGTCGGTCTCGTTGCGATAGTTGTAGTCG
Source organism: Gemmatimonadales bacterium (assembly GCA_038325515.1). GTDB lineage: Bacteria > Gemmatimonadota > Gemmatimonadetes > Gemmatimonadales > Gemmatimonadaceae > AG11. Next base: position 5,908 of record JBBQJC010000091.1, on the reverse strand, counting down.
GGGGGAAAGTGCTGCCGACCGCTGGGGATCGCGGCGTCGGGGATGCCGTACCAGTGCTCGATGCTCGTGGTGCCGAGCCGCGCGTCGTCGAGCGCGTTGGTCTCCTCCACGCCGGCGTGGTGGGCGACGCGCAGCCCCACCTTGTGGGCCTCGTCGAGCATCGCGGTCATGAGGTCGCGGTCGATGCCGATGATCTTGATGCCGTCGGCGCCGACGCGCTTGAGCTCGCGCACGCGGGCGCGTGCCTCCTCGGGAGTGCGGGGCACGGGCTCGTTGGAGAAGCGCCCGTAGACGAAGAGCCGCGGCGCGGCGATCTCGCCGCGCGCGGCGCGGTCGCGGAGCGCGAGGACCGCCGCGGTGCTGTCGGTCCCGACTTCGCGCACGCTCGTGATGCCGCTCGCGAGCCAGAGCTTGAGGGTGTAGTCGTACGGCTGCGGCACGTGGGCGCGCTCGTCCTGCAGGTGGCCATGGGCGTTGATGAGCCCCGGCAGCACGTACTTCCCGGTGGCATCGATCTCCGCGTCGGCGGCGACGCGCGGCGCGTGGCCCGCGCGCATCGCGACGGGATCGAGGAAGACGACGCGCTCGATCCGCTCGCCGGCGATGATGACGTCGGCGGGACCGGAGGCGGGCGTCCCGTTTCCGTCGACGATGGTGGCGTTGCGGATGGCGAGGCGGGGAACACGCTGCCCGCTCGTGGGCGGACGGACGACGGTCTGGGCGGCGGCGCTGGCCGAGAGGGTGATGGCGGCGACGGCCGGGAGGAAGAGGCGCATCGGGACAAAGAGACGAGGTCGGAGCGGGCGCGGCAAGACGCGCCCGCGATCGGCGCCGCGGTTGCCCCCGCCGAGGCTTCCCCTTATCATGCGACGACAGTGGCACGGGGTGCCTGCGGCGATTCGGCGCAGGCTGAGATCACACCCGTCGAACCTGATCTGGGTCATTCCAGCGAAGGGAGCGTCACTGCTGCAGGTGGAGACGGAGCGATGGCCCGAGGGCCCTCCCGCTCGATTCGCCGGCATCCGCTCCCTTCGCTTCACGCGATACATCGGAGCGCGGCATGCTGGCACTCTCCCTTCTCCTCGTCCTTCAAGCGACGCCGGCCGCGGCCGCCGACACCATCCATCTCCGCGCCGACTCGGCCGCGGCCGACACGCTGCGTGGATCGCGCGCGCAGCGCCTGGAGAAGGTGCAGGTGACCGCCGTGCGCGGCGGCGCGGCGCCGATCTCCGAGAAGACGCTCGGCCGCGTGGAGCTCGAGCGCCACTACGTGGGCCAGGAGACGCCGATCCTGCTGCAGGCGTCGCCGGGCATCACGGCCTACTCGGAGAGCGGGTCGGCGTCGAACTACTCGTACATGCGCATCCGCGGCATCGACCAGACGCGCATCAACATCACGCTGGACGGCATCCCGCTGAACGAGCCGGAGGACGAGGGGCTGTACTTCTCGAACTTCCCCGACTTCGCCAACAGCATCGCCTCGGTGCAGGTGCAGCGCGGCGTGGGGTCGAGCACGCATGGCGTCGCGTCGTATGCGGGCTCGGTGAACTTCGAGTCGGTGCCTGTCGCGAGCGTTCCGCGGGGCGGCGAGCTGCAGCTCACGCGCGGCGCGTACAACACCTCGCGCGGCAGCGCCGAGTACCAGACGGGGCTCCTGCCGAGCGGATTCGCCGGCTACGTGCGCGCGTCGGCGCAGCGCACCGACGGGTTCCGCTACAACTCGGGCAACCGCTCGCAGAGCGCCTTCGCGAGCGGGGGGTGGTTCGGCACGCGCGACGCGGTGAAGGCGACCTTCCTGGGCGGCATCTCGTCGAACGACCAGGCGTACTACGCGTCGCCGGTGTCGGTGCTCGCGACGAACCCGCGCGACAATCCGTTCGGCAACACGCCGGCGGACGAGGTCACCGACCGCTTCCATCAGGATCTCGTGAGCCTGGCCTGGACGCACGCCCTCGCCCCCTCGCTGAGCGTCGCCACCACGGCGTACGGCTTCGACGCCGGCGGGTGGTACGACTATCCGGGGAGCACGGGGCTGGCCGATGCGTACCATTACAACCTGCACTCGCGCTGGGGAGGGGTGATCAGCACGCTCGAGTGGACGGGCGCGGGGAGGACGGGGGCGCTCGGCGTGCACGTGCTGCGCTACGATCGCCAGCACTGGCTCGTACAGCGTCCGGACCCCGACACGCGCTTCTACGACAACACCGGCTACAAGGGAGAGCAGAGCGTCTTCGCGAAGGGTTCGGCGACGCGCGGCATCGTGACATACTTCGGCGACCTGCAGCTTCGCGCGGCGCAGTTCCGGTATCAGCCGTCGGCGGGCGCGGGGATCGCGCCCGCGTCGGTGCGCTGGAGCTTCATCAACCCGAAGGCGGGGGTGAGCGTGCGGATGGCCGAGGGGCTCGTGGGCTACGTGAGCGCCGGGATGAACGGGCGGGAGCCGACGCGCGCTGACATGTTCGCCGGCGCCGACGACGTGGACAGCGTGAGCGCCCCGTCGCTGCTCCCGCTGACCCGCGTGCGCCCCGAGTCGGCGCGCGACCTGGAGACCGGCGTCACCTTCCGGCGCTCGGCGCTGCAGGTGCAGGCCAACCTGTTCCTGATGCAGTTCCACGACGAGATCGCCCCGATCGGCGAGATCAACGAGATCGGCTACGTGCTGCGCAAGAACGTGGACCGCAGCGTCCGTCGCGGTGCCGAGGGCGACCTCACCTGGGAGGTCACGCCGCGCGTGACCGTCGTCGCGACGGCATCGCTCACCGACGCGCGCATCGCCGACTACCGGGACGACGCGTCGGGCGAGCTGTTCCACGACGTCACCGCGCTGCTCACGCCGCGTTTCGTGAGCGGTCATGGGATCCGCACCGAGGTCGCGCCGTGGCTGTCGCTCGACCTGGACGGCCGCTACACCTCGCGGATGATGCTGACGAACACGAACGACCCGCGCTTCGTCGTGCCGGCGAGCTGGTACGCCGACGCCGGTGCGACGCTGCGCATCGCGCACCAGGAGGTGCTGGTCGAGCTCCGCAACCTGTTCGACCGCCGCGTGTACACGGGCGGCTACCCGGGATCGGTGCCGAACAGCACGGATCCGGCGGCGATGGAGTCGTACTATTACACCCTGGCCCCGCGCAACCTCACGGTGAGCGCGCGGCTGGCGTTCTAGCGGGCACGGAGGGCGCGGAGCGCTGATGCTGTCATCCCGCAGCCGCGACAGCGGATGCCGGGATCCGGTGTCCCGTGCTGGTGGCCGGCCACCAGGACGGGAGAGCAGATCCCGACACTCGCTCGCCGCGCTCGCTCGTGCGGGATGACAGGTTGGCGGTACTCGACTTGCGACTCCCAGAACGCCTTCGTAGCACACCCTCCTCGACGATACCGTGTCCTCACTCGAGCTGTTCGCCGCACTGTTCGGCGCCGTGAGCGTCTACCTCAGCGTGCGCCAGAGCATCTGGAGCTGGCCCACGGCGATCGTGAACGTGGTGCTGTACACTCTGGTCTTCTTCCAGGCCAAGCTGTACGCCGACATGGGGCTGCAGGTGGTCTACGCGGTGCTCAGCGTCTATGGGTGGTACGAGTGGCTCTACGGCGGCGAGGGACACACCGAGCTGCACGTCACGCGCACCGGTCTGCGGCTCGGCTCCCTGCTCGCCGGGATCGCCCTCGCCGGCTCGCTCGCCCTCGGCCTCCTGCTCCGGGGCGCCACCGACGCGGCCCTCCCCTTCATGGACTCCCTGCTCTCGAGCACGAGCCTCGTGGCGCAGTGGATGATGACGAAGAAGAAGCTCGAGAACTGGCTCGTGTGGATCGCCGTGGACGTGCTCTACGTCGGGATGTTCATCTTCAAGGGCCTCTATCTCACCGCGGGGCTCTACGCGGTGTTCCTGGGGCTCGCGGTGAAGGGGTTCATCGACTGGCGTCGCTCGCTGCGCGAGCAGGCGCTCGCCTCGGCCGCCGCGGCGACGGCCTGACCGATGCTGTCCTCCCTCCGCCGCGTGTGCGTCACGGGTCCGGAGTCCACCGGGAAGACCACGCTCGCGCAGGGGCTCGCCGAGTGGGGGAAGACGGAGTGGGTGCGGGAGACCTCGCGGCTGTACGCCGAGCGGAAGGGGACGGAGCTTCTGGCGAGCGACGTCGATCCGATCGCGCGGGAGCACATCGCCGCCGCCGACGAGGCCTCCGGCGCCGCACTTGCGGTCGGCCGCCGGCTGCTGGTGCTCGACACCGACCTGGTGAGCACGATGGTCTACGGGGCCTACTACTACGGCGAGGTGCCGGAGTGGGTCCATGCCGCCGAGTGGGCGCGCCGCGCCGACCTCTACCTGCTGTGCGACGTCGACGTCCCCTGGATACCGGACGGCATACGCGACAGGCCGCTGGACCGCGACGCGATGTTCGCGCTGTTCGATGACGCGCTCGCGAGCCGCGGCGCGAACGTCGTCCGGCTGCAGGGAAGCTGGAGCGAGCGCTGGGACGCGGCGGTCGGGGCCGTCGGTCGGCTCCTCGACCCGGCGTCACCGGCCTGACGCCGCGCCGTTGCCGCCCGCAGGGACAGCGGGCACCTTTGTGGATCGGTCACGATCCCTCCCGCTTCAGGAGCGTCGCTGTGCGTCGTGCATTCCTCTCGCTGTCGCTGCTCGTTTCCGCCACCGCCTCGGCCAACGCCCAGCGCGCCACGCCACGCCCAGTCTGGCCCGACGAGGGCCCGCGGAAGTGGGCGCCCCGTCCCACCTCGGCCGACATCACCGCCAACGATCTGCGGACGCGGCTCTATCAGTTCGCCGACGATTCCATGGCGGGGCGGCGCATCGGTGAGCCGGGCAACTTCAAGGGGACCGAATACATCGCGCGCGAGTTCAAGCGCCTCGGTCTCAAGCCGGGGGGCGACCATGGCACGTACTTCCAGGATCTCGCCTTCGGCCCCACCGGCTTCGACAGCGCCGCCTCGCGGCTGACGACGGCCGGCGCCGTATTGGCGGGCGGCACCGACTGGGTTCCGGTCGTGCCGAGCGCGGGCAACGGATTCGCCGTCGACGCGCGGCTCGCGAACGTGCCCACCGTCTACGCGGGGCGCTGGGGCGACACGACCGTCGCGCTCGACCCGGCGATGCTGCGCGGCAAGGTCGCGGTCTTCTCGGCCGCGCCCGCGGCGGCGGGGCTCGCCCCTGCCCCGAAGCCCGTCGTGCTCCGGTGCGATTCGGTGCCCGACAAGTTCGGCGCCTTCGCGGCGGCGTCGGTGGAGGCGGCACAGCGCGCAGCGGGCACGGCGGCGCCCGCGCGTGCCGCATCGTTCATTCGCGACCCTCGCGCGCAGGCGGCCGGCGCCGCCGGCGTGCTGCTCGTGACGCTCGACTCGGTGCCGCGCAGCACGCTGAGCGCGACCTTCACGCCCCGCATGGGGATGCAGCCGGCGGCCACGACGTCGACGATGGCAGGCGCCGCGATCACTCGCGGCGCGGCCGAGCGCATCTTCGGGGCGCCGCTTGCGAGCCTGCAGGTGGGCTCCGCCGGCCAGCCCGTCTCGGGGAGCTGGCACTACGCGTGGACGATCTCGAAGACGCCGGGACGCAACGTGATCGCCATCCTTCCCGGCTCCGATCCGGCGCGCGCCGCCCAGTACGTGCTCGTCGGCGCGCACAACGACCACGTCGGCACCAACGCGACGACGGCCGATCACGACTCGCTGCGCGCGGTGAACACCGTGACGCGGCCCCAGGGCGCCAACGACCCGTCCTGCCGGCCGACCGAGGGGCAGCAGCGCCGCATCGACTCGCTCATCGCCCGCGCGCGGAGCATCCGCGCGCCACGCCGCGATTCCATCCTGACCGGCGCCGACGACGACGGGTCGGGCACCGTCGTGCTGCTGGAGAGCGCCGAGAAGGTCGCGACCGAGAAGCCGGCGCGCTCG
>JBBQJC010000090.1:0-14525 GCA_038325515.1 Gemmatimonadales bacterium | reverse complement strand
TTCGGGAGCAGGAGGTCGCCGGTTCAAATCCGGCCGCCCCGACCATAGTGAGGCGCACGCTTCGTCCAGCGCCCAGAGAGTTGCGAGAAGCGGCCTGCCGAGCATTCGGCAGGCCGCTTCGTCGTTCGGGGTGCCAGCCGGCCAGCGGCCGCTCCTCACCCAGCCAGCGGCCGCCGCCGGTCGACGTCGCCCTTCTGCGTGCGGCGCCAGGCCTCACGCGGCACCACCGTCGCGCGGGCGCGCGGATCGCCGTGCAGCGCGAGCGCGGCGCGCGACGTGGACGGTGCCGAAGCTGTGTCGGCCACCGTGAGCAGCAGCTCGAGCGACTCGTCGCCGTCGGGACGCAGCATTGCCTCCTCAACCTCGGGCAGCGCGCGACGAATCGCCGCCTCGTGGCGCGCGGCCCCGACGAAGCGGCCGTTGGCGAGCTTGAACGCGTCGCTGGCGCGGCCGATGAACCGCAGGCCACCGCATTCGCCGCGCTCCACGAGGTCGCCGGTGCGCACCCAGCGCCCCGCGTCCTCCCGAACGTAGCGCCCCTCCGGCCAGAAGCCGGCGCAGGCGTTATCGCCACGGAAGGCGAGGACGCCGTCGGCGCCGATGCGGACCTCGCAGCCGATCGCGCGACCGAGCCAGCGCGCCGACCACTCGCCCGGCGCGCCGAGCGCGATGCCGGGCGAGGCTTCGGTCTGGCCGTAGCCGGCGCGCAGCGACGTCGCGGCCTCCGAGCGGATCGCGCACGATGGTGTCCGCGTGGAGCAGTCCGGCGAGAAGGCCGAGCACGAGGCCGCAGGCGTGGTGCCAGGGGAGCACGCTCATGACGCGGGCGCCGCCCAGTGCGAGGTGCGGGGCGTGGCTGTCGAGCACGGCGAGGAGGTTCGCTTCGGAGAGCGCCACCCAGCGCGGCGCGCCCGACGAGCCGGAGGTGCGGAGCAGCAGCGCGACGTCGGGCGTGGCGGGCTGGCGGGCGGCGCGGGGACGTTGGGCGGGCCGATGCGCACTCAGTGCGTCATCAGCCACGAGCAGCCGCGCGTCGAGCAGCTCGAGCAAGTCGTCGCCGGCGGTGTGGGGCGCGGCGAGGGCGAGCGTGAGGCCCTCGCACAGGCAGGCGACGAGGAGCTCGACGAATGAGGCGCCGGCGGGTAGGGCGCAGACGACGCGATCGCCGGGCCCGAGCCCCGATTCGCGCAGCTGGCGGGCCCACCACCGCGAACCCTCCCAGCGCGACGTGCCGGCCCAGTCGCCCCCCGCACGGATCAGGTGCGGGGCGCCGCCGCCAGCGAGGCGCGCACGCAGTCGGTCGCGAAGCGACGGGGTTTCGCTCGGCGAGCCGGGGATCGGTAGGTCGGGCCGCAAAGCGCTCTGCATCCTCGTCTCTCGCGCGGTGCGCGGGATGGCGCCGGCGACGGCCCGCGCGGTACTGTTTGCGACGCCAGCACGACACGTCTCCTCAGCTCACGATTTCCACCACATGTCCCGCACTTCCCGACAGAACGACGCGATGCGGGCGCCGGTTCCCCCGCCGGCGGCCCCCGAGCGGATCGTCGACAGCCTCCTCGAGCCCTTCCGCCAGTTCGCCGGGATCGCGTCGGCGGGGGGGATCGTGCTGCTCGCGGTGACGGCGGTGGCGCTCGCGTGGGCCAACTCGCCATGGGCGGCGAGCTATCACCATCTCTGGGAGATGCCGCTTGCGCTGAGCGTCGGGACGCTGACCGTGCGATCCACGCTGCACCACCTGATCAATGACGGGCTGATGGCGGTGTTCTTCTTCCTGGTCGGGTTGGAGATCAAGCGCGAGACGCTGGCCGGCGAGCTCCAGACGCTGCGCGGCGCGGCGCTCCCGATGGTGGCCGCGCTGGGGGGGATGGTTGTGCCGGCGCTGCTGTACGAGATGGTGAACGTCGGGGGCGCGGCCGGAGCGGCGGCGGGATGGGGGGTGCCGATGGCGACGGACATCGCCTTCGCGCTCGGCGTGCTGGCGCTCCTCGGCGACCGCGTGCCGGTGGGGCTGAAGGTCTTTCTCGCGGCGCTGGCCATCGTCGACGACATCGGCGCGGTGCTCGTGATCGCGCTGTTCTACACCGGCGGGGTGCAGTGGGGGGCGCTCGGCGCCGCGGCGGTGCTGCTGCTGCTGGCGGCGGGGGCGAACCGGGCGGGGGTCCGGCGTCCGTGGGCGTATGGGCTGATCGGCATCGCGCTCTGGGTGGCGGTGCTGCTGTCGGGGGTGCACGCAACCGTCGCGGGCGTGCTGCTCGCGATGACGATCCCGGTGCGCACGCGCATCGACGAGCCTGCCTTTCTCGCGAGCGCGCGGCACACACTGACGGAGTTCGACGCGGCGGCGGAGGTGACGGCGAGCGACCCGCAGACGACCGTGCTGTCGAACACGGCGCACCATACGGCGCTCGAGGAGCTGGAGACGCTGACGGAGCTCGCGCAGCCGCCGCTGATCCGCATCGAGCACTCGCTGCATGCCGTGGTGGCGTTCGGGATCATGCCGCTGTTCGCGCTCGCGAACGCCGGCGTGACACTGAGCGGCGCAGCAGTGCGCGGCGCGCTCTCGCATCCGGTGATGCTGGGCGTGCTGCTCGGCCTGGTGGTGGGCAAGCCGTTGGGGATCATCGGCTTCTCCTGGGTGGCGATCCGGCTGCGGATGGCGTCGCTGCCGAACGGAGTGACCTGGCCGATGCTCGCGGGCGCGGGGGTGCTGGGAGGGATCGGCTTCACGATGGCGCTATTCATCGCGGGGCTCGCCTTCGCCGACGCGTCGCTGCTGGAGGCGGCGAAGCTCGGAGTGATCGCCGCGTCGAGCGTGGCGGGGGTGAGCGGCTGGCTGCTGCTGCGATCGAGGGTGCGCTGAGGGAACGGTGTCTGCAGGTGTGGCCACCACCGGCGCGCCGGATGCGGTGGCATCGCCCGCTTACCGGACGCACCTTTGAACAGCGCCGGCTACGGCCGTCGCGACGCACCCTCAACCAGAGATCGCTCATGACTGCGCTGGCTCTCCTGCTCGCGGCACTCGCCTGCCCTCCCCGGCACCTGCAGCAGCGTGAGCTCGCGCCGCCGCCGTCCGACACGGTCACAGCATCGGCAGGTGATTCGGTCTCGACGCCCGCACCGACGGTCGCGCAGACTCTGCAGGCGCGGACCGACACCGTGCGCCGGCGCCCGAAGGCGATCGAGGTGAGCGACGCGTACGAGCTGCGGCTGCGGGTCCACCGCTACGCGTCGTACACGATGATCCCGCTGTTCGCGGTGCAGACGGTGGCAGGGAACCAGCTCTACGTGGCCGACCAGAATGGCACGCCGCGGCCGGGGTGGGCGAAGTCCGCGCACGGCGCGGGGGCGGCGGCGATCGGGACCGTGTTCGCGATCAACACGGTGACCGGACTCTGGAACCTGTGGGACTCGCGGCAGAGCGAGCAGGGAAGGACGAAGCGCTGGCTGCATTCCGCGCTGCTGCTGGGCTCGGACGCCGGCTTCACCTGGGCGGGGATCAAGCTCGCGGACGACGCGAAGCACTCGGGGTCGGGGCGCGAGCAGCATCGCCGCGTGTCGTTCATCTCGATGGGCGCCGCGCTCGCCGGCTACGCGGTGATGCTGGTGGGGGACCACTAGCCAGCGCGGGTCGGTGTTCCGGCTGCATGCGCTCGCGTTCCGCCGGTCCAACCCGGCTGTCGGGCATTCGGCGATAGCGCCGGCGCCTGGCGAAGCGAAGTTGTGAGCGCTGTGACCGCGTGGTCGCAGCACCACTCCAGAAGCAGGAGGCTCACATGACCCGCATCCAACTGCAGCCGCGCTCGCTGGCGACGCCGATCGTCACGAACATCGCCCGCGAAATGGACCAGCTCCAGTCGAGCATTCGCCGCATGTTCGACAACCCGTTCACCGCGCCGGACCCGTTCGCGCTGCCGCAGGCGCTGAACTTCTTCCCGGCGATGGAGCTGACGGAATCGCCGACCGAGCTCACGATGACCGTCGAGCTGCCCGGAATGGACCGCAACGACGTGCACATCGACCTCGAAGGCGACATGCTGACGCTGCGCGGCGAGAAGCGCGAAGCGCGCGTCGAGGAGGACAAGGAGCAGCAGTACTACATGCAGGAGCGCAGCTTCGGCTCCTTCCAGCGCTCTTTCATGCTGCCTCCGACCGTGGACGCCGAGAAGATCGCGGCGGATTTCGACAAGGGGATCCTCACTCTCCGCATGCCGAAGGGGAAGGAGACCAAGGCCCGCGGCCGCGAGATCGCGATCAACGGCAAGTAGGAGCAGAGGGCGAGGCCGGCACGGGCTCGGCTCGTGTCGGCCCCTGCCTGACAGACCGGCCCGGACGCGCGCGCCACTAGTCAGGGACGGGCGCGCGCATGGTGCGACGCCTGCGTCTCGTACCAGCGAGGAGACCTCTCATGAAGAACGATTCGCAGCTCCAGCGCGACGTGCTGGACCAGCTCCGGTGGGAGCCGAGCGTGGGCGACGCGGAGATCGGCGCCGCGGTGAAGGACGGCGTGGTGACGCTGTCGGGTCCGGTGGACAGCTACGCCGAGAAATGCGCGGCGGTGGCGGCCGTGGAGCGGTTGAGCGGCGTACGCGCCGTGGCCGATGAGCTCACCGTGAAGCTTCCGGCGTCGCACCTGCGGACGGACACCGAGCTCGCCCACATGGCGGTGAGCGCCCTCACGTGGGATACGCAGGTTCCCGATGAGCAGATCAAGGTGACGGTGCGCGACGGCTGGGTGACGCTCGAGGGCGAGGTCGAGTGGCAGTACCAGCGCTCGGCGGCGGAGAACGCCGTGCGGAGCCTCACCGGCGTCTCCTTTCTCACCAATCTCATCGCGGTGAAGCCGAAGGTGGTGTCGCCGTACGACGTGAGCGCGACGATCAAGGACACGCTGCGCCGCAGCGCCGAGCTCGACGCCGACCACATCACCGTGGAGGCACACGAGGGGACCGTGACGCTGAAGGGGACGGTCCGCTCGTTCGCCGAGCGGCGAGACGCCGAGCGTGCGGCGTGGGGGGCGCCCGGCGTGCGCCGGGTGGACGACCGGATCGCCGTCAACATCTGAGGGCGCGAGCGCTCGTCGCGCGGGAAGGGGAGAGTCGAGCGGGCAGCGGTCCGCAAGGAGGCAGCGTGCGAAGTCTGTTCAGGGACCGGCGTGACGCCGGGCAGCGAGTGGCGCAGGCGCTGCAGCCGTACGCGGGGCGTGACGATCTGCTCGTGCTCGCGCTCCCGCGCGGCGGAGTGCCGGTGGCGTACGAGGTGGCGTGCGCGCTGGCCGCCCCGCTCGACGTCTTCGTGGTGCGCAAGCTCGGCGTGCCGGGGCACGAGGAGCTGGCGATGGGGGCAATCGCGAGCGGCGGAGTGCGCGTGCTGGACCGCACGACGATCGCGCGGCTCGGCATCTCGGCCGCCGAGGTGAAGCAGGTGACGGACGTGGAGGAGCGGGAGCTGGCGCGTCGCGAGCAGAGCTATCGCGGCGGGCGCGCCGCGGCGGAGGTGGCGGGCAGGACGGTCATCGTCGTGGACGACGGCATCGCGACCGGCGCGTCCATCTCGGCGGCGGTGCTCGCGCTGCGGAAGCTGCGGCCCGCGTCGATCGTCGTGGCGTCGCCGGTGGCGGCGGCCGAGAGCTGCGAGGCGCTGCGGGGGATGGCCGACGTGTGCGTCTGCGTGGAGACCCCGTGGCCGTTCCACGGCGTCGGGGAGTGGTACGGCGACTTCTCGCAGACGAGCGACGCCGAGGTGCGCGCGCTGCTCGATGCGGCGCGGTCACGTCCGGACGGCGCGGCAACGCATGCGGTGACTTGACACCCACCGGACTGTCCACGGCGGAGGCGGCGCGGGAGCGGCGGACGTTTGGCGCGAACGAGCTGCGGCCCACGATCCACACGGGGATCCTGCGCCAGATCGCCGCGTCGCTGGCCAGCCCGCTGATGCTGATCCTGCTCGCCGCGAGCGCGGCGGCGGGGTGGATGGGGCAGCACGCCGACGCGGCGATCATCGTCGTCACGGTAGGGTTGAGCGTGCTGCTCGACGCGGTGCAGACGGCGCGCTCGACGCGCGCCGCCGACCGGCTGCGCCAGAGCATCGTTCCCACTGCCACGGTCTGCCGCGACGGTGCGTGGACGGAGCTGCCGAGGGCCGGCGTCGTGCCGGGCGACCTGATCCGCTTGTCGGCCGGCGACCTGGTGCCCGCCGATGCGCGGCTGGCGGAGAGCCGCGACCTGCACGTGCAGGAGGCGGCCCTCACGGGCGAATCACTCCCGGCGGAGAGATCAGCGCCGGACGGAGTGGTGTACCTGGGCACCTCGGTGGTGGCGGGTCATGCGCTGGCGGTGGTGACGGCGACGGGGAGCCGCACCGCCTACGGGGACATCGCCGCGCGGCTCGGCGAGATGCCGCCGGAAACGGCGTTCGCGCGCGGCCTGCGCGACCTCGGGCGGCTGCTGAGCGAGACCGTCGTGTTCCTCGTGCTCTTCCTGATGCTCGTGAGCATCGTGCTGCACCGGGACCCGCTGCAGTCGCTGCTGTTCGCCGTGGCGCTGGCGGTGGGCGTGGTGCCGGAGTTCATGCCGATGATCACGACGCTGACCCTGTCGAGCGGCGCGGTGCGGATGTCTCGCCAGCGCGTGATCGTGAAGCACCTCGCCGCCATCCAGAACCTCGGCGGAATGGACGTGCTGTGCAGCGACAAGACGGGGACGCTCACCCGGGGGACGCTGACACTGCTCGCATCGCTCGGCGCATCGGGCGGAGCGGACCCGCGGGCGCGCACGCTCGGCGCGGTGAACGCGCGCCTCGGATCGGAGGTGCGCTCTCCGCTTGACGACGCGATTCTGTCCGCAGCGGACGACGTCGCCGCGTGGCGCAAGGCCGACGAGATTCCGTTCGACGCGGAGCGACGGCGCGCATCGGTGGTGGCGGAGGGAGCCGAGGGGCTCCTCCTGATCACGAAGGGCGCGCCGGAGTCGGTGCTGTCGTGCTGCACGCACTACGCCTCGGCCTCCGGCGCGCTGCCGCTGGACGACGAGCGGCGCGCCTCCATCGCGGCGCTCGTGTCGCGCACGGGTGAGGCGGGAACTCGCATGCTGGCGGTGGCTTCCCGGCGAGTGGACGCGAATCAGAAGTACCGGAGCGCCGACGAGCGCGGGCTGACGCTGGATGGCTTCCTCACCTTCGAGGACCAGCCGTTGCCGGACGCGGCGGCGGCGGTCGCCGCGCTCGCGGCGGATGGCGTGGCGGTGAAGATCATCACCGGTGACGACGCGGCCGTCGCTCGACACGTGTGCGAGCGCACCGGGCTGCCGCAGCCGCGCGTGATGCTCGGCAGCGAGCTCGATGCGGTGAGCGATCTGGCGCTGGGAGCGCTGGTCGAGCGCACGGATCTCTTCGCGCGCGTGTCGCCCCGGCAGAAGCTGCGCATCGTGCTGGCGCTGCGGGGGCGGGGGCATGTCGTCGGCTTCCTGGGCGACGGGATCAACGACGCTCCCGCGCTGCACGCCGCCGACGTGGGGATCTCGGTGGCGGGAGCGGTGGACGTGGCGCGCGAGGCGGCGGACATCGTGCTGCTGGATCGCGGCCTCGCGGTGCTGCACGCCGGCATCGTGGAGGGGCGCCGGGCGTACGGCAACATCATGAAGTACCTGCTGATGTCGACGAGCTCGAGCTTCGGCAACATGTTCAGCATGGCCGTGGCCTCGGTGCTCATCCCCTTCCTGCCGATGCTGCCCACGCAGATCCTCCTCAACAACTTCCTCTACGACCTGGCGCAGGTCACGATCCCCACCGACCACGTGGACGCGGAGTATCTGCGCAAGCCGCACCAGTGGGACATGGGAACGTTGCGCTCGTTCATGGTGCGCGTGGGGCTCGTGAGCTCCCTGTTCGACTTCCTCACCTTCGCGGTGCTCCTGCGCGTGTTCCGCGGCAGTGACGTGCTCTTTCACAGCGGGTGGTTCGTCGAGTCGCTGGTGACGCAGATATCGGTGCTGTTCGTGATCCGCACGGCGGGCAATCCATTGCGGAGCAGGCCGAGCGCGGCGCTGGCGGCGACCGTGGCGGTTGCGCTGGCGATCGGGCTCGCGCTTCCGTTCACTCCGCTCGCGCCCGCGCTCGGGCTGCGGCCTCTCCCCGCCCTCTTCCTCGCCTACGTGGCGGGAGCGACCGTGCTGTATCTCGGCATGGTGGAGCTGGTGAAGCGTCGGGTGTGGGTGTCGGGCGAGTCCCGACATACACAACCGCGCGCCGGCGTGTTGTTTCGACCGACGGTCGCGAAGTCGCCGCCAGACACCATCGGTGAGGCCAGCAGATGACAGCTCCGGAGACGGCCGGCGACGAGCGCCGGATCACCGCTCGCGCCTACGTGCTGCCCGCCGCCGCCGCGTCGTTCCTGCTGGCCGGCGCGGTCTGCTGGCTGCTCGGACGGCTCGGCATGCTCGACGATGCGGCGACGCTGCGGGAGCGCATCTGGTACACGGGGCTTCTGCTGACCGGCGCGCCGGTGATCTGGAAGACGCTGCGGGAGGCGGCGCGCGGGCACTTCGCCACCGATCTCGTGGCCATGCTGGCCGTTATGGGCGCGGTGGCGCTGGACGAGCCGCTCGCCGGACTGGTGATCGTGCTGATGCAGTCGGGAGGGGAGGCGCTGGAGCGGTACGCCGAGGGGCGCGCGTCGGCGGCGGTGCGGGAGCTCGAGGCGGCGGCGCCGCGGCGGGCGCATCGCATCAGAGGCACGGTCGTGGAGGACCTTGCCGCCGACGCTGTCGCGATCGGCGACCTGCTGCTGGTGCGGCCGGGCGAGCTCGTGCCCTGCGACTGCACGGTGGTGGAAGGGCACTCGGCGATCGACGTATCGCGCCTGACTGGTGAGCCGATGCCGCTCGAGGCGGGGCCGGGCACCGCGCTCGCGAGCGGGAGCGGCAATGGCGAGAGCCCGCTCACCGTGCGCGCACTCGCCGAGGCGAAGGAGAGCCAGTACGCGCGCATCGTGGAGCTGGTGCGCTCGGCACAGGCGAGCAAGGCACCGCTGCAGCGGCTCGCCGACCGCTACGCCGTCTGGTTCACGCCGCTCACGCTGGTCGTCTGCGCCATCGCCTGGTGGTGGAGCGGAGATCCGCGGCGGGCGCTGGCCGTGCTGGTGGTCGCCACCCCCTGCCCTCTCATCCTCGCCACCCCGATCGCGATCATCGGCGGGATCAACCGCGCGGCGAGGCGGCAGGTGATCGTGCGGCACGGCGGCGCGCTCGAGCAGATCGGCTCGACGACCGTCGCCGTGTTCGACAAGACGGGGACGTTGACGATCGGCCACCCCGAGGTGGCGCGCGTCGTGGTGATGGGCCCGTGGAGCGAGAGCGCGCTGCTGCGCCTCGCCGGCGCGGTCGAGCAGGGATCCGGCCATCTCCTGGCGCGGACGCTCGTCGCGGCCGCGCTGCATGACGCGGGCGGCACGGCGCTGCCGGGCGCGTCGAGGGTGACCGATGCGCCGGGTCGTGGAGTGACGGGGATCGTGGAGGGGCGCGAGGTGACGGTCGGTGCGCGGTCGCTCATCTCCGAGCGCTATCCCACCGCGGCCGCGGGGCTCGCGCTCCTGGACGAGCGCTTCGCGAGCGGCACCGGGTTGCGGGCCTACGTCGCGATCGACGGCGTAGCCGCCGGAGTCGTGGAGTACGCGGACCGCGCGCGACACGATGCGCGCGCCGTGATGGACGAGCTGCGCGAGCTCGGGATCCGGCAGCTCGTGCTCCTGTCCGGCGACCATCCTGCCAACGTGCGGGCGCTCGCCGAGCTCGTCGGCATCACCGACGCGCGCGCCGACCTGCTGCCATCCGACAAGGCGGACATCGTGCGAGCGCTGGAGCGGGCGGGAGAGCGGGTGCTCATGGTTGGAGACGGCACGAACGACGCGCCGGCGATGTCCAGCGCGACGGTCGGCGTGGCGCTCTCGGCGCACGGAGGCGGGATCACCGCCGAAGCGGCCGATATCGTTCTGCTCGCCGACGAGCTGAGCCGAGTGCCGGAGGCGATCCGGATCAGCCGGCGCACGATGCGCATTGCGCGGCAGAGCCTGGGGCTGGGGCTCGGTTTGAGCGCCACCGCGATGCTGTTCGCGCTGTTCGGCGCGATCGAGCCACCGGCCGGGGCGCTGCTCCAGGAGCTGATCGACGTCGCCGCCATCCTGAACGCGCTGCGCAGCGGGAGCGCGGGCTCCCTGCGAACTGCAACGTCACCACACCGGCGCCCGGCGGCGGCGCTGGAGCGCGAGGTCGTCGCGTAGATGTCCTGCGGCCATCCCCGCCACTCCCAACATATCACCCACCCCCGGGCTTGCGGCAAGCCCCCCGGCCGGCCTTAGAGTCGCGGGTCGCCGCCGGACCCTCCGGCCGCGGTGAAACTCTTCAGGGCAGCGAGGAGCGAGATGGGGGAGCTGTATTCGTCGTACGGGTCGCGCGAGGAGGACGAGGCGTGTGATCGGCGCGTCGCGACCCGAGTGACGTCAAGGGGAGGATGCCCATGAGCGAGCACGCCGTGGTGATCGCCGGCGGCGGGCCGACGGGGATGATGTTGGCGGCCGAGCTCGCGCTGGCGGGGGTCGACGTCGCCGTCGTCGAGCGGCGCGCGAGCCCGGCGCTCATCGGCTCGCGCGCCGGAGGGCTGCACTCGCGCACCATCGAGGTACTCGATCAGCGCGGCATCGCCGATCGGTTCCTCTCGCGGGGTCAGGTGGCGCAGGTCGCACGCTTCCACTCGGTCCCGCTGGACATCAGCGACTTCCCCACCCGGCACAACTACGGACTCGGGCTCTGGCAGAACCAGATCGAGCGCATCCTTGCCGAGTGGCTCGGCGAGCTCGCGGTGACGTTTCATCGCGGACGCGAGGTGACCGGCTTCGCGCAGGACGACACCGGCGTCGACGCCGGGCTGGACGACGGTCAGTCGCTCAGGGCGGAGTACCTCGTCGGGTGCGATGGCGGCCGCAGCGCGATCCGCAGGGCAGCCGGCATCGCGTTTCCCGGATGGGATCCGACGACGAGCTGGCTGATCGCCGAAGTCGAGATGGCGGAGGAGCCCGGGCTGGGCCCGCGCGAGGACGCGCTGGGCATGCATGGCATCGGCCGGGTGGAATACGAGGTCCGCGACGGCGAAGTGGTCTACGCTGATGCCGGGCCGTTGCGGGTCGTCCTGACGGAACAGCACGTCGGAACGTCCAGCGACCCGACGATGAGCGACCTCCGCGAAGCGCTCATCACCGTCTACGGAACCGATTTCGGCGTGCACAGTCCCGTGTGGATCTCCCGCTTCACCGACATGACGCGCCAGGCCGCTGCGTACCGCGACCGACGCGTCCTGCTGGCCGGCGACGCCGCGCACGTGCATCCTCCGGTGGGTGGACAGGGGCTCAACATCGGCGTGCAGGATGCGGTGAACCTGGGCTGGAAGCTCGCGCAGGTCGTGAAGCGGCAGTCGCCGTCTGGCCTCCTCGACACGTATCAGGCCGAGCGCCATCCGGTCGCCGCCCGCGTCCTGCGCAACACGATGGCGCAGATGGCGCTTCGCCGGCCGGACGACCGCACGAAGGCACTCGGCGACACCATCTCGGAGCTTCTCACCCTGGACGAGCCTCGCCGGCGGCTCGCTGCCGAGATGTCCGGCCTCGGTATTCACTACGACCTCGGTCCAGGCCACCCCCTGCTCGGACGCCGCATGCCCGATCTGGCGCTCGACACCGTCACAGGCCCGCGGCGGGTGTTCACCCTGCTGCACGATGCCCGCGCGGTGCTGATCAACCTCGGTGAACCCGGCGCTATCGCGATCGGTGGGTGGGGCCAGCGCGTTCGGGTGATCGACGCCCGCTATTCCGGGACGTGGGAGCTACCGGCGATCGGAATGGTCGGCGCTCCCACCGCCGTGCTGCTTCGGCCGGATGGGTATGTGGCCTGGGTGGGAGACTCGGACCAGGAGGGACTCACCGATGCGCTGACCACCTGGTTCGGAGCTCCCTCCGCCGCGTAACGGCGCGAGAGCAGCACCCCACGATCGAGCTCTAGCTGAGCATCGCCGCCGTACCGGTGCCGGCAGCCTGCCTGGCCGCGACGACGGAGAGCAGAGTCTGCCCCGTGCCGTGATCGAGCCGGAGGGCGACGTCGGCCCCCGTCTCGTCGCGGTGAATGCTCAGCGAGGAGACGTCGGGGATGAGCCGGGTGAGATGCCGCCGCCGTCCATTCGCCTCGCCGAGGATGATCTCGACCTCGTGCGTCCGCTCGTGGTAGCTCACACCGAACAGCACGTAGCCCCGCTCGCGCGAGTAGGGGATGCGCGTCGCGTCGCTCATCTCCAGCACGGTGACGCGTCCCGCGTTGCGACGCGAGAACTCGTCGAGCTTCGCCGTCCATTCCGACCGCTCGTAGCTGACGCACACCTGGCCGGCGAGCACCGGCTCGCGCGCACGGGCGTGCAGCGCCGGCTCGGGAACGACGAGCACGGCGCAACCGGCGCCGCGAAGCACGCGCTGCGCCACGCCGCCGACGAGGAGCCGCTCGAACATCCCGCGGCCATGGCGTCCGACGACGAGAAGATCCGCATGGTGCGCCTCGGCATAGTCGAGGAGGCGCTCGGCGGGGCGCCCCTCGCGCACGTCCTGCCGAACGGTGACCCTCGGCGGAAGGGCGAGCGCGTCGATGAAGTGGCGGAAGCGCGCCGGCAGCTCGCGCCGGTACAGCTCGTCGCGCTCGGCATGGAGCTCGTCGGCCAGATCGGAGGGCTGCCAGACGTGGAGCAGATGCACGGTGGCGCCGAGGGCGAGCAGGGGGAGCATGGTGTGCGCGGCGTGGAGCGCCGACTCGCTGAAGTCCACGCCGACGACGGCGACGTCGAGCTGGGCGGCGACGGTGCGCGGCACGGCGACCACCGGGCACTCGGTCTGGCGCACGGTGCGCACGACGGTGTCGGCGCCGAGAAGGCGTTCCACCGGGTGCCGGCGCCCGAGTCCCATCACGAGAAAGGAGGCATCGGCCTGGCGGGCAAGACGTGCGAGGGCGCGGGGGACGTCGCCGACCTCGGTGCGGAGCGACCAGTGGGCGGGAGCCCCGACGACATCCATCTCGTGATGGATGCGGTGCCGCCGCGCCTCGGTGAGCGCATCCGCACTGGCGCGTCGCGAGGCGCCGTCGCCGGGCAGGAATCCGAGCTGCTGAAAGGGATCGACCACCGAGACGACCGCGACCTCGCGCCGGAGCCGCGTCGCGATGAGCACTCCAGCCCGGAGCACCGCGGCGGTGTCGTCGCTGCCGGCCGCGACGAGGACGGGCCCCGCACGAAGCACGGAGCGAGCGGAGGCCGGCTGAAGCGGGCTCCCGTACCGGGTGGTGATCGGCTGGTCGTTCATCGTGGTGTCCTCCCCTCGGCGAGACATCGCGTGCGTGACCGGTCCACGTAGCCGCGGAGGCGGGGGAGAGGCCATCGGGCAATCGCTGACAGGGGAGCTTTCCGGCGCCCTGTCCGGCGACGCCTGACACCCGACCATGCCAATCGCCGACTTCGGCGCGCCGCGCCGCGCCCTATCGTGAACGTGCCGCCAACCGCACAGCCAATCCAGCGTCACGGAGGGTCATCATGTTGTCGCACAGGCAGGAGCCGGGAACGATCGCCGAGGCCCCATCGGGGACGCTGTCGGAGGTGGGGCGCGAGCTCGCCGGGCGTCCCTATGCGCGGCGCGGGGTGCCGGCGCGCATCGAGCCCATTCGCGTGCTGCTCGTGGACGACCACGAGCTCGTGCGGGCGGGGCTCAAGTCGCTGCTGCACGCCTGCTCCGACATCTGCGTGGTGGGCGAAGCGTCGAACGGGGAGGATGCCGTCGGACTGGCGATGCGGATGCGGCCCGAGGTGCTGGTGATGGACCTCGACATGCCCGACGGGGACGGGGTGACGGCGACGCGGATGATCCACGAGGCGGCCCCGGAGGTGCGGGTCCTCATCCTGACGATGTACACGGAGCGCGAGAAGCTGCTCCCCGTGCTCACGGCGGGGGCGCGCGGGTACCTGTCGAAGTCGGCGGCGGAGCGCGAGCTGGCCGAGGCGATCCGCGTGGTGGCGGCGGGGGACGTGTTCGTGCGGCCGGCCGTGGCACACGCCCTTGCCGAGTCGGTGGAGGAGCCGCCGCAGCGCCGCCTCGACGCGCGCGCGCGGCTGGGGCGGCTCAGCAAGCGCGAGCAGACCGTGGTGTCGCTGACGGCGGAGGGGTTCAACGGCCCGGAGATCGGCCGGCAGCTGGGCATCACCGCGAAGACGGTGGACACCTACAAGCAGCGAATCGAGGAGAAGCTCGGGCTGTCGCACCGGTCGGAGTACGTGCGGTTCGCGCTCGAGGCTGAGCTGCTGGGCGCACCGGCGCGCTGAGCGCGGGAATGGGCCGATGCGAAGTGGGGCGGGCCGGGGGTCGCCCCCCCGGCCCCCCGAGCCCCGGGGCGGCTCGGGGTTCGACGGGGCGCCCGGGGGCGGCCCCGGTGGCCCCCCCCGCGCGCCCCCCCCCGCCC
>JBBQJC010000089.1:0-14591 GCA_038325515.1 Gemmatimonadales bacterium | reverse complement strand
GTGGCCGGGATCGCGGTGACGTTCACCGTCGCCGTGCCCGAGATGGTGCCGCTCGTCGCCTTCACGGTGTTCGCGAAGGTCCCGGCGACCGCGCCGGCCGTGAAGACACCCGTCGAGGCGTCGATGCTGCCGCCGCCGTTGACGACGGTCCACGCCGGCGTGATGGTGAGGACGTTACCGCCCGCATCCTTGCCGACTGCGGTGAACTGCTGCGTGCCGAGGGCCTGCACGCTCGCCGGGTTCGGCGTCACGGTGATCGTGGCCAGCGGACCGGCCGTCACGACGACGGTTGCCGTTCCAGCGGTGCCGCCCACACTGGCGCGGACGGTGTTCGTGAAGGTGCCGGTGGTGCTGCCCGCCGTGAACAGTCCGGAGGCGATGTCGATGCTGCCGCCGCCCGCCGTCACGGTCCATGTCGGTGTGATCGAGACGGCATTGCCGCTGGCGTCGGTGCCCGTCGCGGTGAACTGCTGCGTGCCGCCGATCCCCATCGTCGCCGGATTCGGCGTGACGGTGATTGCCGCGAGCGTGCCCGCCGCGACGTTGACCGTTGCGCTGCCGGAGATGGTCCCGCTGGTCGCCTTCACGGTGTTGGCGAACGCCCCGGAGGTCGTACCGGCCGTGAACAGGCCCGTGGCGCTGATCGTCCCGCCGCCCGCCGCAACCGTCCAGGTGGGCGTGATCGCGACGGCGTTACCGCTCGCGTCGCGTCCCGTCGCCGTGAACTGCTGCGTGCCGCCGATCGCGAGATTGGCCGGATTCGGCGTGACGACGATCGTCGCCAGCGGTCCCGCCGTCACGATGGCAGTCGCGGTGCCGGCGATGCCGTTGCTGCCCGCCTGCACCGTGTTGGTGTAGGTACCGACGACGGTGCCCGCCGTGAACAGGCCGGAGCCGTTCACCGAGCCGCCGCCGGCGATCACCGACCAGGTCGGGGTGAACTGCACGACGTTGCCCGCCGCGTCCTTGCCGACCGCGGTGTACTGCTGCGTGCCGCCCACTGCCATCGTGGCCGGCGTGGGTGTGACCGTGATGCTCGCCAGCGGGCCGGCGGTGACGTTGACCGTGGCGATTGCCGAGGTCCCGCCGCTCGTCGCCTTCACCGTGCCGGCGAAGGCGCCCGGCGTGGTGCCCGCCGTGAACAGTCCCGTCGTGCTGATCGTGCCGCCGCCGGAGACCACCGACCAGACCGGCGTGACCGCGACCTTCGCGCCCGAGAAGTCGGCCCCGGTGACGGTGAACTGCTGCGTGCCGTTGATGGGCATCGTCGCCGGGTTGGGCGAGATGACCATCG
The DNA here is from genome assembly GCA_038325515.1 of Gemmatimonadales bacterium. Lineage (GTDB taxonomy): Bacteria > Gemmatimonadota > Gemmatimonadetes > Gemmatimonadales > Gemmatimonadaceae > AG11. The sequence goes on along the minus strand of JBBQJC010000089.1, from coordinate 13,297 downwards.
AGTTGAGCGACCCGGGATCGCTGATTCCGTGCACGTCGCACGACGCCAGCGCCACTCCCGCCAAGGCGACCGTCGCCAACAGGCGCGCGGTGCGCACCCTCGGCGTCAACGCTCGACCGATCCGGCTTCTCATGAAGCTTCTCATTTTCGAACTCCTGTGCGTGTGGACGCGAATCGACGCAGACGCGTCCTGCTTCGCGATAAGTGCGGTGTTCATCTACGTGATGCCCTTCAGTCAGGCTCGTTCCGAGAATGATTCCCGCCTCCGGTCATCGCGCGCTGTCAGGTGCGGGAGGACAGCGAATCCGCGTGGTCGTGCTTCACGCACGCCGGGCTTCCGGGCTGGAGCGTGTCGCGAGGCGGGGATGGTGGAGTGCCGTGGGGCGATCCCTGGCTGCATGGTTGTCGGCGAAGGCTCACAGCCGGAACGGCGGGCCAATCTCAGCCGGTGCAACGTCGCGTCAGGAGGGACGCACTAACGTTAGTGCACGCCATGTCATCCACCCATCACCACAATGGGTGAAAGACGAGGTACCCCAATTGGGGGAGACGAACGGCGCTAGTCGTCCTGCTGCCGCGCGTAGGCGGCGATCTGGAGCCGCGAGTGCAGCGCGAGCTTCTCCATCACGTTGCGGACGTGGCTCTTCACCGTATAGGGCGCGATGCTGAGCCGCTGCGCGATCTCCTTGTTGCTCAACCCGTCGGCGATCTCGGCGATCACCTCGCGCTCGCGCTGGGTCATGCGCACCGCCTCCAGCGCGGCGGGCTCGTCGCGCTGCACGGCGGCGCGCACGATCTGCGAGAACAGGGAGCCAGCCATGGGCGCCGGAAGCACTCGATCCCCCCTCGCCACGGAGCGGATCGTCCCGACGAAGTCGTCGAGCGTGGCTTCCTTGAGGATGAACCCCGCCACCCCCGCGTTCACGAACTGGGCGATCTCCTCGTGGCCAGGGAGAAGGTCCATCACCACCACGCGGGTCGACTCCAGCTCCCGCTGCACCGATTCGGCCAGCGCGAGGCAGTTCTCGTTCTCGAGGCCGGCGTCGAGCAGCACCACGCGCGGACTGGTGCGCTTCAGCGTCGCCATCTCGAGCGACGCCTCGGCCAGCACCACCTCGACGTCGTCGAGGGCGTTCAGCATCTCGCGGATGCCGTCCCGCAGCAGGCGGTTGTCCTCGATTATCGCGACACTGATTGTGTGAGTCACTAACATCAACAGGGCAAGACTGAGGCCGCTTCACACGGCCAGGGGGGCCAGGGGTCAGGCTCGTTGAAAAATGGTTGTACCATTTTTCAACGAGCCTGACCCCTGGCCTGCTGGCCTGGCCTGACCCCTGGCCTGGCCTGACCCCTGGCCCGACCCCTGGCCGTTCAGGGAGGTTGCTACGCGACCCTCACGTGCAGAACCCCATGTAGTCCTCGATGCCCGGCGGCTCCCACGTGCCGGTCGTCACGTTCACATCGGCCGACACCCGCACGAGGTACGAGCAGGGTGTGAGCGGCAGCCCCCACCCGTTCGGCACCCCCACCCCGAACTGGTCCTCGCTGGACGGCGAGGCCGGCACGGTGAAGGGCTTGGCCGGCGTCGGGCCGCCCTCGAGGCGCATCGTCACGCCGCCCATGTTCGGATGCGCCGCCGTGAAGCGCGGCTGCAGCGAGTTCGTCACCTTGGTGCACCCCGCCCCCACCAGCTCCGCCACGTCGAGCATCACTACCGCGAACGCGGAGAAGGGGGGAGCGGGATTCCACTCGGCGTGACGCGTGATGTTCGTGTAGGTGGGGTTGGAGACCGCCACCCGGCGCACATGTCCCGCCGGCTGCTCGCTGGCCGCGACTCCCCACGTCCTGACCTTCAGCCGGATCGCGAAGAAGTGCTCGCGGGGCACGACGCGCCCTTCCGACTGCGCCGCCTCCCCCGCCTCGAGCTGCGTGCAGTCGACCGTCTCGAAGGTGGCGAGCGATGTCGAGCGCAGGTTGGCAAGCTCGACGTCGGGGACGAACAGCCCGCCCGCGGCCGCATTGATGTTGTCGTTCTGCGGCACGCGGATCCATCCGCCCACGATGTCCGCTTTCACGTAGTCCGCGCCGGGAGGGGGCGCGCCCGGCGGTCCGTTCACGAGGACCCGCTTGTTGACGAGGATCAGCGAGGGATCCGGCGCACCGGGATCGAAGAGCTGCAGCGTTCCGATCTGCGTCTCGTCGATCATCCCGGGGAGCACCGGCGTGAAGGCGGCATCGGGGGGCTCGACCGTGCTGCCCGATGGATACTCGGCGAACTCGAACCGGTACTCCAGCGGATCGTTCGACAGCGGCATCTTCTGACCGAGAACGCCACGCAGCGGCAGGTCCGCGAAGAATGCCCGGTTGGCGAGGGCCGGGTTCGCGGGATACACGGTGCGGCCGCTGCCGGTGGGCGCGCTGTCGATCTGCGTGCTCACGTTGTATCGCCCGATCTCGTAGAACACCGTCATGGGGTGCGTCTCCGTGCCCCCCTGGTCCACCGGCGCATCCTGCAGGTGGAGATCCACCAGCTTGCACTGTCCCACGTTCTCGCGATCGGGTGCACGCCCGCGCGAGGAGGGCTCCTGGAGCAGGGTGGTGCCTCCACCCGTCTCGACCTTGAAGTAGAGATCCGGCCCGCTCACCCACTCGAGACGAATGAAGGGGATGGCGGTCGCGGTGAAGTCGTCGGTGACGTAGTCGACGCGATACTGGCCCGCCGCATCGGTCATCGAGCTGCCGATCGCGTCGTCCTGCAGCCAGTCCACGTCGAAGGCGCGCACGCGAACGTTCGGCACCGGCGTGTTCGAAGCGCCAGCGGTGACGGTGCCGAAGACTACCCACGCGCCGAACTTGCTGCGGATGCCGCACCAGAAGCGCGAGGGAATGTCCTGCTCGAAGGCCGCGGTCGCCCCGCGCGTATCGCTCTGGCGCCACCGTGGCTGCAGTGTCGTCACGGCGAATTGCACCGCCTGGGGCTTTGGTGGCGGGAGGTGGTGCGGCACGTTGCCGCAGTACACGTCGACGTCGAACGCCTCGCCGCCGTAATGCTCCTTCAATCCGAGCGTCACCTCGAAGCGTCCCGACTCGTCGATCGTCGCCTCGCCGAGCAGGTCGGCGGCCTTCGTCGCCACCTCCTCGTCGGTGAGGATGGCGAGGGTGTCCTTCGCCGGCGCCGCGGCCCGGGCGACGATGACCTCCTGCGCCTGCCTCGACCGGTAGAGCCGCACCTTGGCTCCAGCCAGGGGCTCGCTGAAGCCGGGCCCGAGCATCCCGCGCAGACGCCCCTGCAGGGTGAACCTCGTCGTTTTGGCGCCGCGCGTGACGTCGGTCTGGGCCTCGTACTTCGCGGGCTCGCGGGCGTCAGTGCGCGCCGCGATGCCGGAGCCGGTCCTGCCATGCTCGTCCACGATTCACCTCCGCGTCCGCTGGACGCGGTGCGGGAACCCGGGGACGACGGCGACATCGCGTGTCGCCCGCGGTAGCCGAGTCGTTGCGTCGGCATCCTGGATCTATGCGACGAGCTTGCGGCGCGCGCAATGAGCGGTTGTGCGGCACGCTCGCGCGCAGGGCTGGAGGATGCGGGTGTCGGTCGTAAAACAGATGACGCCCACTCGCGAATGGCCAAAGCGCCAGGCGGCGCCGCGCGCGTCGACTTGAACCTCCTTCGCGCCGTGACGGGCTTGGTTCCCTCGAAGTCGGTGAGGATCGACGCGCTGGTATCGAGCATCATCGTGAGCGGCATGACCGGATCGTCGTCGAGGGCGCCGCACCGGCGCGGGCGTGGCGAGCCCGGCCTCCGCGCGCCTGTCTTGCCGGTGCAGCTGCCCGGGCGCATGTTCTCCACCTGCACCTGCCACTCTCGCCGCGCCCCGTGTTGCGACGCCCCCCTCCTCATCGCGACGTGCAACCCGCGTCGCGCATCGTCATCGTCGCACCGCTGTGCCGCTCCCGTTGGCGCATCCCCCACGGAGGAACAATGTCGAGGCGAATTCTCACCCGCTGGTATCTCCTGCCCTTCACGGCGCTCCTGTACGGTGCGGTGCTCTCGGCGCAGGGGACGGCAACAGTTCGAGGGCTTGTCACCGACTCCTCGTCGCACCAGCCGCTCGCGGGCGCCGAGGTTTTCGTGGTGCCGGCAGGGGGCGGTACGGCGATCCGCGGTGCGCAGGTTGGAGCCACCGGCCAGTACGCGCTGACTGGTGTGCCGGCCGGCGTCGTCACCGTGCGTGTCCGTTTCGTAGGCTACGCACCCAGAGAACGCACCCTGACGGTGCGCGCCGGCGAGACGGGCATTGCGGACTTCGTCCTCTCGCAGCGCTCTCTCCAGCTCGACGCGGTAGTGGTCACCGGCACGGGCGGGGTCACCCAGCGGCGCGCTGTCGGAAACGTGATCGAGACCATCAAGGCGACCGACGTTCTCGAGGTCGCGCCAGCCCGCAGTGTGGAACAGCTGGTCGGACAGCGGACACCGGGCCTCATCGTGCTGCCGTCCACCGGTCAGGTGGGCACCGGCGCGCAGCTCCGGATCCGCGGTACCAGCAGCCTCTCGCTGAGCAACGACCCACTCATCTACATCGACGGCGTGCGCATGGACGCCAACACCTCGCGCGGACCGGTCCAGCGCGGGGGCGCGGGGGCCAGCCGCCTCAACGACATCAATCCCGAGGACATCGAGAGCATCGAGGTCATCAAGGGTCCGGCGGCCTCGACGCTGTACGGCACCGAGGCCTCGAACGGCGTGATCCAGATCATCACCAAACGCGGCCGCTCCGGTGCCACACATTTCAACTTCACCACGCGCCAGGGCACCAACTGGCTCGCGAACCCCGAGGGCCGCGCCGGCACCCTGTACGGCAAGGTCGCCGCGACGGGAGAGATCCTCAGCTTCAACCTTTATCAGCACGAGATCGACGCCGGCAACGGTCCGATCTTCCACAACGGCCGGAACCAGGGTTACCTCGCCAACCTCAACGGGGGCACCGACGCGAACCGCTACTACATGTCGGTCGCCTACGACGACGACGTGGGGATCGTGGCCTGGAACTGGGACAAGAAGTTCAGCGGCCGCGCCAACATCGACGCCGCGGTCGGCGACAAGGTACGCCTGCAGGGGAGTCTGGGGCACATCCGCGATCGGGTCCGCCTCGCCCAGCCAGCGATCGACGTGGACCCATTCAGCAATCTCGTCTGGGGCACGCCGCTCACGATGAACGCCGGACAGCGCGGCTTCACCCAGTCGCCACCCGAGGAATGGTCAACCGTAGAGAGCCACGCCGACAACGACCGCACTACCATCAGCCTCACCGCCACGCACGAGCCGCGCGACTGGATCTCGCAGCGGCTGGTGACGGGGCTCGACGTCGGCGCGGAGAACAACTGGCTGCTCTACCCGCGTCAGCCAAGCGGCAACCTCGACTTCCTCGGCAACAACGGCCTGGGCTCCAAGAACGTGCAGCGGGTCTCGCGCAGCTTTCTCACGCTCGACTACTCCGGCTCGCTCAAGTACGGCTGGATTGACGCGCTGCGGCTCACCACCTCGGTGGGGCTGCAGCACTACCGATCCGAGGTGAGCTCCATCAATGCGACCGCGTCCACTTTTCCCGCGGGCCCTATCACGACGGTCACCGGCGGCGCTACCCGCAACGGCCTTGAGGACTATGCGGCGAACGCCACGGTCGGGATGTTCGTGCAGCAGCAGATGGCATGGAATAATCGCGTCTTCCTCACCGCCGCGCTCCGCGGCGATGACAACAGCGCCTTCGGCAAGAGCTTCTCGGCTGCGTACTACCCCAAGTTGAGCGGCTCCTGGGTGTTGAGCGAGGAGCCCTGGTGGAAGGTCCCCGTCATCGGCGACTTCCGCGTTCGCGCCGCGCTCGGCGTGGCCGGCACTCAGCCCGGCACGTTCGACGCCGCGCGCCTGTACGATCCCAGCGTCGGCTACACCAACCTTCCCGGGCTGATCCCCTTCTCCTTCGGCAACCCGGAGCTCAAGCCGGAGCGCAGCCGTGAGCTGGAGATGGGCTTCGAGACGACGCTGCTCGGCGGCCGCGCCGACGTCTCGTATACGCACTACTCGCGCAACATCACCGACGCCATCGTCAACTCGCCGATCGCTCCGTCGCTCGGGTTCCCTGGCGCGCAGATCATCAACATCGGCCGGGTCAGCGGATGGGGCAACGAGCTCTCGGCGAACCTCCGCGTCATCGAGGGCCATCGCTTCGCGTGGGAGCTCGGCACGCAACTCGCCTCGAACGGCAACCGCATCGAGGACATGGGCGGCGCCAAGTTCCTCACAGTTGGCGGTGGCGGGCAGGCGCAGAACCGGGTGGGCTACAGTATCGCCGACTTCTTCCTCTACCGAGTCCGCTCGGCGACGCTCGACGCGGGCGGATTCGTCACCTCGTCCACCTGCGATGGCGGCACAGGTCCGTCGGGTCTGGATCCGGGCGGTCCCGACGTGCCCTGCTCACAGGCGCCGCGCGTCTACTGGGGTCACTCACAGCCCATCTGGCAGGCGGGACTGAACACTACAGTCACGCTGTTCCAGAAGCTGCGCCTGTACGGCCGCGTCGACGGCAACGGCGGCCACCTGCAGTCCAATACCGAGATTCGCGCGCTGCACAATCAGGGCTCCACCCTGGCGGTGATCAAGCGCGATAACCCCCTGCTCCAGACGTACCGCTCCATCGAGGCCGACGCGGTGGGCACCTACAACGCCGGCTTCCTCCGCCTGCGTGAGCTCTCGGCAACGTACACGCTGCCCCCGTCGCTCTTCGCTCGCCTCGGCGCGTCCGGTGGCACGGTGAGCGTCGCGGGCCGCAACCTGTCCATGCTGTGGACCGGCGAGCAGGGCTGGAACACGTCGCGCGACGGGGAGGTGTACGTGCCCATCGCCGGCCAGCACGTGTGGGATCCGGAGATCCGCGCCGTCGGACAGCTCTCCAACGGCTTCCAGACGATCCTGCCTCCCACCGCGAGCTTCACCACGACGCTCCGACTCAACTTCTGACCGACGGAGACGCACCGATGCGATCGTCTACGAGGCGGCGTTCCGCCGTCCTGCTCGTCCTCACCGTCGCGCTGGCGACCACCACCGCCTGCAACAACCTGCTCGCGGTCGACAACCCGGGACGCGTGCCCGCTGAAGCGCTCGCCGATCCCGCGCTCATGCCCATCCTGGAAGCCGCCTCGCTGCAGCAGTTTCAATGCGGCTTCGCGCAGTACGTCGCCACTGCAGGCATGCTCTCGGGCGAATACATCTCGGCCAACGCCTTCGTCGACAATCACCCGTGGGAGTGGCGCGGCAACCCGGAGATCCGCGCGAACCCGGGCAGCTGCCCGGCCTCGCGCGCGACGACGTCCATGGGCTTCTACACGCCGCTACAGCAGGCTCGCTTCCAGCTCGACGACGCGGCGGCACGCGTCACGGACTTCACTGACGCACAGGTGCCGACGCGCGCCAAGATCCTCGCCGAGATGCGCGCGTACGCCGGCTACGCGTACACCCTGCTCGCCGAGGGGATGTGCGAGATGGCGCTGGACGGCGGCCCCAAGATGACCCGCGCCGAAGTGCTGGCCGTCGCCGAGAAGCGGTTCACCGACGCGATCGCGCTGGCGGGCAGCGACGCGAGCCTCAAGAACATGGCGACCGTGGGCCGTGCGCGCGTTCGGCTCGATCTCGGCAACAAGACCGGCGCGGCCGCCGACGCGGCCACGATCCCGGCAGGGTTCGTCCGCAACGCCGAGTACTCGGAGACCACCCCTGCCCGCGAGAACCGGCTCTACAACCTCACCATCCGAAACGATTACCTGTCGGTCGGCGACGCGTACCGTGGGCTCACCATCGGCACACAAGCCGACCCGCGCGTCAAGGTCACGAATACCGGGCGCAAGGGGAGCGACAACGTCACCCCCGTGTGGCAGCAGCAGAAGTTCACCGGCAGCGGCGCGGTGCCGCTTCCGATCGCATCGTGGAACGAGGCGCAGCTCATCCTGGCCGAAGCGGCCGGGGGCCAGGCCGGCATCGACGCAATCAACCGCGTGCGCGCCGCCAACGGCGTCAGCACGCCCCTCGTCGCCGACCTGGCGACCGACATCACGCCCCTGGTGCTGGAGGAGCGGCGCCGTCAGCTGTTCAGCGAAGGCCAGCGCTACGCGGACATGCTGCGCAAGAACCTCCCATTCATCACCGGAGTGAATCGGAAGGGCCAGACGTTCGGGACAGTCACCTGTGTGCCCCTCCCCGACGTGGAGACGCAGAACAATCCGAACTTCAAGAGCTGATAGATCGACTGGAGAACATGAAGGATCAGGCCCCGGGACGCCGATGCGTCCCGGGGCCTGATTTCCGGAATCCCGCTACAATCCTTCGACCTCGGACCCTCTACTTGCCGGTCAGGTCCTTCACCGCGCTCGCCAGCAGCTTCACCTTCGCCGAGTCGGCGGAGCCACGGGCATCGGCGCCGAGCTGTCTGGCGAGCTTGCCGAGCGCCGCGCGGCGCCTGGCGCCACTCGCCGCCTCGGCGTCGCTCAACGACTGGCGCACCGCCGCGATGCGCGGCGCCGCCAGCCCGCTCGAGCGCTCGAGCTGGTCCACGTACGAGCGGGCCAGCGCGAAGCTCGGCGGCCAGACGATGTGCGGCTGCCCCTGCGTGTTGAGATAGTCCAGGCGCACCGACTTCGCGGCGTCGATCTCGTTCTGCGAGATGAACTCGCTCGGCAGGAGCTCGAAGATGTCGAGCCCGCGCGAGATCTCGGAGCTCACCATCACGCCGTTGTACCAGTACACCGACCAGGTGCCGCCACTGCCCATCCGCGTGGAGTCCACCGGGCCGCGGTCGAAGAAGGCGATCTCGCGCGGGTGCCTGGCGTCGGTGAACTCGAACAGCGAGACGCCCCCCTGGTACCACGACTGGATCATCACGTCGCGGCCCGGGATCGGGACGAGCGAGCCGTTGTGCGCCACGCAGTTCTCGAACTCCGTCTGCGCCGCGGGCATCTTGTAGTAGCTCTGGAAGTCCATCCGCTTGCGATCCGCGAGCGTGAAGATCGCGTCGGCCCCCCACTCCTTCCGGTCGCTCGCGCGGCACTTCGGCTGGCCGCCGCCGCCCCACTCGTCGGAGAAGAGGATCTTCGTGCCGTCGTTGTTGAAGGTGGCGGAGTGCCAGTACGAGAAGTTGGAATCGGACACCGCCGCGATGCGCACCGGGTGCTGCGGATCCTTGATGTCGAGCAGGAGACCGTAGCCCTCGCAGGCGCCGCCGGCGAGGCCGAGCCACGGATACACGGTGATGTCGTGGCACTGCGTGGGGCCGGGCCGCGGGCCCGCGCCGGGCGTGGCGCTCTCCCCCGTGAGCTTCGCGATGATGCCGGGGAGCGCGGCGCGCAGCGCCGCGCTGTCGGCGCCGGTCGCGTCCCCGGTGCCCCCGCGGGCCTTGACGACGCTGTCGAGCATCGGCTTCACGAAGCCGTTGGGCAGCGCCACGTCATCGCCGAACACCTTGGCGGTGAAGGCGCCGCGCGCCCTGGCGGCGGCGAGCGCCTTCGCGGCGGCGGCCGCGTCCTCGGGGGCCGGCGCGTGGCGCAGCGGCGCGGTGAGGTCGTTGAAGATGCGCGGCGAGGTCACGATCGCCGCCTTCTCCGGGTGCGCGAGCGGCACCTTGATCACCTCGATGCGGAAGAGCGCGGAGTTCGGATCCTCGTCCGGCGTCAGCTTCGAGCAGCCGGCGAGCTCGCTCGGCGAGCGCACCCCGGACGAGCCGGAGATGTAGACATAGACGTTCGCCTTGTCCTTCGGGTCCACGAGCACGGTGTGCGTGTGCGAGCCCCGGCAGGTCTGGACGTTGCCCACGTTCTTCGGGTGGGCGATGTCGGTGATGTCGAAGATGCGCAGGCCGCGCAGGCGGTCCTTGCTCACCGTGTCCTTCACCCCCTGGTCGCCGCAGTCGATGCGGCCGCTCAGCCCCTCGCCCGAGACGAAGAGGAGGTTCTTGTACACCGACACGTCGCTCTGCGACGCCGGGCAGTAGTACGCGGTCTTCAGCGACGGCTTGGCCGGATTGGAGATGTCCCACACCTGGTAGCCGTTGTAGCTCCCCTGGATGGCGTACGGGCCGGTGAACGACAGGTCCGAGCTCGTGCCGTGCACGAACTTCTCGGTGGGACGCGTCTCGGAGACGACGCGCATGTTCCACGCGGCCTCGGCGGCGTCGTACTGGCCGGCGCGCAGCCCGACGCGGGGGTCGGGGGTCGGCGCGTTCTGCGCGAGCGACGCGGCGGGGAGCAGGGCGAGGGCGAGCGAGAGTCGCAGGAGCGCGACGCCAGCCGGCCGCGCCGGCCGGCGGACCTGGTGCACGAATCTCATGTAGGGTTCCTCGAAGGGTACGGGGTGGGGCGACTGCGGCGACTGCGGGCCCTCCGTCACGGAGGGGTGATGCCGAGCAGCAGACCGACGCGCATGCGCTCCATGCGCGCGATCTCGGTGGTCTGATCCACGTTGACGTCGTTGGCGAACTTGAAGACCAGCTCGTCCTGCGCGGCGCCGTAGCTCGCGAAGAGCTCGCGCACCATCGCCGTGGCGCCGCGATGGTGCTGGATCATGCCGGTGAGGAAGAGGCGGTCGAACTCGGGGCCCTGCGCCGCGTCGAGCGCCTTCATCTGCTCGTCGGTGAGCATCCCGGGCATCAGCATCTCGTGCTCCATGCCGTTCATCATCATCGTCATCGGCCCGGGGCGAGCCTCGGGCACGGGAAGCTGCCGGTCGCGCAGCCAGCGCTGCATCGTGCGGATCTCGTCCTGCTGGGCGTTGATGATCCGCTCGGCGAGGGTGCGCACCGAGGGGCTGGCACCGTGCGTCGCGGCCCACCGCGACATCACGATGGCCTGCGCGTGGTGGCCGATCATCCCCGACATGAAGTGGATGTCCGCCGCCGTGTACGGATGGCGGAGGCTGTCGGCGCGCGCCAGCGCGATGGCGGCGGAACCGGACCGTGCGGTGTCCTGCGCCGCGACGGGCGAGGCGAGAGCCGCCGAGAGGATGATCGCGGCCCGGAGCGCGGCGAAGGGACGGAGCGGTGCGTGACTCATCAGTATGTCATCCTGGGAGGGGCGGAGCCCGTCCCGAAGGGTTCCTGTTTTCCGACGATGGATGCTACGTCGCCGGCTGGCGGTGCGGAAGCGGTGCGGGGGGACTTGCTGCGGCTGTCGGGGACCGAGCGTTCTCTCAGCCTGGGAGGCCAGGCTGGTCAGGACGAACTGGACATCATACATTCGCCCCGCTCCCACCCCCACCCCGCCCAGCCCGCCATGAGCTACCTCGACGTCCCCCGCCTGCACCTCGCCGGGTCGTTCTACACCGATCCGAGCACGATGGACAACGACCCGCAGCACTACAACACGGACGTCGTGAACCCCTCCCCCTGGCAGGAGCCGCTGGGGAAGCACGAGTTCAAGATCCTGGACTGCGTCGTGACCTCGGTGATGGACGCCACCGGCACGCTCCAGGTGGCCGATCCGCTGGTGGGGAACGCGTTCGGCACGGTGGCGGCGATGTATCCCGACCCCTCGGCACCGCCGGGAACCGGGGTGCCGCCGGTGGAGGCGAAGCTGGTCGACCTCGACACGTATCAGCAGGCGGTGTCGGCCGTGTACGGGATGCAGGTGTCGCTCGACTGCGGCGGCGGCCTGACCCTGACCGGGCTCTGCGACCCGCCCAACCTGAACGCCTCCTGGTTCACGGCGGTCCTCCCCGAGCGCGGGTGGGACAACTACGGGAATGACAGTCCCGGCGGCGACTCGAACGCCGCGGGGTGCTTCAACACGGTGATCCGCATCCCGGCGTCGAGCTGGGCGGCGAGCGCCGGCCCCGCGTCGCTGCAGGCGCTCCGCGCGGCCAGCGCCGTGGTGGGGAGCGACGTCGTCGTCTCCTTCCACTTCACCCTCGACGCCTACATCATCGGCGGCGAGACGGCGGTGCTCGCGCCGGGCGAGAAGCGGGTCCCCGGGATCGCGTACCGGCGCTTCGGGCGCTTCATGGGGGCGATCGGCCCCTGGCAGCAGGGAGAGCCGGTCCAGGCCGCCGGCCCGCGCCTCCTCGCCGGCCGGCAGTTCCCGGCGAATCCGCCCGGACCCGTCCCCAACTGGTGGGTGCCGAGCGCCAACAACGCCTGGTTCACGGTGAATTCGGCGACGTCAACGCTCACCATCGACCTCGCCAACTCGCTCTGCCGGGACTCCATCGGGGGCGCGCCCGTGGACCTGGGCACCCTCACCGCGTACGCGGGGACGACGGCCAGCCCCGTCGCGCTGGGGACAGTCCCCTACGCCACGATGTGGGGGCTCGCCGCGGGGATCTGCGACATCCCCCTCTCGCCGGCGGCGGTCCAGGCGGCGACCACGACCTCCGTGTGGCTGGGCAGCTCCCGCACCGACCTCGATACGCAGACCCTCTGGACCGAGGCGGCGAACGGGGTGCTCGTCACCCCCGACGTGCGGGCCCTTCGCATGACCAGCGAGACCGGGAGCGTGGGTAGCACGGCGACCGTGCCCGTGTACCTCACGCAGTATGGCCAGCCGTACGTGGGCCAGCAGCTGCAGCTGGTGATCGTCCCCGTGCACGGCGACACGCCGGGCGCCACCTGCGCGCCGAACAATCCCGGCGACACCCCGCAGGCCGACGGCGCGCTCACCGGCACCATCACCCCGTCGGACGCCAACGGCATCGCGACGCTCACCTTCAACGTCGTGAAGGATCCCGGCAGCCGCACCCCCCTGCTCGACGGCCAGCTCTACTTCATCTATCCGAACTTCAGCGGTCAGGCGCCGACGTCGAACCCGCCGCAGGAGTCGCAGATCTCCGTCGTCGCGTACCAGTCGTACGCGGTGATCGCGAACCCGCAGTGGACAGACATCGAGCCGCTCATGGTCGTGTACGACAAGCTCTTTCCCTCGATGCGGCAGTACATCACCCTCACCGACCAGCACTCGTTCACTGTGTTCATGAACAATCCGCCCTGGTATCCCGTGCTCCAGAGCTCCGACCCCACGTATAACGTGGGCGGGGTGAGCCGGGGCGCGATCGGGTGGTACCTCACCCGCGACGACAACGATCCGGCGAAGATGCCGCTGTCTCGCGACCTCAGCCCGAACAAGGTCGCGACGGTGCTCAACTACGTGCTGAACAATCCCGTGGTGCCCACGCCGCCTCCCGCGCAGACCTCCACCACGGTGACGACATGAGGATCCCGCTGCTGCGACGGGTTGCCATTCTCGCCACTCCCGCCGCGCTCGCGCTGCT
>JBBQJC010000088.1:0-14612 GCA_038325515.1 Gemmatimonadales bacterium | reverse complement strand
GTGGACAGCGTGCACATGAATCCGCTCGTGCATGCGTTCATCCTGCTGGAGGGGACCGCGCGCGGCGCGATGACCGACTCGCTCGGCCGGTTCCTCGTGGACAGCATCCCGCCCGGCTCGTACCGCGTGGGGGTGGATCATCCCATCCTCGATACGCTCGGCATCAGCCTGGTGACGCAGCCGCTCGCCTTTACCGCGAACGAGATCACGCGCGTCACGGTCGGCGTGCCGAGCCCCGAGCGGCTGGTGAGCATCTACTGTCCCGCGGCGCGGCGCGCGCTGGGCCCGGGGGCGCTGGTGGGCCGCGTGCGCGAGCCGGACAGCGACCTGGCGGCCGAGGGCGCGCGCGTGTCGCTGGTCTGGTACGATCCCGATCCGCCGGGACTGCCCGCCAACCTCAAGCTGAAGAAGACGCCGCGCGTGCGCGAGGCGACGGTGGGCGCCGACGGGAGCTTCCGCCTGTGCGGGCTGCCGGCGTCGTACGAGGGGAAGCTGCAGGCGCAGCGCAGGGACGGCGGCGCCACCGCGGAAGTGCTGGTCTCGCAGGCGGACGGTCTGCTCGCGCTGCGCAGCATGTCGGTGGCGAAGCTCGTCGTGGCCGCGGGCGCCGACAGTGGCGCGCGCGCGCTGCCGCGCGGGACGGCCCGAGTGCTGGGGCGGGTGGTCACCCGCACCGGTGCGCCGGTGGCGAACGCGCGCGTGGGGCTGATGGGAACCAGCGCGGCCGCGCTCACGCGGCCCAATGGGGAGTTCGTGCTGGACTCGTTGCCGGCGGGGACGCAGTCCATCGTGGTGCGGCAGATCGGCTACCGGCCGACCGAGCAGGCGGTGGAGCTCTCGTCGCGCACGCCGTCGCGCGTGACCGTGCGACTCGGCGACCAGGTGCAGGAGCTGTCGCCGGTGGAGGTGGTGTCGCGGCGCGACGAGGGGCTGCAGAAGGTCGGCTTCCTCGACCGCAAGCGGAACGCGGCCACCGGCTACTTCCTGGGCCCGGAGGATCTGGAGAAGCGCAAAGCAGTGCGCTTCACCGACCTGCTGCGCACCGTGCCGGGTCTGCGCGTCTCGCAGAGCGGAGCGCAGAGCGACGCGATCGTCACCTCGACGCGCTCGTCCGACGGGCAGGGGTGCGTCACCATCTTCGTGGACGGCGCGAAGTGGCAGCAGCTCGAGCCGGGCGACATGGACACCTTCGTGAAGCCGGACGAGGTCGCCGCGGTCGAGTCGTACTCGGGCAGCAACATGCCCGCACAATTCACGACGCCGGGGCAGAACTGCGGCGCAATCGTCGTCTGGACCAAGTCGCGCGTCACGCGCAGGTGATCGTCGATGTCCGCTCCGTTCCCGCAGTACCCGTTCGAGTTTCATCTGGGCCCGGTGAAGCTGACCGGCTTCGGCATCGCGATGATGCTGGCGTTCGGGCTGGCCCACTGGGTGAGCCAGGAGGTGCTGCGGCAGCGGGGTGACGATCCCGAGATCATGAACGACGTGTCGTTCGCGGCGATCATCGGGACGGTCGTCGGCGGGAAGATCTACTTCGCGATCAACGAGCACAGCGTGAGCGCGCTGTGGGGGCGCGCCGGCCTCGTGTTCTGGGGCGGCTTCATCGGCGCGGTGCTGCTGTGCGCGGCCGTGATCCGCTGGCGGCGCGCCTCGCTGCCGCGTATCTCCGATGCTGCGGCGGTGGGGATCGCGGCGGGCTACGCCATCGGCCGCACCGGCTGCTGGGCGGTGGGAGACGACTACGGCCGCTTCACGACGGGACCGCTCGCGGTGAGCTTTCCGCAGGGGCTGCCGCAGACGACGGCGCGCGTGATGAACGAGCTGTATCACGCCAACCTGCCCGCCTCGTACGCGCCGGACGCCGTGGTCGGCGTGTATCCGACGCAGCTGTTCGAGGTGGCGATGGGGCTCGTGATGTTCGTGATCCTCTGGCGGCGGCGTCGCCACGCGCACCGGCCCGGATGGCTGTTCGGGCTCTACTGCGTGCTCGCCGGAACCGAGCGGCTGGTCGTCGAGTTCTTCCGGGCGAAGAGCGACATGATCGGTCCGGTGACGTCGGCGCAGGTGGTGGCGCTCGTCGTCCTCGCCGCCGGCGTCGTGCTGCTCACGACGCGCCGCGAGCCGGCGGGGACGCTGGCACCGGCTCGCTGAACCCACACACCTCGGCATGCCCATGACCACGACGCTGCACATCCGTCCCGACGGCTCGGAGTTCGCCCCTTTCTACAGTGGCTATGTGGCCAACGTGCCCGACGGCGACATCGTCGCCGTGCTGCGCGACGGCGCGCGCGAGCTGTCGGCGGTGCTGGCCTCGATTCCGGAGGAGCGCGGCGGCTTTCGCTACGCCGAGGGGAAGTGGAGCGTGCGGGAGGTGCTGGGGCACGTGATCGATGCCGAGCGCATCTTCACGTACCGGGCACTGCGCATGGCGCGCGGCGACCAGACGCCGCTGGCGAGCTTCGACGAGAACGCCTACGTCGGTGCCGCGGGCTCCGACGCCCGCACCATTGCCGACCTGTCGGAGGAGCTGATGGCGGTGCGCGAGAGCACGATCCGGCTCTTCGCCTCGCTGCCCGACGAGGCGTGGGCGCGCGCCGGTGTGGCGAGCGCGAACCCCGTGACCGTGCGCGCGCTCGCGTACATCACCGCGGGACACGCGCACCATCATCTGCGGATCCTGCGCGAGCGTTACCTCGGGAGCTGAGCACGTGCGGCGCCGTGGCTGGCCGCCGCGGCGCTCTCAGTTCACGAAGGTGCAGCACCCCATATCGCACTCGGTCCACACCGGATCGTCGAGCGGCTGGCCGCGGAGGGCGAGGCCCAGCCGCATCACGCTGTCCGCCGCCGCGGCGGCCGCACAGCTCTTGAAGTCCGCCCGCGCCCCAGGCTTCCAGTTGTGATGCTGGCAGTCCTCGAGGAGGCCGCGGCCGGCCTGCACATGCGTGACGGGCCTCGCGCGCGTGTCGAGCTCCTCGAGGCGCCAGCGCAGCCCTCCGGCGCCGTCGCTCGTGACGATCATGTAGTACTCGATGCGCGCGTCGGGCTTGAAGCCGTAGCGCTCCTCCTCGAGCTTCCCCCGGTTCACCGCCTTGATCTGGACGACGCCGTATCTCGGGACGTTCGCGGGGCCCACGGAATCCTGCCCCACCACGGCGTCGACGCGGACGGTGCTGCGTGCCCCCGCAGGTCCCGCGCAGCGGGGATCCTTCCGGCAACGGCGTTCGCGCTCGTGCCCACCACCGAAGTGGAGCCTGGTGGTGAGCAGTCGCAGCTCCTCGCCGGAGTATTCGTCGATGGGCTTGGTGAGCGCGCCGGGCATCTCCGGGGCGAGGCGCGGGTTCCGTGCGGCCCCGGGCGCGGAGCGCAGCGCGTGCGAGGAGGAGGCGGAGTCGGCGGACGGGTCCTTTGCCGAGTTGCCGCAGGCCGAGAGGAGCGCGACCGGCACCAGCACCGCCAGCGACATCCAACGACTCGTGAACCGGTTCACAGCGAGTTGGGCTGAAGAAGGCTGCAGGATGCAGCGGTGGGACTGCGTGCTGCGTCGGCGGCCTGCGAAGGCGCGGGGCGCCGGAGGTCGGGCTACGGACGCTGCGCGGCGAGGGCCTTCATGCGCATGATGGTCGGTGCCACGGACGGATCGGGATGCGACCAGAGCGTGAGGACGCGGCCCGCCCAGAGCGCGGCCGCGCCGCGGTCGCCGAGCCGCGCCGCAAGCTCGGCGCGGAAAGCCATCGAGCGGGCGACCGCCGCGGCCATGGCCGGCTCGGCGAGCACGTTCTGCGACAGCGTGGGCAGGGCGGTGAGGGTGAGGTCGAGACGACGCGTGGCGGCGGCGGTGTCGCCGGTGGCGGCGAGCAGCCACGCTTCCGCCATGCCGTAGTCGAGGGCGAAGTCCCCCGGGCGCATGAGCCGCGCCCTCTGCGCGCTGTCCAGGATCGCGCGCGCGCGAGGGGCGCCGTCGCGTGCCAGGGCTGCGGCTGCCTTTCCCGCCGCGGAGTGTGGCGACTTGATCCTCAGCATCGCACTCGGCCCGAGGCAGCCCAGGGCGAGGTAATAGGGACGCTCCTTGAGGTTGTCCGAGACGGAGTCACGCTGCGACGAGCTCACGTAGCTTTCGAGCAGGATGTCGAGACGACGCTGCAGCGTCCGCAACGAATCGTCGCACACGCCGAGCGCGGCACGCATGAAGAGCGTGGTGGCCACCTCGTCCAGCGCGGGGACGAGGGGGGTCGCCAACTCGGTGCGCGTGACGGACCGGCCGCCGGCGCGCTGGAGGGCCACCGCGTCGTGCTCGCGTCCCACGAAGGCGGCGACCCCGCTGAGCAGATCGGCCATCTCCCCGTTGGCCCCGGGCATCGCGTTGAGGAGTGAGTCGGCGATGGAGTGTGCGCGGCTGAAATCGCCGAGCTTGAGATGCAGGCGGACATCGGCCACCGTCAGGCGTGCGCGCTGCAGACTGTCGGTGGCAAGCAGCCGCGCGCGCTCGAGCGCGCTCAGTGCCGAGTAGCCGCCGTTCGGCGTGCCGGTGATCTCGTCGCGCGTCTCGAGCAGCAGGGCCAGCGATTCGAAGACGTCGGGATTCTCGGGGATCCGCTGCGTGAGTCCCGCCAGCAGGCCGAGCAGCGCCTCGCGATTGCGCGTGATGGCCAGCTCGCGATGCGGCGCAATCTGCTGGCCGGTGGTGGCGTTCGAACCCATGACCGGGTACGCCACGTACGCCAGCGTGTCGGCGACGACGTCGGGAAAGCCGAAGAAGAGCGCGCCGTCCACTCCGACGCCCCGGCGCCTCCTGCCGCTCTCGGCGACGAAGAGCTCGCGAACTGTCGAGAAGGGGAGTGCGTTGAACGACTCGGGGGCGAGCTGCAGCGCGCGGGTGAACGCCTCCTGCGCCTCTCGACTGCTGCCGCGGAAGACGAACCCCGACGGGCTGCGGCGGCTGGGGAGCACGGAGCGATCCATGCCGACCGCGTAGGCGATGCCGAGCCACGCGGCGGCGTCGAGGGAGTCAGCGGCCCGCATCCCGGCGTAGGCCGTCGCCGCCGCGGCGAAGTCGGCATGCTGGAGCGCCTGCATCGCCGCGGCAAGCCGCTGCTCGCGCCGGCCGAGCGTCGTGCTGAAGCGCGTCGCCACGCCCGCGTGCTCGGCCCACTTCGTCGCCGGGGCGCCGCGCCAGAAGAAGAGCTGCGCCAGCCACACGTGCGGCAGGGCGTACTCCGGGTCGGCCGCCACGGCGCGCTCGAACGCGGCGATCGCCGGCGCCACGCGCCACCGGGCGAGCTCGCGCTGTCCCTGCTGGCCGGCGCGCCACGCCGCGAGCGAGCGGGTGCCGACGTCGGCGTCGCGCGCGGCGGCGGGGGTACCATCGAGGCGCAGCAGGTCGGCGGTGAGCGTGCGCAGCCGGCCGGGCTCGCGGTCGAGCATGTCGCGCGGGCCGGCGATCGTCACCTCGCGCAAGGAGACCTCGTTGACGGCGTCGTACAGCGCGGCGCGCACGTGCAGCGAGTCCCGCGTGATCCAGACGCGGCCCCACACCAGCTTCCCCGACCGTGCCGCGCGCGCCGCCGCCATCATCCCGTCGAGCGTGTGATCGCGCGACCGACCGAGGGCGTCGAGCACGCTCATGTCGCTGGCGAGCTTGATGTCGTTCCACTCGCGCATCGCGGCGTAGACCCCCTGCGCCACCGGCTCCTGCTCGCGCGCCGGCGCCGGAGCGCCGGCGTACTCGAACGGGACGATCGCCACCTGCGCCGTGTCGATGCGGCCGGTGAGCAGGTCGATCTGGTCGCGGGCCCGCAGCGACGTGGCGGCGCCCCCGGCGACGAGCAGCGCGATCCCCGCGGCCCACAGCCAGGGATTCTCGCGCAACGGCCGGCGTCGCGGCCCCGCCGCGAGCGTCTCGCCGGAGTGGCCGATGGCTCCCGACAGCGCGGCGCTGAAGGCGCGCGCGTCGTCGAAACGGTCGTCGGGAGAGATGGAGAGCGCCTTGGCGATCACCGCCTCGATCGGTGCCGGCACGTCGTACCGGTACTCGCGCAGCAGGGGAGGGGTACGGCTGATGCGCTGCGTGAGCAGGATCTGCGGCGTCTCGCCGACGAAGGGAGGGATGCCGGCGATCGCCTCGTACAGCACGCACGCCAGCGAGTAGACGTCGCTGCGACCGTCGAAGGCGCGGTCGCGCGCCTGCTCGGGGCTCATGTACGCGGGCGTGCCGGTGATCGTCCCGCTCTGCGTGATCTTCTCGTGCGCGCGGTTGATCGCGCGCGCGATGCCGAAGTCGGCGAGCACCGCGTGTCCGCCGGAGAAGAGGATGTTCTCCGGCTTGATGTCGCGGTGCACGACGCCGCGCTCGTGGGCGTAGGCCAGCGCGCCGGCCACCTCGCGCCCGATGCGCACCGCCTCCTCGATGGAGAGCCGGTTGTCGGCGCCCAGCCGCTGCCGCATCGAATCCCCCTCCACGTACGGCATCACGTAGAAGAGCTGCTCCTCCACCTCACCCGAATCGTGGATGGGCAGGATGTGCGGATGCTGCAGGCTCGCCGTGAGCCTGATCTCGCGCAGGAAGCGCTGCGCGCCGAGGGCGTGCGACAGCTCCGGGTGCAGCACCTTGATCGCCACCAGCCGCTCGTGGCGGAGGTCGTGCGCGAGGTACACCGCCGCCGCTCCCCCGCGACCGATCTCCCGCTTGAGGACGTAGCGTCCGGCGAGTCTCTCGTTCAGAATGGGCGGAATCTCGAGCACGGCTCTCTTCGTCTGCGGCGGGATGACTAAACTACGGGAAAGCTCGGCATCAATCCATAGACGAGCGCCTTCCTCTCCCGCCACTTTGCGAGCCGTGACCGCTGCCGCCTCAGCCCCCGGGTTCACCCTTCGCGCCGCCACACCCGCCGACGCCGCCGTCGTCCTCCGCTGCATCCAGGGGCTCGCCGAGTTCGAGCGGCTCGCGCACGAGTGCGTCGCGAGCGAGACGCTCCTGCGCGAAACCCTGTTCGGCGCCGATCCCGCCGCTGAGGTCGTGCTCGCCTTCGCCGGGGACGAGCCCGCCGGGTTCGCCCTCTGGTTCCGCAGCTACTCGACATTCCTTGCCCGCCCCGGGCTCTACCTCGAGGATCTGTTCGTCTTCCCTGCCTTCCGCGGACGCGGGCTGGGCAGACGCCTGCTCGAGGAGCTCGCCAGGACGGCGGTCGCGCGCGGCTATGGACGCCTGGAGTGGGCGGTGCTCGACTGGAATGCCGACGCGATCCGCTTCTACCGATCGGTCGGGGCGGTGCCGATGGAGGAGTGGACGACGTACCGCGTCTCCGGTCCGGCGCTTGCGAAGTTGGGAGGAAGGGCGGCACACGACGCGTGAGCGCGTCGACGGATCCGTCAGCGGCTTGCCGGCGAGCCGCACGAGGATGATACTGGGCGGGGCTCTCACCGGCCCCCCGATCCGATCACGCGGAGCCCGGCTCATGCGCTTGCTGCTGCAGTCCACCACCAAGGGTGCCGTCCTCAACCCGAGCGTCGCGGTGAGCATCACTGCCCATCTCGTTCTGGCCGGCGCGGCGGCGTACGGTACCGGACCCAGGATACGGCTCTGGGACGACCACGTGACGGAGCGCGTCTACTACCTCCCCCCACCCGACCGCCGCCCCGACAGCGACCAGCACGCCGAGCGCGTCAGGTACTTCGACGCCGGCTCCGGCAGCGCGGCGCACGAGGTCCCCGCCGAGCGCGGCGCCGCGCCGAGCCAGCCGCGCAAGCCCCTCGAGGACAAGCCGGGTGGAGACGGTGGGAACGACGACCGCTCGACGGCGGCGACAGCGCGGACGCACTCGACGGACTCCGTCTATTCGATCCTCGCGGTGGACGAGACGGCGGCGCGCGTGCAGCGGAGCGCCGCGCCGGTCTATCCGTTGCGCATGCTGAAGGAGGGGATCGAGGGCACGGTGCTCACGCGCTTCATCATCGATTCCACCGGCCGGGTGGACAGCGTCTCCGTGGAGGTGCTGCGCGCCACCGATCCCGCCTTCGCCGAATCGGTCCGCGTCGCCCTGGCCGGCATGCTCTTCAGCCCGGCCGTGGTGGCGGGGCACGCGGTACGCCAGCTCGTGGAGCAGCGGTTCGAGTTCACGATCCTGCAACCGCCCCCGGTACTGGCCGACCAGACGCGGACTCCGCGCTCGCCGTGACCGAGAGGCACGACGGAAGCGAGTTCACGGGCTTCTCGACCGACGCGCTCGCCTTCCTGCGGGCGCTGCGCCGCAACAACAGGCGCGACTGGTTCGAGGCGAACAGGGCGCGCTACGAGGCGTCGTTGCGCACGCCGCTCGCGGCGCTCGTCGAGGAGATGGACGTGCGCTTCGCCGAGCTCGCGCCGGAGATCGTCGGCACCCCGAAGCGCTCGCTCTTCCGGATCCACCGCGACGTCCGCTTCTCGGCGGACAAGTCACCGTACAAGACGCACGCGGCCTGCTGGTTCCACCACGTCGGCGTCGGCGGGGGTGCCACGGGGAGCGGCCCCCATGGCGGAGCGGGCTTCTACCTTCACGTCGAACCGGGGCGCAGCTCGCTCGGCGGAGGGATCTGGATGCCTCCCCGTCCCACGCTGCGGAAGCTCCGTGACGCGATCGACGGAGACGGCGCGCCGCTCGACGCGCTGCTGCGCGAGCCCGGCCTGCGGAAACGGTTCGGTGGCCTCGCTCCGGAAGCGATGCTGACGCGCACGCCGCGCGGCTACGCCGAGACGCACCCACGCGCCGAGCTGCTGCGCCATCAGTCGTTCACCGTGGGACGCACCCTCACCGAGCAGGAGCTGAGCAGCCCAGCGCTGCCCGACCTGCTGGCGGGCGAATACGCGCGCATCCTTCCCCTCGTGCGGTGGATCAATGGCGCCCTCGGGCTTCGGCCGCTGGCGCGGCGCTGACCGAGGGGGCGAGGGGATGTGTCGCGCAGCTGATCGGCTATCTCGGGTGGGGCGATCCTCCCCTGAACCATCTCGTCCCCGCTCTGGCGGGCGCCATCGCGCTCGGGTGGTACGCCGCGCTCCGCATGCCGGTGCGGCGCCAGTAGCGACGGGCTGCCCGTGCCGGGACTCGAGCGTCAGGCGGCCGGACACCGTGCTCCGCCGTCCGGCCGCCGCGCGCGATCGTCGGCACTTCTTGGGCGTTATCTTCAAGCATGACCGCGACCGTACCAGGCCCCTGTCGTATCCGCCGCGCGACCACGACCGACGCGCCGATGCTCGCCATGATCGCCGCCACCGCATTCCGCGATACCTTCGCCGCCGACAACGACCCGCGCGACATGGCGGACTATCTCGCCCGCGCGTTCGGCCCCGAGCTGCAGCGCGCCGAGCTCGCCGACCCGGCCGTCACCGTGCTTCTCGCCGAGCGGGATGGCGAGGTGGCCGGCTACGCGATGCTGGTGGAGGGGACGGCTGCGCCGTGCGTGCCGAGCGCCAACCCGCTGGAGATCGCGCGACTGTACTCGGCGAAGGCGAGCATCGGCAGCGGCGTCGGCGCGGCGCTGCTGCGCCGCTGTCTCGACGAGGCGGCCGCGCGCGGGCGCGATTCGCTCTGGCTCGGCGTGTGGGAGCGCAACCGCCGCGCGATCGCCTTCTACGAGCGGTGGGGGTTCACCGACGTCGGATCGCAGCCGTTCACCCTGGGCCGCGACGTGCAGACCGACCGGGTGATGATGCGCCGATTGACGGAGGCGCCCCGGTGAAGCACACGGTGATGCTGCACGGCGTGATCGTCGGGCACTCGGAGCTGGAGGATCGCGTCCCCGGCTCGCTCGAGGCGGCGGGGCGCTTCCGTCGTGGGCTCGGCTACGAGCTCGTGCAGCCGGTGTTCCGGCTGTTCAGCGAGGCGGTGCCGATGCCCGGCGGCGAGCCGATGGATGAGGACAAGCTGGAGCGGTACCATGCCGCGCGCGACCGGCTCGGACTGTCGCTCGTGGATGCGTCGGGCCGTGCCGTCCCCACCAACGTCATCCACATCGCGGACTACGGTGCGGAGGGCGTGCGGCTGGAGGTGCTGCTGAAGGACGCGACGTGAGCCGCGTCGTCAGTGGAAGTCGTGCCGCTGCGCGAACTCCGCCCCCACCGCCGCCTCGAGCGCCCTGAACTGCGCCGCGCGCACGTTCACCACCTTCTCCTCCACCTGCAGGATCCCCCGCACCAGCAGGAGCGGCGTGCGCGAGATGAGCAGCGCCTGCTGTTCGAACCGCTTCGGCGTGACGACGACGTTGATCAATCCCGTCTCGTCCTCGAGCGTGAGGAAGACGAACCCCTTCGCCGTGCCGGGCCGCTGCCGGCAGATCACCAGCCCGGCGGTGGCGACGCGGTCGCCGTCGCGCCCCTGCTCCAGCAGCTCGCGCGCCGTCTTCACCCCGTTGGGGACGAGCACGTTGCGCACGTGCGCCATGGGGTGGCCCGCGAGCGAGATGCCGGTCATGCGGTAGTCGGCCTCCGTGAGCTCCACCGGCGTCATCGCGGGGAGGGGCGCGGCGTCGCGCTGCGCGCCGGCCGTGGCCCGCGCGCGCGGCGCCAGCGGGCCGGCGTCGCCCCGCGCCGCTTCCAGCACCGCCCACAGCGCGGCGCGCCGCTTCCGCAGGTCGGGCTCGTGCGGCAGCAGGCCGTCCAGCACCCCCGCCTCGGCGAGATGCCGCAGCGCGCGGCGGTCGAGCCCTCCGCGCTGCACCACGTCGTCCACCGAATCGAAGGGGCGTTCGGCGAGCGCCTTCTCCAGCCGCTCGCGCGCCGTGGCCCCGAGCCCGCGCACGCTGCGGATGCCGAGCCGCACCGCGGGCGCGCTCGTCCCCGCGCGCGGCTCCAGCGTGGCGTCCCACGCCGAGCGGGTGACGTCGGCGGCGCGCACCTCCACGCCGTGCCGGCGCGCGTCCTCCACGATCGTCCCCGCGGAGTAGAACCCCATCGGCTGCGCGTTGAGGATCGCCGCGGTGAACTCCGGCGCGAAGTAGTGCTTGAGATACGCCGACGCGTACACCAGCAGCGCGAAGCTCGCCGCGTGGCTCTCGGGAAAGCCGTAGTCGGCGAAGGCGTTGATCTGGTTGTAGATCCTCAGCGCCACGTCGGGGGCGATCCCGTTGGCCTCCATGCCGCGGATCATGCGCTGGCAGATCTCGGCCATCCGCTCGCGGCTGCGCTTGTGGCCCATCGCGCGGCGGAGCTGGTCCGCCTCGCCCGGGGTGAACCCCGCCGCGGCGATCGCCACCTGCATCCCCTGCTCCTGAAACAGGGGGACGCCGAGCGTGCGCTTGAGGATCGGCTCCAGCGACGGATGCGGATACGTCACCACCTCGAGCCCCGCCTTGCGGCGCAGGTAGGGATGCACCATCTCGCCCTGGATGGGCCCGGGGCGGATGAGCGCGACCTCGTCGTCGAGGTCGTAGAAGCAGCGCGGCTTCAGCCGAGGAAGAGTATTCATCTGCGCGCGGCTCTCCACCTGGAACACGCCGATCGTATCGGCGGCGCACAGGTCGTCGTACACCGATTGATCGGTGGTGTCGAGCGTCGCGAGATCCACGGTCACGCCGCGCCCCTGCCTGATGTAGAGCAGGCAGTCCTGCAGCAGCGTGAGCATGCCGAGCCCCAGGAGGTCGATCTTCACGAGCCCCACCGGGTCGAGGTCGTCCTTCTCCCACTGGATCACCGTGCGTCCCGGCATGCTCGCCGGCTCGATCGGGACG
Organism: Gemmatimonadales bacterium; assembly: GCA_038325515.1. Classification (GTDB taxonomy): domain Bacteria; phylum Gemmatimonadota; class Gemmatimonadetes; order Gemmatimonadales; family Gemmatimonadaceae; genus AG11. Next base: position 2,918 of record JBBQJC010000088.1, on the reverse strand, counting down.
ATCTGGTGCAGCGGCTCGTGTGTGAGCACGAACCCGCCCACATGGATGGAGCGGTGGCGCGGGATCTGGTGCAGCCCCTCCACCACCTCGGCGAGGGCGCGCACGCGGCGGTCGGCGGGGTCGAGCCCCGCGCGCTCCACGATGCTCGCGCCGCTCGTCTCGCGCAGCGCGGTGACGGGATTGCGCCGCTCGGTGTGCTCGTCGGAGGCGTAAGGATCGACGATGCGCTGCGCGTTGGGGCTGCCGTACGGCTCGTACGCTGCCTTCGGTGCCGGACGGTCGGACGACGACATCGGCGTCGCCACCTGCTTCGCCTTCTCCTTCTCGGCGCGCGAGCGGGTGGTGGCCTCGGTGCCGCGGACCATCGCCGTGCCGAGCGTCGCGGCGAGGGCGGCGTCGCTCGCGCGCTCGTCCGCCGGTGCCGCGCGCAGCGCCTCGGCGGTGGCCTTCGCCGAGAAGCGGTCGCTCAGCGTGGCGAGCGAGTCGGCCTGCTCCACGCTGAAGCCGAGGACGCGCGCCGCGTCGCGCACGGCGCTCTTGCCGCGATAGGTGATCTGCTCGCACACCATGGCGGCGTGGTCGCGCCCGTACTTGTCGTACACGTACTGCAGCACGCGCTCGCGCTCGCGGTGCGCGAAGTCGATGTCGATGTCGGGCGCCTCGGTGCGCTCCTCGCTGAGGAAGCGCTCGAACAGCAGGCCGAGCTTGATCGGATCCACCGCGGTGATGCCGAGGCAGTAGCAGACGGCGGAGTTGGCGGCGGAGCCGCGCCCCTGGCAGAGGATTCCCTCGCGCCGCGCGAAGCGCACGATGTCCCACACGATGAGGAAGTAGCCGGCGAGGCCCAGCTTGTTGACGAGCGCCAGCTCGTGGGCGATTTGCGCGTCGTGCCGCTCGCCGCGCGCCGCGGTGCCGGGCGGTCCCCAGCGCTCGTGCGCCCCCTGCTCGACGAGGCGCGCGAGATACTCGTCGGGGCTCACGCCGGTGGGGAGGGGAAAGGCCGGCAGCGCCGGATCGAGCTGGTCGAGGCGAAAGGTGCAGCGCTCGGCCACGGCCAGCGTGGCGTGCACGCCGTCGAGGTTGCCGCGCCAGCGCCGCGCGATCTGCGCCGGCCCCTTGAGGTACCACTCGCCATTGGGTCGGAGGCGCGTCCCCATCTGGTCCAGCGGACGCTGGTGGCGGAGCGACGCCAGCACGTCGTGCACGATGCGGTCGCGGGCCCGTACGTAATGCACGTCGTTCGTCACCACCCAGGGGATGTCGAGCGCGTTGGCGACGTCGACGAGCTGCCGCGTCGTCTCGCGCTCCTCGGGGAGCCCATGGTCCCAGCACTCGATCGCGACGTTGTCGCGGCCGAAGATGTCGATCAACGTGGCCGCCGCCTCGCAGCTCGCCTCCATGTGGCCACGCGCCGCGAGCGAAGGGACCCATCCGCGCGGGCAGCCGGTGAGAGCGAACAGCCCGCCGGCGTGCGACGCGAGCTCGTCGAGCGAGATGCGTGGGCTGCCGCGCGGACTGTCGCGCCGCGCGAGGGTGATGAGGGTGGAGAGGTTGGCGTAGCCGTCGCGCGACCGGGCGAGCAGGGGGAGGTGGGTGAGCAGGGGCGGGTCGCTTTCGTGCGCGCCGGCGATGGCGACGGTGAGCTCGGCGCCGATCAGGCCGGGGAGCTTCGCCTCGCGCGCCGCCGTGGCGAAGCGCACGGCGCCGCCCAGGTCGTCGTGGTCGGTGAGGGCGAGGGCGGCGAGGCCCAGCTCGGCGGCGCGCGCGACGAGCAGCTCGGGGAGGCCGGCGCCGTCGAGCAGGGAGAAGCAGGAGTGGCAGTGGAGCTCGGCGTAGCCGGTCATGCGCGGGCCGGGCGGTGCGTGGGGAACGAGCGGGGGAGCGCGCTCGTTGGCTCGGGTGGCAGCACCCTGCACGCTCTTCCACTTCTCATTCGTCCAGCATGTCTTCTCCCTTCACCGGCGCCGGCCGGCCGCGCGCGCTCCGCCCCATCGATTCCCCAGAGCTCGCGTCCACGGCCGACGACCTCTCCACCGCGGAGCTCGATCAGCTCCCCTTCGGCATGATCCAGCTCGACGCCAACGGCCGCATCCTGAAGTTCAACGCCGTGGAGTCGCGCCTCGCCGCGCTCGACCAGCAGCAGCAGATCGGCAAGCACTTCTTCACCGAGGTGGCGCCCTGCACCAAGGTGCAGGCGTTCTACGGGAAGTTCAGGGAGGGGGTAGTACAGGAGCATCTGGATACGACCTTCTCGTTTCACTTCGCGTTCAAGCAGCGCCCGCGGGACGTGACGGTGCGGCTGTTCTACAGCAAGCGAACGCGGAGCGTGTGGGTGATGGTGAGTGACCGGGAGGGGAATGGGATTGGGTGACGGAAGACGGTTTGTCGGTTTACGGTTTTTCGGTCTTCGGCCGGCCCCGGTCAGCCCCTGCGTCCCGAGGCCGGCCGAGAACCGAAAAACCGAGAACCGAAAAACCGAGAACCGAAAAACGGTTCTTCGGTTCTCAATCCCCCCACCCCTGCAGCCGCCACGCATCGTCGGCGCGGTCCAGGTACACGGTGAACTCCCCCGCCTGGCTCTCGCACCGCCAGTAGTCGCGCCGGTAGCCGTCGTCCCACCAGTCGCCCGAGAGGCGCTCGGGTCCGCGCGCATGGAGCACGGTGAGCTGCCGGCCGCGCCACAGCACCGACCGCGGCATCTCGCCGTCGCACGTCACCTCCACCGGCTCGGGAGGCTCGAGGGCGCGGCGGGCGCCGCTCTCGAGGCGCGGGACCGTGGGTTCCGGTGAACGGTGAACGGTGAGCGGTGACGGCGTGAGAAGTTCGAGGTGAGAGGTGAGAGGTGACTGCGTGGCGCGGCGGATCGAATCCGATGCACGACCTCTCACCTCCAACCTCTCACCTCCAACGCCGTCACC
>JBBQJC010000087.1:0-14754 GCA_038325515.1 Gemmatimonadales bacterium | reverse complement strand
ATCGGGGGTCATCCCCATGAACCAGACGTCCACGTTGTCGTTGGTCGTGCCGGTCTTCCCCGCCACGGGGATGCCGCCCGGGACCGCGCGCCGGGCCGGCATCCCCGTGCCCCGCTCGGCGGCGTCGCGCATCATGTCGCGGATGATGAAGGCGACCCGCGGATCCATCACCGACTGCGGCACCGAAGGGGGCCGCTGATACACGATCCGTCCGTTCGGGTCCTCCACCCGCGTGACGAGCCGGGGCTCGACTGTGCTGCCCAGATTGGCCCACACGGTGTAGGCGGCGACATAGTCGAGCGGCACGACGACCGACGCGCCGAGGGCGCTGGCCGGCACCGGGGCGATCGGGGTGTGAAGCCCGACGCGCCGGCCCATCGCCGCCACCGAATCCAATCCCACCCGTAGGGCGAGCTGGACCGCGACTGGATTGCGCGAGTGGGTCAGCGCCTCCCGAAGGGTGAGCGGCCCCATGAACTTCCCGTCCGAATTGTCGGGGCTGTACACCACGCCGCTCGGCAGGACGATCGAGAGGGCGGTGTCCGGCACGATGGTGGCCGCGCTCATGCTGTCCTCGAGCGCCTTGGCGTAGACGAACGGCTTGAACGACGACCCCGGCTGTCGCCGCGCCTGCGTCGCCCGGTTGAATGGCGCCAGGGCGTAGTTCCGCCCGCCGACGAGCGCCTTCACGTCGCCGGTCGAGGGCTCCATCGCCACCACGGCTCCCTCGAGCGCGTCGGACTTGTTGGCGGCGGTGGCCAGCAGTGGATGCCGGTAGCCCGGCCGCTTCTCCACCTTGTTCGTCCCCTCGACGAGCGCCTGCACCGCCGCGCGCTGGAGCGCGACGTCGGCCGTCGTGTGGATCCGGTATCCGCCCGCGGAGACGTTCACCCCGCTGCGCTCCAGCGACTGCCGCACCGCGTCGACGAAGTAGCCCGAAGGTGCCGCGGCTCCATTGTTCGGGGCAGTGACCACCGGTTCCTGCCGCGCACGCTCCGCGTCCGCCGCACTGACGAGGCCCTGGCCGGCCATGAGGCCGAGGATGAGGTCGCGGCGCGACTTCGCCTTGTCCGGATGGCGGAGGGGATCGTACCCCGTCGGGGTCTTGGGGAGGGCGGCGAGAGTCGCGGCCTCTGCCAGCGTGAGCCGCGTGGCGCTCTTGCCGAAGTAGTGGCGCGCGGCCGACTCCACGCCGAACCAGCCGTGGCCGAAGTCGAGCTGGTTGAGGAAGGCCTCGAGGATCTGCTCCTTGGTATAGTGCTTCTCCATCTCGCGCGCCGCCTGCTGCTCGCGCAGCTTGCGGCCGAGGCTCAGGTCTCGCCGGTCGATCTGGTCGGGGTGCATGTTCCCCACGAGAAGCTGAGTGATGGTGCTGGCGCCGCCGCGGTGATCGCCGGTGATCTTCTCCAGCAGCTTCCCCTTGATCGCGCCGACCACGCCGATGAGGTCCACTCCGTCGTGCTGATAGAAGCGTTGGTCTTCGACGGCCACGAATGCCTGTCCCACGTAGCGCGGCAGGGTCCGGATGGAGACGCTCGTGCGCGACTCGCGGCCGATCTCGCCGATGAACGAGCCGTCGCGCGCGAAGACGAGCGAGGACTGCGGCTGGGGGACGATCTGCCACACGGGTCCGGTGGGCCGGGGAGCGGCAGCGGCGGGCGGGGGCGCATGGGACGGGCGCTGCGCGGCGGCGGGAGCGGCGAGCAGCAGGGCGAGGAGAGCGAGACGGCGCATGTGCTACAAGATAGCCTGGCCCGGTCGCCGGCCGCAGTAACGCTTCCCGGACGTTTCCGTACATTACGCGCATGCCCGACTTCGTGAATCTCGCCCTGGCCCAGTTCCAGCCCAGGAAGGGCGACTACGCCGGTAACATCGCGCGGATCGCCTCGCTCCTGCACCAGGCGTGCGGTCTCGAGCCGCGCCCCCACCTCGTCTGCTTTCCGGAGGCGGCGCTGAGCGGCTACTACCTGGAGGGGGGAGTGCGCGAGCAGGCCGTCACGGCCGGACGGCTCGCCGCCGACCTGCATCGCGCCTACGTGGGCCCGACGATCGACCTGTGCGTCGGCTTCTACGAGGTCTGGCAGAACAAGCTCTACAACAGCGCCATCTATCTCACCCTCGGCGGCGACGTCGTCCCGTTGATCCGGCACGTGCATCGCAAGGTGTTCCTGCCGACGTACGGGATGTTCGACGAGGCGCGGTGGGTGGAGCCGGGCCACGACGTGCGCGCCTTCGATACGCCCTGGGGGCGGGCTGCCGTGCTGGTGTGCGAGGACGTGTGGCACGCGCTGAGCGGGACGATCGCCGCGCTCGACGGGGCGCAGCTCGTCATCGTGCCCACCGCGCCGCCGGCGCGCGGGCCATGGCGCAAGGGCGACGACGTGCCGGGACCGGCGAGCGTCTCGCGCTGGGAGCGGCTCGCCCGCGACATGGCGGAGGAGCACGGCGTCTTCGTGGCGCTGGTGCATCTCGTCGGGAGCGAGGGGGGAAAGCAGTTTCCCGGCGCGGCGATGCTCGCCGGCCCGAAGGGCGACGTGCGGGTGCGGGGGCCGCTGTGGGACGAAGCGCTCGTCGTCACGCGGATCGACCTCGCCGACATCACCCGCGCGCGCGCCGACATCCCGCTCATCGCGGATCTGGAGACGATGCTGCCGCACCTGCGCGACGCGCTGGACCGCGTGCAGCGCAAGGCGCCGCACATGCTGACCTTCGACGGAATGGAGGCGCTGGCCGATCTCATGGGCGCGCCGCGCGACGACGCGGCGTTCTCGGCGATGTCGGCATCTCCGGCCCGCGCGGGCGATGCCACGCCGGACACGGCGCAGATGGCGGTCGTCGTCGGCGACCAGCTCGGCGGACCGCCCCCGCTGGACATCGACGCCACCCTGGTCGAGGGGTGGCTCGTGCACTTCCTTCGCGACGAGATGCGCCGGCGCGGCTTCGACAAGGCCGTCGTCGGTGTGTCGGGCGGGGTGGATTCGGCGGTCACCGCCTACCTGGCGGCGCGCGCGCTCGGCCCGGAGAACGTGATCGGCGTGCGCATGCCGTATCGGACGTCGAGCGCCGAGAGCCTCTCGCACGGCCAGTTGGTGATCGACGCGCTGGGCATCGAGGGGCGGACCGTGGACATCAGCGCGGCCGTCGACGGCTATCTGCAGCAGGAGCCCGACGCCGACGCGGCACGGCGTGGCAACGTGATGGCGCGCATGCGCATGATCGCGCTGTTCGACCTGTCGGCGAAGCATCGCGCCATCCCGCTCGGTACGGGGAACAAGACCGAGCGTCTCTTCGGCTACTTCACCTGGCACGCCGACGACTCGCCGCCGGTCAATCCGCTCGGCGACCTGTTCAAGACGCAGGTGTGGGCGCTGGCGCGGCATCTCGGCGTGCCCGGCGTGATCGTCGGCAAGGCGCCCTCGGCCGATCTCGTGGTCGGGCAGACCGACGAGAGCGACTTCGGCATCGGCTACGCCAGGGCCGACGAGCTGCTCAACTGGATGCTCAACGGTTACGACGCGAGCGATCTCGTGGCGCGAGGGTTCGACGCCGCGGAGGTCGCGCTCGTGAAGCGGCGGCTCGACACCACCCACTGGAAGCGCAAGCTGCCCACCGTGGCGATGGTGAGCGGCTCGGCGATCGGCGAGTCGTACCTGCGCCCCGTCGATTACTGATGGCGGCGGAACGGCGCCATCGTCGCCGTGCGCGAGCATGGCGTACCCCACCTCCGTTGGCTGCCGCACGAGCTTCTCACCCGATGTGCGACGCGAGCCTGCAACCATGATCTCCGTGCGAGGGCTCACGCGGCAGTACGGCGCCTTCACCGCGGTCGATCGTATCTCCTTCGACGTGACGCCCGGCGAAGTGCTCGGGCTCGTCGGTCCCAACGGCGCCGGGAAGACGACGACGCTCCGATGCCTGGCGGGGATCATCGCGCCGTCGGCGGGAACGGTGACGATCGCCGGACACGACATCCGGCGGGAGCCGATCCCCGCGAAGCGCGCGCTCGCCTTCATCCCCGACGAGCCGCACCTGTTCGAGCATCTCACGGTGGAGGAGCACCTCCGCTTCGTCGCGCGCCTCTACGGCGTGCGCGACGCCGAGTCGCGGATCGCTCCACTGCTCGCGGAGCTCGAGCTGGCGGAGAAGCGGCGCGCGCTGCCCGGCGCGCTCTCGCGGGGCATGAAGCAGAAGCTGGCGATCGCCTGCGGTCTGCTGCACGACCCTTCCGTGCTCATCCTCGACGAGCCGCTCACGGGGCTCGATCCGGGGGGGATGCGGCGCATGCGCTCCACGATCGCCGCGCGGGCGCGTGCCGGCGCCGCGGTGATCCTCAGCTCGCACCTCCTCACCCTCGTGGAGGAGTTGTGCACGAAGCTGTTCGTCATCGGTGGCGGCGCGTGCGTCGCGACGGGGAGCATCGCCGAGATCATCGCCGCGCATCCCGATCTCGCGGGCCGCACGCTCGAGGAGGTCTTCCTGGCGCTGACCGGGAGCGAGGACACAAGTCCGTCCGGCGCATGATCTCGGCGCTGGCGTACCTCGTCCGCACGAGCACCCGCAACATGATCGCGGAACGGGCGCGGCGTCTTCGAAGTCCGCGCTACGCGGTGGCGCTGGCGCTCGGGCTGGGGTACCTCTGGCTCGTGTACTTCCGGCGGTCGAGCGAGGCGATGCAGCCGGACATCGCTCCGCCGGTGATGCAGGCGCTGTCGACGCTCGCGCCGGTGGCGCTGATGTTCATGGCCGCCTGGTACTGGGTCTTCGGCGCCGACCGGAAGACGCTCGCCTTCACGGAGGCGGAGGTGTCGATGCTGTTCACGGCACCCCTCTCACGGCGCGCGCTGGTGGGGTACAAGCTCGCGCGCACCCAGGTTCCCGTCTTCACCACGAGCCTGCTCTGGACGCTGATCCTCTATCGCGACCATCCCGGCGCCGGCGCCGCCCGCTTCGCCAGCTTCTGGCTCGTGCTGTCGACATTGAGCTTTCACCGACTCGGCGTCGGGATCACGCGGGCCTCGCAGCGAGAGCACGGCATCCACGGAGTGCGGCGTGCCTGGCTGCCGATGCTGGCGTTCGCGGCACTCGCACTGACCACGATCGGCGCGCTCGTCGGTGCGCGCGGCGCGATACTGTCCGCCAGCGGCCCGCGCCAGTCGATCGCCGCGATCGTTCACGCCGTCTCGACGGTGCCCGCGAGCTGGTCGCTCGCACCATTTCGCCTGGTGCTCGCCCCGGTCTTCGCTCCACTCGGGGCTGCCTGGAGCGCCGCGATGCTCCCCGCGCTCGCCATCTTCCTCGTGCATGTCTGGTGGGTGGTGCGCACGGACGCCGCCTTCGAGGAGGCGGCAGTGGAGGCGTCGGAGGCACAGGCCGCGCGGCTCGAGATCTCGCGCGCGCGACGTGGCGGCTCGGGCGCGGTGCTCGGCGAGCAGGCGAAGCGCTCGCTGCCGCTCGCGTCCCATGGTCCGCCGGCGTGGGCGATCGTCTGGAAGAACTATCTCTGGCTCATTCGTACGGGCCAGCTTCGCGGGCTCCTCCTGCCGCCCGTCGTCGCGCTCGCCGCGGTGCTCGCGTGCGCTGGCCGGTATCCGCTGCTGGAGGTCGTGCTCGGCGTGCTCTGCGCGACGCTCGCCGCGATGATGCTCGCGTTCGGCCCGATCACGATCCGCAACGACCTGCGCAACGATCTCCTCAACCTCCCGATGCTGAAGAGCCTCCCTCTGTCCGGCCGTCAGATCGTCATGGCCGAGGTGACCAGCAGCGCGTCGGCCGTGGCGCTGAACCAGTTCCTGATGCTCGTGGTGGGAATGCTCGCCTTCAGCCAGACCGACCATTTCCCGTTCCAGCGAGGGCGGGTGCTGGAGGCGCTGGTGATGGCGCCGCTGCTGCTGCTCTCGTTGAACACGGCGAACTTCACGATCCACAACGGAATGGCACTGCTCTATCCGGGATGGGTGCGGCTCGGCGATGCCGGCTCCGCGGGGATCGAGGCGATGGGCCAGGTGATGCTCACGGTGGGAGCCACGATGCTGATGCTGTTCGCGCTGCTCGTGCTGCCCGCGGCTGTCGCCGTCGTGGCCTGGCTGTCACTCTCGTGGCACGGCGGCGCGGCGATCGCGCTCTGCGGCGCGCTCGCGGGGGTGATGCTCGCCGTCGAGAGCTACTTGCTGATGCGACTGCTCGGCGGCGCGCTCGAGCGCGTGGAGCCGATGCACATCGGGTGAGTCCTCGTCAGCGGTTGGAGCGCCAGACGCGCTTCCCTCCCCGTCCCTCGGCGATCTCGTCCATCGTTCTCCCGGTGGCGACCGACGTGGCCACCTCGGCGGTGATGTCGCGCGCTGGATCCTCCTCGCCATCGTGGTGCTTGATCAGAAGCCATTGCGGGCGGCCAGGCCGCGCCATGCGCACCAGCACCCAGCCCCCGTGGAGGCGCTCGCCGTCGAGCACGAACTCGAGTCGGCCGCGGTCGTATCCCTCGCGCAGCGACGCGGCGCCCCCCCCGTCGAGCGCGTCGTAGCTCCCGCGGTCCCACAGCATCACCGTGCCGCCGCCGTATTCTCCCTCGGGGATCGTCCCCTCGAAGGTGTTGTACGAGATGGGGTGGTCTTCGACCTCCATCGCGAGCCGCCGGACGGACGGGTCGAGGCTCGGCCCCTTGGGGACCGCCCACGACTTCATCACGCCGTCGAGCTCGAGACGGAAGTCGAAGTGCAGGTGGCTGGCGGCGTGCTTCTGGATGACGAAGTGCAGCGCGCGGCCGCGCTTCGCGGGGACCTTGCCGGCCGGCTCGCGCGTTCGCGTGAAGTCTCGCTTGGCGTTGTACTCGGCCAGCGGCGTCCGCTTCTTCGCCGCGGGCGTCTTCGCCGCGGGCGTGGTCTTCGCCGCTTTGCTGGTCGCCATGCCGGGCCTTCGTGCGAAGTCCGTGCCTCCGGCCGCAGCGTCACGACCTCCCGGGACGAAGCGTGCGCGACCGCGCCGCGTGGCTCCTTTTCGCGGAACCGGTGTAGAATTGACCATGCGAATCTCTCTCCGACTCTCGATGAGCGCCCTGGCGCTCGCCGCGCTCGCGGCCTGCTCTCGCTCTTCGGAGCAGCCGGCGCTGACTGACGACATGAAGCAGGACCTCGCCAGGGCCGGGGCAGCCGACGTGCAGCTCGCGGGCGCACCGACGAGCCGGCTGGACGTGGTGTCGGCGGCGGAGCGGACCGACGGGCCCGCTCCCGCGCCGAAGGCGCCCCTCGTCGCACGCGCGCCGAGCGCATCGCGTGGACAGCGCGCAGTCGTGAAGAGTGTCCGGCACGAGACGCCGGCCGCCGCGGCGCCGGCACTGCGCGCCGACGTGGCGCCGGTCGAGGTGGTGAAGGAGCCGATGCCCGAGCCGACCCCATCCCAGGCGCGGCCGCGCGCGCCGATGCCGTCCACGCAGCGTGAGCCCCCGGGCGGCTGGCGCTCGCCGGGCTCGGTGATCCGGAACGCTCCCTTCCCGATCAACCCGTAGGCTGCACTACCGCTCGTCGATGATGGCTTCGGCCTCGATCTCGACGAGCATCCCCGGATCGATCAGGTTGCGGACCTCGAGCATCGAGGTGGCAGGGCGGGTCGCGGCGAAGTACTCGCCGTGCACCCGCCCTATCGCGTCCCACCTGGTGATGTCGGTGACGAAGATCCGGGTGCGGACGACGTCCTCCATTCGCGCCCCCGCCTGCTCCAGCGCCGTCCTGATGTTCTCCAGCGCCTGGCGCGCCTGCGCGCCGGCATCGCCGAGCCCGACGATCCTCCCCGAGGCATCGGTCGCCGTGGTGCCCGACACGTGGACTACGTTGCCGACGCGCACGGCGCGAGAATAGCCGACGATCGACTCCCAGCTGGTCCCGGACGAGATGAGCCTTCGCATGGCGTGGGTCAGGCGGCGTCGGCGAAGGCGAGGCTCACGGCACGGCGCGCCTGGCGCTTGAGCGCACGATGCACCGCACGCGCGTAGTGGATGAAGTTGCTCCCAGCCCACGGGTAGCGCAGGAAGAACTCGACGGGCAGCAGGTCCGCCTTCAGGCGATTGCAGGGCGGGCAGGCGACCACCAGGTTGCCCGGGGTGTGGGCGCCGCCCTTGGCGAGCGGATGAACGTGATCGAGGGTTGCGTGATCGTAGTCGAGCGGGGCGGCGCAGTAGACGCAGCGCCGTCCGCAATCACGGATGGCCGCCAGCTTGATCGCACGCTTCTGCTCGGCGGGGCCGAGGCGGCGCACGCGGCGGAGGATGCGGTGCGCGCGGGGGAGGGTGACGCGATGACCGTGTCGAGCGGGCAAGCTTACCTCGCTAGAAAAGACGACACCCCGCGCAGGGAGGATTCCCTGTCGCGGGGTGTCGCAGGTCGTGGTCGGCCACGCTGCCGTTGAACCAGCCGGTGCGTCGCGCGCCTGGCGCTCGCACCTCCCACTGCGTCGGTCGCTGTCGGGCTGCTGTGCTCAACTGGCCTCGGGGTGCGGCGGGTCGACGGGCATCTCTGCCCGCCGCCGTATTAGTGCAGCCGGGATGCCACGAGCGCAAGAGGGCCGAGGCCGCTCACCCCGCGCTCGCGGCGCGCCGGTCGGCCGAGGCGCGGCGCTCTCCACGCGCCTTGACGGCGACCGGATCGCGAAGCGTCGCGATGATCCGCGCCGCGTTCATGTCGAGCACCGTGCGGTCGGGCATGGACGAGCCGCCGAATGGAAGCGGGATGTCGAAGCCGTCATCGGGCCGGCGGGGGATCACGTGCACGTGATAGTGGAACACGTCCTGTCCCGCCGCCGCGCCGCTGTTCACCACGACGTTCATCCCGTCGGCGCCTGCCACCTGCTTCACTACCGGTGCCAGCTCCATCGCCACCTCGAACAGGTGCATCGCGAGTGCGTGCGGGATGTCGTCGAGCGACGCGTAGTGCTCGCGCGGCACCACGAGCACGTGTCCCGCGTTCACGGGCTGGATGTCCATGAACGCGACGACGCCGCTGTCCTCGTAGCACATCGAGACCTCCCCCGCACCATGGATCAGGTCGCAGAAGGGACAGCTGGGCTGTGGGGCGGCGGGCATGGCTCCTCGGGAGGTGGAATGTGGGGGGGACCGCCGGCCCAGGTTGCAGGGCCGGTGCCAGACCGGTGCGTAGCTCGGCCAGCTCGGGCGGCAAGCGCATAAATAGCTCAAACAAAAGGACTTGAGAAGTCAGGCCGAACCGGACAGACGTGCGTCCTCCGTGCGATCGTGCCCGCGCCATTGACGCCGGGACAGGAAGCCCCAATATCGAGGGTCGCATAATTCGTCTCAGCCGCCCGGCCCGGCCGCGCGGCGTGCTTTCTCGCGTGATCCGCGCCATGCGCATTCGCACTCGCGTGCTCGGCCTCATCGGCATCGCCGCCATGGCCATCACCTGCACCGACGCGCCCACCGGCCCGGGCGGCGCCCGCGCCGGCATCGGCTCGGCGCGCGTGGGGATCACGCCTCGCTTCTCGGCGGAAGCGGCGAGCACCTACCGGTCGCTCGCCATGTTCGGCCTCGACGTGACGAAGGTGCACATCACGCTGCTCGGCGCCGACGGCAAGGTGGCGAAAGATACGGTGATCATCTTCCCGGCCGACCAGGACGTGCTCACCATCGAGCTGCCCGTCCAGATCACCGGCACCGAGCAGACCTTCACGGCGGGGCTGCAGCTGCTCGACGACAAGGACGTGCCCCTCTTCTCGGGATCGCAGCAGGTCGTCGCGCGGACAACAGCGCTTCCCGCCACCACACCGCCTCCCGCCATCGTCATCGTCTACGTCGGGCCCGGCGTCTCGGTGAGGACCGTGACGATGACGCCGCCGTCGGCGTCCGTGCCGGCATCCGACAAGATCACCGTTACCGCGCGAGGCTTCGACCAGGCCGGCGGCGAGGTCACGAACACCCCCTTCGTCTTCTCGGCGAGCGACGCGACGGTCGCGACGATCGTGCAGAACGGGACGGGAGTGGCCGAGGTGCACGGCACCGGCAAGCGCGGCACCGTGACCGTGACCGCGGTGACGCCGACCGGGATCTCGGCCTCGTCGCAGATCACCTTCGTCCCGGTGCCCACCGCGATGACACAGGTGAGCGGCGGCACGGTCGGCGAAGCGGGGAAGCCGGCGGCGACGGCCTTCACCGTGGAGGTGCGCGCCGCCGACAACCTGCCCGTGTCCGGCGTTCCAGTCACCTTCATCGCGGCGACCGCCGGCGCGAGCATCACGCCTGCCTCCGCCATCACCGACGCCGGCGGCCAGGCGAGCGCCAAGGTGACTCCGGGCCATCGCGGCGGAGTGTACCTCTTCACCGCCAGCGCGGCGGGACTCACACCGGTCTCGCTGAACGTCACGGTGAAGCCGCCGCCGGCCACCGCGATCGCCGCGTCGAGCGGCGGCACGCAGAGCAAGGGTGCCGGCCAGAGCGCCGAGCCGCTCGTCGTGAAGGTCACCGACGAATTCGGCGAGGGTGTGGAAGGGGCCACTGTGGACTGGAGCGTCGCGAGCGGGAGCGGGCATCTCACGAACGCCACGACCACCACCGACGCAAACGGCATCTCGGCGAACGGCTATCAGCTGGGCACGGCCAGGGGACACGAAAGCGTCCGCGCCAGCGTGGCCGGGGTGCGGGACGCGGCGGCCTTCGATCTCGCGGTACAGCCGCTCGCGCCGGCGGCGACGACCGTCGTCTCGGGGAATCTTCAGGAGGGTCGCGCGGGCGCGACGCTCGCCGCTGCCCTCGTCGTGCGCGTCACCGACGTTTTCGGCAATGGCGTCGGCTCCTCGGCCGTGACCTGGTCGGCGACCGGCGGAGCCATCGTTTCGCCGACCACGCCGGCGACTGACGACGACGGCAAGGCATCGGCGAGCGTCACGCTGCCGCGCGCCGTCGGCTCCTCGACGATCACCGCCACCGCGGGCGCGGCGAGTGTCACGTTCACCGCGACCACCACGGCCGCCACGCCGGCGACGATTCGGAAGCAGGCGGGCGACGGGCAGACGGCGCTCGCGCGGGATGCCGTGGCGGCGGCACCGGCGGTGCTCCTCTCCGATGCGACGGGCGCGCCGGTGGCCGGCGTCGCGGTGCGCTTCGCGATCGCGAGCGGAGGCGGCACGGTCACCGCCGGTGGCGGCGTCCCCTCGTCGAGCGCGTCGGTGGTGACGAACCTCGACGGCATCGCCGCGCTCGATGCGTGGATCCTCGGCGCCGACGCCGGCCCCAACACGCTCACCGCGTCGATCGGCGCGCTGACCACGACCTTCACCGCCACGGCGGCGAGCCGCGCGCGCGCGGCGATGACCTTCGTGCAGGCGCCGCCCGCGACGATCACCGTCGGCGCGAGCATCGCGAGCCCGGTGAGGGTGCAGCTCGTGGACGGGCGCGGCGGCGCCGTGCGCGATGCCGGCGTCGAGATCACCGCCACGGGCACGTCGGTGCCGGCCAGCGCCGCCCCCTACACGGCGACCGCGACGTCGGGAGCGGACGGCATCGCCTCGTTCACCCTTCCCCCGTACGCCGGCGCTGCGGGAACGCTGACGCTCACCTTCTCGAGCACGGGAATATCCTCCCTGTCGGCAACCCCCATCACGGCGAGCGCGGGCGCCGCGGCGAAGCTCGTGATCACCGCGAACGCGCCGGCGGCAGCGACGTCCGGCGCCGTGCTGGCGCCGCCCATCGTCGTGCGCGTCGGCGATGCAGGGGGGAATCTCCTCCCCACCGCCGGCGTCGAGATCGGAGCCACGCTCGCGAGCGGAACGGCGAGCATTGGGGGCACGCGCACAGTGATCACCGACGCCACCGGCAGCGCGCGGTTCGACGCGCTGTCGATTTCCGGTGCGTCGGGCGCGTACACGGTCCGCTTCGCGGCGGGAGCGCTGGCCTTCGCCACGACGACGCCCATCACACTGGGCGCGGGAACGGCCGCGGCGATCGCCGCGGTGGAGGGGGACCGGCAGACCGTCGCCGTGCGCGGCGTCGTCCCCGTGCAGCCGAAGGTGAAGGTCACCGACGCGTCGGGCAATGCCGTGGCGGGGGTGGAGGTGCGATTCACGCCGGGGGGAGGGAGCACGGTGCACGGCGCCTCCACGGCCGAGGCGGTGACAACAGATGCCGCGGGCATCGCCACGGCGAGCGCCTGGACGCTCGGACCCGTCGCCGGCTCGCAGTCGCTGGTCGCGACGAGCGGCTCGCTCGCAGGAAGTCCCGTCACCTTCACGGCGACCGCGACGGCCACTGCGGCGAGCAGGCTCGCGGTGGTGACGCAGCCTGCGTCGGCCGCCGTCAACGGCACGCCGCTCACGCGCCAGCCCGAGCTGCAGCTCACCGACGTGGACGACAACCCGGTCGCCGCGGCTGGGGTCGTCGTGACGGCATCGGCGACCTCGGGAAGCGGAAGCCTCACCGGCGGCACGCAGGTGACGACGACCGGCGCGGGACGGGCGATCTTCACCACGCTGACGATCACCGGGGCGCCGGGCGAGTACACGCTCGCCTTCGCCTCGAGCGGCCTCGCCGGGGCGAGCTCCGCGCCCGTGGCGCTGCGGCCGGCGCCGGGAGGCCGCCTCACCTTCTCGTCGGGCGCGGAAACGCAGATCCTCGTGCCTCAGGACACGATCGGCGCGCCGCTGCAGCCCCTGGTGATCGAGGCGCGCGACGGGAACAACACGCTGCTCAGTGGCGTGCCGGTGACGATCGCGCCGCTCGCCGGCGTGAACGGCACGGTGAGCGTGTCATCGGCTGTGACCGATGCGGATGGGCGCGTCACCTTCCGGTGGACGCTCGGCGAGTCGGTGAAGACCGACAGCGTCGTGATCCGCGCCGCGGGCATGAATTCATTGATCGCCCGAGCGCGCGTCTTCGCCGGCCGCGTCGCCTCCCTGCAGACGATCTCATCGCAGCCGTATTACACGGTGGCCGCCCCCTTCTCGGTGGCAGTCGGCGCGTACGACCGCGCCGGCAACCGCGTGACGAGCAGTGCGCAGTCCGCCTCCCTGCGCATCAAGACCGGGACGGGGCGCAGCGGCGCAGTGCTGAGCGGCACCCTCGAGCAGCCGATGTCGGACGCGCAGTATCTCTTCAGCAACGTCGCCATCGACAAGTCGGGAACCGGCTTCGTGCTCCTCGCCCGGATGGTTGACGCGCAGGGGGTTCTCGTCGAATTCCCGGCCATCACGGTCCGCCCGCTGTTCACCATCGTGACGCAGCCGTCGGCGACTGCGGTGAGCGGCGTCGCGCTCGCCACGCAGCCGCGGCTGAAGCTCGCCGACGCGGACGGGTCATTCGCCACCTGGACGACGGGGACGGTGACGGCGGCGGTATCGGGCCATACCGTCACCGGGAACACGGCATCGATCGTGGAGGGAGAGGTCGCCTTCACGAGCCTCGCCATCGCCGGCAGCTCGGGGCAAGTCCCCATCGAGTTCAGCGCGTCGGGAAGCTCGTCGGTCTCCAGCATCACCTCCTCCACCATCACGCTCGGCAGCGGCATCCAGAGTGTCGAGGTCGAGCACGGCGCCAGATCGGTCATGACGCCGAGCAGCTCGCTTGGTGGCACTGTCACGCGATTCAAGGTGACCGCCGGCGGCACGCCGGTCGGCGCCGGCGTCCCGGTGTCGGTGAGCGCGGCGCCGTCGGCAGTGTGCACAACCGACGATGGCACGCTCGTCACCGATGGGTCGGGAGAGATCGGCGTGCCCGTGCGCTCGACGGCGCGCGGCGGGGGGTGCACGGTCACCGCCTCGCTCACGGGCACCGAGAGCGCGGCGCGCGCGCAGGTGGCGGTGGTTCCGGCGGGCTTCACGCACGTATGGTTCGGGGGGACCGCCGCGGGGTCGTTCGATGCGCCGGGCAACTGGCTTTCGTCGGACGGCGGGGTGACGAGTGCGCCCTCCGCGGCGACGGATCACGTCTACATGCCCCGCTGGCTCGGCGCCACGGCCTCGCCCGAGGTGCACGGCGAGCGGACCATCGGCCGTCTCTTCGTGGATTCGCTCGCCGCGTTGGACCTCGGAGACCACAGCCTCACGACGTACGGCGACGTGGTGGCGCGCAGCGCGTCAGTGTTCGACGGGACGCTGGTGGCGGCGGGACGCGACGTCTCCGTGAACGGCAACTTCGATGTCCTGGAGATCGGGGTGAGTGGCTCGTGCGCCGGCTCGGCAGGGCACCGCGCGAACGTCCGGAGCATCTTCGCCAGCTCGCTGAGCGTCCGCTGCACGGCCGCGGTCGACACTGCCGTCACCTCGCGGCTCGAATCCGTCTACGGCTCGCACGTCGTCGTGTCCTCGCCCGGTCTGCTGTACGCGAGTGAGCACGCCTCACTCGGAGGCGACAGCGTCTTCGTCCGCGGCACGCTGTTCGTGTTGGGAACGCTGGATCTGTCGACACCACGCACCGTGCTCGACGCCAGCTCCTTCCTGCACGTCGGCGGCGACGCCTCATTCGGCGGCGCGCTTTCCGCGGTCTCCGGAAGCCAGCTGCAGCTCGTCGGCAACGCGACCTTCGCGACGACCGGCTCGTCGGCGGCGGACGATATCACCGTCGTCGGCAACGCGATCTTCTCGGGAGCGGGGTTCACGCTCACGCGCGGCCAGCTGCTCCTCTACGGAGACCTCACCACGACCGGATACACTCCCGCGTTTCTCGCGCGCGGCGACCACCTGACGCGCCTCCTCGGCAACATCGACCAGAACGTGGTATTCGCCAGTGGCGGCACCTTCGCCCGGGTGCGGAACGAGAACACCATCGGG
>JBBQJC010000086.1:0-14795 GCA_038325515.1 Gemmatimonadales bacterium | reverse complement strand
ATCGCTCAGCCGCAATCGTGCGGTGGGAGTCGCCGTGGGGCAGGGGGCCACGCTCGAGGAGGCGCTCGCGGGCAAGGAGACGGTCGCCGAAGGGGTCGCGACCACACGCAGCGCGCTCGCGCTCGCGGAACGCGAAGGAGTCGAGATGCCGATCGTCGCCATGGTGAGCCGGATCCTCTTCGAGGGGCAGTCGGCCCGCGGCGCGGTGGCCGAGCTGATGGCGCGCGAGCTGCGCGCGGAGCAGGACGCGTGAGCGCCGCCGAGCCCGTCCAGGAGTTCTTCAGCATCGGCGAGGTCTGCGAGCTCACCGAGCTCAAGCCGCACGTGCTTCGCTACTGGGAGAGCCAGTTCCGCTTCCTCAATCCCGCGAAGAACCGCTCCGGCAACCGCGTCTACCAGCGCCGCGAGATCGAGCTCATTCTCCTCGTGAAGCACCTCCTCTACACCGAGAAGTACACCATCGAGGGGGCACGGCAGAAGGTCGACGAGCATCGCAAGGGGGGCGAGCTCCGCACCGCGGCGCGCGCCGCGCTCACCGTCCAGACGCTCGACGCCCTCGAGGCCGAGCTCAAGGAGCTCGTCCGCTTCCTCTCCCCCGACGACGGCCAGCCCGCTTCCCCCTCCGGCCGCAAGCAGACATGAGATTCCTGATCACCAACGACGACGGCATCCTGGCGCATGGCATCGAGTGCCTCATCGAGGCCGCCGAGCCGCTCGGCGAGGTAACCGTCGTCGCCCCCGATCGCGAGCAGAGCGCCACGAGCCACTCGCTCACCCTGCATCATCCCGTGCGCCCCGTGCGCCGCGCCGAGCGGCGCTGGCAGATCGACGGCACCCCGACGGACTGCGTGATGCTCGCCGTCGAGGCGCTCATGCCCGAGCGGCCCGACTTCGTGCTCAGCGGGATCAACCATGGCCACAACATGGGGGAGGACGTGCTCTACTCGGGCACCGTCGCCGCAGCGATGGAGGGACTCGCGCTCGGCATCCCCTCCATCGCCTTCTCCTTCGCCGGCGGCGACCTGCGGGCCGACCTCACGCACCTCAAGGATCAGGTGAGGGTGCTCACTCCGCTGCTCAAGCATCTCACCTCGCTGCCGAGCTTTCCGGCGCACACCCTGTTCAACGTGAACTTGCCCCCCGTCGCCGCCGAAGGGGTGAAGGGGGTGCGTCTCACGCGCCTGGGCAGCCGCATCTACTCCGGCTCGCTCAAGCCAATGCGCGATCCGTGGGACCGCGAGATCTTCTGGATCGGCGGTGGCGAGATCACCTGGACGGGCAACGACGACTCCGACTTCAAGGCGATCCAGGATGGCTTCATCTCCATTACGCCGCTGCATCTCGACCTGACCAACTACAGCATGCTCGACACGGCGGGGAGTTGGTGGCGGGAGCTGTAGACGGCGCCATGGGCGGCGCGCGCCGGCGTCTCGTCGAGGCGCTGCGGGAGAAGGGGATCCGCGATCTCGCCGTCCTCCGCGCATTCGACCTCACCCCCCGGCACGCCTTCGTGCCGACGGGAGTGCGCCATCGCGCATACGAGGATTCCTCCCTTCCGATCGGCAGCGGGCAGACGATCTCGCAGCCCTCCATCCACGCGCGCTACCTGGAGATCCTCGGGCTCACTGGGCGCGAGCGCGTGCTGGAAGTCGGCACCGGGTCGGGTTACCAGACGGTGCTGCTCTCGCACCTCGCGTCGCAGGTGTTCACCATCGAGCGCATCCCGGCGCTCTACACGATGGCGCGCGACGCGATCAACCGGGCCGGCGCGAAGAACGTCTCGATGCTGCTGGGGGACGGCACCGTCGGCTGGCGGGAGTACGCTCCGTACGACGCGATCCTGGTGAGCGCCGGCG
Source organism: Gemmatimonadales bacterium (assembly GCA_038325515.1). Classification (GTDB taxonomy): domain Bacteria; phylum Gemmatimonadota; class Gemmatimonadetes; order Gemmatimonadales; family Gemmatimonadaceae; genus AG11. The sequence goes on along the minus strand of JBBQJC010000086.1, from coordinate 12,939 downwards.
GTCCGACGATTCCGCAGCCCCTCGTCGATCAGCTCGCGGAGGGAGGCAGGATGATCGTCCCCGTCGGTCCGATGGAGGAGCAGACGCTCAAGATCGTCACGCGCCGGGGCGACGCCATCGCGACGACCGACGTGGCGCCCGTGCGCTTCGTGCCGCTGTACGGCACCCACGGCTGGGAGCAGCAGTAGGTGCAGTTTCTCCACGTGCGCATCAGCGGGCAGGTGCAGGGCGTGGGTTTCCGCTGGTTCGTGCGGGAGGAGGCCCGCCGCCTCGGCGTCAGCGGCTGGGTCACCAACCTCCCTGACGGCGGCGTCGAGGTCGCGGCAGGGGGCGCCACCGACTCGCTCGAGCGACTCCGCCGGGCGCTGCAGGTCGGCCCGACGAACTCGCGCGTGGACGACGTCGCGGACGAGTCGTCCCCGCTGGCCACCCCGCTTCCCTATCCCTTCACGATCCGCCGCTAGGAGCGCCGCGTGCCGCCCTTCCAGCCGCAGCCCCACCTCGAGCTTCACGCCCGGCTGCGTGCCGCGCTGCGCGACATCCCCGACTTTCCCCGGCCGGGGATCGTCTTCAAGGACATCACGCCGCTGCTCGGCGACGCACGCCTGTTCGCCGAGTGCACCACCGCCATGGCTGCGCCGTTCATGGGCGCCGGCATCACACACGTTGCCGGCATCGAGAGCCGCGGCTTCATCCTCGCCGGACCCGTGGCACAGGCGCTCGGCGCCGGTTTCGTCCCCATCCGGAAGCCGGGCAAGCTCCCATGGCGCACCGTGGGCCGCGACTATGCCCTCGAGTATGGAAGCGACCGGCTCGAGATGCACCTCGATGCGTGCCCCGCGCCGGCGCGCGTCCTCCTCGTCGACGATGTGCTCGCCACGGGCGGCACCGCCGCCGCCGCGTGCGCGCTGATCGAGGAGGTCGGCGGCATCGTCGCCGGTGCGGCGTTCCTGCTCGCCATCTCCGCGCTGCACGGCGAATCGCGCCTCGCCGGACGCACGACGCACGCGGTGATCCGGAGCTGATCGCGGGTTGGTGAGCCACGTCACCGTCGTTTTCGCGGCGTGTGGCGAGATTCCTCGTGCCCGCGCAATCAGCCCCCAACGATCATCCCACCGGTTTCGCATGCCGCACCTCATCTCGGGCGACGACCGCTGCGTCCTGCGGTCGGGCACCTTCACTCTCGGTGGCCGCGGATCGAACGCCCTTCCCGTGGGTGCCCTCTCCTGGCACCCCGCCGCCGCGACGATCACTGTACACGGCGACGGACCGGTCCTGATCAAGCGAACCACCGCCGCCGTCGTCGTGCGATGCAATGGGGAGTCGTTGGGGGTCGCTCCGGTGGAGCTGAAGCACGGCACCCGGATCGACTTCGAGGGGTGCCGCCTCGTGTACGAGGCCGACGTCCCGCGGGCTGACGCGCCCTCCGACGCGGGCCGCGTCGCACGCACGCAATCGCCGCTGCACCTCACCGGTGCCGCGGCCAAGGCCGCCGCCGAGATTGCCGCGGCACGCCTCGTGAACGTGCGCACCGGCGCCGCGCTCCGTCTCACCGGCCGTCGCGTGGTGATCGGCCGCGACGAGGCCTGCGATCTCGTGCTCGCCGACATGGGGGTGTCACGCCGCCACGCCTCCATCAGCCCCGTCCGTGGTGGCTACCTGCTGCGCGACGAGAGCGCGAACGGCACGCTGGTGAACGGCACTCGCATCTCCGGCACCTATCTGCTCGACCACGGCGATATCCTGCTGATTCACCAGGAGGAGCTGCGGTTCGAGCTGCACGGCGCGGAGCAGACGCGCCGTCCCGTCACCGCGCAGGCCGGCGAGGCCGCGCCCACCGCCATCCTCGACCTCTCGCACGTCACCGGCGGGCCGGCCGCTTCCTCGCGCGCGCGCGCCTCGCTCCCTGTGGCCAGCCTGGAGATCCTGCGCGGGCAGTTCGCCGGCGCCTCGTTCCAGCTCGACCGCGCCGTCTGCGCCATCGGCCGCGCCGCCGAGAGCGACATCCGCCTCCGCGACGAGACGGTCTCCGCGGCGCATGCCACACTCCTGCGCAAGGGAGCCAGCTGGTACGTCGTGGACCTGCGCTCGGCCAACGGTACCTTCGTCGACGGTTCCCGCGTCGCGGGCGAGCGCGAGATCAGGTCCGGCGCCGCGCTGCGGCTGGGCGCCGTGGAGCTCGTGTTTCGCGCGCACGACGATGCGTCGGCCGGCGCCCCGGACGATGCGGCGGGAAGGAAGAAGGGCTGGCTGAGGCGGCTGCTGCGGCGTCCCGCCTAGGCGGCCTGCGCGGCAGCCAGACGGTCACTGGCCGTGTTCCTGCCGCCAGCGCTCCAGCTCCATGAGGCGTGCCTCGAGCGCCGCGATGGTCTCGGGAATGGGCGTGGCCACGCGCTGCGCCAGCATCGGAGCCGGTAGCTGGCGCGCCGGCAGCGGGATCGGAGACGCAGGGAGCCCGGCCGGAGCGACGGACTCGAGGCGCGGCCGCGTGGCGCCCGACCTCGGCGCCGTGCGGACGCGCGCCGTCGCCGCTCCGCTCACCGCCACTCCGCGCATCCCGAGCCACACGAACGCTCGTCCGATGGGGCCGAGCCAGACGATCCGGTACAGCCGCTCCGCCGGCGGCATGCGGAAGGGACTCTTCAGCAGGAGCACCAGGCTCGTCCCCAGCATCCCGAAGGCGCTGAAGATCAGGACGATTCCCCAGAACGGGGTCTGATAATGGGTCGGTCCGAGCCTCGTGCGCGACGCGAGCGCGACGCGCGCGAGGACGATCGCGACCACGAGCATCGCCGCGCCCCACTTGATCGTGGCGCTTCTTCGGCGGCGCGTATCCGGATCGGCGCGCAGCTCGGCGCGCCGCGCCGCGCGCTCGGCCATCACGCGCGAGCGCCCCTCGGCAACGTCCGCTGGCGAGTAGCCCGCCATCGCGAGGCGCCGCGTCTCGCTCGTCGTCGTCAGCGCGCGGGTGATCAGGATGGCCAGCAGCCCAGCGACAGGAAGAAGCACATCCAGCTGCGACATGTTCGCGGCGAGCTGGGATCGCACCATGAGGAAGGAGACGATCGAGATCCCGATCACCGCCACTGACAGCGACGAGAGCTCGCCGGCGAAGAGACGGAGGGGCAGGGGGATCTCCGGCTCCGCGAGCTGCGCCGCGTCGAGCTCCTCCACGAGCGCCTCGGCGAACTCGAACCGCTCGCCCGGCTCCTTCTGCACGCATCGGTCGATCGCCGCGGCGAGCGCGGCAGGAAGGTCCGGCCGCCGCTCGGCGATCGAAGGGATCCTTTCCGTGAGCTGGCGGACGAAGATGCGCTGCGCCGAGTCGCCGGTGACCGCGGTGGTGCCCGTCGCCGCGAAGTGCGCGGTGAGTCCCAGCGCATACAGGTCGCTGCGACCGTCCACTACGTCCCCCGACGCCTGCTCGGGCGACATGTACTCCGGCGTTCCCACCACCTCGCCGACGCGCGTGAGACTCGAGCCCGGGGCCGCGGCGGCGGCCATCGAGCGGGAGATGCCGAAGTCGAGCACGAGGGCGCGCCCGGTGGCCCGCTCCAGCATCACGTTGTCCGGCTTGATGTCTCGATGCACCACCCCTCGCCCATGCGCATAGGCCAGCGCATAGCCCACGTCCTGGATCAGCCTGACGAGCTCTCGCACGGGGAGAGGACCGCCCCGGGCCACCCGCTGCGTGAGCGTCTCTCCCTCGATGTACCCCATCGCGTAGGCCAGGAGCTCGGGCGACTCCTCGACGGCATACACGGGCACGATGTTCGGATGGGAGAAGCTCGCCGCGGTCCTCGTCTCGCGCAGGAAGCGGTCGCGCAGCGCGGACTGGGACGCGAACTCGGGCGGCAGCACCTTGAGCGCGACGAGACGGTCGAGCCGCAGGTCGCGCGCCAGATAGACCGCGCCCATCCCGCCGCGCCCGAGCTCCCGCTCCAAAGAATAGCGGTCGCCCAGGGAGCGGCGAATGGAGTCCAGCGAGGTGCTGTCGGCAGGGAGGGCGCTCACGCGTCGAATATGCACCGGGCCACGGCAACCTCAAGGGTCCGCCGGGCACGAGCCTGGCCGTCGCGTGTGGCCAGTACCCTGCATACTGTTCGTATGGGCGTCACGCGCGCGCGTGAATGTCGCTCGCCCGCCGCTGTTCCGCGATTCACCTCTGGAGCACCAGAATGAGCTTTCACCCCAACGACCTTCATCGGCGGGGACTCAGCGCGACGGTCATCATCGTGGGAACTCTCCTGGCGATGGCCGGTGGGTTCTTTCGCAGCCAGGTGCTGCAGCACGAGAAGTACGCGCTCCAGTCGGAGACGAATCGTCTACGCGAGCTGCCCATGCCCGCCCCGCGCGGGGTCATCTACGACCGGCACGGCAAGGTCATCGCGGACAACGTCACGGGCTATGCGGTGTCGGTGCTGGTGGACAAGGAGGACTCGCTGCGCTCAGTGCTGCGCCATCTGGGCGGGCTCATCGCCATCTCGCCGCTGCAGGTGGACCAGACGCTGCGCCGTTTCCGGCGCGCGCCAGGGCGGCCGGCCGTCGTGCTGCCCGATGCGGCCTTCGACGTGGTCAGCGTGCTCGAGGAGCACCGGCCGGAGTTTCCCGGCCTGATCATCCAGAGCGCGCCGAAGCGGTTCTATCCCGACGGGGCGGCGGTCGCGTCGTTCGTCGGGTACACCGGGGAAGTGAGTGAGGCGGAGCTCGCCAAGCTGAAGGGCACGGACTACAAGGCTGGCCAGCAGGTGGGAAAGCAGGGTCTCGAGAAGGAATACGAGGCCCGCCTGCACGGCCAGGAGGGGAGCCAGTACGTGGAGGTGGATGCGCGCGGCCGCATCGTCCGCCAGACGGGCGCCCGCGCCGACCTCGCGCCGGTTCCCGCGAAGCCGCTGTACACCAACATCGATATCGACCTGCAGAGGTACGTGGCCAGCATGTTCGGCGACACGCTGCAGGGCGGCCTCGTCGCGCTCGATCCGAAGACGGGCGGCGTGCTCGCGCTCTACAGCGCGCCGAGCTGGGACCCGAACCGCTTCGTGGGGGGCATCCCGGCGCAGTACTGGGACTCGCTGCGCACGAACCCGATGCGCCCGCTCTACAACAAGGCGCTGCAGGGAGAGTATCCTCCCGGCTCCACCTTCAAGCTGGCGACGGCGGTGCTCGGGCTGGAGAACAACCTCGTCCGCTTCGACGAGCACATGCCGGTGACCTGCAACGGCGGGCTCCAGTACGGCTCGCGCTTCTTCCATTGCGACGCGAAGCACGGGAGCCTCGATCTCTCCGGCGCGATCGCGAAGTCGTGCAACACGTACTTCTACCAGCTCGGCCTCCGGCTCACCCTGAGCCGGCTGATCGCCGGCGGGGTGGACCTGGGCTTCAAGGAGCGGGCGGGGATCGACCTCCCCGAGGAGCGCCGCCCCCTCTGGCCGGCGACGACGGAGTACTTCAACCGGCGCTATGGTCCCGGGCACTGGACCAACTCGGTGGTGCTCAACCTCGCCATCGGCCAGGGCGAGAACGCGCAGACGATCGTCAACATGGCGCGCTTCTACACGGCGCTCGCGACCGACGGCAGCGCGGCGCGCCCGCAGGTGGCGCAGGGCCCGCCGGACCGGAAGCCGATCTTCCATCTCACGCCGCAGCAGTTCGTGCAGCTTCGTGCCGCGCTGGCGAACGTCGTCGAGACCGGCACGGCGGCGCGGGCGAAAATGTCCGGAGTCGTGCTGGCAGGAAAGACGGGCACCGCCCAGAGCGGCAAGTACGGCTCGAACGGGAAGGAGCTGAACTTCTCCTGGTTCGTCGGCTTTGCGCCGGCGGACGACCCGAAGATCGTCGTGGCGATGATGCTGGAGTACGTGCCGTTCCAGGGGTCGGTGGTGGCGGCGGAGGTCTCGAAGGTGATCGGGTCGTATCTGCACACGACGCCGGTGGTCCAGATCGAGACTGGCGGGTAGGGAGGCGCTCGCGCCGGTGGGATCGGATCGCTATCTTATCGGGCTGATGGCGCTGCAGCGAAGTCGCCCTCGTAGCTCAGGTGGATAGAGCAGCGGTTTCCTAAACCGTTGGCCGGGCGTTCGAGTCGCCCCGAGGGCATCCGTACGCTCCGAGCGAAATTCCCGCGTCTCCAATAACTTGTAAACTTATGACGATCCCGAACACCGATAGCGGCGTGACCATGAAGGAGCCGAAGGCCGAGAGCTTCATGGACTGGTTTCACGTCAACTCGCGCCTCGTGACCATCGGCGCGCTCGCGGTGATCCTTGCCGGCGGGGTCGCGTGGTACGTGCCCACGTACCGCGCCCAGAAGAACGCCAACGCCGACAAGGCACTGATGGCGGCCAAGCAGTCCGCCGCGTCGGGAAACCTGGCACTGGCCGAGTCGGACCTGAAGAAGGTGACGGAGCGGTACGCGGGGATGCCGGCTGGAACGGATGCGGGCATGCTGCTCGCCCAGATCAAGCTCGACCGCCAGGACTACAAGGGTGCGCAGGCGGATCTGCAGGCGCTGGCGGAGAAGGTTGGCGGCGGGCCGACGGGTCCGGCGATCCAGGCGCTGATCGGCGACGCGATCGCCCAGCAGAACAAGCCTGCCGATGCGGCAGCGGCATACGAGAGGGCGGCCGGCATGACCTCGATGGTCAACGAGAAGGCGATGTATCTCGCCAAGGCCGGGCGGTCGTATCTGGACGCCGGCAAGCAGCCGGAGGCGCGGAAGATCTGGGAGACGCTGGCGGCGCAGACCGAGAACCAGGGGCTGGCGGCCGAGGCCCGGGTGCGGCTTGGCGAAATGACGGCGTCGGTGCAGAAGAGCTGATCGCGACGGCAGGCGCGAGTTGCCGAGAGGGCACGCCGGATTCGTCCGGCGTGTTTTTTTTCGGCCGTGAGTGCCGGTGGAGACGCGGCGAAGAGGCGAGGGAGGAATCATCTGGACGGCGCGGCGTTCAACCGAGAGGGGCGCCGACCGTTCAGGAGATGAACGGCGGGGGCGTCGAGGGTGGAATCACGAACGCTCGCAGGGGTGGCGAGGGAGGCGGGCGCAGCGACAGCTGGATGCAAGCCGACAGGACGGCGCCACCGGCCCTCCAGCCCGCTGTCCGATTAGTACGTATAAGATGTATTATGTAAACTAACGACGGTGGATAAGTGTGGAGAACTCCTTTCCCCGCATTGGTGACACGTTCGGAAGCCCCGGATCGATTGGCAGTTGGGAGGCCCAGCTCGAGTGATACTGCGCCGAGCGGCCATTCCGGGGGCGCTGGAGCTGAGGAGGCTCGAGGGCTTGACACCACTGTCGCGATCGCTGGCGGATTCCATCCCCCACCCAGCCCGCGATCCAGCTAGAGCTCTCCCAGTTGACCCTGGAAAACGAGCCGGGCTTCGCCCGAGAGTGACGGCTGCCAGCTCTGCCCGGATGCGGTCAGACGAACCTTCAGCACCCTGCCAGAGCGCGTCGTGAGCGCTGCCCCGCCGCTCGTCTCCCCGGCCTTGGTGAGCAGGATCGCCGTCGCCACGGCGCCCGTGCCGCACGCCAGGGTCTCCCCCTCGACGCCGCGCTCGAAGGTCCGAACCGTCCATCCGCCCGCCCCGTCGGGAGCGACGAAGTTCACGTTCGCCCCATGCGGCAGGGAGGCGTCGTGTCGCAGCGGACGACCACGACCCACCACATCCACGGTCGCCGTCTCGTCGACACGCACCACCAGATGCGGCACCCCAGCCTGGGCAAAGCCGATCCACCGCTCCCCATGCATCAGCCGAAATGGCAGCCGAGCCTGGACGTCGGTGACCGGCTGAAGGTCCACTTCCGGGCCGTCCTGCAACAGCCTAGCGCCGAGGATCCCCGCGTCGGTCTCGACCTTGAACTCGCTCCGCCTCACCAGCCCCAGCTCGGTCGCGAGACGGGCCGAGCAGAGCGATGCGTTTCCGCACAAGTCGGCGCGCGAGCCGTCGCTGTTGAGGTACGTCATCCGGTAGTCGGCCTTCGAGGACGACTCCAGGAATACCACTCCGTCGGCCCCGATTCCCGTCGCCCGCGCGCAGAGCGCGCGCACGACCCGTTCGGTGGACAGCTCGCCGGGCGGTTCGTGGGTGGCGTCCACCATCACGAAGTCGTTCCCCGACCCGCTCATCTTGTAGAAGGTTCGGCCCGACGGGAGCATCTGCGTCTCCGGAGGAAGGTGAAGCGGCCGATCAGATCCTTCCGAGAAGTGCCTGCCAGCGGAGGCGCCACACCATCCAGACCGCCTCGCGGATGATCTTGTTCGACATCTTGCTCGTGCCCTCCGTGCGGTCCACGAACACGATGGGGATCTCGCAGATCCGGAAGTTCCGCTTCCACGCCCGCATGCTCATCTCGATCTGGAACGCGTAGCCGTTCGAGCGCACGTGCTTGAAGTCGATCGCCTCCAGGACGGACCTGCGAAAGCACTTGAACCCTCCCGTCGCATCCCACACGGGGAGTCCGGTTATGGCTCGTGCGTACATGTTCGCGCAGTAGCTCAGGATGAGCCGGTTCATGGGCCAGTTCACCACGGTCACGCGCCCCTGCTGGTACCTCGAGCCGAGGACGAGGTCCGCCGATTCGATCGCCTTGAGAAACTGCGGGAGGTGCGCCGGATCGTGCGAAAAGTCCGCGTCCATCTCCATGACGTATTCGTAGTCCCGCTCGAGCGCCCACGCGAACCCGGCGATGTAGGCGGTGCCCAACCCCATCTTCCGCGGCCGCTCGAGCAGGTGCACCCGGGGATCGATGGCGGCGATCTCCGCCACCACCGCCCCCGTACCGTCCGGCGAGCCGTCGTCCACGATCAGGAGGTCGATCCGGCCGTCCTGAGCCAGCACGGCGTCGATCAACCTCCTGATGTTCGCGATCTCGTTGTACGTCGGGACGATGACGAGTGCGCGATCAGCCAAGACGGGTCCTCCGGTCGGTCACGATTCCCGCGCCCAGAGCGAGCACGGCCAGCAGCAGGGCGACGAGCGAGATCCGCTTGCCCGTGGACAGCGCGGGATCGTGGAACGCGAGCTCCACGGCGCGTGCACCCGACGGAAGGGGAACGCCGATCAGATTGAAGTCCGCCCGGTAGACAGGCGCCTCCTTCCCATCCACCGTGGCTCGCCAGCCGGGAAAGTAATTCTCCGACACCACCAGCGCCGCGCCGGCCGGCGCGGGCGCGCTCAGAGTGATCGTCGCGCGTCCGGCACTCGCCCTCGAGGAGGTGGAGATTCCGAGCCGCTCGGGAAGCGTCGCCGGGGGCTTCGCGGCGATCGCTGCCGAGGTGTCGAACACGGCGATGCGCAGCGGATCGAAGCGGGGATCGAGCACGGCCGCGCCGGCGTCGCTGTCGGGCGCCTTCGTGATGGCGGGCGCCACCCAGGCGTACGGGTTGTCGCCGGGAAGCTGGTACAGGTAGACGGTCGACCCCGCGGAGTTCCTGACGGGGCCGACGAGCCGCTTCAGCGCCGAATCGGGGAGGGGCGCGTTGGTATAGAGCCAGCGGGTGTTCTCGTGGCGCCAGAACGCCGGGGTCATGTACGCGGGGGCTTGCGCCTGCCCCACCGGCCGGTCGGCAAGCTCCTGATAGCGCGCGAGCTGGTTGCCATGATAGCCGGTGACGGAGCGGATCCCGTGGACCATGAGCCCGGTGCCCCGCCCCTCGTCATCCGTGCCGAAGTACGGGTCGGGACGCGCCACTCCGGCCGGATCCACGGCGTGCACCAGCACGCGGCCCGGCTCGGTCTGACGCTTCAGATAGTCGATGGCCGGGTCGGTCGCGTACAGCACCCGCGCGGGGGCGCTGAACAGCCAGTACAGCCGCTCCACGCTCCAGAGGTCCAGCGCCACGGCGGCGAGCAGGGCGACACCGAATACCCGCCTCGCGATCGCGCCACGCGTGTAGGCGATGATCAAACCGGCCAGGACCGCGACGAAGAGGAGGCTCCGCCAGGCCCCGGTGATCAGATCCGCGGCGTTGGTGTTCGCCGACGAGGCCGCGCGGTCGATGTAGCGCTGCGCCGAGCCGGCGTCCATCCCCAGCTCCGCGGTGCGCGTCGTCCAGCTGCGGACTGCGGAGCTCTCGGCCAGCGACGTCAGAAACCCGGCCGACGCCGCCAGGGCGACGACGAGTCCGAACCCCAGCCAGCCGTACAGGTACCGCCGCGAGATGCCGCCAGCGAGGAGCTTCTCCGTGCCGAGCGCGGCGAGGACGCTCACGGCGAAGGCGAAGAGGTAGATGATCGTGCTCGGCGCCTGGAAGAACTTGGTCCCCGGGACGAGCGCGTAGATGAGGTGGAAGAAGGGGGTGTTTCCGCCGAGCGCCCACAGGAGCGCGACGATTCCGGTGCCGATCCAGAATCGGCGGAAGCGGCGGTCGGCGTCTCCGCCGAAGGCCGCACCGGCGAGGAGCAGCACGCTGCCGCCCAGGTATTCGCTGTGAAAGTGGATGGAATTGGGGCCCCAATAGCGATCGAGGATTCCCGTCCACTGCGGCAGGTACATGTTGAACAGCTCGACGATCGGGAAGGAGAAGTTCGTCGCGAAGCCATAGTCCCTGCCGCCGGCGCGCGGCGACCAGGCGACGTACTCCCGGACCGGGGCGAACTGGACCGCCCCGATCGCCATGCCGACGAGCACCGCCGCCGTCGCATAGCCGAGGCGGCGCATCGCGGTGCGCCGGTCGAGCTTCGTTCCGTTCGCGTCCGGTCCGAGCGCGAGGAAGAGGGCGAACGCGCCCGACGTCAGGAGGAAGTACTGCAGGAGCTGTGGATGGGGGCTGAGCACCCCGAGCCCGACGACGATCGCGAACGCACCCCACGCCCAGTTACGTCCGTCGCGGACGCCGCGCAGGAGCAGCAGGAGCGCCAGCGGGAGCAACGCGCCGAGAAAGAGCTTGCCGTCGTGGCCGGGTGATGCGTACGAGGCGATCGGCCCGCCGAGCAGGTAGGCCAAGCCGCCCACCAGCGAGGGCCAGAAGCCGAGCCCCCAGGCGCGCAGGAAGAGATAGGTGAAGAGACCCGCGGCGAAGGTGTGGAGGATGAACCCCCACGTCATGCCGACGTCGGTGCCCACGAGCATGCGGAGCAGCGCGGTGGGGTAGAAGATGTCGCCGTGCATCGCCGCCACGTACGGCAGCCCGCCAAACATGTAAGGGTTCCAGTTGGGGACCCCCTGCCCCGCCTGCAGCGCCTTCGTGGCGAAGTCGCGGAAGGCGAAGCCGGCGATGTACTGGTCGCTGCGCGGATTGACGAGGAACTGGCCGGACAGCGCGGGATACGCGAGCAGCAGGGTCGCGATGGCGTATGCCAGGGCGACCCAGAGCGCAGCGAATCGGGGCGCGTCCGCGCTGTTCGCGGAAGGCGCGGCGGAACGAGTTTGAGGCGTCATCCGGTGGTGTGGACGGCGAAGAGTCCGCCCGCGCGGCGCGGGGGGCGAAGAACGTCTGTCCTACGAGTACAAACTGGCCGAACGACGGGCGCCACGCCAGTGATTGCGCCCGGCGACTCCCCCGCTACCGGTCACGAGCCGCCGCCGCGCTTCGCTTTACCAGCGTCTCGTATAGCGCGCAGTACGCGTCGGCGATGACGCCTGGCGTGAAGCGGCGCAGCACTTCGACACGCGCCGCTTCCGCCATGGTTCGCGCGAGCGCGCGGTGGTGTAGCAATCGCTCGATCGCGCCGGCGAGCGCGGTGGGATCTTCTGGCGGCACGAGGAGGCCGGTCCGGCCCTCGCTGACGATGTCGGTGAGCCCGCCGGTGCTCGTCGCCACGACGGGAAGCCCCGCGAGCATCGCCTCCGCCGCCACGAGGCCGAAGCCCTCGATTTCGCCGGTGCGCCCGGTCGCCGATGGCACGACGAGGACGCTGGCGCGGGCGTAGAAGCCGGAGACCAGCGCCGGCGCGAGCGTCCCGCGGAAATCGACGCGGCTTTCGATACCGAGCTCGGTGGCGAGTCGCTCGAGCCGCGCCCGCTCCGTCCCGTCCCCGACGACCGTCAGCCGGATGGCAGGGCGGCGCTCAGCGACGCTCGCCATCGCCTCGAGTAGGTCCGCGACCCCCTTCTGCACGCTGAGCCGTCCCACGAAGAGCAGGTGTTCGGCGTCGCGTTCGTCGAACGGCGCCGCGGCATGTCCGAGCGTGGCGAGATCGAGGGGCATCGAGATCACGCTCACGCGACTCGACGGGATGCCGAGCCCGGCGACCTCCCTGGCGAGCGCCCGCGAGACTGTCGTGATCGCGCCCGCGCTCCGGAGCACGGCCCGCGCGAGGGGCCGCAGTACGGGCAGCTTGCGAAGCATGAAGAGATCGGTGCCGTGCGAGGTCACGAGCACCGGACGCGCCGCCGCGGCGCGCGACCGCCACAGGGCGAGACCGCCTGGAAACCACCAGTGCACGTGCACGAGATCGACCTCCTGCTCGCGCGCCACGATGTTCCCCATGCGCCGCATCGCACGGAGGAACGCGATCAGCCGCCAGCGCCCCGCCCACGACCGGCGCACCTGCTCGTGCATCACCCCAGTGTAGGCGAGCGTCTCCTGCGAGTCGCTGCCGTACCGGAAGCGCTCCACGCGTACTCCCTCCACGATCTCCCGCTCGGCGATGCCGGCCGCGTGCGGGGCGACGACGGTGACGTCGTGCCCGAGCGCCACCTGCTCGCGCGCGAGGGCGAGCAGGAAGTTGCCGCTCGGGTCGCCGGCGGCTCGCGGGAAGTTGTGGGTGACGTGGAGGATGCGCACGAAGAGCGAGGTCGGTGGTTCGAGGATCGAGGTTCGAAGGTTCGAGGATCGAGGTTCGAGGTTCGAAGCTAGCCCGGATTTCTCACGAGACTATTGAATAACGGCTGTCCCGAGTGGTATAAGGCGTTTGTCGAGAACGACCTACATACCAACCCGGAGACAGCCGTTATGCAGACAGAGTGTACGGCGGAGACGTTGCCGTTTCAAG
>JBBQJC010000085.1:0-14799 GCA_038325515.1 Gemmatimonadales bacterium | reverse complement strand
CGAACCCCGAACCCCGAACCCCGAACCCCGAACCCCGAACCCCGAACCCCGAACCCCGAACCCCGAACCCCGAACCCCGAACCCCGAACCGCCGTTCGAGGTTACCGCTTCCTCAGCTCGACGTTCCCATTGACCGTCGCCAGGCTGATCCGCCGTCCCCCCTTGACGAGCGTGGCGCGGAGTTGGCGGGGGTCGATGCGGCCCGTGAGGGTCACGGGCCAGTCGGTCTGGAAGCGCCCGTTCACCGTGCGGAGGTCGATGTCGGCGTCCACGTCGCCGGTGAACTCGACGATCACCGAGCCGTTCACCGAGCGGTAGTCCAGGTCCTCATTCCCCTCGAGCCGTCCCATCGTGGCGTGGACGCCTCCGTTGACCGTGCTGGCGCGCACCGGGCCACCCGCGCTCACTGCGTTCACCCCGCCGTTCACGGAGCCGGCCACGACCTCGCTCGTGACGCCGTCCACGCTCACGCCGCCGTTCACCGACCAGACCCCGACCCGCACGCCGCGCGGCACGCGCACCTCGAAGTCCACCGCGACGTCGTTGTTGCGCCGGCCGCCGTCGCCGCGCGATGAATAGCCGTTCTCGGTGCAGGTGGTGTTCTCCGTCCAGTAGGCGCACACGAGGATGCTGCCGTCGGCCGACTTCTTGGACTCGATGCGGACGTCCTTCGGGTCGCCGCGCCGCCACGTCTTCGTCGCGGTGATCTCGACCCGGTCGCTTGCCGAGCTGCGCACGCGGATGCTGCCGTTCACGTTGCGCACGCGGATCCACTCGCCGGCGGGAACGCGCTCGTTGAGGGTGAAGGCGTCGCGCTCGGTCTGGCGGTCCTGCGCCGCCAGGGTGGCGGGGAGGAGCAGGACGGCGGCGAGTGTGATGGAACGAAGCTGCAGCATCGCGATGGCTCCGGAAGTGAGAGGGCGCCTACCGGCGGCGCCCGGTGGACTTGAGGGTGATGTCGCCGCTGAACGTCTCGGCGATGATCCGGGCGCTCCCCTGCCCGAGGGTGAAGCTGAGGCGCTTGGCCTGCGCCGCCCCGATGCCGTGCTCGCCGGCCTTGAGCGTGATCGGGAAGTCGCTCTCGATGCCGCCGCTGAAGGTGGAGACGCTCAGCTCCGCCCCGACGTCGGCGGGCAGCCCGAGGCGCACCTCGCCCGAGTGCGTGTTGAACTCGTAGCGTCCCCCGCTGGCGATCTGTCCGGTGAAGCCGACGTCGCCGCTGGTAGTGTGCGCGCGCACCTGGCGCGACACGATGTCGCGCAGCGAGACGTCGCCGCTCACCGTCTCGATCTCCACGCTGCTCCGCGCGCCGGCCAGGCCGATGTCGCCGCTCACCGTGTTGATGGCCGCATCCCCCGCGACGCCCGTCACGCTGACGTCACCCGACAGCGCCTCGACGTCGAGCCGGTCGCCGGCGTCGCGGATGGTCACGTCGCCGCTCTGCGCGTGCGCCTCGATGGCGCCACGCACGCCGCTGATCTCGATGGAGCCGCTCCAGGTGTTCGCCGTCACGCGCGCGCCCACCGGCACGGTCACCACGAACTGGCCATCGCTGCACCCCCGTCCCGACGCCGGCTCCAGCGTTGCCCGCGAGCCGTTGCTCGTGAATCGGATCGCGCCGTTGTCGGTGCGGGCGCGCACCTTGATCTCGTTGCGGTCAGCGGCGGTCACCCGCACCAGCCCGCCGGGGCAGCTCACCGTCACGGTGCCGCGCGCATCGAACGCGACGGTCGTGTCCAGTGCGCTCGCAGCCTCGCGCTCCCGCCGCTGCTCCTCACGGAAGCGGTCCCGCTCGGCGCGTGCGCGGTCGCGCTCCGCCTGGTAGCGCTCGCGTTCGATGCGGGCGCGCTCCCTTTCCGACACTCCCTGCGCCGACGCGGCAGCGGGGAGCGTCAGGGCGAGCGCGGCGATCAGGGCGACAGTCTGGCGATGCATGATCTCGATTCCTCAGGTACGCGCCGGCAGCAGCGCCGCCGTACGAAGCAGCTCGACTTTCTTCTCGAGCGAATGGTTGAGTTGCGTGGCCAGGAAGCCGCTGGCCGGATCCCGCGCCAGCGCCGCGCGGCTCTGGGCGATTGCCGAGTCGATCACCGCGATGCTCTGCTCGAGCACCGCGACCGTGCTGGGGTCGAGCTGCGACCGGCGCGTGCGCATGAGCTCGCGCAGCTTGCCGATCTCGCGGTCGTACACGGGCTGCGCTTCCTTCATGAGCGGCGCGGCCATGAGCGGCGCGGCGCTCGCGAGCTGCGCCGGCACGCGGCGCCCCCCCGCAGCCGCGGGGGTGGAACGCTCCGTCGCCGTGGAGGTGAACTCCGCCGTGGCTGGCGCCGCCGCCTCCGTGCTCGGCGGGGTGACGGCCGTCACGGGCGTTGCGGCCGCGGAGGCCATTGCCGGCGGAGCGGCGGGAGCGATCGAGACGCGCGTCAGCACGTGCGTGATCCCCGCGGTCACGAGCACCAGCGCGGCGGCGGCGAGCGCCGGCCGCGCCCACGTGCGCCGCGAGGTGCCGCGATCCACTCGCGGAATGTCGAGGGCGACCACCGGCGCATCGATGCGCTCGGCGATCCCGCTCCACAAGTCGCGCGATGGGGTGAGCAGGGGAAGTGCCGCCGCGTCGCGGCGCAGGGCGCCGAGGTCCGCCACGAGCGCTCCGCAGTCGGCGCAGCCTGCCGCATGCGCTTCCACCGCGGCGCGCGTCTCGTCCGACGCGTCGTCGTCGAGGACGTCCGCCAGGTGCAGGGCGAGCTCGTCGCAGGTCAGAGGTGTGTCGGCTGTGCTCATCGGTTCAATGCCTCCCGCAGAAGGAGCCGTGCGCGGTGTAGCTGCGCCTTCGTCGCTCCGGTCGTCACGCCGAGCATCTCGGCGATCTCTTCGTGCTTGTAGCCTTCGACGTCGTGCAGGGTGAACACCCGTCGTGCCCCCTTCGGCAGCTTCGCGATCGCCGCCTCCAGGTCCATCCGGTCGCCCGGCGCGAGGGGCCGCCCGGGGAGGGTGTCAATCCCGTCGCCCTCATCGTCGTCCTCGAACCGCGACCGCTGCCGGCCGTCCGACTTCCTCGCGTTCAGCACCACGTTGACCGCCATCCGGTGCAGCCAGGTGCCGAAGGCGCTCTCGCCTCGAAAGAGGTGCAGCTTCTCCCATGCCCTCACGAACACGTCCTGCGTGAGCTCCTCGGCGCGCGTCCGGTCGGCGACCATCCTGGCGCAGAGGGAGAAGACCCGGCTCGCATGCTGGTGGTAGAGCCGCTCGAAGGCGCGACGATCCCCCGCGGCCGCGAGGGCCACGTCGGTATCAGCCGAGTAGGAGCTTTGTGTCGCGGGCTCGGATAGGGCCACGGCCGTCATCGTTCGTCTGGGTCTCCCTTCGTTCACACAGTGGGATACCCGGATCGGTCAAAAGGTTTGAACGGTCCCGCGGAAAGGCGCTGAACGACCTCCGGAAGCTCCTCCACGCGATCGATGACGACGTCGGCACCGGCCGCGACCATCTCTTCACGCGTGAAGGCGCCCCAGGTCACTCCCACGGTGAACACTCCCGCGGAGCGCCCCGATTCGACGTCGTGCGGGGAATCGCCGACGAAGAGAGTGCGGCCCGGCTCCGCCCCGAGCGATGCGAGCGCCCGCTCCACCGGCTCCGGGTGGGGCTTGTGGTTGACGCAGCTGTCGCATCCCACGAGAACCGGAAAGAGATCGGAGACCCCGACGTGCTCGAGGGCGCGCCGGGCCAGCCAATCCGCCTTGCTCGTCACCAGCGCCATCGGGTGCCCGGCCAGGTGGAGGGCGCGGAGGGTGTCCACGACGCCGTCGTAGGCGCGGAGGAGCCGGTCGTGGTGCTCGAGCTGGTACTCGCGGTAGCGGGCGATCAGCCGGTCGGACTCGGCATCGTCGCCGGCATAGTGCCGGAACATCGTGGCGAGAGGACGTCCGATGCCGGCGCGCCATTGGTCGTCGCTGGGGGCGTGGCCGTCGAAACCCTGAAAGGCGTACCGCATGGACTGCAGGATGAGGCCGATCGAATCGACCAGCGTTCCGTCGAGATCGAAGAGGAGGGCAATTGGCATCGTCACGGAATGTTACGGCAGGTGTCCGGTTCTGCCATCGGCCGACTGCGCCGGAGCCGGGCATCTCGCCCGCCCGCGGGGGCGCCATGTGACAGGAATCACACTCGGTGTCGTGATGTAAATCACGCGGCAGCAACGGCTTGCGTCGTGCCTGTCAGGATGGTGGAAGCGGGACCACTCACGACCGGCCACTGCCACGATGCGATCGATCCTCAGTACGTCCGTCCAAGCCGTCATCGCGACGCTGATCATCCCGGCGATGGGCCTCGGGCAGTCGCTGAACGCGAGCGTGTCGGCCAGCGGCGGCACCGCCACCGACCAGCGCGGCGTGCGCTCCTCGGCGGCGACGCTCGCCCCCGCACTCACATACACTGCCGGCGAGGCGGCCGGCCTGTCGCTCGGCGGGTCGTTCACGAAGTTCCAGGCGGGGGGCACCGCCTTCGGCGGCAATGCGGGGGGCGCGGTCCGGATCCCGCTCGCCGGTTCTGTCGCCCTCGGCGCCTCGGCCGCGGCGTCGGCGGTCGCCACCTCATACGACGCGAGATACAGCACTGCCGAGGCGGTCTCCGCCCTCGAGGCGCGGCTCGGAGCGCTCACAATCTATGGTGGCGCCCGGCTGGCGGCGGGAGGGACCAGCGCGCCGGCGCAGCTCGCCGCGCCGACCGGGCCGCTGGGGCAGCCGTCCGGCGACGCGCAGCGGACCGAGGTTTCCAGCACGAGCGCGGGGCCGGTCGCCGGGGCGATGCTGGAGCTCGCGGGGAGCCGGCCGGGCCAGGGCGTCGTGCTGGGCTACCGGGAGGAACGGGCGCGCATCGCCCAGGCGGCGATCGTGGATCGCAGCGGGACCCTCGCGATGGCGGCGGGGCCACTGTCCCTCTCGGCCACGGCCGGGTGGCGCGACGCCACGGACGAGCACACGGCGTTCGCCAGCGGTAGCGCGATGGTCGCGCTGGGCAGCGCCGGCGCGCTGCAGGTCGCGGGAGGCAGCTACCCCTCGAACCGGCTCAGCGGGACGGCCGGAGGAAGCTTCCTGAGCCTCGGCGTCGTGCTGCGGACCGCGCGCCGCGACGAGGAAGCGCCAGCGGCTCGCCCGATCCGCGGCGCGCCGGCGGTCTCCCAGGGGATGACGCGACTGTCGCTGCACGCGCCGACGGCGCGGCGCGTCGAGCTGGCGGGGGACTGGAACGACTGGGCTCCCGCACCGGCGACGAGAGGGGGGGACGGAACGTGGTACGCCGACGTCCGCCTCGAGCGGGGCGAGCATCGATACGCCTTCAAGGTGGACGGAGGCCGGTGGGAGGTACCGGAGCGCGTGGCGACCGTGGACGACGGCTTCGGAGGGCGCTCGGCGATGGTGTCGGTGCGCTGAGCGAATGCAGCACCCGTGGCCGGCGTGCGACTCCGAATCTCGTGGCGCGGACGGCCGAGCAGGACAACCCAACTGGAGGCAATGATCATGAAGCAGTTCGCCATCGCAGCAGTCGCCGTCGCGACCATCCCGATGCTGGCGCAGGCACAGGCCCGTTCGCAGGCGCAGGCACAGTCGCAGGCACAGGCACAGGCAGAGGCGCAGGCGGGGGGGCGCGCCAGCCTCTCCGTCGAGGCGCAGGCGCACGTAACTGCGGATCTGGCGGCGGCGCGCCGGAGCCGGCTGCCCGAGCAGCCGATTCGCAACCGCGTCGCCGAGGGGGAGGCGAAGGGGGCGACGGATGCGCAGATCGTGGCGGCGAGCCGTGGCACGCTCGTCAACCTGCAGGCTTCGCATGACGCGCTGGTCCGCGCCGGCCGCAGCGCGCCGAGCGATGCGGAAACGACACAGGGCGCAGACCTGATCGCCAGCGGCCACACCGCCGCGCAGGTGGAAGCGGCGGCGAGGCGCGCGCCGCTCTCGGGCAGCACGTTGGAGAGTGCAGCGGCCGATGTGAAGGGAAACGCGAATGGCGCCACCGCGGGACGACTGGCGGGGGGCATCGCCGGCGGTCTGTCGGGCAACGTGGGAGCGGGCCTCGGAGTGGCGACGAGCGCGGCGGCGCGTGGCGCGACGGCCGGCGTGGCCGGCGGCGTGAGCGGCGCGGTGAGCGGGGTGCTCGGCCGGCCGTGACGGAGGCGCATTCGTGCGGATCTAACGCTCGGGCCATCCGAAGCGTATCTCAGGACGGCGGCCACTCTGGCCGCCGTTCCTGCATCCATGCCCGAATTCCCGCGACCTCCACACGCTCCGATGAAATCCACATTTCTCGTGTCCACTCTGCTGCTCATGGCGGCATGCCAGTCGTCAGGTTCCGGCGCGGCCGCCGCTGCGACGGGCAGCGGTGCCATGCCGCCGAGCGCCGGTCCGGCGGTGCAGGCTCCAAGCATGGAGCAGGCGGGCGAATACCTCACGCTCGTGGGGAGCTGCAACGACTGCCACACGCAGGGCTGGGTGGAGAGCAAGGGAAAGGTCGCGCCCGCCGACCGGTTCGCTGGAATGAACGTCGGCTTCCGTGGGGCGTGGGGGACGTCGTACGGAAAGAACCTGCGCACGATCGTGCAGCGGCAGAGCGAGGATCACTGGGTGGAAACGCTCAAGACCGCCGACGGCGGCGACGGCAAGATGCCGATGCCCTGGTGGAACACCGCGATGATGAGTGACCGCGACCTGCGGGCGATGTACCGCTACATCAAGTCGCTCGGGCCGAAGCCCAATGGCGTGCCGCGCGGGCTGCCCCCGGGCAAGGAGCCCACGGGCCCGTACATCTGGATGACGACGCAGCTGCCGGCCGCGGGCAAGTAGTGGCGTGAACGCCAGGGTCGGCATGGCCAGTGTGGTGCTGGGGGCGCTCGTCTTCGCTGGCTCTCGCGCCGTGGGGCCGCTGCCGGCGCTCGGCGCGTTCCTCGAGCCGGCGCACGGGGTGTGGGCGCTGGCGCGAACGTCGGAGATGCCGCGCGATGCGAGCGCGGCGATCCGCGGATTGAGCGCACCGGTGCGCGTGGAGTACGACGACCGCGCGGTGCCGCACATCTTCGCCGCCTCCGAGGATGACGCGTACCGCGCGCTGGGCTACGTCGTGGCGCGCGACCGGATGTTCCAGCTCTACATCCAGACGCTCGCCGCGACCGGCCGGCTCACGGAGGTGGCTGGCGCTCGCGCGCTGGAGCTGGATCGCGAGATGCGCCGGCTCGGACTTCCGCGATCGGCCGAGCGCGAGCAGGCAGCGCTGCCGGCGACCGACGGAGCGGCGCGCGTCGCCGCCGCGTACGCCGAGGGCGTCAACGCATGGATCGAGTCGATGCCGGCGTCGGCGCTCCCGCTGGAGTTCCGGCTGCTCGGCACGCGGCCGGAGCGCTGGTCGGCGATCAACTCGCTCCACCTGCAGAACCGGATGGGGTACACGCTCGCGTACCTGTCGCTCGAGGGGGACCGGATGGCCGCGGCTGCCGTCGTCGGCGAGGCGGCGGCCGATGCGCTCTTCCCCGACGACTCGCCGCTGCAGGAGCCGCTCCAGCCGACCGGCGGAAGGGAGCCGCGCGAGAACTTCCATCCGCTGCCGCCGCCGGGCGCGCCGGACAGCGCGAGCGCGCTGGCGTCGGCGATGCTCGACGCGCTGATGCCGTCGCAGCGTCTGGCGCGCGCCGCGACGGACGCCGACGGCGAGCCGCGCTGGCAGGCGAGCAACAACTGGGCTGTCGCGCCGCGCCGCTCGGCGAGCGGGCACGCGCTGCTCGCCGGCGATCCGCACCTCGAGCTCACGCTGCCCTCGATCTGGTACGAGGCACATCTCGTCGTGCCCGGCACGCTCGACGTGTACGGCGTCACGATTCCCGGCGCGCCGGGCATCGTGATCGGCTTCAACCGCGACGTCGCGTGGACCTTCACCAACACCGGGGCCGACGTGCTGGACCTGTACGCCGAGCAGGTGGACGACGTCGCGCATCCGGCGCGCTATCGGCTCGACGGCGCGTGGCGGCCGCTCGAGCGGCGCAGCGAGCGCTACCTCGGAAAGCACGGCGAGACCCTCGCGACCGACACGACGTACTACACGCATCGCGGGCCGATGCGACGTGCGGGGGAGCGCTGGCTGTCGATGCGCTGGACGGTGCTCGAGGGGACCGGGCGCGAGGTGACGGCGTTCCGCGACGGGGCGCACGCGCGGAGCGCGAGGGAGTTCGAGGAGGCGATGGGCGCGTCGTACGCGGCGCCCGCGCAGAACATGCTGGCGGCCGATCGCGGCGGGCACATCGCGATCCGGTCGACGGGACGCTTTCCCGTGCGTCCCGCGCCGGGAGACGGCGGCCACGTGCGGGACGGCCGCACGAGCGCGTCGGACTGGACGTCGTCGCTCGCCGTGAGCGGCTATCCGCAGTCGTTCGATCCGGCGCAGGGCTTTCTCGCGTCGGCGAACCAGCAGCCGGCGGATCCGCGCACGACCACGACGTGGATGGGCGGCGTGTACGATCCGTGGCGCGCGCTGCGCATCAACACGCTCCTGCGCGCCGACTCCGCGCTCACGCCCGACGCGATGCGTCGCATGCAGCGGGATCCGGGAAGCGCGCGGGCCGATCTCTTCGTGCCGTATTTCCTGAACGCGGCACGCCGCCTGGCGCATCCCGGCGACACGCTCGCCGAGGCGGCCCGGCTGCTCGCCGAATGGGACCGCCGTTATACGCTCGACAACCAGCGCGCCGTGCTGTTCGAGGCGGCGATGCGCGAGCTCGCCGAGCGGACGTGGGACGAGCTGCGCGCCTCACGCGGCACGGGAGCGCGCGCCGCCACCCCCTCCACCGCGGTGCTTGCCGAGCTCCTCGCCGATTCGGCGAGCGTGTGGTGGGACGACCGCGCGACGCCGCGCCGCGAGACGCGCGACGAGATCGTCGCGGCGGCGCTCGTCGCCGCGCTGCGGGCAACGCGCGAGCGGTATGGAGCGCCGGATGCCGGCGGGTGGCGCTGGAACCGGATTCGCAAGGCAAACGTGAGCCACCTGCTGCGCCTTTCGGCGCTGTCGGCGCTCGGGATCCCGGTGCAGGGGGGACCGGGCACGTTGAGCCCGTCGTCGGGGAGCGGCAACTTCGGTCCGAGCTGGCGCATGGTGGTGGAGCTCGGCGACGAGCCGCGCGCGTGGGCGACGTATCCGGGCGGGCAATCGGGCAACCCGGTGAGCGCGCGCTACCGCGACCGGCTCCCGGTCTGGACGGAGGGAAGGCTCGAGCCGGTGCGGCTGCCGCGCGCGGCCGGCGCACTCGGCGCGGCGCAGCGATCGGCGCTGCTGCGCCTGGAGCCGGCGCGATGACGTGGCGCGCGCGCGCCGCGTTCGTCGCCGGCGCGGCCGTCGCGATGGCGGCGTTGACCTGGGTGGGAGGATGGACGGCGGTCGCGCTGTTCTCGCTCGTCGCGGCTTTCGGCGACCGGCGCCGCCTGGTGTCGCCGTACACGCTCGCGCTCGCCGCGGCGGTGGCGTGGGGGGCGCTTCTGGCCTTCGATGCGACGGGTGGGCGGATGGCGGCGCTCGCCGGCGCACTGGGCGGGGTGATGCGACTTCCCGGCACGGTGCTCGCGCTCGCCACCATCGCGTTCGTGTCGCTACTCGCGTGGAGCGCCGCGGTGGTGGGAAGCGCGCTCGCGCAGTTGATGGTGCGCCGTCGCGTGTGACGCTGGTTGCGCGCGCGCGGCTGTCAAGCCGTTGCACGCGCGACCGTCGCCGTACAGTTTGCGCCTCCTCCCCGCGAACATGGCGCACGTCCGCGCCTCACAGCAACACGCCGGTCCCCGATGGAGTCGTCCCAGTTGATCCAGATCGCGACGGCGGTCGCGCAGGAGCTTCAGCTCCAGCCCCGCCAGGTCGCCACCACCCTCGAGATGTTCAACGAGGGCAACACCCTTCCCTTCGTCGCGCGCTACCGCAAGGAAGCCACCGGCGGGCTCGACGAGACGCAGCTCCGCGCCATCCAGGAGCGCTCGGAGTACCTGCGCGAGCTGGGCGACCGGCGCGTGGCGATCCGCAAGTCGATCGACGAGCAGGGCAAGCTGACGCCGGAGCTCGCCGCGCGGCTCGACGCGGTCACCACGAAGCAGCAGCTCGAGGATCTCTACCTCCCGTACAAGCCGAAGCGCCGCACGCGCGCCATCATCGCGCGCGAGCGCGGGCTGGAGCCGCTCGCCGACGCGATCTGGACGGGTGAGCTGGACGACGCCGCGGCGCGTGCGAGCGCCGGGCAGTACGTGAGCGCCGAGAAGGAGGTACCGGGCGTGGACGAGGCGCTGGCGGGCGCGCGCGACATCCTCAGCGAGCGCATCGCTGAAGACGCCGAGCATCGCGGCTGGGTGCGCGACCTGACGCGCCGCAAGGGCACCGTGGCCGCGCGCGTCGCCGCGGGGAAGGAGAACGAAGTCTCGAAGTTCCAGGACTACTACGATTTCAGCGAGTCGCTCAACACGATCCCCTCGCACCGCGTGCTGGCCATCCGCCGCGGCGAGGAGGAGGGGGTGCTGGCGTGGAGCGTCGCCGCGCCCGTCGAGGAGATCACCGCCGGGCTGGTGGAGCGCGTGTCGCGTGGCCGGCGCGCGCTGGAGCAGTTGAGGCTGGTCGCGCAGGATGCGTACAAGCGGCTGCTCGCCTTCTCGATCGAGGTGGAGCTGCGGCTCGAGCTGAAGACGCGTGCCGACGAGGAGGCGATCGTCATCTTCGGGCGCAACCTCGAGCAGCTCCTGCTCGCGGCGCCGGCGGGGGAGCGCATCGTCATCGGGCTCGACCCCGGCTTCCGCACCGGGGTCAAGGTGGCGGCGGTGTCGCGCACCGGATCGGTGCTGCACACCGACGCGTGGATGCTGCATCAGCCCGACCGGTTCACCGCTTCCCTGCTCCGTCTGGCGCAGGCGTCAGGCGCCGAATTGATCGCGATCGGCAACGGCACCGCGTCGCGCGAGACGGAGACGCTGGTGCGCCAGACGCTGCGCGATGCGGGTCTCGCGTCACCGCCGCAGGTGGTCGTCGTGAGCGAGGCCGGCGCCTCGGTATACTCGGCGTCGGAGCTCGCGGTGGCCGAGCTGCCGGGGCTCGACGTCTCGCTGCGCGGCGCGGTGTCGATCGCGCGGCGGCTGCAGGATCCGCTCGCCGAGCTGGTGAAGATCGATCCGAAGTCGATCGGCGTCGGGCAGTACCAGCACGACGTCAACCAGCCGCGCCTCAAGAAGCGGCTGGAGGACATCGTCGTGTCGGCGGTGAACAAGGTCGGTGTCGAAGTGAACACCGCGTCCGTCGCGCTCCTGTCGTACGTGTCGGGGATCGGTCCGTCGCTCGCGGAGAACATCGTGAAGGCGCGCGACGCGCGCGGCGGCTTCGACTCGCGCAAGGCGCTGCTCGAGGTGCCGCGGCTCGGGGCCAAGGCGTTCGAGCAGGCGGCGGGCTTCCTTCGCGTGCGCGGCGGCTCCCATCCGCTCGACGCGAGCGCCGTGCATCCCGAGCGTTACGCGCTGGTGGAGCAGATGGCGAAGGACGCCGGGGTGTCACTCCCCGCGCTCATCGCCGACGAGGCGCGGCTCGAGGCGATCGACCTCACGAAGTACGTGTCGGCCGAGGTGGGGCTGCCGACGCTCAAGGACATCATGAGCGAGCTGCGGAAGCCGGGACGCGATCCGCGCGCGAGCTTCGAGGCGCCGGCCTTCCGCGACGATCTCACCGAGCCGAAGGACCTGCGCGAGGGGATGGAGCTGGAGGGCGTGGTCACGAACATCGTCGCCTTCGGCGCGTTCGTCGACGTCGGCGTGCATCAGGACGGCCTCGTGCACGTGTCGCAGCTCGCCGACCGCTACGTCACCGATCCGAACCAGGTGGTGTCGGTGGGGCAGCGCGTGAAGGTGCGGGTGATGGCCGTGGACCTGCAGCGCAACCGCATCGCGCTGACGATGAAGTCCGCCGCGAGCGCCGATTCGCGGCCGGACGCGGGGAAGCGCGCGGGGGCGCCCGCGGGCGGGCGTCCCGGAACGCGGCCAGCGCCGAAGCAGCCGCAGCCTCCGGCGCCCAAGCCGTTCACCGTGAAGCCCGGGGCGATCGCACCCAACGGGATGCGGTTCACCTGATTCCTTCTCCTCGCTGTTCGCGCAGCCCGCGAGCCTACGTCTCGCTCTCCCCGACCTGTCCCTCGATGTCGGTGTTCGTCCCGAACCACTGCACGACGCGCCCCTCGGCGTCGCACTGTGGCAGGGCGCGGCAGATGAAGCGGCGGTATTCGCCGTCGTCGCGGCGCAGGCGGAACTGCACCAGGTACGGCGTGACGGTGCTGAGCGAGTGCGTCCAGCGCTCGATCGCCAGCGGAAGGTCGTCGGGATGCACGAGCGCCCGCCATCCCTGCTCCATCACCCGCTCCCGGGTGACGCCGAAGTAGTCGGCGACGCGCTGGGTCACGTAGTCGAGCCCACCGTCGGGCCGCGCCGTCCAGATCTGCACGGGGATCGCCTCCGCGAGGAACTTGTAGCGCGCCTCGCTCTGGCGCAGCGCCTCGCGCGCCGCATCGGCCTGCGCCAGCGCCTCGCGCTCCCGCCGCAGCCGAGCCCCTTGCTCCTCGACGCGCTGCTGCTCGCTGATGTCGCGGAAGGTCACCACCACGCCACGCACCTCGCGCCCTTCCTTGATCGGGATACTCGTGTAATCCACGGGGAGCGGCGTGCCTGCCTTGGTCCAGAACGTGTCGCCGCCCACGCGCTGCTGGACAGCATCCGTGACGCTCGACAGGATCGGACACTCGTGTGCGGGGAACGCGGAGCCGTCGGCGTAATGGTGGTGCGTGAGCTCGTGCATCGGCCGGCCGATGATCTCGCGGTTCGCGAAGCCGAGCAGCCGCTCGGCCGCCTCGTTCACGAAGATGGTGCGGCCCTCCGAGTCGAGGAAATAGACGCCGTCGTCGATCGCGTTCAGCACCTGCACGCCGCGGTCCTTGAGCAGCAGCAACGCGGCCTCGGTGGACCCGCCGCCACTCGTCGTTCTTGCGTAGTCGTCGAAGGGCATCGAGGGAATCCTGGTGTGCTGGGTCGAGGGATCTACGCCGCGCCGCGCCGAGGCGTTCCCGCGCTGGCGCCGTTTCCGGCCGCAGGTGAATTTACATCATGAGCACACGTCCCTATATCCTGTCCGAGAGCACCTGGCGCACCGTGCGGGACACCCCGTACGAGGTCGCGATCCTGCCCTGGGGGGCCACCGAGGCCCACAACTTCCATCTGCCGTACGCCACGGACACCATCCAGTGCGACGCGCTCGCCGCCGAGTCGGCCCGGCTCGCGTGGGAGAGAGGGGCGAAGGTGGTGGTGCTCCCCACCGTGCCCTTCGGCGTCAACACGGGGCAGCTCGACATCAAGCTCTGCCTGAACATGAACCCGGCCACGCAGGCGGCGCTGCTCGCCGACCTCGTGCACGCCCTCGAGGCGCAGGGAATCACCAAGCTCGTCATCTTCAACGGGCATGGCGGCAACGACTTCCGCCAGATGATCCGCGAGCTCGAGCCCCGGACGCGCGTCTTCATCTCGGCCATCAACTGGTACAAGGTAGTGGCCCCCCAGGGGATCTTCACCGACCTGGGCGACCACGCCGGGGAGCTGGAGACGAGCGTGATGATGCACGTCGCGCCGGAGCTCGTCCGGCCGGTCGAGGAGGCGGGGAACGGCGCGCAGCGCGCCTGGCGCATCGCCGGCCTGCGCGAGGGGTGGGCCTGGTCGCCGCGCCGCTGGTCGCAGGTGACCGCCGACACCGGCGTCGGCAACCCGGCGCTCTCCTCGGTAGAGAAGGGCGCGCGCTACTCGGCCCAGGTCACCGAGAAGGTGGCGCAATACCTCATCGAGCTCGCGTCGGCCGACACGAGCGACCTGTACCTTCCCCCCCCCGCGAGCGCCACGTGACCACTCCTCCCACCGTCTCGCCTGCCGCCGCACCGCCGACCTCGACGATGCTGCGGCCCGCCCTCGCCCTCCTCGCCGGCCTGGGGATCACCGTCGCGATCAGCGGCTTCGGCATCATCATCAATACCCTCGCCGCGCTGCGCGGGGTGGATCCCAAGCTGTTCGTCGCGCCACTGAGCTACCTGCTGACGAACGTGGCCGTGGTCGCCGTCGCCGCGTGCGCCGGTGGGTTCGCGACGGCACGCGTCACCACGGGGCGGTCGCTCTTCACGGTGCAGGTGCTGGCCCTCATCCTGCTCGTGTCCGCGCTCGTGCCGGCGTTCCGGGGAACCCGGCCGAGCGGGGAGCCTGCCTGGTACCCGTTCGCGCTGGCACTGATGAATGCCGTCGGGGTACTCGCTGGCGGTCTGCTGGAACGCCGCCGGCAGGGCCGGTAGCGACCACTTCCCCGCACGAGTGCCGATGGCCAGCCCCCCTCGCACACCGCCGTCCTCGCCGCGCAGCTACGCGGAGCGCATCGCCGAGCACGCGCGAGCGCATCGGGAGGCGCAGCGCGATGCACGGCGCGACTTCTACCGGCTCGTGCTCGATCTGATGATCTCGGTGGCCGGGGGGATGCTGCTGCTCGGGCTGGCGGTGCACTCCACCGATCCGGAGACCGGCAAGGCGTACTGGTGGGCCGGACATGCCCTCTGGGTCGCCGGTCTCACCTTTTCGCTGATGCGCGCGTACCGCCGGGCCGAGCGCCGCGGCGAGTGGTAGTCACCGGCTGGACGCGCGCGCCGCGCCGATGCAGCATTACCGAATGAGCCGATTCGCTTCCGCCGCCGTCATGGTGGCGCTCCTCTCCGCGCACGCCAGTGCGCAGGACACGACC
>JBBQJC010000084.1:0-14928 GCA_038325515.1 Gemmatimonadales bacterium | reverse complement strand
GTGTCTATCTCTGCCTGGGGTGCCCCCCCCGTCCCGTGGCCCCCAATCCCCACTTCGAACTTCTCACCTCGTACGTCCGTTCGGTTCTCGCTTCACGGTTGCCCCGCAAAGTCCACGTACCCCCGCTCCGGGTCCGTCGCGAGCAGCGTCACCCGTACCCGCTCCCCCACGTCCATCCCCTGCTCGCCGCGCACCACGCGCCCTTCCGCGGGGGGCGACAGCAGGCGCACGAAGGTGCCGCTCTTGTTCACGCCGGTGACGATGGCGTCGAAGGTCTTGCCGATGCGATCGGCCAGCAGGAGCGCGGCGGCGGTCTTGCGCATCATGCGCTCCACCTCGTTCGCCGCGTTCTCGCGCTCGGTGCACTGCTTCGCGATCGCCGCCAGCTCGTCGTCGCTGTACGGCGCCGGCGAGGATGCGATCGCCGCCTTCACCAGCCGCTGCGTCACGAGGTCGGCGTAGCGCCGGTTGGGCGCCGTCGCGTGCGAGTAGTCCTGCGCGGCCAGGCCGAAGTGGCCCTGGTCGTCGGCGGGCCCGGGCTTGTCGAGCACGTACTCGCCAGGTCCCAGCAGCTTCACGATGCTCAACGAGAGATCGGGAAAGCGCAGTGGATCGGCGGCGCGGCGCTCGGCGAGGAAGGCGGAGAGCGACTTCGGGTCGGGCTCCGCGGGCAGCGTGACGCCGAACTTCGCCGCGATCTCCACGATGCGCGGCCACCGGCGCGGCGCGTGCACCACGCGCCGGATCGCCGAGCGGTTCTGCTCGGCGAGATAGCGGGCGATCGCGACGTTCGCGCCGATCATGAAGTCCTCGATGAGATCGCGCGCGCGATTCTTCCGCGTGACGACGAGCGACTCCACCTTTCCGTCCTTCGTCGTCGCCGTCGCCTCGACGGTCTCGAACTCCAGCGCCCCCGCCCGCTCGCGCACCGACTTCAGCAGGCTCGCCGCGCGGTCCTGGAGCCAGAGCTGCTGCACGAGCTCCGGGCTCGCCGCCAGCGCGGCGGGCTCCGCGCCGCACCCTTCCAGCCACGGCCCGAGCGACTCGTAGGCGAGCTTCGCGCGGTTCACCGCGAGGGCGCGGTACACGTCGTGACCGAGCGAGCTCCCGTCGGCGCCAAGCCGCAGCTCGACGACGAGGACGACCCTCTCCTCCCCCTCGTTCAGCGACGTCAGCCCGGTCGAGACCTGCTCGGGCAGCATGGGATACACCGCGCCGCCCGTGTACACGGACGTCGCGTTCGCTTCGGCGTGGCGATCGAGCGCCGAGCCCTTGCCGATGAGGACGTCGACGTCGGCGATGCCGATGCGCAGGCGAACGCCGCCTTCGGGGAGCGTCTCGGCGAACTCGATCTGATCGAGATCGCGCGACGTGGTGTTGTCGATGGAGCTCCAGAGCAGCGCGCGCAGGTCGCGCACGTCGCCGTCCGGCGCCGGCGCCGGCGGGCGGAGCGCCGCGAGCTCGCGCTGCGCGGCGTCATCAAGCTCGGGGACGAAGCCCTTCTCGTGGAGCGCGCGCGTTGCGACGGAAGCGAGATCGGTCACTGTGCGGGGGGGGCGGTAGGAGCGAGCGAGACGACGCGGCGTTCGTCGGCCGCGACGAGCGCCGCCTCGATGACCCGCAGGCCGGCGGCAGCCTCGCCGACGGCCACGGGGGGAGCCGCTCCCTCTTGCACCGCGCGGGCCACCGCGGCGTAGAACTCGTCGTAGCGACCTCGCTCGGTGGGCACGGCACGCAGCGCGGGATGGAAGCCGAGCGTCCCCCAGAGCGGCTCGGGCTCCATGCCGTAGCCGGGCTGCCCGGGGCGGAGCCCTCCCTTGAGCTGCTCCTCCTGCGGATCGAGACCGTACTTGAGATACGCGCCGCCGGAGCCGCGCACCGTGATGCGCGGACCGGGCTGCGCCGCCGACGCGCTCATCACGAGGTGCGACCGCACGCCGTTCGCGTGAAGCAGGGAGATGAACGCCTCGTCCTCCACCTGCAGGCCGGCGCGCCGGCGCGCGGTCTCCGCGGCGACCTCGGCCACCGGCCCGAAGAGGACGAGCGCCTGGTCGACGAGGTGGCTGCCGATGTCGAGGAGGATCCCCTCGGCATGCTCGCGCGCTCCGGGCTCGCACCATCGCGCCTTGGGGGACTCGCGCCACCGCTCGAAGCGCGACTCGAAGCTGTGCACCTCGCCGGCTGTCCCGTCGCGCAGGAGCCGCTGTACGGTGAGGAAGTCGCCGTCCCAGCGCCGGTTCTGGAAGGGGATCGCCAGCCGGCCGGCGCGCGCCGCCGCCGCGGCCATCTCTCCCGCCCCGCGAGCCGTGCCGGCGAAGGGCTTGTCCACCACCACGTGCATCCCCGCGCCAAGCGCCTCGAGCGCGAGCGGATGATGGCTGGAGTTCGGCGAGCTCACCACGACGAGATCAAGGCCGCCCGGCGATGCCCAGAGATCCTTCGGGTGGTCGAGCAGGCGCGCGCCGGGATACTGCGCGCGGGCCTGGGCGCGGCGCTCGGGATCGCGCGTGACGATGGCGGCGAGCCGCATCCCGGGGGTGGCGCTGACGAGCGGGGCGTGGAATGTCGCGCCGCCGAGCCCGAAGCCGATCAGTCCCACGTGGATCATGACCTCACCCCGTGTTGCGCAACCCCTGTGCGATGCCGCTCAGCGTGGTCGAGAGCACCTCGTCCAGACGCGCCAGCTCCTCCTCAGCCTCGGGCGCCGTGGCGCGCTTCCGGCGCAGCAGGGCGATCTGCAACAGCGAGAGGGGATCGACGTACGGATTGCGCAGCGAGATGGCCGACTGCAGCACGGGTGACTCGTCCACGAGATGCTCGCGATCACGAATGGCGAGCAGCGCCCCCACGCAGCGGCGGTACTCCTCCTCCAGCTCGCCGAGGAGAACGAGGTCGCCGCCGAGCTGCTCCACGTACGCGCGCGCGATCTCCAGGTCGGTCTTCGCGCACACCATCTCGATCTTGCCGAGGAGGTCGTCGAAGAAGGGCCAGTCGCGGGCCATGCGGCGCATCGCATCCAGCCCCTCGGGGGTGGCGACCGCCTCGCCGAGCGCGGTGCCCGCGCCGAGCCAGCCGGTGAGCATGAGGCGGATCTGCGTCCAGCCGAAGCCCCACGGGATGGCGCGGATCCCCTCGATGCCGGGCGCCGCGCCGGGCCGGTACGCCGGCCGCGAGCCGAAGCGTGCGTCGGCCAGCTCGGCGATCGGTGTCGCAACACGGAAGAGGGTGAA
This sequence comes from Gemmatimonadales bacterium, assembly GCA_038325515.1. Taxonomy (GTDB): domain Bacteria; phylum Gemmatimonadota; class Gemmatimonadetes; order Gemmatimonadales; family Gemmatimonadaceae; genus AG11. The sequence continues at coordinate 11,698 of JBBQJC010000084.1, read as the reverse complement.
CAGCGCGTCGCCCTCGTGCACGAGGCGGCGGTAGACGTCGAGCCCGCGCGCGGCGAGCCGCGTCATCGCGGCGCGGTATCCCGCGACATCCGCATCGCTCACCCCGTCGCGCCAGTCGGTGAACTCCTGCAGCAAGGTGCCCGCGAGGGTCACCTCCATGGTGCGCTCGGCCACTGGCAGCAGCCCGAACTGCTGCGAGATGATCTCTCCCTGCTCGGTGATCTTGAGTCGGCCCTGCACCGTATGCGGGGGCAGCGCCGCGAGGGCGCGATACACCGGCGAGCCGCCGCCACGTCCCACGCTGCCCCCGCGGCCGTGAAAGAGGCTCAGGGTCACTCCACGCTCGCGGAACAGCGCGGCGAGCGCCTCCTGCCCCTGGTACAGCGCCCACGACGAGGCGAGGATGCCGGCGTCCTTCCCCGAATCGGAGTAGCCGATCATCACCTCCTGCCGGTTGCCGCGTGCGGCGAGCTGGCGCGCGTAGGCCGGATCGTCGAGCAGGGCGCGCATCACCTGGGGAGCGCGCTCCAGGTCGTGCAGCGTCTCGAACAGGGGGACGACGTCGAGCCGCGACACCGGGGGGTCGGCGGCGAGGTCCACGAGTCCCGTCTCGCGCGCGAAGAGGAGGACGCGCAGCAGGTCGTCCGGCTCGGTGGTCATCGAGACGATGTAGGTGCTCGCCGCCACCTCGCCCAGCTCGTCCTGGATGGTGCGTACCACGCGAAAGGTGTCGACGACCTTGCGGGTGGCCTCGGACAGCGGCAGCTCAGCCCCGAGCAACGGGCGGCGGCCGAGCAGCTCGCGACGCAGCGATTCACCGGTGAGCGGTCCCGCGCCCACCGCCTCGGCGATCTCGTCGAGCGCGGCGCGGTGGACGTCGGCGTGATCGCGGATGTCGAGCAGGTAGCCGTGCACGCCGTGCGCGCGCACCGCGGTGAGGAGGGGCTCGATCGTGGTGCGCCGCGCGTGCGTCGCGCCGGCGGCGAGCATCGCGTCGCGCACGAGGAGGAGGTCGCGCTCGAGGCCCGGGGCGCCGGCGTACGCCGCCGGCTCGCTCGCGATCCGTCCCGCGTCGCGCGACGCGAGCAGGCGGCGCGTGGCCTCGAGCCGCGCGGCGATGAAGGTGAGCTTGAAGCGCACCGGCTCGTCCTCGTTGCGACGGCGGTTCGACTCCCACACCTCCGGCAGCAGCGCGCGGTCGTGCTCGATGGACGCGAGCAGCGCCGGCGGGGGAGCGACGATGTGTGCCGAGAGCGACAGCTTCTCGACGAGCGCCATCACCGCCTCACGGTGCCGCCCGAGGATGGCGTGGCTCGCGCGGCGCGCCGTGGCGAGGGTGACGTCGGGGGTGACGAAGGGGTTGCCGTCGCGGTCGCCTCCCACCCAGTTGCCGAGCCGGATGGGCACGGCGCGCTCCACGGCGTCCGCATCGCCGTCGAAGACCTCCTCGAACGCGCGCACGAAGGTCTCGCGCGCCGCCGCGCTCGCGTCGAGCAGCCGTGTCTCGAGGTACCAGAGCACGGTGCTGACCTCGTCGCGCACCGACGGCCGGTCCTGCCGCACCTCGGCGGTGGACCAGAGGAGCTCGACCTCGCCGTCGAGCCGCTCCTCGATCGCACGCCGTTCGGCGCTCGTCGCGCCGTCGCGCGCGAGGAGCAGCTCGGCGACCCGCGCCTGGAGGGCGAGCAGGGTGCGGCGGGTGGACTCGGTGGGGTGCGCGGTGAGGACGGGGCGGACGTGAAGCCGGCCGATGGCGCTCGCCACCTCGTCCGACGAGCGCCCCTCGTCGCGCAGGCGCTGCATCGCCCAGAGGGCAGAGGCGGGCTGCGGGCCGGCCGACTCGTTGCCGCGGTAGGCGCGGGCGCGGCGCACGCGATGCACCTGCTCGGCGGTGTTGATCAGCAGGAAGAAGAGAGTGAAGGCCCGGGCGGCCACCGCGCTCACCTCGAGCGGCATGGCGGCGACCGACTCCAGCAGGCTGCCGAGCGTCGGGGCATCAGGCTCGGCGCGCCGCCGCGCGCGGCAGGCGGCGCGGAGGGTCTCGATCGTCGTGTAGGCGTTCTCTCCCTCGAGCGCGCGGATCACGCGGCCGAGCGCCGCGGCGAGCCAGCGCACGTCGTCGTGCAGGGGCACGTCCTCGCGGCGGACCATCGGGCCCGGGAGCGAGGACGGTGTCGCCGGCTCATCGCCGGGGGGGCTCACGCGGGGCTCTGCAGCAGCCCCAGCTTCAGGGCGAGCTTCACGTAGTCGGCGCGGTGGGCGAGCCCGAGCTTGTCGTTGATGCGCTGCTTGTAGGTATCGACGGTCTTCGGGCTGATGGTGAGCTGCTCGCCGATCTCGGGCGCCGTATAGCCCTGGGCGATGAGGCGCATGACGGCGCGCTCGCGATCGGTGAGCCGCTCGTAGCGCGCCTTGTCGCTCGCCTGCTCCTCGCGGCGGCGCGCGCCGCGGGCGAGCACGCCCGCCGCCGAGGGCTGCACGAACACCTCGCCGCGGGCGAGGGCTCGCACCGCCTCGACGAGCTCGCGATCGGCGGCGCTCTTCACCAGGTAGCCCGACGCGCCGGCCTCCAGCACCGCTTCCAGGTATGCCTCCTCGGCGTGCATCGTGAGCACGAGGACGCGGGGCCCCTCGCCGCCGGCGGTGATCGTGCGCGTGGCGGTGATCCCGTCCCCCTCGGCCATCGAGATGTCCATGACGACGACGTCGGCGCCGGTGCGTCCGAGCAGTTCGACGGCCTCCCGGCCGCCCGACGCCTCGCCCACCACCTCGACGTCGGGCTCGGCGCCGAGCACCGCCTTGAGCCCGGTCCGCACGATGACGTGGTCGTCGACGAGCACTACACGAATCATTGCCATGGGCGATGTGCGGTCAGGCGTTGGCGAGAGGTACGACGGCGGTGACGCGCGTGCCCTGTCCGGGGGTGCTGTTCACCTCGAGGCGGCCGTTCACCAGCGCGACGCGCTCCCTCATGCTGAACAGTCCCATGCCCGGCCGGCGTTCCTCGGCGCTCTTCACGTCGAAGCCGCTGCCGTCGTCGACGATCTCGAGAGTGACCCGGCCGACGAAGCGGTGGAGTCTCACGTGGATGACGCGTGCGGATGCGTGCCGCGTCGCGTTGCGCAGCGCTTCCTGCGCCACGCGGTAGAGCGCGGCCTCCACGGGCGCGGGGATCGCGGGCTCCACGTCCTGCGCGTCGACGCGCACGTCGAGCGAGTGCTGCGTTCCCGTCTGCCGCGCCAGCCACTCCAGCGCCGCGGCCAGCCCGAGGTCGTCGAGCACGCGCGGATGCATCGTGTGGCTGAGCGAGCGCACCTCTTCCAGCGCCTCGGAGGCCAGCTCGCGCAGCGTCGCGATGCGCGCGTCGAGCTGCGGCGAGGTGCTCTCGCGCGCCGCGACGCCGAGCTGCAGCATCACCGCGGTGAGGATCTGCGCGGTGGAATCGTGGAGCTCGCGCGCCACGCGGGCGCGCTCCTCGTCCTGCGCGCTGATCACCTGCGCGGCGAGCCGGCGCATCCGGTCGCGGTCGGCCACGAGGTTGTCGAGCAGCGCGTTGAGCGTGTTGCCGATGCGCGCCATGTCGCGGTCGGCGAGCAGGCTCACCTCGAAACGCGCGCCGAGGTCGCCGAGCGAGACGCGCGCCGCGACTCCCTCGAGCTCCCAGATGGGACGGAGCGCGAGAAACACCATCACCAGGTTGACGACGAGGGTCACCCCCAGCGCCGCGGCGAGGATGGAGGGGGCGGAGCCGGGGTTGTGCAGGCGGCGTCCGGCCATGACGGCCAGCAGCGCGGCCACGACGATGAGCAGGTTCGCGCCCGCCACCTTGCCCAGGATCGGCACGCGCAGGATGCGCTCGGCCACCCGGCCCAGTGCATGCCGGGGCGGGCCCGTCTGCGCCGCCGTGGTACCGCTGATCACCGTGGCCTGTTGCATTCTGGAATAGTGCGCCGTCGCGGGCGGCCCGGGGAGGGGAGTTTCCCTACACAATGGTGGGAGAAACACCGGCGTTCAGGAATGGGCGGAGCAAGCCGTCGTCGGCCCCCAGCAGTAACCTGGCCAGCCCGCGCCCGAGCAGGGAGCCCATCACGTTGCCAGTGCCCGAGTAACCGCCTATCGCCCAGACATGCTCGCGCACCTGCTCCAGCACGGGCAGGCCATTCGTCGTATAGCCCACGCTGGCCGCCCAGCGGTGCGTGATCGGGGCGCGCACGCCGAGCTTGTCGCGCAGCCGGCGATCGAGCGCGTCCTGGATCACCGTGGTGGGCGTCGTGTCGAAGGTCCACTCGGTGTCGAAGGAGAGGTCGCGCGCCCCGCCCATCGCGATCGCGCCGTTCGGGCGCTGCTGCCAGTAGTCGTAGCCCCAGCGCGCATAGACGGGGTGCTGCAGGCGGATCTCGTTGGTAGGGGCGGTGGCGAGCATCTGGAGCCGCGCCGTGCGGACGCGCGGCGCCAGCTCGGGGAGGACCCGCTCCAGCCCGCCGTCGACGGCGACGATGACGTGCCGGCAGCGCACCGCGCCGCGCGGCGTCCGAACGCGTCCCGGTGCGAGTGACACCGCGGGGGAGCCCTCGAACAGTGAAGCGCCCGCCGCCTCGGCCTCGTCGCCGAAGCCGCGGCAGCGCCCGAGGGGCTGGAACACGCCGTCGCCGGGAACGAGCAGGCCGCGCCCCTCGGGGCCCTCGTAGCGCTCCACGGGAATGTCGTCGGCGAGCATCGCTTCGCGCTGACGCTCGCAGTCCAGCCGCTCGGCATCGGACTCGGCGATGCGCAGCGAGCCCGGGCGCGACACGTCGTGCGGGAGCTCGGCCGCGAGCCTGTCCAGTTCCTGCCGGGTTGCCGAGTACATCGCGCGGGCGAGCGGGCGTCCGAAGCGGGCGACCGCCTCGTGGTAGAAGGGCGCGAGGCCGGCGAGGAGGAAGCCTCCGTTTCGTCCCGCCGCGCCGCCACCGATGCGGCCGGCGTCGAGCCCGACGACGCTGGCGCCCAGCCGCCGCAGCTCGCGCACCGCGGCGAGCCCCGAGCCGCCCAGCCCCACAACGCAGACGTCGGCCTCAAGCTCGCCCGCGAGCTCGGGGCGCGCCGCCGCGGGGCTGTCGTCCCAGAGGGGGACGCCGGCGGCGGCGTGCGTCATGCCGGCGTCAGTCGAAGTCGAGGGCGAGGTCGAGCGCCGGTGCCGAGTGCGTGAGCGAGCCCACCGAGATCCAGTGCACTCCCGTCTCGGCGATCGCGCGGACGGTGCCCAGCCGCACGCCCCCCGACGCCTCGATGATGCACCGGTCGTTGACGAGCTTGACGCACTCCGCCATCTGCTCCGTCGTCATGTTGTCGAGCATGATGATGTCCGAGCCCGCGGCGAGCGCGGCCTGCACCTGCTCGAGCCTGTCGCACTCGACTTCCACCTTGGTGCCGGGAGGCGCGAGGTCGCGCGCGCGCTTGACCGCGACGGCGATGTCGCCGTCCACCGCGGCCAGGTGGTTGTCCTTGATGAGCACTGCCGTGGAGAGGTTGAGCCGGTGGTTCGTGCCGCCGCCGCAGCGCACCGCGTACTTCTCCAGCAGCCGCCAGCCCGGGGTCGTCTTGCGCGTGTCGAGGATCTTCGCGCGTGTGCCCTTGACCGCGTCCACGTACTGCGCCGTGAGCGAGGCGATCCCCGACATCCGCTGCATGAAGTTGAGCGCGACGCGCTCGGCGGCGAGCAGCGGGCGGGCGTGGCCCGAGAGGAAGAGCACCGAGTCCCCCTTCTTCACCCGCGCGCCGTCCTCGCTGTCCACGCGGATGGTGACCTTGGGATCGAGGATGCGGAACGCCTCGACGGCCAGGGCCACGCCGCTGAGCACCCCCTTGCCGCGCGCGACGAGCCGCCCCGTGGCGCGGCGGTCGGAGACGACGGTGGCGATGGTGGTGAGGTCGTTGAACGCGCCGTCTTCATCCAGGGCCGCCTTGACCAGCTCGCGCAGCTCCGCCTGGCTGTAGGGAAAGCGGAGCAGGCCGTCGGTGCTCACCGCCGGGGTGGACAGCGGGGTGATGGTGCGGGGCGCGGGGCGCCGCTCCGGGTCGTGAGGCTGCATGTGCATCTGCTCTGGCTCCTGCGCGTGCGGCGTGAGGTGCTACTCGCCCGGGTCGATCGTCGTCTCGGGGACAGGGCTGAGCGGATGGTGTCCGCCGATGGCGACCATCCGCTCGATGGCGAGCCGCGCCCGGTCGGCGATGGCCGGGGGAACCGTGATGCGGTGCTCCAGCCGTTCCAGGGCGCGCTTCACCCTGGGCAGCGTGGTGACCTTCATGTACGCGCACGACGCCCGCTCGTTGGCGGCGAAGAAGCGCTTGGACGGATTCTCGCGGCGGAGGCGGTGGAGGATCCCCACCTCGGTGGCGACGATGAACTCGTCGTTGTCGGAGAGCGCGGGCCGCTTGATCATCCCTTCGGTGGAGAGGATCTGCACCCCTTCCGGATCGATGTCGCCGGCGCTGACGGCCTCGAGGACGCTCGTGGAACAGCCGCACTCGGGGTGGATGAGGAACTCGGCGCCCGGGTGCTGCGCGCGCTTGTGGCGGATGTCCTCCGGATCGATGCCGGCGTGCACGTGGCACTCGCCCATCCAGATGCGGATGTTGTCGCGGCCGCTCATCCGCTTCACGTGCGCGCCGAGGAACATGTCGGGGCAGAAGAGGATCTCCGTGTCGGCCGGGATGGAGTTGACGATGTCCACCGCGTTGCCGGACGTACAGCAGTAATCGCTCTCGGCCTTCACCTCGGCCGTGGTGTTGACGTACGAGACGACGACGGCGCCCGGGTGCTCGCGCTTCCACTGGCGGAGCTGCTCGGCATCGATCATCGACGCGAGCGAGCAGCCGGCGGCGAGGTCGGGGAGCAGGACCGTCTTCTGCGGGGAGAGGACGGCGGCCGTCTCGGCCATGAAGTGCACGCCGCAGAAGACGATGATCTCGGCTTCCGTCTTGGCGGCCTCGCGGGAGAGTCCGAGCGAGTCGCCGACGTAGTCGGCGACGTCCTGCACCTCGGGGCGCTGGGAGTTGTGGGCGAGGACTACCGCGTTCTTCTCGCGGGCGAGGCGCTTGATGTCGGCGGAGAGCTCGGCGATCTGCTCGTCGCGGGAGCGGATGTGGGGGGCCGTGTGGGGCATGGTAGGAAAGGTAATGAAGCGGGTGGGAAGTGGTGAGATTGGGGGGTGGGGGGGCGGGGGAGGTCTGGGATCCGCGCCTCGTACTGGTACGAACTGCCTGCGGTAGACGGTATGCGGATGCGACTGCGGTACCGGGAATGGCATACGGGCCACGTGGACTCCATCGCCGGGGGCCGCGTGACGCGCGGGCACGGAATCGTCGGAGTGTTTCCGGTTGGGTGACGGCGTCGTTGACGGCGTCGAACTGACGGCTGTTGGGGAGAGTCTGAACGGCTCGATTACCAGCGGCCGCAGCTTGAACAGCGAGATCCTCGTGGTCCTCGTGCAGGTCGTGGCGGCCACGCCACCCGACCCCCGCGCCCTCCTGGCGCGCGCCGACGCCCTCCGCGGCAAGCTTCGCGTCTCACCGCTCACGGACGCGCGCTTGCGCGCCGCCAAGGCTCAGGGGCGACGCTGATCCGATGATCGTCGTCGATACCAATGTCATCGCGTCTCTCCTGCTCCCGGGCCAGCACACCGGGGCCGCCCGGGCGACGCTGGCCCGCGACCCCGAATGAGCGGCGCCTCTGCTGTGGCGGAGCGAGTTGCGGAACGTGCTGGCCTTCTACCTGCGCAAGGGAGAACTCTCGTCGCGGCAGGCGACGAGCGTGCAGGACACCGCCGAGGAGCTCCTGCTCGGGCGCGAACATCACGTCGCCTCGCATGACGTGTTGGCGCTGGCAAAGGCCTCCGGCCGGTCTGCGTACGATTGCGAATTCATCGTCACGGCGCGTCGCTTGAACGTGAAGCTGGTCACCTCGGACCGGCCGCTCCTCGCCAGCTTTCCCGACGATGCCGTCGCACTGACGGCATTCGGGGCCGATGGGGCCGGCGTCTGACGAAGCGATGCGCCAGTCGAGGGCCGCAGGGTAGCGACCTGGGCCGCCGTGCGCGCATGATCGAGCGTGTAGACCTTACAGCGCGCCGCATCTGCGTCAGGCGGGCGCGCAAACGCGCCGGATCCGCTTGATCTCCGCGGCCTCCGGCGAGTGCATCTTCTCGTAGAGGTCGCACGCCAGCTGCGCGTTGAGCCAGAACTGCGCGGTCGCGCCGAGCGCGGCCTCCAGGCGCAGCGCGGTGTCGGAGGTGACGCCGCGCTTGCCCTTCACGAGCTCGTTCACGCGCTGGAGGGGCACGCCGATCTTCTCGGCGAAGGCAACCTGCGAGAGCCCCAGCGGCTTGAGGTACTCCTCGAGCAGGATCTCGCCCGGATGCGTCGGGGGGCGATGGGTCGGAATGCGCACCATGTGCTGTACTCCTTTCAGTCTTCGACTTTCGATGCAGTAGCTTTTCGGAGTGGTCGCTCCTTCTCTGGCCGCGACCGGCCGTCCCGCTGCGCGCCTAGTGGTAGTCGGTGATCTCCACGTCGGTCGCGCCGTTCGCTGTCCAGACGAAGCACACCCGGTACTGCTGATTGATGCGGATGCTGTGCAGTCCCTTCCGCTCGCCCTTCAGCGCCTCGAGGGCTTTGCCGAGAGCACCCCGTTGAGAATGTCCTCGGTCCCCAGGTTCCGGCACGAGTGAATCAGGGCCGTACAGTCTCGCTACCTGCCAGTGTGTCGTGCCTGGGCCATATACAGGGTAACCGTGTGTTCGTCCAAATAGCAGCACGATCGGGCGGGCGAGCTCGCGTGTGCGGGGAGCGCAACGCAGCGGCTGTCGGTCAGCTGGATGACTCCGGTTCATCCCAGCGCGTGCGGGGAACGCTCAAGCAGAAAGCCTATAGCATGGGCATCCTCCGGTTCATCCCCGCGCGTGCGGGGAACGCGTGACGGACGAGCAGCTGGCCGACGTCGGCTCCGGTTCATCCCCGCGCGTGCGGGGAACGCCGTTCAAGCGATTCGTCGGGAGGCTGCGCAGCCGGTTCATCCCCGCGCGTGCGGGGAACGCTCTGCTGGACGAGCGTGAAGGTCGCCGCCGACAGGTTCATCCCCGCGCGTGCGGGGAACGCCACCCCATCACCTCCACCGCGACCCGCTCGTCCGGTTCATCCCCGCGCGTGCGGGGAACGCTCCGATTCCGACTTGCCACAGTCGAGCAACGTCGGTTCATCCCCGCGCGTGCGGGGAACGCGGCACCGGGACCGTCGTCCACGTCGGCGTTTTCGGTTCATCCCCGCGCGTGCGGGGAACGCGGCGCGGCGCGTCATGGTCGTGGTCTCGCACTCGGTTCATCCCCGCGCGTGCGGGGAACGCGCCGACAGCTTCAGTACGGTCGTCCCGACTTTCGGTTCATCCCCGCGCGTGCGGGGAACGCGTAGCCGCCGCGGAACCACACCGGCAGCGTGCCGGTTCATCCCCGCGCGTGCGGGGAACGCGATACGCTGAACGTCCGCACGGTGCTGGCCGGCGGTTCATCCCCGCGCGTGCGGGGAACGCCCGATCACGGGTGCACCTCGCCCCGCGGCTGTCGGTTCATCCCCGCGCGTGCGGGGAACGCTCGAGCGTGGAGGCTCCGTTAGACGAGCGCATCGGTTCATCCCCGCGCGTGCGGGGAACGCCGGCACCCGAACATCCTCCAGCGCGAGAACGTCGGTTCATCCCCGCGCGTGCGGGGAACGCGCCTTCCGCGAGCGGTACGGCATGGCGGACCACGGTTCATCCCCGCGCGTGCGTGGAACGCGCGCCAGACCGGCTCGGGGACGCCCTGCCCTTCGGTTCATCCCCGCGCGTGCGGGGAACGCTACATCCGGCCCAGCTCGCGCAGCCGATACGCCGGTTCATCCCCGCGCGTGCGGGGAACGCATCTCCAGCGTGAGGCGGGAAGCCCAGCGGGGCGGTTCATCCCCGCGCGTGCGGGGAACGCCAGGAGCAGGAGATCATGGCCATGGTGGCGCGCGGTTCATCCACGCGCGTGCGGGGAACGCACCTCGCCAGCCAGCGAGGTCAGTGTCTCGATCGGTTCATCCCCGCGCGTGCGGGGAACGCATCGCGTTCGCGCGGCCGGGCGAGTACGTAGACGGTTCATCCCCGCGCGTGCGGGGAACGCGACGGCCTCGTGCGACAGGAGCTCACGACGCTCGGTTCATCCCCGCGCGTGCGGGGAACGCCCGTCGGCGCAGATCTGCCAGGACGCATGCCCCGGTTCATCCCCGCGCGTGCGGGGAACGCGCGTCGCGGCAACCCGCCGATGGCGCCAGACCCGGTTCATCCCCGCGCGTGCGGGGAACGCCGCCGCCCACCGCTGCGCGGCGCTCGCCACCCCGGTTCATCCCCGCGCGTGCGGGGAACGCGAGCACTTGAGCTGCTTCACGAGCCAGAGCTGCGGTTCATCCCCGCGCGTGCGGGGAACGCGGCCGTGCGGCCCACGAACTTGTGCGAGGGCCCGGTTCATCCCCGCGCGTGCGGGGAACGCAACGTCACCGTAGTGCTGTCCGTCACGCGGCTCGGTTCATCCCCGCGCGTGCGGGGAACGCCGACGCGCCGTGTTGCTCTGATGGTACGTGAACGGTTCATCCCCGCGCGTGCGGGGAACGCCCAGAGTATGCCGTTCTCCTCACCCCACAGGACGGTTCATCCCCGCGCGTGCGGGGAACGCCGGGCGCTACTTCGTGTTGTGATCGGGGGAGTCGGTTCATCCCCGCGCGTGCGGGGAACGCTCCGCGGCGAAGTCGTATTCGCCCTGGTACGTCGGTTCATCCCCGCGCGTGCGGGGAACGCTACGAGACGGACGGTACGTTCGCGCAGATCGACGGTTCATCCCCGCGCGTGCGGGGAACGCTCTGGGAGCTTGGGCGTGGGCGTCAGCTCGCGCGGTTCATCCCCGCGCGTGCGGGGAACGCCGCAGAACGGTAAGCAGCACCGCTGCCGCACACGGTTCATCCCCGCGCGTGCGGGGAACGCCTCCATCGGATGTTCGCGGTCTACGACGCGTGCGGTTCATCCCCGCGCGTGCGGGGAACGCATCGAAGTGCGCCCGGAAGAGGTTGATGTTGGCGGTTCATCCCCGCGCGTGCGGGGAACGCCAGCGCCGCATCATCGCCAAAGCGACCGGGGGCGGTTCATCCCCGCGCGTGCGGGGAACGCGTTGCACACGAGCCCCTTCCCCGCCTCCGTCCCGGTTCATCCCCGCGCGTGCGGGGAACGCGCCGACGACGTCGATCGACTGCGTGGCCGCGTCGGTTCATCCCCGCGCGTGCGGGGAACGCCTTATCGGCGTCGATCGCCACGACGGACGCGGCGGTTCATCCCCGCGCGTGCGGGGAACGCGGAAGCGGGCGCGGTGATATTGACATAACACCCGGTTCATCCCCGCGCGTGCGGGGAACGCTACATCGGCTAGACCGTCGCTGCGCGGCTCTCCGGTTCATCCCCGCGCGTGCGGGGAACGCTTGTGGGCGATGACATGGTCAACCGTGTCGGCCGGTTCATCCCCGCGCGTGCGGGGAACGCTCGTCTGCGAAGGCGGCGTAGGCCGGGTAGGTCGGTTCATCCCCGCGCGTGCGGGGAACGCACCATTCCGCTCCGTCTTCGCACCCAGAACTCCGGTTCATCCCCGCGCGTGCGGGGAACGCC
>JBBQJC010000083.1:0-14965 GCA_038325515.1 Gemmatimonadales bacterium | reverse complement strand
GTGGTCGTTCTTCGGCGGGGGGCCGCGCTCCCGCCGCCCCCCCCCCCCCCCCCCACTTCTCACCTCGGACTTCTCACTTCAAACCGTTTGAAGTCGTGAGAAGCTGTCCCGCCACCACCTCGGAGATGTCGAGCACCGGCACCTCCGACCCGCTGGCCTTGAGGCCGTCGGTCATCATCGTCATGCAGAAGGGGCAGGCGACGGCGATCGCGTCGGCACCGGTCGCGAGCAGCTCTTCGGTCCGCTCGATGTTGATGCGCTTGCCCACGCGCTCCTCCATGAACATGCGCCCGCCCCCCGCGCCGCAGCAGAGTCCGCGGTCCTTCGAGCGCGGCGCCTCGACGAGGTTGATCACCGGCAGCGCGCGCTTCATCGCGTTGCGCGGCGCGTCGTACACGTCGTTGTAGCGGCCCAGATAGCAGCTGTCGTGGTACGCCACGGTGAGCTTCTCCCCCTCCGCCGTCTTCAACGGAACGCGCCCCTCCTGCAGCAGCCGCTCGATGTACGTGGAGTGGTGGATCACCTCGTAGTTGCCACCCAGCTGCGGGAACTCGTTGCCCATCTGATGGAAGCAGTGCGGGCAGTGCGTGACGATCGTCGTGACTTCGTAGCGGTCGAGCGTCTCGATCGTCCCCTTCGCCATCATCTGGTAGAGGTACTCGTTCCCCATGCGGCGCGCGGGGTCGCCATGGCAGTGCTCCTCCTGGCCGAGGATGGCGAAGCTGATGCCGCACGACTGGAGGATCTTCGCGAACGCAACGGTGATCTTCTTCGCGCGGTCGTCGAACGAGCCCATGCAGCCGACCCAGAAGAGGACGTCGGGGCGCTCCCCCCGCTCGTGCAGCTCGGCCATCGTGCGGATGTTCATCCCGGCCGCCCAGTCCGCGCGGTCGCCGGGATTGAATGCCCAGGGCGAGCCGTTGCGCTCGAGCGACTCGAACACCGGCTGCAGCTCCTCGGGGAAGCGCGACTCGGTGAGGACGAGGTTGCGGCGCATCTGGTTGATGACGTCGAGCTGATCGATGGACACGGGGCACTCGGTGACGCAGGCGCGGCAGCTCGTGCACGCCCAGAGCTCCTCCTCCGTGATGTACGTGTCGATCAGGCGGTGCTCCATCACCTCGGCCACGGTCGCGGCGCCGGCGTCCCCTCCTTCGCCGTGCAGGAGCGCGGGGCGAAGGAACTCCATCCGGTCGCCGGTCACGATGGGGGCCTTTTCCATCAGGCGCTGGCGAGTGTTGATGATGATCTTGCGGGGGCTGAGCAGCTTGCCGGTGAGGTTGGCCGGGCAGGCGGCCGTGCAGCGGCCGCACTCGGTGCAGGAGTAGCCGTCGAGCAGGTTCTTCCACGACAGGTCCTCGACGTCCGCGGCGCCAAACCTCTCGACGTCCGCCTCGAGGTCCATGTAGCGCATCACCCCCTTCTGCCCCGGTCCGCTCGTGTTGCTGAAGAAGACGTTGATCAGCGAGCTCACGACGTGCAGGTGCTTGGAGTACGGCAGGTAGTTGAGGAAGGTGAGGATGAGCAGGGCGTGCCCCCACCAGAAGACGTGGAACCCCGTCATCGCCGCCTCGGGCGAGAGGACGCGTGCGAAGACCATCGCCAGGGGACGCGACACGACCTTCTCGGGGCCGAAGGCGTCGGGCTGCGCGGCGAGCAGCAGGCCGGTGCTCAGCAGCAGCGTGACCATCAGCCCCATGATCATGCTGAGGATGATCAGGGCGTCGGTATGCTCCAGGTTGTCGCCCTCGAGCCGGCGCGGGTGCAGGACCATGCGCCGGTAGAGGGCGAAGCCCACCGCGGCGATGACGAGCAGCGCGAAGATGTCCTGCGACGCCGAGTAGCCGGCGTAGAGCAGCCTGGGGAGGAAGAGGGCGTAGGAGAAGCTGGGGATGACGCCGGCGATCAGGATCTCGAGAGTGCCCGCGGTGAGCACCATGAAGCCCCAGAAGATCAGCGCGTGCATCGGGCCGGCCACCGGATCACGGAAGATCTTCTTCTGCGCGATGCCGATCTCCAGGACGTTCCGGATCCGGGTGAGCGGATGATCGGTGCGCCCCTCGGCGTAGCCGAGGTGCAGGTAGCTCACCAACCGTTGGACGTTCAGCGCGAAGAAACCGGCGCCGAGGACGAGGACGAAGAGAAAGACGACGCTCTGCGTGGTCATGTGCACGAATCCGGGTATGGTTCCGCGCACCGATGGGCGTGCGCGAGCGGAAGCTACCCGTCCGTCCCCGCGCCAAGCAAGAACGCCCGCCCCCGTCACGACCGGTCTGCGCGAACCAACGGGAGCTGGAGGTTGTCCAACTCCCCGGCGGGCCCCATGTTGGGGCGTGCCGGTGGCGCCAGTCGCACCGTGGCCTGCGTCCCGCCGCCCGTCGCGTGATGGACCGCTCCTCGCCCCCTTCCCTTCCCCCTCCCCCCGCCTCCGCCCACCATGCGCCAAGTCCGGACCTTCCACCTCGCGGCCCTGCTCGCGCTCGCCGGCGCCCTGCCGGCGGTGGCGCAGCCGGCGACGCGAGGCGGCTCCAACAGCGTCAACATCCAGTTCCAGCGGATGACCCTCCCCAACGGGCTCGAGGTGATCCTCGCGCCCGACCACACCATCCCGCAGGTCGCGGTGAACGTGTGGTACCACGTGGGCTCCAAGAACGAGAGCGCGGGGCGGACCGGCTTCGCCCACATGTTCGAGCACGTGATGTTCACCGGCTCGGGCCACGTCCCCTACGGCATGCACGACCGGTTGACCGAGGGGGTGGGCGGGACCAACAACGGCTCCACGACCAACGACCGCACGAACTACTACGAGGTGGTTCCCTCGAACTATCTCGAGAGCGCGCTCTGGCTGGAGTCCGACCGGATGGGCTTCCTGCTGGACAAGCTCGACGATGCGAAGTTCCGCGCGCAGCGGGACATCGTGCAGAACGAGCGGCGCCAAGGGGTGGACAACCAGCCCTACGGCCGCGCCTTCGAGCTGCTCGACTACGGGATCTATCCGTCGACGCATCGCTACTCGTGGCCGGTCGTCGGCTACATGACCGACCTGCAGGCCGCGACGGTGGACGACGTGAAGAACTTCTTCCGTCTGTACTACGCGCCCTCCAACGCGACGATCGCCATCGTCGGCGACTTCGATCCGGCGCGGGCGAAGTCAATGGTGACGAAGTACTTCGGCGACCTGAAGGGAGGCACGAGGATCGCGCGTCCGGCCATCACGATGCCGGCGCTGGCCGCCGAGAAGCGGATGGTGTTCGAGGATCGCGTCCAGATCCCGCGGCTGTACCTCTCCTGGCCCAGCGTCGGCGAGGACCAGTCCGACACCCACGCCATCCAGTTCCTGGCGCAGATCCTCGCCGGCCCGCGCACGGCGCGCCTCACCAAGGCGCTCGTGTATGACCGGCAGTCCGCCGCCGCGGTCGGCGCCTTCGACAACACGAACGAGAACGCGGGCAACTTCATCGTGCAGATCACGCCGAGGCCGAACCACACGCTGGGCGAGCTGGAGGCGACCGCCGACTCGATCATCGCACGCCTCAAGGACACCGGTCCCACCGCCGAGGAGATGAAGAAGACGCAGGCCGGCCTCGAGTTCGCCTTCGTCTCGCAGCTCCAGTCGAACCTCGGCAAGTCGAACATCCTCAACAGCGGTCTCGTCTTCCATGGCGACGCCGGCAACTTCCGGAAGGAGTACGCGCAGCTCAAGGCGGTCACCGCCGCCGACGTCAAGCGCGTGGCGAACAAGTACCTCGGCGCCGGACGCGTGGTCCTGAGCATCGTGCCGCTCGGCAAGCCGGAGCTCGCGTCGCACGCCGACCGGAGCGCCAGGGTCACCGTGGCCGCGGACGGCGGACACTACATCATGGGGAACACGCAATGACCCTCCGCACACTGAAGACACCGGCGACGCTCGCGCTGGCGCTCGCCCTCGCCGTCGCGGCGCCCGCCGCGTCGAGCGCGCAGGGGAAGCTCGACCGCGCCACGGCGCCGACGCCGGGCTCCTCGCCGGCGATGCGCGTCCCCACCTGGACCCGCACGAAGCTCGCGAACGGCGCGGAGCTGATCGTCGTCGAGAAGCACGACCTCCCGCTCGTGGCGTTCAACCTCGACTTCGTGGGGGGCGCGCCGAGCTTCGAGCCGGCCGACAAGCTGGGGACCGCGCAATTCACCGGGCAGATGTTGAGCGAGGGGACGAAGACGCGCACCGCCGACGAGCTCTCCGACGCGCAGCAGATGCTCGGGACGACGATCGCCGCCTCGGTGGGGAGCGAAGGGGGGAACGTCCGCTTCACCGCGCTCAAGGACAAGTTCGTCCCCGCGCTCGACCTGCTCGCCGACATGATGCTCAATTCCACCTTCCCCGACTCGGCGCTGGAGCGGCTGCGCGGGCGCGCGCTCGTGGCGCTGGCGCAGCAGCGGGACCAGCCCAACGCCATCGCCGCGAACGTCTTCTCCAGGGTCGTCTACGGCGACGCGCATCCGTACGGCCGCGTGACGAACGAGAAGACCGTCAAGGCGATCACGCGCGACGACGTGCTGGCCTTCCACCGGGCGTACTTCAAGCCGGGGCGCGCGGTGATCACCGTGAGCGGCGACGTCGATCCGAAGGCGGTGAGGGCCGCCGTGGAGCGCGCGTTCGCCGCGTGGCCCGCTGGAGGCGAGCGTCCGAGCTTCGCCTACGGCCCGCTGCCGGCGCCCGTGGCGCGGACGATCTATCTCGTCGACAAGCCCAAGGCGGCACAATCGGTCTTCGCCTTCGGCACGCCAGGCCCCGCGCGCAACACTCCCGACTACTACGCGCTGTCGGTGATGAACCACCTGCTGGGTGGCCTGTTCCAGTCGCGGCTCAATCACGACATCCGCGAGGTGAAGGGGTTCAGCTACGGCGTGCGCTCGAGCTTCGCCTTCGGGCACGGGCCCGGCGCGTTCCAGGCGGGGGGCGGCATCGTCAGCGCGAAGACGGACAGCGCCCTGATGGGCTTCATGACGCACTTCAAGGGAGTGCAGGGCGAAATGCCCTTCACCGACGACGAGGTGAAGCAGGGGAAGGAATCGCTGATCCAGTCGCTGCCGAGCCGCTTCGCCACCGTCAACAACATCGCCGCGTCGGTGTCGGCGATCTACACCCAGGATCTGCCGGAGACCTTCTACCAGGACTACGCGAGCCGCATCAACGCGGTGACGAAGGACGACCTGGTGCGCGTCGCGAAGAAGTACATCGACACCGACCACATGGCGCTGGTGATCGTCGGTGACCGGGCGACGATCGAGGACAAGCTGAAGGCGACAGGGATCGCCCCGATCACGATCCTCGACGTGGACGGGAAGCACTGACGGAGCAGTTCATCTCCACTACTTCGAACGAACCCCGTGAGAGGTGAGAAGTGAGAGGTGAGAGGTCGGACCTCGGGCGGCGTTGCGTCCCGAGGCCCGACTTCTCACCTCTCACCTCGAACCTCGCACGCTGCCGGCGTTGAAGTCAGCTCTTCCTCGCCTCTCGCACGGCCGCGGTGAGCGCGGGAACGACTTCCAGCACGTCGCCCACGATCCCGTAGTCGGCCACCTTGAAGATCGGCGCTTCCTTGTCCTTGTTGATCGCGACGATCGTCTTGCTCGTGCGCATGCCGGCGATGTGCTGGATGGCGCCCGAGATCCCGATCGCCACGTAGAGCTGCGGGCTCACCTGGCGGCCGGTCTGGCCGATCTGGTCGCTGTGCGGGCGCCAGCCGTCGTCGGTGACGGCGCGCGTCGCGCCGACCGCCGCGTTGCCGAACGCATCGGCCAGCTCCTCGACGAGCTTGAAGTTCTCGGCAGACTTGAGCCCGCGTCCCCCCGAGACGATGACCTGCGCCTCGCCGAGGTCGGGGCGTCCCTTCGCCCCCTCGATCACCTCCTTCACCGTCACCGTCGCGCCGCTCGCCGGGGACGCGGACACCGTCTCCGTCTTCGCCGAGCGCGGTGCCTCCACCGCGGTGAAGGCCGACGGACGCACGCTGATCACGGCACTGGGCCCTGAGACAGCAAGCGTGGTAGTGACCTTGTTGGCGTACGCCGGATGCTTCACGACGAGCGTGTCGCCCTCGACGGCGATCTCCGTCACGTCCGACGCGATCGGCAGGTCGAGCCGCGCCGCGAGGCGGGGCCCGAGGTCGCGCCCCTGCGCCGAGAAGCCGAGCACGATCGCGCGGTACGCGCCCGCCTTGGCGCGGTCAGCGATCGTCGCAGCGATCGACTCCCGTGCGAACTGCGCGAACTCGGCGCTCTCCGCCACGATCACGACGTCGGCGCCATGCTTCCCGAGTTGCTCCGCCTTGGCCGAGATCCCCGCCGGGCCGGCGAGGAAGGCGTGCACCTCTCCGCCACCCGTCGCGTCGGCGAGCTGCCGCGCGGCAGTGACCGCCTCGAAGGCGACCTTGCGCAGCTCGCCGCCGCGCGTCTCCGCGAACACCAGGACGTTCGCCATCAGAGCACCTTCGCCTCGGTCTGGAGAAGTCTCACGAGCTCGGCCACGGCGGCCGGGCCCTCGCCGATGATGCGGCCGGCCGGACGCTCCGGGGGCAGCTCCATCTTCTTCATCGTCACGCGTACCGCGCCGAGCTGCGCGGGCTTCGTCTCGAGCGGCTTCTTCTTCGCCGCCATGATCCCCTTGAGCGAGGGATAGCGGGGGCGCGCGACCCCCTCGTCGATCGTCACGACGGCGGGAAGGGGGAACTCGACGAGCTCCGCGGCCCCTTCGAGCTCGCGGCGTGCGTCGCCCTTGCCGCCGGCGACGCTGAGCGCCGACACCGCGGTCACGGCGGGGATGCCGAGCAGCTCGGCGGTGGCGGTGCCGACGACGCCGGCGGAGCTGTCGAAGGCCTGCTTGCCGAAGAGGACGAGGTCGTAGCCGCCCTCCTTCAGCTCGGCGGCGAGCGCCTTGGCGATCGCGAGGCCGTCGGGGGGAACGATGTCGGCCTTGAGGTGCACGGCGCGGTCGGCGCCCATGCTCATCGCCTTGCGCAGCGTCTCCTGCACGTTGTCCGGGCCGACGGCATAGACCACGGTCTCTCCGCCGCCCGCCTTCTCGTTGATCTGCAGCGCGGCCTCGACGGCGTAGCCGGCGAAGTCGTCGATGTCGAACTTCAGCCCGGTCTCATCGATCGCGACGCCCGAAGGGGCGATCTTGAAGCGCGACTCGGAATCGGGCGTGCGCTTGATGCAGACGGCAATCTTCACGGATGGGACCCCATGTGAAAGAATTCACATGAATGGTAATCGCCGGGGTTCGCCTTAGGGAAGTCGGGAGAGTCTCGGACGAGGACCGTCGGGAGTACCGGCGCGCACGTCGGGGCATCGCACCCCTGTCGGGCGGGCCTGTCCGCCGCGGTGCGCGCGCGTTTCGCCGCGGCTGTCGTGCCGCCTGCATCGTCGCGCCACGGTCGGGCGCTCACGTCCGCGTCGCGGGAGGGACTCCTCGCGCCGCTGCGCGGCGCTGGAGACTCCCGCTGTGCGGACGTGCTCGCCCTCCCTGTCCCTTTCCTCGAGCCTGCACGGCGCTCGCGAGCCGAGCGCTCGCGCCCCCCCCTGTGCGCTGCGCGTGTGCGCGGCACGGCGTCAGACGACGCGTGCTCGTCACGCTCGCGAGTCGCCCGGGCGATCACGCGCCGCCCGCGTTCAGGCGCACCCGGCGTCCACGGGCACGCGGTCTGGTATCGGGGAGCCCGATGCCGAAGGGAGTGCCGGGTCGCAGAGACGGAGTCTCCGGCGCGGCGCAGCCGCGCGAGGAGTCCCTCCGTCGCCGCGACCCGGCACGACCGCTCGGCGGCGCGACGACGCCAGCCCGAGGCTCCGTACCCGCAAAAGCCTACTTGAACGCGTTCAGCCCGGTGATCGCCTGACCGAGGATGAGCGAGTGCACGTCGTGCGTCCCCTCGTACGTGTAGACGCTCTCCAGATTCGCCATGTGCCGCATCGCGCCGTACTCGGCGAGGATGCCATTGGCGCCGAGCATCCGGCGCGCCTCGCGCGCGATGTCCGTCGCGACGTTGACGTTGTTGCGCTTCGCCAGCGACACCTGCTGCGGCGTCATCGTTCCCGCGTCCTTCATGCGGCCCAGGTGCAGCACGACGAGCTGCCACTTCACGATCTCCGTCAGCATCTCCGCCAGCCGCACCTGCTGGATCTGGAAGCCGCCGATCGGCCGGTCGAACATGATGCGCTGCTGCGCGTAGCTCGACGCCTCCTCGAAGCAGGCCATCGCCGCGCCGAGCGCGCCCCACGAGATGCCGTAGCGGGCCTGCGTGAGGCACATCAGCGGGCTCTTGAGACCGCCGCTCTTCGGCAGGATCGCGTCCGCCGGGAGCTCCACGTCGGAGAACACCAGCTCGCTCGTGTCGCTGGCGCGAAGCGAGAGCTTTCCCTTCTGGTCCTTCGACGTGAAGCCGGCGGTCCCCTTCGGCACGATGAAGCCGCGAATCGACTTGTCGCTGGGGTCGCCATTCGTCTTGGCCCAGACGACGGCGATGTCGGCGGTGGAACCATTCGTGATCCACATCTTGGCGCCGTTCAGCATCCAGCTGCCGTCCCCCTGCTCCTTCGCCATCGTGATCATCCCGCTCGGATTCGATCCGTAATCGGGCTCGGTGAGCCCGAAGCAGCCGATGATCGCTCCCTTCGCCATGCCGGGGAGGTACTTCCGCTTCTGCTCCTCGCTGCCGAAGGCGTAGATGGGATACATCGCGAGCGCGCCCTGCACGCTGGCGAAGGAGCGCACCCCGGAGTCCCCGCGCTCGAGCTCCTGCATGATCAGGCCGTACGAGACGTTGTTCAGGCCGGCGCAGCCGTACTCCTCGGGGAGATTGGCGCCGAACACGCCGAGCTCGCCCATCTCCGGGATGAGCTCGCGCGGAAAGCGGCCCTGGACGTAGGCGTCGCCGATGATCGGGAGGACGCGCTCGTCCACGAAGCGGCGAACGCTGTCGCGGACGGCGCGCTCCTCCTCGGACAGCACGCTGTCGATGTCGTAGAAATCGAGCATTGGTGTCGGTCGTTGGGGGAGCCTGCCCGCGAAAGGTAATCGGCCCCGGGCTCGCGCGGAGGACGCGTCCTCCCTGAACGCGCGACGCCCCCCGGAAGGTCCGGGGGGCGTCGTCAGGGCCTTCGGGAGGCCGTTACTTGTCGAGCTTGAAGGTGAAGCTCTGCTCGACGAGCTGGCGGACGGAGTGACCGCCCACCTCGGCCGGACGGAAGCGCATGCCCAGGAGGGCGGTGCGGACCGACTGCGCGAACGCGGGGTTCGGCGAGTCGATGGTCTCGATCGACCCCGACTCCACGCGGCCGTTGGCGCCCACGATGAAGCGCATCCGGACCACGCCCTCGACGCCGGCCGAGCGCAGCGCGTCGGGATAGCGCGGGCTCGCGCCGCCGAGGGGCTGCACCGCGCGCTCCACGAGGTTCTCCGTGAACGCCGAGCCGTCGCCCTGGCTCGTGCCGCTGGACAGGCCGCCCGACGAGCCCGAGCCACCCTTCGCGGAGGACGAGGCGCCAAGCTCCGACTTGGACGAGGAGGAGAAGTCCGGCTCGGCCACCTTCGGGGCGACGACGTCGCTGATGGTCGGGGCCGCGGCGAGGTTCACCGGGGGGAGGGTGACGTTGACCTTGACCGGCGCGACGAGCACGGGCGCCTTGACGGCGGGCGCGGGAACCGGCTTCGGCTGCGGCGCCTGCAGCTGGGGCCGGGGCGCGTGCTGCACCTTCGGCGCGGCGGGCGCGACGTGCACCTTCTGCGGGGCCGGATCCACCTTGGGCGGCGGGGGCGGGGGTGCGTCGGCGAAGAGCAGCTTGTGCTCCTCGACCCGGTCGGGGGACGTCATCACCGCGCGGCCGGTCAGGGCGATGGCGGCCGCGATGAGCGTCGTGTGCAGCGCCACGCTCATGAGCAGCCCGCTTCTCGATTTGTGGGCCCCCGCGCCGGAAGCGATCAGTGTATTCAGCATTCGTACCCCCTTTGTGAATTCGAAGAAAGTGCGATGGTTGATGCGGCAATACATAAGCAGAGACCATGCCCATCATGGCGAGCGCTTCCGTGCGAATCTCGTTGGAAAAGCCGATGAGATCGTCTCGAGCGGCGATGTAAACACGTGTGGAACGCGCCGTGCATTGCACGCGCGCATTCCTCATTGCTGGAGTCGCCCCGTGTCGTCGTTCCGCAACCTCAGCCGCGCGCTCGCCGCGGCCTCGACCTTCGCCCTGTTCGCGCTGGCCGGCTGCCGCGACAGTGGCGTCACGAGCCCGCCCGGCCAGGACACCACCGGCACGAAGCCGCCGGCCACGCTCCCCGCCGCGCAGACGAAGACGATCGCCGCGCCGGCGCTCAGCAGCCTGCGCTCTTCGGCCGCGGTGATGGCGACGTGCGCTCCCCCCACCTCGTATCCGCTCACCGACGGGAAGCGGACCGTCGGCTCGGTCAGCATCTCCAACGACGCCACGAACATCTACGTGGTGTACGCGGTCCCCACCAAGTACTGGTGGCTGTCGGACTCGCGGCTCGCGGTCGAGAAGACCGCCGCGGCGATCCCGCGCGACGACGCCGGCCAGCCGGCGCCGTGGAGCTTCGCCTACGCCGGCAGTCATGAACCGCCGGTCACGAGCTACACCTACACGGTGCCCCTTTCCAAGGTGGGGGTGCAGGCGGGAGGCGACGTGTACTTCGCCGCGATGGGCGGCGTGGTGCACCCGAAGGTGGAGAGCGACGCGGGACTCGAAGGCGACTGGGAATGGATGGTGATGTGGGGACTCACGAGCCAGAGCAATCTGGACCCGGTCCACAAGTACACCATCGCCTCGTGCGGCGGCACCACGACGCCGCCGCCACCGCCGCCCACCGCGTCAGGGGGCGTCATCAGCATCACCTTCGACGACGGCTTCGCGACCGCCTTCACGAACGGCTATCCGGTGCTGCGCGATCTCGGGCTCAAGGGGAACATCGCGGTGAACCCGACGCCGGTGAACGAGCAGTGGGGCGACTACATGAAGCTCGCCAACCTGAACACGCTGTGGGCGGCCGGGTGGGCGATCGTGTCGCACACGATGGATCACGCCGATCTCACGACGCTGTCCGCCGCGGCGATGGAAGCCGAGATCCGCGACAGCCAGGCGTGGGTGAAGGCTCACGGCTTCGGCCCGACGTCGGTGTTCGTCGTGCCTTTCCACTCGTGGGGCTCGCGCGAGTACGCGACGATCCAGAAGTACCACACCTTCACGCGCGGCCACACCATCGGCGAGTTCTCGCCCGAGAAGTACACGCCGCTGCCCGTGACGGCGACGCCGATGGACTGGTACGCCTTCGAGCCGGAGTTCGCCCCCTACCGCACCGCCGCGGGGCGCGCGCTGACGATGAGCAAGGTGAAGTACGCCGTGGACAACGGGAAGTATCTCGACCTGATGTTCCACCGCATCCCGAACGCCGACGCCGCCGCGTTCAAGCAGCTCATGACCGAGGTGGCGGCGTACAAGGCGAACGTCCGCACCTGGCGCGAGCTGGTGCAGTAGCTGGTGTTGTAACCGCTCAGCTTCCGCGAGCGGCTCGCCGGCCCACGGTCTGCGAGCCCTCGCCCCGCCCGGGGCGGGTCGCCAGCACTCGTCGCGCGTAGGGAGCGACACCCACCTCCCGCGACTTGGCGCGGAACACCGCCCCGTGATCGATGGAGTGGCCGGACTCGTCCTGCCACTGGTGCACCATCTCGTGCAGCAGGGTGTGGAGCGTCTCCTGCCAGCCGTGCTTCCGGAGATGCGCGCGGCTGATGGCGATCTCCGCCGGCTCCCCGCCGGGCGTCCCCGCCGTGTAGTGGCCGAGCCGGGTCTTCATGCGGCGCGAGACGCGGATGGGGACGGTCTTCAGCTTCCCGTGGAAGTGCCGCGCATTGTACCGCTGGTGCCACGCCACGAGCTGCTCGGCGACCTCGACGTCCTCCTCGTGCGTGCGCTCGCGACGCGCGGGGGGTTTGGCCGACCGGATGGGATGCGCGACGATGACCCGCTGCGCCTCGCGCCGCTCGGCGCGGGTGCGTCCCTCCACGAACTCGACGATGGCGCGCAACACGCTCTCCGGCGCGCTCAGATAGCCCTCGTGCACGCGCAGCTCGCCCGAGCCGAAGCTGACCATCACGTTCCGGTTGCGCGTGAGCCGGCAGCGGGCGATGCGCCGCAGCCCGAGCTGCTGCAGACGGGCGAGCAGCTCCTCGGCCGTCTTCGGCCGGCCGCCGCCGAAGCCGAGCTCCAGCTGCGACGGGTCGCGCCGGCGCCCCCGGAGGAGGAGGCGGCTCAGCGCTTGAAACATTTCTGCGTCCCCGGCTCGAAGCTGCCCTTGCCTTCCGACCAGACGAGCGTCGATACCTCGATCTGCTCGGGGGAGATGGTGATGCTGTTCACCGAGCTGGGACGTCCGCCGCGCATCCGGTTGGAGACCGTCCCCGCGGTGGAGATGACCGTCCCCTTCCTGGTGTGCTGGATGTAGTGGACCGCGTCCTGGTGGTCGTGCCCGCACAGCACGAGATCCACCGACATGTCGGCGAAGGCGCCGAGCGCCCGCTTCGTGTCCTTGAGCCCGTGGCGCTGCGAGAGCTCGCCCTTGACCGGGTTGTGGTGCATCACGACGACGCGCGCGTCGTCCGCCGGCCCGTCGGCGAAGGCGCGGCGCAGCCGCTCGACCTGCGCCCGCCGCACGATCCCGATGATCGAGATGTCGCGCAGGTTCCAGGTGAGCGTCTGCCGGGTGACGCCGTGCGAGGTGTTGAGGCCGGCGAAGGTGACGCCGGGGACGCGCAGCACCGGCTCGATGTCCTCGCTGATGTAGCGCCGGTACGTGGCGAGGATGGCGCCGTCGTCGCCGAGCCCGAACGGGGCTTTCCACCACTGGACGTCGTGGTTGCCGGGGATGCAGATGACCTTGCTCGTCTCCTCGGCCTGCTTGATGAAGGCGCGGGCGCGCTGGAACTCGCCGGAGCGCGCCCGCTGCGTGACGTCGCCCGAGATGGCGACGACGCCGTAGCCATAGGTCGCGATCAGCTCCTCCATCGCCTCGTACTGCGCCGGTACGGCGGGCGCGCCGAAGTGGAGGTCGGAGCAGTGGAAGATCGTGACGGTGCTCACGTGAGGCTCAGAGCCGCGCGATGACGGCGTCGGTGAACTGATCGGTGCTGGCGGTGCCACCGAGGTCGCGCGTGAGGGTCTTCCCCTCCTGCACCGTGCGCTCGAAGGCGTTGCGGACGCGGATGGCCCGCTCGCCGTCGTTCATGTACTCGAGCATCATGCAGGCGGCGAGGACGAGGGCGCCCGGATTGGCGATTCCCTTGCCCGCGATGTCCGGCGCCGTGCCGTGGACCGCCTCGAAGATGGCGCCGCCGAGGCCGATGTTGGCGCCGGGGGCGAGTCCCAGCCCGCCGACGAGGCCGGAGATGAGATCGGAGAGGATGTCGCCGAACAGGTTCGTCGTGACGATCACGTCGTAGCGCTCGGGGCGCAGCACGAGGTTCATCGCCATCGCGTCGACGATCACCTCCTCGAACTCGATGCCCGAGTACTCGCGCGCCAGCATCCGGCCGACGTCGAGGAAGAGCCCCTGCGAGTACTTGAGGATGTTCGCCTTGTGGACGAGCGTGAGCTTCTTGCGGCCGTGCTTCACGGCGTCGTCGAAGGCGTAGCGCACGATGCGCTCCGAGCCGGCCCGGGTGATGAGCGCGACCGACTCCGCCGCCGCCTTGGGGTCGCTGCCGATCTTGATGTAGTGCTCGATCCCGACGTACAGCCCCTCGGTGTTCTCGCGCACGAGCACGAGGTCGATGCCGTCGAAGCGCCCCCCCTTCACGATGGTGTGCGCGGGGCGGACGTTGGCGTAGAGGTCGAAGGTCTTGCGCAGCGCGACGTTGATGGAGCGGAACCCCTCGCCGACCGGCGTCTCGAGGGGGCCCTTGAGGGCGATGCGCGTGCGCTTGATGGAATCGAGCGTCTGGTCGGGGATGGGGTCGCCGTACATGGCGACGCCGGCCTGCCCCGCCTGCTGGACATCCCACTTGATATCGGCGCCGGCCGCCTCGAGGATGCGCACCGTGGCGCTGCTGATCGACGGGCCGATGCCGTCGCCGGGGATGAGAGTGACTTCAGTGGGCATATTGGGCTCGGCCTCAGGGGGCCGTGATCAGGTCGGCGAAGTGGACCGCGAGGCTGGTGAGCACCGCGGGGGTGAGGGTGGGGCTTGGATCGCTGCGCACGTCTCCGGTCCAGCGCACCTCGCCGACCCGGGCGTCCACGAGCGCGACGCGCAGGACGGCGACGCCCTGGCCGGCGGAGTCCTTCTCGAAGCGGAGCTCCACCGGAAGGAGCACCATCCGGGCCTCCTGCAACGCGATCATCGTGCGCAGCTGGGTTACCAGCGGATCGCCGAGCTTGGCACCGGACTTGACGTCGGCGCTGCGCAGCGGGTTCGCCGCAAGGGCGTAGGGATCGGCGGCGTAGGTGGGGCTGCCGCGCTGCGCCCGGACCAGGTCGGCCGGGTAGATCCACTGGCTCTGCAGCCCGCGGTCGGCAAGTGCGACGGTGAGCGAGCTGTCCAGCGACTTGAGGTACTCACGCGAGCCGGGCAGGCGTGCGGCCCAGCCGAGCGCGTCCCCCGACCGCAGGCTGTGCGCCGGCGTCACGATCACCCGGAGCCCCGCGAGCTGCGCGAGCGGACGCGCCGCCGGCTCCGAGGGAGCGGGTGCGGGCGACTCGGCACCCTTCTGTCCGCGGCAAGCGGCCAGGAGGAGCGGAAGGCTGCAGAGCAGGCGAGAGAAGGTGCGCACGGGTATCTGGCTGGGGTCCCGAAAGTTAAACCATTGCTCCAGACGGGGCGACGCCATGCGCCGCGCTCGGCATCACCCGGTCGCGGGGGTCGGGGCTTCATTGACCCCACCCTCTCCGGGCGGCAATATGGCGCGCATGTCCCTCCCCCCCT
>JBBQJC010000082.1:0-14980 GCA_038325515.1 Gemmatimonadales bacterium | reverse complement strand
AGTGTGACGACCGGCGGATGCTCCACGAGGAGGAGGACGTCCTCGGCCATCTCGCCGCTGATGCGCGCGCGGGCGACGGCGCGCTGGAGCTCCAGCGACTCCGCGTACCGCATCACTCCCAGGTCGGCGACCAGCAGTTGCGACATGGTCGGAAGATACCGGGCGGAGAGGGCGCCAGGGACTGCGTCTGAGCGGCGCCTACTCCCGGGACGGTCGCGCGATGGGCAGCAGAACCGAGAAAGTGCTTCCAGCCCCCGGCTCGCTCTCGATCTCCAGCTCCCCCTCCATCCCGCGCGCGAGCTCGCGGCAGATGGCCAGCCCGAGCCCGACACCCTGGTCGCGAACGTCGGTCGACGTGCGGTCGAGCTGCACGAAGGGCTCGAAGATGCGCGCGAGATCCCGCTGGGGAATGCCGCGCCCGGTGTCCGACACGGCGATACGCATCCGGTCCCCGTCGGCGGCGCAGGTCATCCACACCCGCCCCGCGGGCGGGGTGAACTTGATGGCGTTGCCGAGGAGGTTGACGAGGATCTGGCGCAGCTTGCCGGGGTCGGCGCGCACCATGCGCACCGCGCCGGCGCCCGGCGCGCAGGCCGAGTAGTCGAGGGCGATCCCGCGCTCGGTGGCGGTCGGCGCGACGAGCTCCGCGGCCTCCGTCACCGCGTCCACGACGGAGACGTCGACGATCTCGAAATGGTCCTGGCCCGCATCGAGTCGCGAGAACTCGAGGATGTCCCCGATGAGAGACTGGAGGTGCCGGCCGGCACGCCGGATCCGCGACAGGTAGTCGAGCTGTTCCGCGGTTACCGGTCCGCGCACTCCCATCGCGAGGAGCTCGGCGTAGCCGCCGATCGCGTTGAGCGGCGTGCGGAGCTCGTGGCTCATCATCGAGAGGAAGCCGGCCTTCGCGCGGTTCGCATCCTCGGCCTCTTGCGTCCGCTCCTGAAGGTGCGCGGCGGTGCCCTGCAGCTCCTCCGCCTGCATCTCCAGCTCCTCCGCCTGCTCCTGGAGCTGATGGTTGGTGCGCTCCAGCTCGTCGTGCTGCCGCACGATCATTGTCTGCGCCGCCAGCGACGACGCGAGGGCGCCCCGAAGCTCGATCTCGCGCTGGGCCGACGCGGCCAGCTCGGTGAGCACCTCCACCTCGTCGGTGGTCCAGCGTCGCGGCTTCCTGTCGATCGTGCAGAACGCCCCCACCGTCTGCCCACCGACGATGAGCGGGATGCCGACGTACGCCGCGACGCCAAGGCTGCGCACGGTCGGCACGTCGCGGTATGCCGGATCGGTCGCCGTGTCGGGGATGACGAGTGGTTCCCGGCGCTGCACGGTGAAGTGGCAGAAGGTCGGGCCGGTCAGCTCGCGGACCGATCCGAGGGGCTCGCCGAATCCGCAGGCGGACTTGTAGAAGTCGCGATCGGTGTCGACCAGCGAGATGAACGAGGCGGGGACACCGAGGAGCCGTACCGCGAGGCGGGTCAGCCGGTCGAATACCTCTTCGACCTCGGTGTCGAGCAGTCCCGTGGCCCGCACCGCGGCGACGCGCGCTGGATCGGTCCTCGCGTCGCCGACGGATGCCGGAGGCTCGCGGCCGATCGGCGGCGTGGACGAGCTGGCGGGGTCGGCGGACATGCGCACGGAAACGAGAGGGATGGTCGCCGAACGGCGGGGGGGGGCAATGGCGACCGGCATCGTCCCATGCAGGAGCGATGCCGGGTGGGTCGCCACCGTGCCGCGCGATGGGCCGGCTGGCGATCGTGCCAGCCGGCGTATCCGCGAGGTCAGGCGTGGATCATCCGTCCGAGCGAATCGAGCGCAGCCTCGGCGATCGCCTCGCTCAGCGTGGGGTGGGCGTGGACGGCGAGATCCACCTCCTCCACCGTGTACTCGTTCGTGCGCGCCAGGACGAGCTCGTGGATCATCTCGGTGGCGTGCGCGCCGACGATGTGGGCGCCGAGGATCTCGCCGTACTTCTTGCCGCTGATGATCTTGACGAAGCCCTCCGTCTCGCCCGAGGTGCGGGCGCGGCCGTTCGCCGAGAAGGGGAACTTGCCGACCTTGTAGTCGAGCTTCTGGTCCTTGCACTGCTGCTCCGTGAGGCCCACGGACGCGACCTCCGGGTGGCAGTACGTCGCGCCCGGCACGTTGCTGTAGTCCAGCACCTGCGCGTGGTGTCCGGCGATGACCTCGGCCACGATCATCCCTTCGCGCTCCCCCTTGTGGGCGAGCATCGGCGGGCCGGCCACGTCGCCGATGGCGTAGATCCCCTTGACGCTCGTCTCCATCTTCTCGTTGATCCTGATGAAGCCGCGGTCGGTGAGGGCGACCCCCTGCTCCTTGAGGCCGATCTCCTCGATGTTGGGCGCGCGGCCGGCGGCGACGAGCACGACGTCGGACTTGAGCTCCTTCTTCTCGCCCCCCGCCTCGACCGTCATCGACACGGAATCCTTGCCGACCTTCACGCCGGAGATCCTCGCGCCGGTGAGCAGGTCGATCTTCCGCTTCTTGAACGCACGCTCCACTTCCTTCGAGCAGTCGGTATCCTCGACCGGAAGGATGTTCGGCAGGACCTCCACGAGGGTGACCTGCGAGCCGAAGGCGTTGAAGACGTCGGCGAACTCGCAGCCGACGGCGCCCGCGCCGACGATGGTGATCGACTTCGGCGCCTTCTCGAGGATCAGCGCCTCGTCGGAGGAGATCACCGTCTTCTTGTTGAGCTCGAGCCCAATTTGTGGGAGTCCTTTGACTCTCGATCCAGTAGACACCACCAATGCCTTCTTCGCGTCGTGCTTCTCCTCCTTGCCATCCATCGTCTTGACCGCGACACTCGTCGCGGACGTCAGCTTCGCGGTGCCGCGGATCCAGGTGATCTTGTTCTTCTTGAAGAGGAACTCGACCCCCTTGGAGTTCTGCGTGCTGACGCTGCGCGAGCGCTTCATCGCCACGCCGAAGTCGAGCTTGACGTCGCCGGGGGTGACGCCGAACTCGGGGGCCTTCTTCATCTTCTCGCCGTACGACGCCGCCTCGAGCAGCGCCTTGGCGGGGATGCAGCCCCAGAGGACGCAGGTGCCGCCCAGCCCCTCGCGCTCGACGACGGCGACGGAAAGGCCGAGCTGGGCGGAGCGGATCGCGCCCACGTATCCGGCGGGCCCGCCGCCGATGAAGATCACGTCGAAAGTTGCCATGGAAGGATCTCGGGAAGAAGAATCCGCCGCGTGCGGCGGACGGTCGGGTCAGAGGGCGAGCAGCGTGGTGTAGAAGAGAATATCGCGGAAGGTGACGAGCAGCCCTCCGAAGACGCCGAACATCAGCGCGGCGCGCAGCGTCGCGGGCAGCGTACTCGTGCCATAGAAGCGTCGCATCGCGAGGAAGAGGTAGGCCGCGATCCCGGCGAACAGCACGATGTCGAGTCCTGGCTCCTGGGCGAGCCAGCGCACGGCGGGCCACAGAGAGGGCAGGGCGGCGCCGAGCCGGCCCAGGACAAGGAAGAACACAGTGCCGATCGCAGTGACGTAGAACAGGATGAAGGCGTACGAGTGCACGGAGAAGACGAGGTGCTCCACGTACGTGCGGCCCGATCCGAGATACAGCACGGTGAGGGCGAGCGCGAAGAGCGGCACGGCGAACAGGAGCAGGCTCCGCTTCTGGTCCTGTACCGTCGCGTCGAACACCTGCTCGAAGTGCGGGGTGTTGAGAAACAGCTCCCGCTGCTTCGCCGTGGCGAGCGCCGCGCGGTGGTCGTTGTCCACGTACATCGCGTAATCGTAGCGCAGCAGCCCCGTGCGCGGCTGCACGAAGAAGAACGCGACGTTCAGCAGGACGAACAGGGAGAAGGGCCGCATGTAGCGGGCCTTCCGGCCGGCGAAGTGCTCCGCCGTGAGGAAGCCCGGTCGGCTCAGCAGCGCGACGATGCTGCGCCAGAGCCGTCCGTCCACGTTGACGAACTCCTCGTAGGCCTCGCGCGCGAGGTGCCTGGCCGAATAGTCCGCGCGCGACGGCTGCCGCTCCCCACACTCGGCGCAGTAGCTCGCCACGCTGGTCGAGCCACAGTTGGGACACGCCGGCACGCCCGTTTCTCTCGACGCCGCGATGCGCGCCGTGACGAGAGACTCGGCCGTGCCGGCGTCGACCATCAGTACACCAGCATGAGCGGATTCTCCACGAGCCGGCGGAGCGTCTGCAGGAACTTCGCCCCGACGGCGCCGTCGATGATGCGATGATCGCAGCTCATCGTGAGGCGCACGCGCTTGCGCACCACCGCCTCGCCGTCCACGACGACGAGCTTGTCCTCGCCCGACCCGATGGCGATGATCGCCGCCTCGGGTGGATTGATGATGGCCGTGAACTGGTCGATGCCGAACATCCCGAGGTTGCTCACGGAGAAGGTGGAGCCGGTGAACTCCTCGGGCTTCAGCTTGCGCTCGCGCGCCCGCTTGGCCAGCTCCTTCGCGTCGCGCGAGATCTCGCTCAGGCGCTTCTTGTCCGCGTCCCAGATCACCGGCACGATCAGCCCGTCGTCGGTGGCCACGGCCATGCCGACGTGCACGCGGTTGTGGTAGCGGATGGAGTCGCCCAGCCAGTGCGCGTTCACCTCCGGGTGCTGCGAGAGCGCGACGGCGATGGCCTTGATGAGGACGTCGTTCACCGAGACCTTGAACTCGTCCCCGAGCCCGGCCATCGCGGCCCGCATCTCCATCACCCGCGTGAGGTCCAGCTCCACGGTGAGGTAGAAGGTGGGGATCGGACCGATGGACTCGCCCAGCCGCTTCGCGATGATCTTGCGGATCTGCGTGAGCGGCACGTCCTCGTAATCGCCCTCGCGCGAGATCGCGGGGGCGCTCGGCGCCGCTGCCGCGCGAGGCGCCGCGCCGCCACCGGCGGCGGTGGCGGCCTCGATGTCGCGCTTGATGATGCGGCCATTGGGGCCGGAGCCCTGGACGCCGCCGAGGTCGAGCCCCTTCTCGGTGGCGAGACGTCGCGCGAGGGGCGAGGAGCGCATCGGGCCGGCCGGCTGCGATGGCGCGGCTGCCGGCGCTGGCGGGGCGGCCGGCGCGGGTGCCGCGGGGGCCGCCGGTGCGGCGGCGGGCGCGCCGGTCGTGCCGGTCGCGACGGCGGCGTCGTTCGCCGACGGGCCGGTGCTGACCTGCGGCGTGCCCGGCTGCGCGGCGGGCGACGGTGTCGCCGCAGGCGCCGCGCCAGCACCGCCCACGAGCGCATCGATGTTCTCGTCGGCGGCGGCGATCACGCCCACCAGCGTGCCGACCGGCGCCGCATCACCTTCATTGACCAGGCGCTTGCGGAGCACGCCGTCGCCCCGCGCGACGAGCTCCATGATCGCCTTGTCGGTTTCCACCTCGGCGAGGGTGTCGCCGCTCTTGATGGCGTCCCCCTCGTTCTTGAGCCACTTGACCAGGCGCCCCTCTTCCATCGTGGGGGACAGCGCCTCCATGAACACTTTGGTTGCCATATCGTTTGACCCGGCTCAGTCGAGGTACATGACTTTCTTGACCGCGGCGATCGTCTTGGGCAGGTCGGGCTTGGCCGCCTTCTCCAGACTCTTCGTGTACGGCATCGGGACGTCGGCCTGGTGCACGCGCACCACCGGGGCGTCGAGGTTGTCGAAGCACTCGCGCTGGATGTAATCCACAACTTGAGCTCCCACCCCACAGACTTCCCATCCCTCCTCGAGCACGACGGCACGGTTCGTCTTGTTGACCGACGCCGCGATCGCCTCGACGTCCATCGGGCGGATCGTGCGGAGGTCCACCACGTCGATGCGGATCCCTTCCTTCGCGAGCTGATCGGCGGCCTGCATCGCCACGAGCACCATCTTGCCGTGCGTGATGATCGAGCAGTGGTCGCCCTCGCGCTTCAGGTCGGCCTTGCCGAGCGGAATGATGTAGTCCTCGTCCGGAACCTCGCCCTTCGTGTTGTAGAGCATCTCGCCCTCCAGCACGCAGACCGGGTTGTCGTCGCGAATGGCCGCCTTGAGCATCCCCTTCGCGTCGTAGGGCGTGCCCGGCGCGATCACCTTGAGCCCGGGGATGTGGGCCAGCCACGACTCCCACGCCTGCGAGTGCTGGGCCCCGAGCTGCAGCGCGGCGCCGTTCGGACCGCGGAACACGATCGGGATGTTGTACTGGCCGCCGGACATCGAGAGCATCTTCGCCGCGGCGTTGACGACCTGGTCGATGGCGAGCAGGGCGAAGTTCCAGGTCATGAACTCGATGACCGGACGCAGCCCGACCATCGCCGCGCCCACGCCGATGCCGGCGAACCCGAGCTCGGTGATGGGCGTGTCCACGACGCGCATCTCGCCGAACTCCTGCAGGAAGCCCTTGGACACCTTGTACGCGCCCTGGTACACGGCCACCTCCTCACCCATGAGGAAGACGCGGTCGTCGCGCTGCATCTCCTCTCGGATGGCCTGGCCGAGAGCGTCTCTGTACGTGATTACGGGCATGAGGGGGTAGGATCTATGTGGAGGAAGCCGTTTGTCGGTTTACGGTATGTCGGTTCACAGCCAGCCTCGGGACGCCAGAGCCCACCGAGGCAGGCCGTGAACCGAAGAGCCGTAAACCGAAAAACCGCAGGTCGGTTCAGTTCAGGTCGTCGTATCCACGAGCACATCCTCGTACAGCGCCTCCAGCGGAAGCTCCGGACTCGCGTCGGCGAAGTCCCACGCGTCCTGCACCACGGCCTTGATCTCCTCATCCATCTTCTGGAGCTGCTCGTCGGTGAGCTCGCCGTTCGCCTTCATCCGCGTGCTGAGCAGCGAGATGGGGTCGCGCTTCATGTGCTCCTCGAGCTCCGCCTTGGAGCGGTAGGTGCCGCTCACCGCGTCGGACATCGAGTGGCCCATGAAGCGGTAGGTGCGCACCTCGAGCAGCGTCGGGATCTGCTCCTTGCGCGCCCGGGCGATCGCCTCGCCCACCGCCTCGCGGACGGCGTAGACGTCCTGCCCGTCGCACTGCGCGCGCGGCATGTTGTACGCCGCCCCGCGCTCGAAGATGTCGTGGATGGCCGACGCGCGCTCGAGCGCCGTCCCCATGCCGTAGCGGTTGTTCTCGATGATGAACACGCAGGGGAGCTTCCAGAGGCCGGCCATGTTCAGCGCCTCGTGGAACGCCCCGGTGTTCACCACCGACTCGCCCATGAAGCAGAGAATGACCTGATCGCCGCCGCGGTACTTGATGGCGAAGCCGACGCCGGCGGCCACGGGCACGTGCCCGCCGACGATGCCGTGCCCCCCCAGGAAGTTGAGGTTGCGGTCGAACATGTGCATCGAGCCGCCCTTGCCACGCGAGCACCCGTCCTGCCGGCCGAACAGCTCGGCCATCACGGTGCGCGGCGTCATCCCGCGCGCCAGCGCCTGGCCATGATCGCGGTACGTCGTGATGATGTAGTCGTCGGGGCGGAGCAGGCTCAGCGAGCCGGTGCTCACCGCCTCCTGGCCGATGTACAGGTGGCAGAAGCCGCCGATCTTGCCCAGCGCGTACGCCTCGGCGGTGCGCTCCTCGAAGCGGCGCTGCAGCAGCATGGAGTGCAGGAGCTCCATGTTCAGCGCGGCATCGCTGCCCGACGTGGACTTCGCGCCGGACTCCGGCTTCTTCTTCGTGGCGGTCGCCATGTAATTACCGTGAACGGTGAACAGTGAACGAAAAATCGGTGAGGGGTTCGGAGTGAGGAGTTGGGGGGCTCGGCAGCGCACGCACCCTTCACCGCGAGCCCCTCACCCCGAACCCCTCAGTTGTCCTCAGACCCCCGCCGCCTGGACCTGCTCCCAGGCAGGGTAGCTGGAGCGCACGAGCGGGCCGCTCTCGACGTGGCGGAAGCCGAGTTCCATTCCCACCGCGTAGAAGTGACGGAACTCCTCGGGGGTGACGTAGCGGTCGAGCTTCACGTGGCCATCCGAGGGGCGCAGGTACTGGCCCACGGTGAGGATGTCCACGTCGACCGCGCGGAGATCACGCATCACCGCCACGACCTCCTCGTTCGTCTCGCCCATGCCGAGGATGATCCCCGTCTTCGTGGGGATGTGCGGCGCGAGGCGCTTGGCGGTCGTGAAGATGTTCATCACGCGCTCGTAGCGCCCGCCGGGACGGCACTTCTTGTAGAGACGCGGCACCGTCTCCGTGTTGTGATTGTAGATGTCTGGCTCCGCCTCCAGCACGGCGCGAATCGAATCCTCGCGCCCCTGGAAGTCGGGGACGAGCACCTCCACCGAGGTGGCGGGGTTCGCGAGCTTGATCTGGCGGATGCACTCGGCAAAGGCCCACGCCCCGAAGTCGGGCAGGTCGTCGCGGTCCACCGAGGTGAGGACCACGTGCTGCAGCTTCATCAACGTCGCCGCCTCGGCCACGCGCTCCGGCTCCGTGGGGTCGTACTTGGGCGGCCGGCCGTGCGCGACGGCGCAGTAGGCGCAGTTCCGCGTGCAGACGTTGCCGAGGATCATGAAGGTGGCGGTGCCGTGCTCCCAGCACTCGCCGATGTTGGGGCAGTGCGCCTCGGCGCAGACCGTGTTCAGGTCCATGTCGCGCATCAGCTGCGTGAGCCGCAGGTAGTTCGACCCGCCCGGCGCCTTCACCTTCAGCCACGACGGCTTCCGCTCGGGGAGCGGATCGGCGCGGTGGCGGCCCATGATCTGGTAGAGTGCTTCGCCCATGTCGGTCGGTCTGGCGCTCGAGCTGGCGGATGGCTGGACGGCCGGCGACCGGCCGGCGGCGTCCACCCGGTTAGCGGCCAGAGAACAGCCGCGGGAAGGGCGTGGCGCTGCTGATGACGCAGGGGAAAGTAGCGGGTGTCCGCCGGCCAAGTAAGGGCGTGTAACCTGCGTAAATCCTTTGACAGGTTATGGTTGGACCCCGAATCGGCCGGCGCGAAAGGGCGCGAGCCCGGTCCCATCGCCGGTACCGGCGAGCGCCGCCACGATCAGCTCCGCCGCCCAGGGGGCCAGCAGGATCCCGTTCCGGGCGAAGCCGCAGGCGTAGTGCAGCACCCCCTGCTCGGGGTCGGCACCGAGGATGGGGAGCCCGTCGGGGGTGGAAGGACGAAGCCCCGCCCAGTGGTCCACCACGGCGCAACTGCCCATCGCCGGCGCTGCGCGCCGCACGACCTCCAGCAGCGACTCGCGGCCTTCCGCCGTCGCTCGCACCGCGAAGCCCGGCGGCTCCGTCGTCGCGCCGATCACGGTGTTCCCCCCTCGGGGCACGAGGTAGCCGCCGCCGCCGTATACCACGTGGCGCAGGGGTGCGCCCGCCAGCATCAGGAGCTGTCCTCCCACCGGCTGCACGGGCAGGGGGCGGGGGAGCCCTGGGAGAACGCCAGCCCACGCTCCCGTCGCGAGCACCATCGCGTCCGCCGCGAAGCGCTCGCCCGCTCCCGTCGTCGCGGCGGCACCGTCTCCCCGAAGCTCGACGGACGCCACCTCGGCGGGGACGAGGCGAATGCGGCGTGCGTCGCGCACGACGGCGGCCAGCGCGGACATCAGGGCGACGTTGTCCACGGCGCCATCGGTCGGATGCAGCAGGGCGCCGGCACCCGGCGAGAGCCCCGGTTCCAGGCGGGCCAGCGTACCGGCACCGAGCGGCTCCGCGGCGGAAGTGGCGCGGGCCAGCATCGTCTCCAGCTCCTGATCGCTCGCCGCGAGCTCGAGGATCCCCTCGCGGTTCAGCGCGACGGCGAGGCCACCGCGCTCCTCCAGCATCGCGAGCCAGCCCGGGTAGTAGTCGCGGGCGGCGAGAGCGGCCGGCAGCACGCCCGGGGGGAGCCCCTCCAGCGACGGGGCGAGCATGCCCGCGGCGGCACGCGAGGCGGCGCCCGGACGAGGGAGGTCCAGGACGATCACCCGCATCCCGCGGTCGGCCGCGGCGAGGGCGACGGAGAGGCCGGCGATCCCGCCGCCGATCACGATCAGCTCCGCGGTGCGGGTCATTCGGACGGTCCGTCGGGAGAAACGCGACTTGCGGGGCGGCAGGGCATTGACGCAATCTCCACGCGCGATGCGGCGGACTGCAGCGTGCGCGGTGAAACTCCGTCCGCCGGCGGAGCGTACGTGAGTCAGACTCGAACGGGGGAACGATCGATGCTCCGCACCATCTTCATGATCGGGCTGTTCGCCGTCGGCGGCCTGTTCCTGCTCAAGCTGTTCTTCGGCGTCTTCGGCCTGCTGCTCGGCGTCTTCGGTGGCCTGCTCGCGCTGGCCATCAAGGTGGCCATCGTCGGAGCGCTGATCTATCTGGTGATCCGGGTCTTCAGCCCGGACACCGCACGGCGGCTGAGGGAAAAGTTCAGCTCGAGCTCGTACTGAGCCCGCCGCTGGACGGGGAGGGCCGGGGACGACACCGTCGTCTCCGGCCCTCTCGTGCGTTGTGCGGACCCCTCACGACCCCGCCAGCTCGGCGATGACCGCCCAGACCAGCATCGGCACCATGATCTCATGGTGTCCGGTGATCTCGTACCCCTTGCCGCTCTGCAGGGTGGGCCGCTGCACCACGTTCATGCGCGGGCGATAGTGGCGCTGCATGTCCAGGTCTACGCTCGTGAAGCCCTGCGGCCTTCCCTCGCCAAGGTTCCGGGCGATGGTGAGCGCCTTGAGGAAGACCTCGGGCATGATCACCGCGCTGCCGAGGTTCAGCACGACCCCGCCGTCGTGCAGGGTGGGGAGGGAGCCGGCGAGCCGGCGGAAGTCCCGGTGGCTCGTGTCGCCGATGGCGGCGCCGCTCGCGGCGGGGGGTTGGTGGATGATCTCCGCACCGAGCGCGGCGTGCACCGTGAGGGGCACGCCGAGGCGGCGCGCACCGAGCAGCAGTGACAGCTCGGGGTTGGCGAGCGCCGGCGCCGCGTCGAGCGCCGCGCCGAGCGACTCGCCCATTCCCTGGCCGGCCTGCATCCCTCGGATGAACGCCTCGTTCATCTCGCGCCCCGTCTCCTCGGCCATGCCGAAGGTGCCGTCCTTGAGGCCGGCGGCGACGTCCTCACTCGTGGCTCCGAAGCGGGCGACCTCGTAGTCGTGGATCGCGGCGGAGCCGTTCATGGCGACGTGCGTCACGATGCCGCGGCGCATCAGCTCGATGAGGACGGGGGAGAGGCCCGTCTTCACGATGTGGCCGCCGAGCATGATCACGACGCCGCGGCGCTCGCGGGCGGCGTGGGCGACGGCGCGCACGACGTTGCGGAAATCGCGGGCGACGAGCACGTCGGGGAGCGCGTCGAGAAAGGCGGCGAAGGAGAGGTCGCCGGCGGGGGGATGCGCGAAGTCGCTCGCGCGCACCTTGTTTGGACGGACGGACACGGGGATGGTGCGCACGCGGCCGAGGTCGGCCTCGGCGTACACGGCATCTCTGGCGGCGGCCGCTAGCGGCGCTTCGCGCTCGCCGTCGTCGCGGGGGCGGGGGCGGGGGCGGGGCGGTACGATTTGAGATACAGGTTGAGGGAACCGAACTTGAGGCCCGACTTCATCTGCAGCATGATGCGTTTGTCGTCGTCGGAAAGCCAGACCTCGGCATGTCCGTTCTCGGAGAAGATTCCCTTCGTGTTGATGACCGGCTGCACGACGATCGCCGGGAACCGTCCGGCGGGCACGTCGATGGTGTCCTTGCGGATCACCTTGATCGTCACCGGGTTGCGATCGGGGCGGAAGTAGCGGTCGAAGCGGTAGGTCTCGCCGACGGCGAGGGGGATGGTGCGCAGGAAGTAGAGGAATGAGCCGTCGTCGAGGGGATGGCGCACGCTCGGCTCCTCGGGCCGGTCGTTCTCCGCGAAGACGCTGCGTTCGGGATAGATCTCGAACCGGCGCTCCACGTCGCGGCGTCCTTCGCTCAGGTCCTGGCGGAAGCGGAGCGAGTTGCCGGTCATGACGTCGATCCAGCTCTCGTAGACGTCGTTGACGCGGTAGAGGAAGTTGCCGCCGCGCACCTGGAAGACCGTGTGCCAGGTCGTCCGGCCACGCACTTCCTGGACGTCCTGCACCTCCATGGATCCGGAGCCCACGGGGATGCCGCCGAGCCTCACGTCGTACTCCAGCCGCTCACCGACGCCGTAGGGGACCGCGAGGCGGGACTGCGCAGGGGCAGGGGCCGGCGCGGCGAGGAGGGCGACGAGGAGGACGATGGCGCTCGAGCGCCGCCGGTGCAGCCGAGGGCTCATGCGCGGACGGCGCGGACACTCCGGCCGCGAGCGCCGCGCGCGAAGCGCAGGAGCGACATCGCATCGTTCCACGGGCGCACGCGGCTCTCGCGCGAGCGGACGTCGTAGCGCGGCGCGAGCTCCACGGTCTCCACGCGGCGGGCGTGCGGCGCGGTGCGGAGCAGGAGGTCCATGTTCGCGCCCCATCCCTCGCCTTCGACGAGGGGGGCGTCGCCGCGCTCCTTGATCAGGTCGCGGATGACGGAGACCCGGTAGAGCCGGAGCGTCGCGAAAGGGTCGCGCACGCCGGCGACGGAGACGAAGGGGCGCACCATCCATGGGGCGACGCGGCGGAGCGCGCGCACCGGCTGCGGCACGGCCGGCACGTCGGCCGGGCGCTCGGCGACCACCACGTCGGCGCCGCCGTCGAACCGCTTGATCAGCTCGGGCAGGTGCTCGGGCTGGTCGGTGAAGTCGCCCTGCAGGACGACGATCGCGTCGCGCCGCGGGTAGCGGGTCCGGCTGGAGGCCTCGCGGCAGAGCGCGTCGAGCGCGGCGGCGTAGCCGACCCTGCGGCCCCCGCCGAGCACCGTGAGCGGCATCACCTTGTGATAGGGCTCGAGCGTCTCCGTGGTGGCATCGGTGCTGCCATCGTCGAACACGAGCACCTCGTACTCACGCGGCTGCTCCTGGAACACCTTGCGCAGGCGCCAGAGGAGGAGGCCGATGGTCGGAGCTTCGTTGTATGCGGGAATGCAGAAGTACAGCACGGGTCCTCGAGAACGCGAGACGATGGGCGGCGACGTAAGCTAGGCGCTGCGATGGCCTGGTCGCCACCCTTCCGCCGCTGCGGCCGCCGTGCGAAAGATACCCCATCGCCCGTCCGCCGTTCGCGAGCCCCGGCTGCGGGCGTGTCGCTTGCGATGGGGCCGGAGGCCCGGTAGCCTCCCGCCGGGGGTGATCGGCACTCACGCGCGCCGCACGGCGCTCCATTCCATCCATCGATTCCGGAACCGTCCATGCGTGTCTCCCATCTCGCTCCGGTCGTCCTGCTCGCCGCCTGCGCCGGCGCGGGGAGCGGGGTGGCGGTGCCCACCCCCGCGCCGGAGAGCGCCCACGTGACGGCGGACGAGCTGCGCGCGGACCTCACCGTCCTGGCGAGCGACTCGATGCGCGGACGGGAGACCGGGACTGCCGACGCGCTGCGCGCCGCGCGCTTCCTGGCGGAGCGGCTGCAGCGGCTCGGGCTCGAGCCGGCGGGAGACAGCATGTTCTTCCAGCGGATCCCGCTGCAGCGAGAGCGTTTCGGGCCGGCGACGCAGGTGATGCTGCGGGACGCGTCGGGAACGTCGAGCACGCCGCTCCTGGTCGGACGCGATGTCGTGCCGCTCGTCAACCTCGGCCCTGGCATCCCACCCACGAAGCTGAATGCGTCGGGCGATCTCGTGTTCGTGTCGTACGGCATCACGTCGGTCGCGCCGAAGCGCGACGACTTCGCCGGCGCGCGCATGACGGGAAAGGTCGTGGTCGTCGTCAACGGCGCCCCCGCGGGCGCCGATTCGGCCATGCGCAACCGGCTCGAGGCGGAGACGGCGATCAGCGACCGGCTCGCGCGCATCCTGCC
Organism: Gemmatimonadales bacterium; assembly: GCA_038325515.1. Lineage (GTDB taxonomy): Bacteria > Gemmatimonadota > Gemmatimonadetes > Gemmatimonadales > Gemmatimonadaceae > AG11. The sequence continues at coordinate 1,233 of JBBQJC010000082.1, read as the reverse complement.
GGAGCGGCCCGCGGCGGTGATCGTTCTCCTCACCGGGAAGGCGCGCGCGCTGTTCGACCAGTCCGCGCCGCAGCTCGAGCGTGCGGTCGCGATTCGCACGGGCGCGCTGGAGCTTCCCGACGACGAACGGCCGCTGCCGATGATCCTGCTGGGGATCGCGGCGCCCGGCTCGCCATTGCTCCCCGCCGGCTGGCCCGCCGCCGATGCGCCGCGCGCCACCGGACAGCGCCTCACCGCGCATCTGGAGCAGATCCGCACCCCAGTGACCGGCTACAACGTGGTGGGCATGGTTCGCGGGAGCGACCGCGCGCTCGGCCAGACGTACGTCGCGCTGGGCGCGCACTACGACCACATCGGCATCGTGCCGCCGGTGGCAGGGGATTCGATCGCCAACGGCGCCGACGATGACGGCAGCGGCAGCGTGACGCTGCTCGCGCTCGCGCGCGTGCTCCAGCAGCAGCCCGTGAAGCCGAGGCGCTCCATCCTCTTCGTCTGGCACGTCGGCGAGGAGAAGGGACTGCTCGGCTCGCGCTGGTTCGTCGAGCATCCGACGGTGCCGATCGATTCGATCGTGGCGCAGCTGAACGCCGACATGATCGGGCGCAACGCGCCGTCGCTGCTGTACACGATCGGGCCGCTCGCGGCGCCCAACCACCAGAGCCGCCGGCTCGGCGCCATTGTCGACAGCGTGAACCTGGCGCAGCCGGTCCCCTTCGCGATCGACCGCTCCTGGGACTCCGCAACGCATCCCGAGCACTTCTACGAGCGCAGCGACCATTTCAACTACGCGCGCATGGGGATCCCGATCGTCTTCTTCACCACCGGGCTGCACGACGATTACCACAAGCCGAGCGATGAGGTCTCGGCGATCGAGTTCGACAAGCTGGCACGCGTCGCGGGCCTGCTGCTCGGCACGGCGCGGGCGGTCGGCAACTCGGCGAGCCGCCCGCACTGAAGTGAGCCGGCGCCGGATTCCGCTCGCACCTGCCGACACTCCCAGACAGGAGCGGTGTACGATCCTTCCACGGAGGGGACGACATGATTCTCGCGGATACCAGGCATCACCTCACCCGTGACGACGCGCAGCTCGTGGCGCGCCTCATCGCGCGCGACTCCGACGCGGAGCTGGCCGCCGTCGAGCGGAAGCTGAGCGACGGAGAGATGGACGCGGTGCTCGACGACGAGCGGCTCCCCGAGGCACTGCTGCGCGCACGGCAGGGCGCGTGCGCCTCG
>JBBQJC010000081.1:0-15404 GCA_038325515.1 Gemmatimonadales bacterium | reverse complement strand
ACACCTCGCCGTAGCGCGCATCGGGCGCGTCGAACAGGCCGGTGCCGGTGGCCGCCACATAGCGCACCCGGGTGCGCGGCAGCACGCGTCGCAGCTTGCGAAGCACCGAGCGGTCGAGATCGGCCAGGCGCGGATCCTCGGATCCGAGGTGGACCTCCACCTCCACCTCCATCGGGTCGCGGAGGGCGAGGGCACGGAGCGCCGCCTCGTCCGCTCTTGGAAAGGAGTTGCGGCGGTCCTCGCTCAGGTCGTAGCTGGTGTCGACGCGCGCGGCGGCGAGCAGGGCCAGGACGGTGGCGCCGAGCAGGAGCGCCATGCGTCCCGCGCGTACCGGCCAGCGCGAGGGGCGGAGCCAGAGGCTGGCGACGCCGACGAGGCCGGCGGTCGCCAGCAGCGTCACCAGCACGACGGCCACCGACAGCTCGCCGTGCTCGAAGGTTCGGAGCGCGGCCTCCGGCGTGAAGGCGGCGAGCCGCATCGCGAGGCCGCCCTGCACAGCGGCGGTGAAGTCGAGCGCCCAGGTGGCGAGGGTGACGGCCAGGGCGACGATGGCGGCGGTGCTCGTGCTCTCGGTGAGCGCGGCGGCGGCGAGGGCGATGGCGCAGGTGAGCGCGGCGCGCAGCAGGTGCCCCAGCAGCACGACCGCGACCTCCGTGGGGGCGAGATGCCCGCCCGCCGCGCGCCAGAGCGCCAGCGCGACGAGTCCGGGGACGAGCGTCACCGCCCAGCCGCCGAGCAGCACCCAGAGCTTCGCGCCGAGCATCGTGTGCGAGCGCACGCGGGTCTGCAGCATCAGCAGCAGCCCGCCATCCTCCTTCTCCGCGGAGAGCATGCGGATGGCGACGAACGGAAGCAGGAGCGTCGCGGCGAGGGCGTATGCGCCGAACACCGGCACGATGAATCCGTCAAGGGGACTGAGCCCCTGCGAGAGCGCCGCCGGTCCGCCCGCGCTGCCGCTGGCCTCGGAGTAGGCGCGCGCCGCCGTGGCGAAGGCGTGGCCGGTGAGGGGTCCCATCGCGGCGAGCAGCAGCCACCAGGCGCGCGACGCTCGCAGCTCGCCGAGCTCCTTGCCGAGGAGCAGCACGAAGGTGCTAGGTGAGCGCAAGAAAGATCTCCTCCACGGTGCCGCGCGGGATCTGCGCGCGGGCGCGCAGCTCGTCGAGCGTCCCCTTCGCGACGAGACTGCCGTCGTGCAGCAGCGCGAGCCTGTCGCAGACGAGCGGCGCGTGCGCGAGCTGGTGCAGCGAGAGCACGATCGCGCGGCCGCGCGCCGCCTCCTCGCGGAGCATCAGGGTGGCGTCGCGAAGCTGGCGCAGGTCGAGCCCGTCGAACGGTTCGTCGAGCAGGAGAACGGGCTGCGTCGAGAGCAGTGCGAGCACGAGCAGCAGTCGCTTGCGCTCCCCCTTGGAGAGCTCGCGCACGGCCCGCTGGAGCAGCGCGCCGAGCGAGACCGCCTGCACCCGCTCGGCGAGCAGGTCGGCGGGGCGATCGTGCAGCGCCGCCCACAGCTCGAGCACCGCGCCCACGCGGTGGTCGCGCCAGGGGGAGATCCCGTCGGGGAGGAGGAAGACGTCGGCGCGCTGGGCGGCCGAATCGAGCTGCCGGGTGCCGAACATCACCTCGCCCGCGTCGGCGATCACGAGACCGGCGACGCAGGCGAGCAGGGTGCTCTTCCCCGAGCCGTTTGGCCCGATGATCCCGAGGATCTCGCCGGACCGTGCGGTGAAGCCGACGTCGCGCAGCGCCAGCGTGTGGCCGAACCGCTTGGCGACTCCCTTGACGACGAGCGGTGGTTGCTGGCGCACGCCGGTCAGAAGAGGCCGGGCTGCTCGACGACGACGGGCGGGGTGTAGCCGAAGTGCCGGTACGCCATGGGCGTCGCCACTCGGCCGCGCGGCGTGCGCTGCAGGAAGCCCTGCTGCACGAGGAAGGGCTCGTACACCTCCTCGAGGGTGCTCGCGTCCTCGCCGATCGCGGCGCTGATGGTGCTCACTCCTACCGGACCCCCGTCGAATTTCTCGATGATTGCCTTGAGGATGCGCGCATCCATGTCGTCCAGGCCGAACTGGTCGACGTCGAGCATCGCGAGGGCGGCGCGGGCGACTTCCTCGGTGATGATCCCGTCGGCGCGCACCTGGGCGTAGTCGCGCACCCGGCGCAGCAGCCGGTTCGCCACGCGGGGCGTGCCGCGCGAGCGCTTGGCGATCTCGCGCGCTCCCTGCACGTCGATCTCCACCTTCAGGACGTCGGCGGTGCGGTGCACGATCAGCTCGAGATCCTCCGGTGAATAATAGTTGAGCCGCTGCTCGATGCCGAAGCGCGCGCGCATCGGGGCGGTGAGCATGCCGAACCGCGTCGTCGCCCCGATGAGGGTGAAGCGCTCGATCGGCATGGTGATCGTCTGCGCCTTGGGGCCCTCGCTGAGGCGGATGTCGATCCTGTAGTCCTCCATCGCCGGATAGAGGAACTCCTCGATCACGGGACGGAGGCGGTGGATCTCGTCGATGAAGAGGATGTCTCCCTCGCGCAGGTTCGTCAGCGTGCCGACGAGATCGCCCGGCTTCTCGAGTGCAGGCCCCGACGTCGTGCGGATGTTCACGCGCAGCTCGCGGGCGATCAGCTCGGCCAGCGTCGTCTTGCCCAGCCCCGGGGGGCCGTAGAAGATCGCGTGATCGAGCGGCTCGGCGCGGGCGAGGGCGGCGTCGATGGCGAGCTGGAGATTGTCCTTGACCTTCTGCTGGCCGATGAACTCTTCCAGCCGCTGGGGGCGGAGGGAGAGCTCGACGACTGACTCGTCAGCCAGGATTTCCGGCGTGGTGATCTCGGCGCGGGACATGGGCTACAGTAGTGCGCGGGGGGAGTGCGGGGCCACGGGTGGGACGTCATGTAAGATAACCGAAGGAAGGCCGAAAGACGAGCTTGTAGCGCACCGGGGAAACCGTTGCCGGTGCGCGCGATCAGTGGCCCGCTGCGACATGCAGTAGAAGCTCGTTCAGCGCGGCACGTTCGGCCGAGAAATGGGCCTCGCGATGACAGTTCGGACAGATTGCGACGCAGTTCGCGATGCGGTCGCTCGTCGCGATGCCGAGGATGTGGTGGACGTCGAGGAAGGCAGCAAAACTCCGAGATGCGCCACAATCCGGGCGCTCGCAAATTCCGTTCGCGCGGTCACGCACCGCCGCACGCACTCTCGGGTTGCGACGAATGTGTGATCTCTGGACGATGTAGGAGGACGCACCATCGATGCCGAGAAGAGCAGGGTCCAGCCCTGGCAGATCATCCAACGTGTCGTCGATCTCGTGCTCGACGCGCCTCTTGCTCCCGTTGGCGCCCAATATGACGACGCGAGGGCGGTCGCGCAGCGCGGCAGCGACTTCGGGCGCATCATCGTCACGGAGCCAGAGCGTCGGACTTGCCCCATTCATGGCGTGGTTCTTCCTTCGACGCCCCAGCGCTCCCCGCGCGATCAGTTGGCTACTGGCATCGCGTTGCGCACACCACGCGGGCAGAACCTCATCGAGGGGAATGAGCGCGGCATCCGAGATCGCATCGCCAATGCGCTGGACCAGAAGAAGATGTGTCGCTCCCTCCGATCGCTGGCGCTCGATCTTGCGCGACATACTGCGTTCCCAATCACCAGCGTCGATCCGCGCCATCAGCTGTGCAGCCGAACGCTTGTCATCCGTCGGATTTCCCCGTTCTCTCCGCCAGCAGAGCCGAACGCGCATCACCAGCTTCTCGCCGGATCTGTTTTCCGCGACGACGGTCTGAGACTCCGTGCGGCCAAAAGCACGGCGCTTATCAGTGACCGCTCGGAACTCATGCTGCTCGAGAAAATCGACCAACATGGCCCGAGTCACCGTCTCTGCGGCGTGACTCGCGGGACTACGGAACGCGCGCTCAGCGACCGGCATGGAGGCGCTCTTGCGAAGGCGATCGATTCAGCTGCATTCCGGTCACGATGGCGCGGTAGCCCCCTCGTCCAGCAGGAAGCTCACATCCGCCATGCTCCGGGCCACACGGTACTCCCACTCGCCGTGCTTTCCATCCGCATTCACCGCACTCACCCACCGGCGGGCCGCGGCCGCCTTCACTTCCTCCAACGGATCGAACCCTTTTACCTCGAGAATCAACCGATATCCCGGTCGCCCCACGAACCGCACGACGAAATCCGGGACGTAGTCGTGCGTCTGACCGTCATGGAAGTACGGAATGGCGAATCCCAGCCCGGCATTCTTCACGAACGCCTCGACCCTCGCATGACGGTCGATGTAGAACGCAGCCTGCTGCTCCCACGCCTTCGTGTCCGCCACGACGTAGTTCACATGGCTCTTCGCCACGTCGCGCACGTCCTTGCTGGTCCAGTAGTCCACGTCGGCGGTGGAACCGGGCCCGCGCGATGACTCGTAGCGCGGCACCTCCGGCGCTTCGCCCGCCGACACGTCGGGGCGAATCGCTTCCATGAGCCGCTCGACGGCGAGCGTGTAGTACGCGGGCAGGAAGAGATCCAGCAGGTCGGTGTTGGCTGGAACGACGACCTTCTCCCGCACGAATCGCTGGGCGATGGCGAGGAGCTGCGGGAAGAGCACGTGTCGCGGTACGGTGGATTGCCTCTGCTCGGAGAACTGGAGAGTGAGGTGCTTCGCCAGCTGGAAGACACGCGCCTGCACGCGCTGGTCGGCGCGATAGGGATCGAGCGTGATCTCGTGCGCCGAACCGGACCCGTGCGTGGCGGGCCGGCCGCGCGAGTCCATCGTGAGGCCCGAGGTCTGCACGACGGTGGGCAGCTTCGCCGGATCCAGCACGATCGGCGCGACCTGCGACCACTCCACCGCCACGCGACTACGCACCGCCTGCGTGTAGCCTTCCACCCGCGGAAAGATCATCGCCAGCGACGCACGGGCGGGGAGCGAGTGAACGTGAAAGCGCTTCTGCTTTGGCAGCGAACCGCCTCCCGTGGCCTTGAACGGGATCACCTCGAAGGGCACGCCGAACACCTGCGCGACCTCCTCGTCGAACCTGCCGTCCTCGTTCAGGTCGTAGCTGGCCCGTCGCAGCCCGCGCCCAACCACCTGCTCGCAGAGCAGCTGCGACATGAACGGCCGGATGCCGATGATGTGGGTGACGGTGTTCGCGTCCCACCCCTCGGTGAGCATTCCGACGCTCACGATGCACCGGATGTCGCGTCCCGGTGGAGTGAGCGGGCGCTCGAGCTTCGCCGCCAGCTCCTCGAACCCCGACGGATAGATGGCGCGTCCCTGCGAATCGCGCGGCCAATCGAGACGTCCGACCGTATCGAGGGTGAAGCGCATCCACCGCACGTCGTCGGTCTTGCCACCTCGATCGCTCTCGGCAACCACCTTGGAATCGACGCGGATGGTGACGCGCTGGTCCGCGCGGTTGCGGAGCTCGTCGATCCCCAGCGGCAGGATGCCGCTCGGCCCGCGATCCTCGGCGACCCACTCGAACACCGTCTTCGCAATCTTCGTGTCCTTGCAGACGAGGATCAGCACCGGAGGCCGCCCATCCTCTCGTCCGGCCCACTCCCTGAACGTCTCGCGCCACTGCGCCGCCAGCATGGCGATGGGATGGGCGGCGTACTTGAGAATCGCTTCGGGCTTGGGGTTCTGCTTCCGCCCCCCACGCTCGGCCGACGTGAGCTTCTTCTCGAGGATCCACTTCCAGATGTTGAAGTACTCGGCCCGCTCCTCGCCGCTCGTGTCGCGAACCGCGAGCTGCGGGATCTTCACGAGACCGGATTCGATCGCGTCCACCAGCCCGAAGTCGCTGACGGTCCACGGAAAGGGGCGCGCGGTATCGCGGCCGACGCGCGCGAGAAAATACGGGGTGGCGGAGAGATCGACGCAGAGGTTGATGCCGCGATGCTTGTGCACTCGATCGAGGCCGTCCACCCAGATCGTTGCCTCCTTCACCAGCTCGTCATCTCCCTCGGCCTCGCCCGTCACGTCGCCGGGTTCTTCTCCATCGTCTTCGGACGGACGGATGCGATAGGCGTGATGCGCCTCGTCGTTGAAGACGAGGATGTTCTGCTTGCCGCCGATCTCCCGGCCAAGGATGCGCTGAAGCAGCGCCGTATCACTTTCCACCCAGCGCCGCGAGTAGACGCGCGCCTCCTTCAGGTCGCCGGTCACCTCGTCCATCGACGTGCCCTTCACGAACAGCCGTTGCGCGTTCACCTCGCGAGTATAGTCGGCCAGGGTCATGTACCGCTTGCCATGCGCAGTCGTCGTCTTGTCGCCGATGAAGATCGTCTCGTCGCGGTCCTGCGCCACGCCGCGCTTCATCACGCGGCCCGTCACGCCTCCCTCGTCGAGCACCTGCGGCTCGAACACGTGCCAGTTGGTGACGAGTACGCGCCCGCGCGACAGCAGGGGCATGGAGTGCGGCGGCACCAGGTCGCGTGTGCGATACAGGCTCGCCTCGCCCGCGGCGGGATCGAGCTCGCGCAGCCGGTCCCGGATGGTGACGTTGGGACACACCACCAGCACGGCGTCGGAGAATCGGCCGTCGGCGCGTGCCGAGACCTTGTTGAGGATGCTCCAGGCGGCGAGCATCCCCATCACCGTCGTCTTCCCCGCCCCGGTGGCCATCTTGCAGGCGTAGCGCAGGAAGCTGGTGAATCCTTCCTCGAGCTTGTTGGCGCCGGGCTCGTCACGCGGCAGCTCGATCCCCTGACGGAAGTCGGCGCGCGCTTCCGTCAGGAAGATCACCGTCTCGGCGGCCTCGAGCTGGGCGAAGAAGAGGTGCTGCGCCCGCCCGTCGCGCCGCCACCAGCGGAGCAGCTCGTCGGTGGTGCGCGTCACCCCCGGGTATCCCGCTGCCCTCCACGCGCCGACGCGCTCGCGGATGCGGTTGACCACCACGAGCTCGTACGCCCGCTCGTACCCGGCGAGCAGGGCGAGGGTGCCGTCGGACAGATCCCACTCGGTGCGCTGCTCCCGAGGCTGGAACACCATCGCCGGCCGTCGGCCGGTGCGGCGCTCCGGAGTCTCGCCGGGGTGGATGTACCAGTATTCCTGCGGCTCGTCGAAGGGCGAGTTGAGGATCGGCTGGCCGACTTCGAAGCTCATGTGCGCTCGGGGTCGATTCGTCCGACGACCGCATCCCAGATGGCGACTGCGTCGGCGCGGAGCGCGAGGCCCTCCGTCTCACCGATGTCATCGCCCCGCGCACCAGGATATCGGTGCTCGACCGCATAGGCCGAGAGTCGGAGACACCGCTCCGCCAGGCTGAGCAGATCAGGCGCGACCTCGCTGCAGAGCTGGAGGAGCGCCGACAGGTCGTGCGTCCGCGGGAACGGACGGTCGTGGTGGAGGAGAAAGGCCTTCAGGACCTTCTCCGCGGCCTGCTGTGCATGGAAGGCCACCGTGTCCCAGGGGGTGATCGCGGCGGCGACGTTGTTGTCGATGTTGAGGAGATCGGAGCGCCCCTTGGCAAGCCATGCGTCCACATAGGCGTTACCGCTCATACAGCACCCGCCCATCCCGCTCGATGTCGGCGAGGATGCTGCCCGGCCGCCCGCGATCCTCCGCCACTTCGGCCGGTGTATAGACGATCACGTCGAGCGGCCAGGTACGGGGCGTGAGGGCGCGGCTCACGGCGATGCGGCGCTCCGCCGGCCGCTGCGTGCTCTCCATCTCCACGAAGAGATCGAGGTCGCTGTCGGGCGAATGGTCGCCGCGCGCGCGGCTGCCGAACAGCACGATGCGCCGAGGGTGGAATCGCTGCACGATCACCCGCGTGATCTCCGCGAGGGGGGGCATGTCAACCATGATCCGCCTCGCTCACCGGCCGGACGACGAGCAGCTCGTTGCCGCGGTCGTCGATCACCTTCACGGCGACGCGGGCGTCCGATGCCGCCTCGAATGGGGCGCTCACCGCGCCCGAAAGATGGTCCCACACGCCGGCGTCGTAGTCGGCGCGGAACGCCTTCTTGAGGTTGTCCCACGCGCCCGTCCGGGGAAAGAACGCCTGCGCCACATGGAAGACCTGGTCGTTGTAGTTCACGTCGAGCAGCCAGCAGGGGACGTCGCTTCCCGTGTGGTGCTCGATGTCCATCGTCACCGGATCGAAGACGTCGTAGCCCAGCAGCTCCACTTGATAGCGGCCATCGGCGGTGTGGCGGATGGCGACGTCGGGCAGGCCGCAGACCGAGAAGAGCTGGCTGGCTCGCGTGGTCTTGAGCAGGTCGCCCATCATGAGGTCCGGGGTCGCCTGCACGTACGTCGCCGGGATGTCGGCGAGCGTCTCGCAGCTCTCGACGAGCTCGCGTGCCGACGGCTGAATGGCGAAGCCGATCACGTAGAGGTGCGAGTACCCCTTGAGGTGCGACTCGCGCGCCGCCGAGTGGACGAGCTTCTCGGAGACCGCGCCGTTCTCCGGGCCGAAGACGAAGGCCACCGGCTTTCTCGTGAAGTCCAGCCGGTCGCCACGCCTGGCCTCGGCTTCGTCGACGACATCGGCGAGCGAGGGCCGCCGGCCGGCGGCGCTGGCCTCGACCATCGCCTCGGCGCTGAGCGAGAGCGATCGCGCCGGAGGGCGGACGTTGAAGAGCTGCACCTGGCGGCCGCCATCCAGCCGGAGCACGGGGCTGCGGCGCAGCACCTCCACCATCCGCGCGGCGAATGTCGCGTACTCCTCGGCGGCGGCCGGCGATTCGCTGGTGCCGTCCTCGTCCACATCGACCGGTGTGGGGATCGTGGCCTCGACCCAGAAGGGGCCCGAGACGCGGACGACGTTCTTGCGGATCTCGGGGCGATCGACGAGCACCTCCTCGGTGGGGGGCTCGTCGTTGGCGACGGACTTGAGGGTGACGTGCGGGACGATCCCGCCGACCTCCTCGCCCTTCTTGTTCTGCTTGCGCTTATAGACGAAGCCGCCCGCGGGGCCACGGCGGTCGTCGTTGAGGTCGTACCAGGGGTAGGTGGCGGTGAGGAGGCGCTGGCGCGCGAGGGCGAGCGGGACGCGCGAGGTGTCGATCGTGATCCAGCGGCGGCCCCATTGCTCGGCTACGTAGGCGGTGGTGCCGGAGCCGCAGGTGGGGTCGAGGACGAGGTCGCCGGGGTCGGTGGTCATCGCAATACAACGTTGTACAATCTTCGATCCAGTCTGCACGACGTAGAGCTTGTCGTCCGTAAAGCTTCCTGTTCCTGTGTCCTCCCAGAAGGCGCCGTACGGTGTCACCGCAAAGTCATCCAAATACTGAACGTAGCGTAGCGAATTTTTCGCGGTGAAAAGGCGCTTTGTCTCAAGAAGTCGCGCCATTCCCTCCTGGGTTGTACGCCAACCACGAGGAAGCGGATTGTATGTCTTGTCTTCGAAGCGGAAGTCAAAAACCGTGGTAGGCTTTTGTGAAGTTGGATCAGCGCGTGCAAACAGTCTACCGTCAGGGAGAGAGACTTCGCCCAAACGCTCCTGCTTTGACAGTGGCCGCCGAGTCCCGTCGGGTAGATCAATCCAGTCAAAGCTCCCGACACCCGCAGAGAGATCCCCCTTTGTGCGATATACCTGGCGAAATTTCATCCGAGTCAAGTCTTTCGCGTACCACACCAGATAATCGTTGTTGGTCGCGATACGCGTGAGCTTCGCGTCGGGACTATTCAACGCGCTAGTCTTTAGAAAGGAGATGACCGAAACAAAGTTGGACGCTCCAAAGACTTCCTCCACGATTTCCCGCACGTGGTGCAGATTCTCATCCGAGATCTGCACAAAAACGCTACCAGATTCAGTGAGAAGCTCCCGCGCCACCAGCAGTCGGTCCCGCAGATACGTCAGATACGAGTGCAGCCCCAGTTCCCACGTATCCCGGTACGCCTGCACCATCTCCGGCTCGCGCGTCATGTCGCCGTCGTCGTTGTGCTTCACATCGCGCTTGCGCACGAAGGGCTGGAAGTTCGAGCCGAACTTCACCCCGTACGGCGGGTCGATGTAGATCATCTGCACCTGCCCGCCCATCCCCTCGTACTCCAGCAGTGAGCTCATCACCACGAGGGAGTCGCCCAGCACCATGCGGTTCACCCAGGCGCCCTGGTGCTCGTACGCGCCCACATGGCGGTCGCGGATGCTCTTCTGCTCGTCGCCGAACAGGTCCAGGCTCATCACCCCTTCCTGCTCGTCCCTCCGGTGATGGCGGAGGGTGTCGATGATCGCCTCCGTCGACAGCTTCTCGTGCACGAAGAGGGGGAGCGTGGGCACGTCGAACGAGAGGCGCTCCGCCTTGCCGCTCCAGTTGAGAAAGGGCTGGCTCAGGGCGGCGAGCTGGTCGGCGGCGGCGCGCGCCTCGCCTAGCGTCTTCGCCTCCTGGATCGCGCGGATCAACGCCTCGCCCCGCTCGCGTGCCGCGTTCTGGCCGTCCCAGCTCAACGCCGGATCGAGCGAGGAGTCGTAGGCGTACGTCTTGGGCGCGCGTCGCTTCTTGAAGGTCGCCTGCTGCCCGGCCTCGGGTCGCATGACGTTCTTCGCCTCCGGATGCTCGTAGCTGTCGGCGCGAACGGTGTCGACGATCCCCCTGGCGCCATGCTTCTTCGCGCGAGGGGCGGGGGCGGAGGCGGCGGGCTGCTTGGGCTTCTTGGCCATGAATCCTGTTGCGGTGAGTCCGGGAGGCTCAATCTGTCCCGGTGCGCGAGCCTCCGTCCAGTCCGGCCCGCCTCGATCGGCCGGCTTTCAGCAGGCCCGCGCGGGCATGAGTGGCGATGACCTGGAGACGCTGAGCACCTTCTCAATGAGTGGCCTCATTCCGCTCAGGGAGGACCTCCCGGGCCGACGCATCATCGCCTAATCCCGACGACCGCCACAGAAGGACGTCGCTCACCCTCGTCCATGGCGAACCGTCGAGTTTCGGCCGCCTCCCGCCGATACTCCATCACAGCGCCTGTCTCCCGCCCCATCAGGGCACCGGGCTCCGTCCCTTCAGCAGCCAACATGAGACTCCCCTCCGCAAACGGCCCGCGCCTGCGCGCGGCGTCCTTCGCCGCGCTCGCCCTCCTCGGCGCCTGCGACATCCCCACCTCCGCGCCGATCGTCGATTCGCGCTGGATCGTGCCGTCAAAGTCCACCACAATCGCGGTGTCGAACCTCCTGCCGAGCGGCGTGAGCATCGTCGCCGACAGCAGCGCCTTCGACGTGAGCGCGCCAGGTGCGTCGGTGTCCCGCTCGCTCGGGCAGGACTGCGCCGCCTGTGTGGCGGCCAATGGGCTGGTGATCCCCAAGCCCGCCTTCACCGCGTCGGCCAGCGCCAGCACGTCATTCGCCAGCGACATCGCCAGCGCGACGCTCTCGAGCGGCACGCTGCAGGTGAGCGTCGTCAACGGCTTCAACTTCGATCCCCTCCGGCCGAGCGCCACCGCGCGTGGCTTCGTGCGCATCGTGGTGAGCAATGGCGGCCAGGTCATCGGAAGCGACTCGGTGTCGGGCACCGCCGTCGCGCTGCCCGCGGGTGGCACGCTGCTGCGGATCATCCTCCTGAGCGGGACGATCACCGGCAGCTCGCCGGTGACGGTGAGCCTCACGATGGACTCGCCGCTGGGCGACCCGGTACAGATCAACAGCTCGCGCGCCATCAGCGCGACGGCGACACCTGTGGGGCTGCGCGTCGCCAGCGCGGCGGTGGTGGTCAGGAACCGGCAGATGTCGTCCACGACGACCATCGACCTCACCGGCGTGGACAGCGCCATCACCGATCGCGTACGGAGCGGGGCGCTGCTGCTCGGCGTCACCAACCCGTTCGCCGTGAGCGGTGCGCTCGCCGTCACGCTCACGCCAGTGGGCGGCGCGCCGGTGACGAAGTCGCTCGCGCTCACGGTGGGGACGAGCGCGCCTCGCATCGAGTTCACGAATGCCGAGCTGCGCGCCCTGCTCGGACACTACGTCACCCTCGGCTTCAGCGGTCCGGTCAACGGCACCACGGCGTCGGTGACGATCACTCCCCGGTCCGCAGTTTCGGTGACCAGCCACCTCGACCTCAACCTTCGGATCGGGGGCTGATCATGACGACCAGACGAATTCTCATCGCGGCCTGGACCGCGATTGCCCTCGGCGCGCAGTCGCTCTCGGCGCAGCAGCCCAACGCCAGCGCCGCGGCGTTCGGCATGGCGGGCAACTACACGGCGCTCGCGCGCGGGTACGACGCCGTGGCGTGGAACCCGGCGCTGCTCGGCATGTCCGACGCTCCGCGCTTCTCGCTCAGCCTCCTCTCCGTGAGCGGGCTGTCCGGGCTCGATCCCGTCTCGCTCGCCGACATCAGCGCGGTGAGCAGGGGGACCGTTCCGATTCCGGACGCCACGAAGGAAGCGTGGTTGCAGCGCATCGGCGCCGGCACGCAACGCGGGCGCGGGGATGCCGATGTCTCGGTCGTGGCGATCAGCACGGGACCGGTGGCCTTCCAGCTCGGCGCGACCGTGTTCGGCGAGGCGAAGCTGAACCAGGACGCCGCCGAGGCGATCCTGTTCGGCAACGCGGGACGCGCCGGTTCGGCGCGGGATCTCCATTTCAACGGGTCCAACGCGAACGGCGGAGTGATCTCCACCGGGGCGATGAGCGTGGCGATCCCGCTGCCGCTCGGATTCACCGGCCGGTCCGACGAGAGCTTCTCGCTCGGCGTCACCGGGAAGTACCTGCGGGGCGCGGGGATGATGCGCGCCGCCGACGATGGCTCGTCGATCACCTCGACCAACGTGAAGATCGGGTTCCCGATCATCTATTCGCCCGAGGTGGGGAGTGCGGGCAGCGGGGTGGGTGTGGATGTGGGACTGGCCTGGCACGCGGGCGGGCTCTCCCTCGGCGCCACCGCGCAGAACGTCTTCAACAGCTTCGCGTGGGATACCACGTCGCTGCGCACGCGCGCCGGCAGCGCGACCTTCGACGGCAACGTCGTCACGAACAGCTTCGACGAGCTGCCGTACGCCGCGGCGCCGGCCTCGCTGCGTCAGGCGATCGCTGCCGACAAGTTGAGGCCCGTGGTGGGCGCGGGCGTCGCGTACCGCATGGACAATCTCACGGTGAGCGCCGACGCGCGCCAGCGCATGGGCGATGGCATCGACGTGGGGCCGGCGATGCACGCCGGCGTGGGCGCGGAGTATCGCGGGCTGAGCTTCCTGCCGCTGCGCGCCGGCGCGGCGGTGATCACCGGGGGTTGGCAGGCCGCGGGCGGGCTCGGGCTGCACCTGGGACCGTACGAGATCGGCGCCGGTGTGTCCATGCGGACGCGCGACGGCGGGAGCGAGACGGGGGTGATGGTCAGTCTGGTCTCGATTCGATAGTCCCTCGATTCCTTGAACGACGTGAGAGGTTCGAGGTTTGAAGTTGGAGGTCGAGCGTTGAGCCGTGAGCAAGCGAAAGGGCACACCGGACCGAGTCCGGTGTGCCCTTTCGCTTGACCTCGAACTTCAAACCTCTCACCTCTCAACTACCAGAGAAGCACTTACCAGGGCAGAAGGTGTGAAGTGTGAGGTCAGAGCATTCCCTTCAGGCTAGACAGCCGCTCCGCCGCCCGCTTCAGCGTCTCGTACTTCTTGCAGTACGCGAAGCGCACCAGCTTCCTGCCGAGCGCGCGATCGGAGTAGAAGCTGCTGCCTGGTACCGTCGCGATGCCGACCTCGGTGCACATCCACTTCGCGAAGGTCGTGTCGTCCATGTCGCTCAGCCCGGAGAAGTCGGCGAGCACGTAGTACGCGCCCTCCGGCTGCGTGAAGGTGAAGCCGGCGCCGGTGAGGGCGTCGCACATGATCGTGCGGCGCGCGCGGTAGTCCAGCGCCATGTGGTTGTAGTAGTCGGCGTCGAAGTGCATGCCCACCGCGCCGGCGGCCTGCAGGGGCGCGGGGGCGCCGACGGTGAGGAAGTCGTGCACCTTGCGGATCGCCGCCGTCTGCGCCGCGGGCGCCACGACGTAGCCCAGGCGCCAGCCGGTGCACGAGAAGGTCTTCGACAGCCCGGAGATGGTGATCGTCCGCTCGCGCATCCCCGGCCAGGTCGCCATCACGTGATGTTCGCCGGCGTAGCGGATGTGCTCGTAGATCTCGTCGGTGATCACCCAGACGTCGTGCTTGATGCACAGCTCGGCGATCATCGTCATCTCGGCGCGCGTGAGGACGCGGCCGGTGGGATTGTGCGGGGTGTTGAGGATGATGGCTTTCGTCCGCTTGGTGAACGCCTTCGCGAGGCGGTCGGGGTCGAGGGTCCAGTGGGGCCGCTCGAGAGGGACGAAGGTGGGGATGGCGCCGGCGAGGATCGCGTCGGGACCGTAGTTCTCGTAGAAGGGCTCGAGGACGATCACCTCGTCGCCCGGATCGAACAGCGCGAGGAACACGGCAGCCATTGCCTCCGTCGCGCCGCAGGTCACCGTGACCTCCCGGTCATGGTCGACCTCCATGCCGTACCATCGCCTGTACTTCTCGGCGATCGCGATGCGGAGTGCCGAGCTCCCCCAGGTGACCGCGTACTGATTGAGGTCGCCGTGGATCGCCGCGCAGGCCGCTTCCTTCATCGGCTCGGGCATCGGGAAATCCGGGAACCCCTGCGCGAGGTTCACCGCCTCGTGCTGGTTCGCGATGCGCGTCATCTCGCGGATCACCGATTCGGTGAACGTGCCGGTGCGGCGGGCAGGTAGCATGAGTCCTTGGAAGGGAGGGATGCGGGTTGAAGCTGTCGGCTGGCGCGAAGGGCGTCCAGCCCTAGCGCCCGCCGATCTTCGCGAGCGCGGCCCGGATCAGCTCCGGAGCCGACATCGGCTTCGCACCTCCGTCGAGCGCGCTTCGCACGGCCTTCTCCGCGTCCGCGGTCGAGTAGCCGAGCGACACCAGCGCGCGGATGGCGTCGTCGGTGCCCGGCGCCGCCGAGCGGCCCACGCCACCCTCGCCGCCGCCGCCCTGGAGCTGGTCGAGCTTGTCGGCGAGATCGAGGATGAGCTGCTCCGCTTTCTTGCGCCCAACCCGCGGCACGCTCTGCAGCGTGGCGATGTCCTTCTCGCGGATCGCGCGCACGAGCCGGTCCGCGGTGAGCGACGACAGGAGCCCGAGCGCCAGCGCGGGCCCGACTCCCTTCGCGAGCAGCACCTTCTGGAAGACGCGCCGCTCGTACGGCGAGGTGAAGCCGAACAGCTGCCAGCCGTCCTCCTTCACGACGAGATAGGTGTGCAGCGCGCAGCGCTCGCCCGGCTTGGGCAGCGCCTCGTACGCGCTCAGCGGCACCGCGAGCTCGTACGCGACGCCCCCTTCGGTGAGGATCTCCACGCGGTCGAGCTCCTTCGTGAGGAGCTTGCCGACGACTTGTACGATCATGGGCGCCGTGTGCTGGGCGGTGAGGGGGGGGAGAGCAGGGCGGCGGCGGCGGCGGGACGCGAGGGCTCTCGCACGCGCCCGCCGGCGTCGATGCGCGGCAGGCTCGCACCC
>JBBQJC010000080.1:0-15511 GCA_038325515.1 Gemmatimonadales bacterium | reverse complement strand
CCGACCCGGATCGCCAGTGATGCGTCTGGCCTCCGGCACCGGCGAGATCGAGTCCGCGGGCGATGCGGTCCGTTCGGATGCGTCGCCGATGACATCCTCGAGACGGCGGGCGATGTCCGAGGCGAATCGTGTGGACTCCGTCTCGCGGGGCGGCGTGATCCCCCATCGATCCGGCTCTCGCTCCGCGGCGTACAGCCTCGCTTCGGCAGCGTGTCGCATCGCGCTCGGCCGACTTTCGACTCCGCTCGGCGGCGTTCGACTCCGCTCGGCGGACGTTCGACTTCGTTCGGCGGACGTTCGACTTCGTTCGGCGGACGTTCACGTCCGCTGGACGTCGCGCAACATTCGCTCGGCGGCGCGCCGGCTTCGTTCGCGGGCGTTGCATCGGTCGTCACGCAGTCGCGCCAGGCACCCCTCGGCGGAGCATCGCCTCCATTCGGACGCGCGCAATCAGCGCCCGGCGGTGCACTGATTCCGCTCGGCGGCGCCCCATCTCCGCTGGGCGGCGCACTGATACCCCTCGGCGGCACTCGATCAGCGCTCGATGGACCCCCGACAGAGCTCCACGGCGCGCCGACCCCGCTGGGCGGCGCACTGATACCCCTCGGCGGCTCACCGGCTCCGCTCGGCGGCGCCCCAACAGCGCTCGCTTCCGGAAACACTGCCCCGCTCTCGTGCCGGCGCTCTCCCGCTACCTGTCGATCTGCACCGGCGTGAGCACGCGCAGCAGCAGCGGCGCGTGCTCGTGGCGCGGCACCGCCGAGGAGAGCGTCCCGCGCAGGACGACGTGCTGGCCGACGACGGGACGCAGCACCGCGATCCCCGCCGAGTCGAGCACGAGCCGCACGCGCCTCACCCCGGTGCGTGCCGGGTGCGTTCCGTCGCCCGCGCGCGCGCAGACAGCCGGCCCGATGTCGAGGTAGTAGCCCACGTCGCGCGCGTCGCCGCGACGGACGCTCCTGTACCGCGGCGCACCGGGATAGGTGCGGCGCGACACGATTCCGCTCATTCGCACGGTATCCGGTTCCTGCGCCAGGCAGGCGCCGGCGCGCGCGCCGGGTCGCAACGGGACCGCCTGACCCGGCGCGCGCCGTGGGGCGGCGGCCAGGAGCACCACGGCGGCGACGAGAATTGCGCGCGCGCTCATCCCTCACCGTTGCGTTCGATCTCCCGCTGCATAGTTGCTCCCGAGCTGAGTGCGGGACGGCACCTCTGCTTCAGCAAACACGCGGCCAGCGCTCTCGGGACCGGGCCGGCGCGCCGTTCGCCAAGGACTCCATCGCAGCCGAGCGTCAAGGCCGCCGCCGGAGCGCCACCGGAACGCTGGCGAGTCCCACCTCCGCAAGCCAGACTCCTTCCCTCGCTCCGGGGAAGAGATGCCATGTGGCACTCGCCCGCAGCGCGAGCGGGCCGCTCGTGGGGATCAGGGCCGCCAGACCGGTCTGGACGCCGTACGTCCCCGCCATCCCCCCCTCGCCGGCGGCGCCCATCAGGCTCACCCCCGCCGAAGGAACGAGCACGACGCCCGGGACCACGAGGACTGGCAGCGCCCCGCCGACGCGTACCCCCGCTGCCGCGAACCCGTAGGCGAGCGTCCGCGGCATCGTGCCCAGCGCCACGTCGAGACCGATTCGGCCGGGGCGGAGCTGCGTCAGGTTGAAACCGACAGTGAGCATCTCCGGGCGCAGCTCGCCACCAAGGCCGGGCATTCCGACGGACACGCCCCGGCTCCATCCGCCTCCACTCGACGGCGTCGTGGTGTCGGCTGCCGCCTCCTGGGCGCGAGCGATGCCGCTGCACGTCATCATTACGAATGCCGCGGCGCTGAAAGCGAGTCTCATTTCTCCTCCTGTGCGGGTATCCCGATTGGCGCACCAGAATCGTGGCCGACAGGGAACGCGCAGAGGAACGACGATTCGGCTCAGCGGGTGGGCCTGGACGGCTGCACGGCGGGAGCGGAACGCGCATTGCACCGACGTCGGGCGGCAGTCCTCCGCTTGTCCACCAGCACCGACCGATGCGCCTCCGCACCTCGCTCGGCTTCTTGCTCGGCTGCGCCACCGCGATCGCCTCATGCGGCGGCAAAGGCGACAGGTCGCCCGATACCTCGACCCCACGAGACCTCGCCATGACCATGACGATCACCTCCGCGGCCTTCGCCGACGGCGCGCCGATTCCGAAGACGCATACCTGCGAGGGCACCGACGTCTCCCCCCCGCTCGCCTGGAGCGGTGCACCGGCCAGCGCCGCCAGCTACGCGCTCATCGTCGACGATCCGGACGCGCCCGACCCCCGTGCGCCGAAGATGACTTACGTCCACTGGGTGCTGTACGACATCCCCGCCGGCGTCGAGGCGCTTCCGGAGGGTGCATCCGCCGCGCTCCCCGCCACGACGCGCGAAGGGGTCAACGACTGGAAGCGCACAGGCTACGGCGGTCCCTGCCCCCCGATCGGCCGGCACCGCTACTACTTCAAGCTCTACGCGCTCGACGGCATGCTCGGCGACCTCGGCAACGCCACCAAGACCGGCGTCGAGCGCGCGATGGAGGGACACGTCGTCGCGCGCGCACAGCTCATGGGAACGTACGCGAAGGGACAGTAGCGTCCTTCCGCGCGCCGCTACCAGGCGATGGCGGCGCCCGCGGCGCTGAAGCCGAACCCGAGCCGCTCGAGCTCGCGCAGCTCGTCCGCCTCCACGCGGAGCAGCCCCTCCTGCTCCGCGGTCACGAGGGCGAGCATCACCTCGTTCCCGCGATAGACGATCGGGTCCTCGAGCCATCCGGCGGGATCCACGCGATGCGTGAACAGCCCGCGCGGCATGAAGCCGCGCAGCAGCTCCAGCGAGCCGTCGTCGAGCCGCCAGAGGCGCACCGCCGCGTCGCGGCACCCGCCCGGCGCGACGATCCGTCGCGCCGCTTCGGTGAGAAACGCCCCGGAAAGCTCGTCCTCGAACCGGTCGGCGATGTGCGCCGGCTCGTCGGTCGCGCACATCACGCGCACACTGAGCTCCGTCCCGCCATGCCCGGCGCACCACCGCAGCAGCCGCCACGACTCGGCGGCGCCGAGCAGCGCGGGGGTGAAGTAGACGACGGGCATCAGCGATGACCGGTCACGACACCAGCGTGACGACTCGCCGCATCACCACCCACCCTTCAGCGCGTCGCTCGATCAGGACGTAGCCCTGATCGGCGCAGAGCATGCCGCAGCCGTGAGAGTAGAAAAGCAGGGCGTGCGTGCGTGTCGAATCGTAGCCGGGCTGGGAAAAGCTGATGATTCCACGCACCCCGGGAAAGCGAGCGTAGAACGGTCCCCAGTATGGCTCATGCAGAGTCGTGTCGCGGCTCGTGATCGCAGCGAGATCGGCGCGCGACACCACCTCGATCCGGCCGCGCGCGCGAAACGACTCCGCGTGCAGCGGGACGGCGATGCCTGAGCGCCGCACGAAGTCCTCGCGGGCGGCG
The DNA here is from genome assembly GCA_038325515.1 of Gemmatimonadales bacterium. Lineage (GTDB taxonomy): Bacteria > Gemmatimonadota > Gemmatimonadetes > Gemmatimonadales > Gemmatimonadaceae > AG11. The sequence continues at coordinate 12,050 of JBBQJC010000080.1, read as the reverse complement.
AGCAGGTGGGGCGCCAGCAGCGTCCCGAATTGCTTCGCGACGTACTCGCTCCCGACTATCTCCGCACCCCACGTCGCAGTCGAATCGATGATCACGAAGCGCGGCGGGACGGCATTCGAGGCGGTTGGAGGAAAGAGGCCGTCGAGCACCGCGTCGTAGACTGCATAGTCGGGCGAGTCCTCGGGCCCCGTGGGCGCCATGGGCTCCCGCGCGCCGGCACACGACATCGTGAGCGCGACGAACACGAGGAAGGCGACACGCCATCTCACCATGGCGCCGGCGACGGAGGCGTAGCGGGTGATGCCCATGCGGATCGGGGACATGTCGGATGCTAGGTGCTCGAGGCGCGCTGGTACAGCCCCGGCCGCACGATCTCCATGTGGCGATCGGGGGTGGCGAGCGGCGAGAAGCCGAAGGGCGCGTAGAGCGAGTGCGCATCGCGCGTCACGAGCGCCAGGCGGCGAAGACCCTGCAGGTCGGGGTGCGCCATCACCGCCGCGATCAGCCGGCGCCCCAGCCCGCGTCCCCGGAACTCCTCCAGCACGTAGACGTCGGCGAGGTAGCCGTACGTCGCGCGGTCGGTGATCGCGCGCGCGAAGCCGATCTGCCTCTCCCCGGCGAACAGGCTGAAGGGGATGGAGCCGGCGATCGCCCGCGCGACGAGCTCGCGCGGGATCCCCACCGACCAGTACGCCCCGATGAGGAAGGCGTGGACGGCATCCAGATCCACCGCCTCCGGATCGCTCGAGATGCGATACTCGTCGGCGTCGAGCGTCCCGGTCATCGCCTCCCTCCCCGCTCGCGCTCCCGCAGCGACGCCAGCGCGCCGTTGAAGGCGTAGCGCCGGCGCTCCCGATCCACCCCGAACTCGGGGCGGTAGCGGTCGCGGACCTCGGCGAGCGGCAGCAGGATCTGCTCGCGCGACTTGGCGACCGTCTCCATGACGAACGGCTCGCCATCCCGGCGAACGAGCACCCAGACGTGGCCGCCGCGGTCGTCCACCTCGCCACTCTCGAGCATCAACGAACCTGACACCAGGTCGGCCTCGAAGCCGAGCTCCACGAGCCGGCGCCATGCCCAGAGCGCGTGGTCCTCGCAGTCGCCGCGCCGGATCTGCTCGAAGGTGCGCGGATGCTGCCAGTAATCCTCCTCGTTGAACAGCGCGGGATCGCGCGTGTACTCGCAGCCGAGCAGCCAGTCCTGAATCTCCTCCAGCGAGGAGGCGCCGACGACGCACTCCCCCTCGAAGTACCAGGCGAAGTCGTGAAGGCTGCCGCTGCCGAACGCCGAGAGAGGGACGTCATACTCGAAGCGCTCCCAGGGATCGCGGTCGGGCGCCCTCCGCACGGCGAAGCGCGCGAGCAGTGCGGACAACCGGGCGATCGTGGCGCGCACCCTACGAATCACGCGCGTCCGGGCCGCCGGCGGCATGATCGTCGAAGTGCTGGTCCATCGCCGCGTGGCTCACCACCCGCGCCAGCGCGCCGAAGCTTCCCTCGCTGGCGATCTCGTGCGCCGCCGAGAGGAAGCCCGTCCATGCGGCACGCGCGAGCGCTCCACCGACGCTGATGCGCCGCACCCCCGCGCCGGCGAGCTCCGACACCGTGCCGAACCCGCTACCGTTCAGCACGTTCACCGGCGCGGGCGCCACCGCGGAGACGAGCGTCCGCACGTCGTCGAGCGTACGAAGCCCGGGCGCGAAGACGCAGTCGGCTCCAGCCTCGGTGAAGAGCCGCAGCCGCCGAATCGTCTCGGCCATGTCGGGACGGCCGGCGATGAACCCCTCCGAGCGCGCGGTGAGCAGCACACCGGTGCCGCTCGCGTCGATCGCGCGGCGCGCCGCGCGGATCCTGTCCACCGCCAGCGGCAGCTCGAACAGGGGCGCCGCGGCATCGCCCGTCGAGTCCTCGATGGAGAGGCCGGCGATCCCGGTGCGCGCCGCGAGGGCGACGTTCACCTCGACGTCTTCCGGCGCCACCGCGAAGCCTCCCTCGAAGTCGGCGCTCACGGGGATCCCCACGCTCGACGACAGGGCGCGGAAGTGCGCGAGCGACTCGGCCAGGGTCACGTGGTTGTCCCGGCGGCCCAGCGTCCAGGCGAAGCCCGAGCTAGTGGTGGCGAGCGCGCGAAAGCCGAGCTGCGCGAGCAGCCGGGCGCTGCCCACGTCCCATGGATTGGGGATGACGAAACAGCCGGAACTGTGCAGCTCCCGAAAGGCGACGACCGGATTGTGCATGGGCCTGGACGCGGGGACTCGGACGGGGCGGGACGAGCCGCAACATCTCGCCCCGCCGCGCCGTGCGCAATTCCCCCGCCGGCTCAGCTGAGACGCACGCCGAGCGCCGCCCCGAGTTCCGGCGTGAGAATCCCGTCCGCCGCACCGTTGTCGCGCGCCTGCTGCCAGCCGATCAGCGCGCTGACGGTTCCGGCCCCCATCGCCCCGTCGGTGCCGAGCGCGGCGTTGCCCGGCAGCTTCTTCAGTGCCTTCTGCAGCGCCTCCACCTGCGCGCCGGAAGATCCGAACCGGAGCCGCGCCAGCGCTGCCACGCCGTCGCCGGCGAGCCGCAGGTCGCGCGCGGTGAGCAGGAGGTACGACACCCGCTTGCCGTCGTTCGCCGAGGGATGCGCGTTGTCGAAGCCGAGCGCGGCGCGGAACGCCGCCCACGATCCCGTCGGTACGCCGCCGGTGAAGTCCCCCGGCAGTGTCTGGCACCCCGCCGAGGAGAAGTCGGGAGCGGTGCTCGGCGGCGCATGAATGCTCGTGCGCGCGGGATGCACGTTGTCCCCCTGCCAGCCGTGATCCCAGAAGTCGGTGACGGTGAAGGTGAGATCGTCGCGGCTGCGCAGCACCACGCGCGACTCGTCCTGCAGCAGCGCGCCGAGGACCTTGTGCTCGTTGTCCACGACCTTCGTCTCGCCGTTGACGACGATCTCCTTCGTGGGGCGGTGCACCCCCACGCGGAAGTTGAACAGCCCCGTCGGCAGCAGGTTCGCCTTGTCGCCCCCCTGCCGGTAGCTCTCCATCAGCTTGTAGTTCGGGACCGTCGAGCCTTCGAAGGCGGTGACCGTGTGATCGTCGCAGTTCCAGACGCCGATCACGCACCGGTTGTCGTAGTGGTTGGGGACGTCCTCCTCCGCGGTCAGGCGCTTGCCGTTCGCCCCCGACGCGTCGTGCAGCCGGCATCCGCGCAGCGCGAAGACGACGCGCCGCTGCATCGCCGGAATGACGAAGGCGTTGAGCGCGGCCGCGCGCGCGAGCGTGGTCTCGTCGATCGCGAAGAGCGCGCTCACCCCGCCGGCATGGAGATGCCGGTAGTCCGGCGAGACGTCGTCGTGCGCCCAGTGGACGTCGGCGACGGTCATCGGCGGTGGCGCAGCGGCGGCCACGGCGAAGCTCATCTCGCGCGCGTTGCGCACGCCGCGCGGGGCGAGCTCCGGTACCGCCGGTTCGCCGTCGCCGTAGTCGTCGGCCGCTCCCGTGAGCGCCGCAACTGCCGATGGACGCGTCGCCGCGAGCGACCGCGCCACGACCATGTGCGCGTCGCGCGGCAGGTGGATCACCTCGACGGGAGACGCGCCGGCGCGCGGCTGCGCCGTTCGCAGGAGCTCGTCGAGCGACGCCGACGTGGTGCTCCCCGACGCCGGGTCGATCGTCTCGACGCGCGCGCTCGGGGCGGAGGGACCGCCGTGCAGCGCCGTGACGACGCGCGCGAGAATCGCGCTTCCTCCCCCCGACGCGCCCCAGTCCCGCGTCGTCACCCAGAGCGGGCCGTACTCCCGTAGCATCGCCGCCCACCGCGGCACCTCGCGCGAGCCGACCTCCTCGGCGACGAGCCCGCACGCCGCGAGGAATCCCGCCTTCTCGTGGTCGGGAAGCGCGATCCCACGGCGAAGGTAGTCGGCGAAGTGCGGAGGCAGGGCGAAGGGGCGGCTCGCACCGCCGGTCCCGCCTCCTCGCTGCGCGCGCCACCCGAGCAGCATCGACGCGGCGGCATGCCATCGAAGGGCGGCGCTCCGCTCGCGCGCCGCCGGCACCGTGCCCGGCACTGCGACGTGGAGCTCGGCACCGCCGCGTGCCGTCGGAGCCACCCGACGCGCCGGCGCGACTGGCGCCGCCCCGTTCGCAGGGAGGGGCGACGGAGTGAGCTGGCGCTGCAGCTCGAGCAGGCTGGTGGCCATTGATCGTTCCTCCTCAGTAGGTGAGCTCACCAGTCGCGAGACGATCCTGCATCACGGGGGCGAAGTTGTTCGCCAGCGTCTGGCGGACGATCTCGTAGATCTTCGCCTCGTCCAGCGTGCTCTCGGTGACTCTGGTGTTCGCGCGGGTGAACCACCCCTTCTTGATGGCTTCCTTCGCCGCCTCCTTCACCAGGTCCTTCACGGCGTCGAAGTCCTTGAAGACCTTCATGTACGCGTGCTTGAACACCCACTCGATGATGCTCACGTCGTGCGTCGAGTCGATTCCCTCGACGATGAGCGCCTGGGCGAAGGCGCGGTCGCGCACCGTCACCGGCCCGAGATTGCTCATGTCCTTGTCGGGCCAGAACCACTTGAACACGGTCTTCGCCTGCTCCTCGCTCAGGACGACGTCCTCGGGGGCGATCTGGATCAGGTGCGCGCTGACGCCCATCGCGATCGATGCCAGCGATTCCGCCGAGGACGTAGCGGGCGCCGGTGGCGTCGCGAAGGCGGCGAGGTCGCTCAGCAGCACCTCCTCCGGCACCCCAGGGTGCGCCGGCGCGGGCGGCGCGACGTACGGCGGGGCGGAGAGCGCCTTCGCGCTCGCGACGGACGCCGCACGGCGGCGCTCCGACGCGTCGATCTCGCGGTCGAAGTCGGAGAAGAGCCGCTGCACCGCCACGGGAGGGAGGCGGAACTCGGTCGCGAACGCCATCCCCTGCGCCATGTCCTCGAAGACGCGATGTCCACCTGCCGGCGGTCGCGCGGGAAGGCTCGAGAGCGAGCCGTCCCCGTCACCGGCCGAGAGGCCCTGCGCGACGTCACCTTCGTCCGAGGGGGGCTTCAACTGCCGCGCGAGCTCGGCAAGGTCCCGCTCCACGGCCGCCATCGCCTGCGCGCTCCTCGGGGAGAACGACTGCGCCTGCGATCCGCCCTCGTCCTCGAGACCCTCGCTGTCCCCCTGCAGCTCCGCCTCGTCCTGTCCCCCTCCCCCGCCCGTGCTGCTCGAGCTGTCGCCGGCGCTCGCGATCTCCTGCGTTGCGCCGCTGTCGCCGAACAGCGAGTCCGGCGAGCCGCCCACGTCGAACGCCTCCACGCGCGCGGCGAGCCCGAACGGCCGCGCCCCGCCGGCGTAGGGCCAGCCGGCGCGCACCGGCTCGCCGAAGTCGAACGCCTTGGCGGAGGCGACCCCCGGCTTTCCCGCCGGCGGGGGAACGGTGCGCACCGGCGAGCCGGCGGGCTTGGCCGCGGCAGCGCCGTTCGGACGTGACGTCATGCGAAGCGACACGACGGTCGCCTGGAGCTCGAAGAGACTGCTTCCGCGTCTTGTCATTCGAAGGTACCTCGTCAGGACTGCAGTTCGAGAGTCATCACGGCGTGCGGATCGAGCAGGACGCGCAGCTCGTTCGGCCCCTGCCGCACGAGCTGCGGGCTCACCTCGAGCCGCAGCTCCCTTGGCGACGAGGAGAGCACGGTGATCGGCGCGCCGTTCAGATAGGCGATGGGGAACTCCGTCCCTGCCGCCGTGGCGAGGGCGAGGTTTTCCCCATGGATCGTGAGCGCTGGAGCGTCGCCCTCCGACAGGCTGGCGGCGCGCACCGCCGGGGGCGCGGCCCGGCGCCGCGCCCGGCCGATGAGGTTCGCCAGCCGGCCGTAGTCCACGGCGCTCTCGCTCGCGCGCCCGATGTCGATGTTGCTGCGTTGCATGCGCATGGAGCGATCGCGCCGACGCGTCAACCGGAGAAGTCTGCCGCGCGCGCTGGCGCGGCTGCGCTCGCCAGGTGAGACTTCTCCGCATGTTTCCGCCCCCGACCGTCAGCATCGCGCGAGCCCTCTCCAAGCTCGGCTTCTGCTCGCGGGCCCAGGGCGAGCGGCTCGTCGACACCGGCAAGGTGCGCGTGAACGGCGTCCTCGTGCGCGACACGTCGCTCCGCGTCGTCCCCGAGCGCGACGTGATCGAGGTCGACGGCAACCGCGTGCAGCACGCCGGACACGTCTACCTGATGCTGAACAAGCCCCGCGGGCTCGTCACCACCACCGACGATCCGAAGGGGCGCGCCACCGTCTACGACTGCCTGCGCGACACGACGCTGCCGTTCGTCGTGCCGGTCGGGCGGCTCGACAAGGCGAGCGAGGGGCTGCTCCTGCTCACGAACGACTCGCGGTGGGCGTCGCGCCTCACCGATCCGTCGTCGCACGTGGACAAGGTCTACCACGTGCAGGTGCGCGGTGCCGACGTCGAAGGTGCCATGGCGCGCGTGGCCGCGGGGATCGTGGAGCGGGAGAGCGGCGAGCTGCTGGAGGTGAAGCGCATCGCCCTGCTGCGCACGGGGTCGCGTGCCGGCGCGTGGTTCGAGGTCGTGCTCGACGAAGGGAAGAACCGCCAGCTCAGGCGGATCTTCGGGGAGGTGGGGCTGGAGGTGCAGCGGCTGGTGCGCGTGTCGATTGGGGGGGTAGAACTCGGCACGCTCGCGAAGGGGGCGTGGCGGGCGCTGAGTGAGGAGGAGCTGCGGGCACTACGAGGTCGCTGAGCCGGCGCGCGACGACGGCGGGCGACGCGCGCTTCTCGCGTTTTGAGGACACGCGCTGCTCGACAGCTGAACCCGCGGCGGACACGGCGGACACGGCGGACAGTCCCTTCCCGAGTTCCGGAACGCCGGAACCACCCGAGCGGATGTCCTCCGTCCTCCGTGTCCCCCGTGTCCTCCGTGGTGAATGCAGTTCAGCCGCTCGGACCGCGGAGAGCGCGGAGACCGCGGAGAGCGCGGAGAGCGCGGAGAGCAACCGCTACCTCCCTTGTTGCTAGTTGCCCTCAGGGAGCGCCTCCCCGGTAGACGACCCGCCGAGGATCTGCGTCTCCCCCGCGTCGCCGATTGCCGCTGGACTGCCCTACTCCGAGACCGGCGCGAAGAACGACACGCCCCGCACGTTCTCGTCGATGCGCAGCGAGCCCCCGAGCGACGGAAAGGCGCGCGCCGTGCAGTCGGCGCGCTCGCAGAGCCGGCAGGTGATCCCGATCGGCACCGCCGCCGCCGGATTCTCCAGATCCAGGGCATCGGCGTAGACGATGCGCCGCGCCTCGCCCACGTCGCATCCGATCCCCACCGCGAACGGCGCGTCGGGGGCACCGTAGCCGCGCGAGTGCCGCTCCACGGTGCGCGCCACGGCGAGCACCGTGCGCCCGTCGGGGAGCCGCGAGAGCTGCACACGGACTCGCCCTGGCTGCAGGAAGGCGGCGTGCACGTTCCAGAGGGGACAGAGCCCGCTGAAGCGGGGAAAGCGGATGCCGGCCGCACTGAACCGCTTGGAGATGTTCCCGGCGAGATCCACGCGCAGCATGTAGAACGATACCCCCTCCGCGCCGGGCCGGCGGAGCGTGGTGAGGCGATGGCAGGTCTGCTCCCAGCCCGCACGGAAGCGGTGCCCCAGGAGCTCCATATCGTAGCGCACCGACTCCGCCGCCTGGAGAAAGCGCTCGTACGGCATGAGCAGCGCGCCGGCGAAGTAGCTCGCGAGCGCCACTCGGCCCAGTGCCTGCGACTCGCCCGACGTGAGCGCGGGATCGTGCACGAGCGCGTCGAGCGCCGCGGCGGAGCCGAGGAGTGCCACCTGGACCGCAACCTGGAAGTTGCGCGAGCCGCGGCGCAGGATCTCCGAGAGACGCAGCTCGCGCGCGGCGGGATCGAAGCGACGCATCGCGCCACCCATCTCGGCCACGGTGAGAATGCGCACCCGCACCCCATGCTCGCGCTCGAGGTGGCGGCTGAGCCGCCCGAACAGGTCGTGTCCCTCGTCCCCCGCGACGGCGAGCACGCGCTCCGCTTCGGACTCGAGCGACGGGAAGTAGTTGGCGTGGCGCTGGAGGAAGTCCGACACCTGCTCCGACGACAACCGCATGCGGTCGACGCTGCCGATCTCCTGCTGCTCGTCGAGCAGGCGCTCCCCGAGCGTCTCGAGGGTGGCGCGCGCATTCCGGTAGACGTGATGCAGGTGCAGCACCGCCCGTGCCACTTCCGGACTGCTGTCGATGAAGTGATACAGGTCGGTGGCGGTGAGGGGATGATCCTCGGCACTCATCGAAAGCGAGCTCCTGAGCACCCTCGACCTTCTCCCCTCCCACATGGTGGAGTCGCCGCATCGCTGGGAGGGGATCCGTCGCCCCTACGCCATGGCGGACGTGGAGCGGCTGCGCCCCACCGTGCGCGTGCGGCACACCATCGCCGAGGTGGGCGCGCGGCGGCTGTGGCGCCTGCTCACGGAGCGAGACTTCGTGCCGGCGCTCGGCGCACTCACCGGCAATCAGGCGGTGCAGCAGGTGCGGGCGGGGCTCGAGGCGATCTACCTCAGCGGCTGGCAGGTGGCGGCCGACGCGAACCTCGCCGGCCAGACGTACCCCGATCAGAGTCTCTATCCCGCCAACAGCGTGCCCGCCGTGGTGCGGCGCATCAACCAGGCGCTCCAGCGCGCCGATGAGATCGAGGCGTCGGAGGGCAAGCGGGGAACGCACTACTGGCTCGCGCCCATCGTCGCCGACGCCGAGGCCGGGTTCGGGGGGCCGCTCAACGCCTTCGAGCTGATGAAGTCGATGATCGAGGCCGGGGCATCGGGCGTGCACTTCGAGGACCAGCTGTCATCCGAGAAGAAGTGCGGCCACCTCGGGGGCAAGGTGCTGCTGCCGGCGTCGCAGTTCATCCGCACGCTGGTGGCCGCGCGGCTCGCCGCCGACGTGCTCGACGTGCCGACGCTGCTCATCGCCCGCACGGATGCCGACAGCGCGCGGTTGATCACGAGCGACATCGACGAGGCCGACCGTCCCTTCCTCACGGGCGAGCGCACGCGCGAGGGATTCTATCGCATGACCGGAGGGCTCGACTGTGCGATCGCGCGCGCACTGGCGTACGCCCCCTATGCCGACCTGCTCTGGTGCGAGACCTCCACCCCGGACCTGCACGAGGCGCGCCGCTTCGCCGAGGCGGTTCACGCGGAGTATCCCGGCAAGCTGCTGGCGTACAACTGCTCGCCCTCGTTCAACTGGAAGAAGAAGCTCGACGCGGACACTATCGCGCGGTTCCAGCGTGAGCTCGGCGCGATGGGGTACAAGTTCCAGTTCGTCACGCTCGCCGGGTTCCATCAGCTCAATCACGGGATGTTCGAGCTGGCGCGGGCGTACCAGGCGCGCGGCATGTCGGCGTATTCCGAGCTGCAGGAGCGCGAGTTCGCCGCGGAAGCCGACGGCTACACCGCGACGCGGCATCAGCGCGAGGTAGGGACAGGTTACTTCGACGAGGTCGCGCAACTCGTGTCGGGAGGCACCTCGGCGACGGTGGCGCTGGCGGGATCGACGGAGGCGGCGCAGTTCTGAGACGACAAACGGCGGGTACCGCGGGTACGCCGTCGATCCTGCTACCGTCGAGCCGGGTAGACTGTACCCGTACTCGACGGTACCCGGATCGGGTACCAGCAGGAGCCCCTGGACGCTGCTGGCACCAGCGCTCACGGCAGGTATTCCGGCGTGTCGGTACGTCACTCCGCGGTGAGCGCGGCTCGCGCCACGCGACTCGAGCGGCGGCCAGGACGCTCCCATCCGCCATCCTGTGCCGCTACTTGTTCTCGGGCAGCGTCTCCCAGGTGGACGACCCGCTGAGGTTGCGGTTGTCGTCCACGTCGCCGATTCCCCTGGTCTCGGCCGCTTCGCGCTTCAGCTCCTGCTGCAGCGCCTCCTCGGAATCCCGCTTCTGGCTCGCGGGAACCTTCTCGCCGGACTTCGCCTGTTCGCGCTCGCTCATCGCCGTCTCCTTGATGAAGTGTTCGTCCAGAGAAGACTGCATCGCGCGCGACGAAGCGTGCGTCAGGCGGACCCTGACGCGCGGCGGGCGAGGCTCACACGGGGCGCAGGACGAACGCCGCGGCGAGCGCCACGCCGGCCACCCCGACGAGGGGGATGATCACCTTGTACCACGCGGGCTGCAGACCCGCCCGCGGCGCGTTGGCGCTGATGACGCCCATGATGACGATCATCGCGGCGAGCGACTCGAGCTGCCTGTCCGGCGTGGTGCCGGCGATCCGCGCGGTGACCAATCCGCCGACGACCGCCGCCGCCAGCGACACGCCGATGTTGAGGACGAGATAGCGCTTCGTCAGCGGAGGCATGCGCGATGGATCGTCGCGCATCGCTTTCATCGCCCCGAGCCCGCCGGGGACCGCCGCCGTCATCGCCGCCATCGTCCCCGCCATCACCAGCACCGACATCGCCACGAGCCCGGCCACGATCGCGAGAATGGAGCGAAGCATGTGTCCCTCCCGTCAGGGTGAGCGTCACGAGCAGTAGATCTCCAGCGAGGCCACCGGCGCGTCCCCCGAAACGAGCGTCACGGTCCGGTCGGGAAAGACGAAGCCGCCGACGACCCGCGCGCCCCCGTCGCGCCCCACGCGCTGTCACATGGGACCCGGGATGCTTCGCCGGAGCTGCCAGACGGAGATCGTCCCGCCGAGCGCCATCGCTCCGAAGAAGAAGCCGGCGATGGGAAGGAGCGTCGCCCCCTGCCCGACGAGCCGCTGGGCGAAGTATGCGGTGATCACGAGTCCGACGACGAACGTGATGGCATTCATGGTCTTCTGCATCGCAGCTCTCCTCTGTGTACGGCGGGCGGTTCGCGATCGGCTGGCTCGACGACGCCAATATCGGGGCGCCCCCCGCCCGCGGCAACGTTGAACTGCTCCCCGCGCCACGGTAGCTTCGTCCCATGCGCCGATTCCAAGCTCTCGCGCTCCTCGCCACCTTGCTGGCTGCCGCCACCCGTGTCACCGCCGCCCAGGCGCCGGAGGCGCTCTGGTACGCGACGAACGCCGAAGCCAGCGTCCAGAGCTTCCTCGCCCACGCCGACCGGATCTCCATCGTCGCGCCACAGTCGTTCGCGCTCGACAGCCTGGGCGCGATCACCGGCCGCCTGGACCCGCGCATCATCGCCCGTGCGCGCGAAGCGAAGGTGAAGATCGTCCCCCTCGTCGTGAATCCCGCCTTCGACCAGGCGGTCTTCCACCACGTCCTCGTGACGCCGGAGCCGAGGCGCCGCGCCGTCGCGAGCATCGCTGCGCTCTGCCGCGACAATCACTTCGACGGGATCCAGTTCGACTTCGAGAACATCGCCGTCACCGACCGCGATGCGTTCACTTCCTTCTCGCGCGAGGTCGCCGACTCGCTGCACCGCGCCGGCTGCACTATTTCGGCCGCCGTCGTCCCGCGCTCGAGCGAGAGCGCCGGCCCCACCTCGTATCACGTCTGGATGTTCGAGAACTGGCGCGGCGCCTACGACTACAAGGCGCTCGCCGACTGCATGGACTTCCTCTCGCTGATGACCTACTCGCAGCACACGAGACGCACGCCGCCCGGCCCGGTGGCGGGCTACCCGTGGATGGAGGATGCGGTGAAGTACCTCCTCGCGCTCGGCGTCCCCGCCGGCAAGGTCTCGCTCGGACTCCCCGCCTATTCGCAGCGCTGGTATACGGTGTACGACGCGGCGGGTGGCGCGCGCTCCACTGGCAGCGGGCTCACCTTCGCGTCGGCGATGGAGCTGCTGGCGAAGAACGACGCGCAGCCGGTGTGGGACGCGAAACAGAAGGAAGCCTACGCCTTCTGGGAGAACGAGCGGCTGTACGAATGGCTCTTCATCCAGGACGCGCGCGCCTTCGACGAGCGGCTCGCCCTCATGCGCCGCTACGGGCTGCGCGGCTACTCGGTCTGGGTGCTCGGCCAGGAGGACCCGAAGGTCTGGGAGCTTCCCGCGCTGCGGTGAGCGGCAGCGTCAGCGGTCGGGTGGGGAGAGGCGCGTTACCTCGTAGACCTCGGCGATCGCGCGGCCATCCCACTTGTA
>JBBQJC010000079.1:0-15727 GCA_038325515.1 Gemmatimonadales bacterium | reverse complement strand
GGTGAGGAGTCGGGGGTGGGGAGTGGGGGGTGGGGGGCCCGCTGCGCTGCCGGGGCGGGCCGGGCGCGGCCGGGGGGGGCGCCGCGCGGGCGGCCCATGAAGGAGTCCTGTCACCCCGCGGGCGCGAAGCGCGTGCCGGGGTCTGCTTTCACTGCGCAGGGGCCAGCCCCCCAGCCACGAAGGTGGATCCGGCATTCGCGTCGCTTCGCTCGCTCATGCGGGATGACAGTCCGGGTGCCGCCTGGGCAGGTGATCCGACCAATCGCGCGCACCGCACATGCCGCACGCAGCCGAACGCCGGTCAGTACAGCTTCACCGAGCTGCCGACGCGCGTGCTGACGTTGCGCTCGAGATTCTCGTTGCCCGCGACCCAGCCGGCGCTCTTCGCCTCGGCAGGAGGAGGGGTCAGGTTCGTTGATCAGCGCTCGGGTTTCCATGGGCGATCACCGCGCCGCTCTTCATGCTGATGCTGGCGATCATGCTGCGGAGACGGTAGAGTGCGAGCACGGTGGCGGACGGATGACAGGTTGCAGCGGACTTGGGGGACTCAACGGATGATCAGACGATTGCTTCTCGCATCGGCTCTTGCCGGCGGCTGCGGATCCGGGATGGCGACCGAGCCGTCCACGTCGCTCGCCGACTTTCGCAGCGATCTCGATCGACTCCGGGTGGACGGACACATCGAGTCGATTTCCGCGGTCATCACCAGGGATCAATCGGTCGTCTGGAGCGCATCGCTCGGCGCCGCGACGGTCACCGACACCACGGTCTTCCACCTCGCGTCGCTGACGAAGCCGTTTGCCAGCACGGTGATCCTCCAGCTGGTCGACGAGGGCAAGGTGTCGCTCGACGATCCGGTCTCGAAGTATGGAATCGTTCTCGCCAGCCCGGGAACGGTTCTCGTGCGGCACCTTCTGAGTCACACCTCTGAGGGAGTGCCGGGAACTCACTACGCCTACAATGGCGACCGATTCAGTCTTCTGGATTCCGTCGTCCGGCGCGCGGCGGGGAAGTCGTTCGCGGCCTCGGTCCAGGAGCGCATCATCGTTCCACTCCGCCTCACGCACACCGCTCCGACTCCCCAATCCGCGGCATTCGCCGAGAGCGGTCTGGACAAGGCGGCGTACCTCGCGAACGTGGCGCCCGGATACACGTGGACCAACGGTGCCTTCGTTCCGACCGCGTACCAGACCTCGTTCAGCACGGCGGCTGGACTCACCGCCTCGGCGCGCGACTACGCCGCCTTCTCGATGGCGATGGATCGTGACGCATTTCTCAAGCCTTCCACGAAGGCGCTCGCCTGGACGCCTGTGACCGGTCCGAGCGGGGAGGTGTTCCCATATGGACTCGGCTGGTTCGCCACGGACTACAAGGGAGTGCGCATCATCTGGCATTACGGCTACTGGACTGCGAGCTCGACACTCGTCATCAAGGTACCCGAGCGGAACTTGACCTTCGTCCTTCTCGCCAATACCGATGGGCTCTCTGCGCCCTATCCGCTCGCTGCCGGGAAGCTGGACGCCTCGCCGTGGGCGCGCGCGTTTCTCGAGACGTTCGTCATCGGCAAGCTCGCTTTGAACTGACAGGGGAGGAGGGGTCAGGTTCGTTGAATAGCGGTCCACCGCGCACGACCATGATGACGTGCGCGTCGATGATCGCGTGCCGGTCTTCCTCGCGCCGGAGGAGCTCACCCCTTACCGGGTCCTGCTGCAGTCCGCGAGCGCGGTTGCCGGCTGCGCGATTCATGCAAACGTCGGCGCGAGACGAATGCGCGGGAAGGTCATAGTGACCGGTGCGATGCGCGCGGTCAGCGCATCGATATGAAGACCCCGCCTCGGTCCAACGGGGTGCACGTGCGTGGGGGCGGAGGAGTTCAACGAACCTGACCCCGACGCCTTTCAACGAACCTGACCCCCACTCCTACGCCGTCATCGCCGCTGCGTTGAGCAATCCAATGGCGACGGCAATCGCCGCCAGGAAGATGCCGGACGCCGTCTTCCCCTCGGCGACATGCGCCGAGAGCTGCGGCAGGATGAGACGCGCGATGCCGTACGCCACCAACTGCGCGATCAGCGCCACACCGCTCCACAGGAGCATCTCCGCGATGCCCTCACTCTGCGATACCGACTTCGCCAGTGGAATCGTATAGCCAAGGATCGCGCCGCCGAGCGAGATGGCGGCGGCGGTGTTGCCCTCACGGATGAGCCGGAACTCGCGATGCGGCGTGACTGCCACGTAGATCGCCACGAACACGACGACCGCAAGGCACGCGATGCCAAAGTACGCGAGATGCGCGACGATGCCGGCGAGGGAGCCGCTCAACAGGCTGGTGTCCATACAGTCCTCCGAAAGGGTCGAACCACCTCTCAGTGATCTGAGCGCGTGGCTGGCGACTCGCGTGATCGCACATGGTAGAGTACCGTGAGCGCCGCTCGCACGCGAGGTGGCCGCGCGCACGTCCGCGCGCACGTCCGTCGGCGAGGGATCACGGCTGGAGTGCGAGCCTCTCGCTCCCGCCAGCCGTTATCACGACCTGCTTCACCGTCGGCAGCCGCTGAAGGGTGCGGGTCACGGAATGACGGATGGACGCGGCGGCGCACGAGCCGCCGACATTGCGAAGCCGCTCGTCGAAGTCGACCGTGAGCGTTCCGTCGCGCAGCATGACGCCGTTCACCGCCGATCCCGGCGGGAAGGGCGACGCGGCTCCAGCCGCCCTCTCCGCACCATCCGCACCCGCGACCAGCGCTTCGACGAGCAGCCGTGCGAGTGCGGCGGACCTGGGCACGACCCGGGTGAACGCCCGCGTCCCGATGCAGCTTCCGCCAACCGGCAGCATCAACGTCACCTGCATTCGCGCGACGTCGTACGGGATCGCCCTCCTCGTCAGCGACCGCTCCGATCCATCCCTTGCGGAGTACTCGAACGCCTCGACGGTCAGACGTGATCCCGGATCATGCACGACCCACAGCTCCGCCGAATACGGATTATGGTGTCCCATCTCGCCGAGACTCGTCGTGTGCTTCTCGGCGACCACGTCACCGCGGGCGTCACGCACGCGAATCTGTACGACGTTCTCGAAAGTGCGGGCGCGCCCGGCGACACGGAGCGGGTTCTCCGGCGACACACTGTCGATGTAGATCTCCAGGGGGCGGGCGGCGCTCGACGGCCCCACCGTCGACGGCGCGCTCGACGGCGCGCGTGGCCGCACGTCCGTGTCGGGCGACGCACCGCCGGAGTCGACGGCGTCGGAGGGGGGCGCGGCGCATCCGAGAACGGCCAGCAGGGCTGCGCACATGCGCTTCATGAGCGGCGAGGGGTCAGGTTCGAGCTCATACACGCCTCGGTCCAACGGGGTGCCCGTGCGTGGGGGCGGAGGAGTTCAACGAACCTGACCCCCGCTCCTTCCCCTCCAGAGGAGTTCAACGAACCTGACCCCCACTCCTTTCTCCTTCCCCAACGGGGTGCTCGTGCGTGGGGGCGGAGGAGTTCAACGAACCTGACCCCCACTCTGCACCCCAGGATGATGGGCGGTTTCAACGAACCTGACCCCGCCATGCCGATGATGGGCGGTTTCAACGAACCT
The DNA here is from genome assembly GCA_038325515.1 of Gemmatimonadales bacterium. GTDB lineage: Bacteria > Gemmatimonadota > Gemmatimonadetes > Gemmatimonadales > Gemmatimonadaceae > AG11. The sequence goes on along the minus strand of JBBQJC010000079.1, from coordinate 12,144 downwards.
GACCCCGCCATGCCCCGTCAACGAACCTGACCCCGCCATGCCTTTGGATGATGGGCGGTTTCAACGAACCTGACCCCGCCATGCTGACCCCGCCATGCCGCCATGGGCGGTTTCAACGAACCTGACCCCGCCATGCCGCCGCCATGCCGATGATGGGCGGTTTCAACGAACCTGACCCCGCCATGCCCCATGCCACGAACCTGACCCCGCCATGCCCGACCGGCTCGCCCGCCGAGCCAACCGGCGCTACCCCCCCATGCAAGAATCCCAAGGGCTTGCACGTCTCACTGTCGATGGTGTGCTGCCGATACCGGCAGGCCTCGAACGCCACTCCGACCGTGCTGACGCGCCCAATGACTCTCATCCCCGTACGCAACCCGACGCGGCCGCACCTCCGCCGCGCCATCGCGCTGGCCGCCGCCCTCCTCCTCACGCCCTGCACGACAGCGACCGCCCAATCGCGCCGCGACTGGAGCGGCGTGATGGACGGGGGCCAGACGCCCGCCGGCACTGCATGGAAGAAGATCGAGACGGCGCACTTCGAGATCGTGTTCCCCGCAGAGCTCGAGCGTGAAGCGCAGCGTGTCGCCAACACCCTGGAACATGTCTACGGGCCGGTCTCGAAGACGCTGGGCGTCACCCCGGGACGGATCACTGTCACGCTCCCCAACCAGACGACCGTCACCAACGCGGGCGTCGGCTTCCTCCCGCTGCACGCCGAATGGTTCAGCACTCCCTTCCAGACGGCGGGCGCGCTCGGCACTGGCGAATGGTACGACCTTCTTGCCGCCCACGAGATCCGGCACGTCGCGCAGATCGAGCGGACGAACACGGGGTTCAGTCACCTGCTCACGAAGGTGATGGGCGACGCCGGACGCGCCATCCCGCACCTGGTGATCCCCGGATGGTGGTTCGAGGGCGACGCGGTGGGCACGGAGAGCGCCCTGTCGAGCAGCGGACGCGCCAGGATGCCGGAGTTCGACATGGAGATCCGGACGTCGCTGCTCTCGGGGGAGCCTGTCTCGTACGGCACGGCGAGCCGTGGCACGCTGGGGCGGTGGTACCCGAACGAGTACAACCTGGGATACCTGCTCACGACGCACGTCAAGCGGACCTACGGGGCCGACGCGTGGAGCAGGGTGATCGGACAGGCCGCCGCACACGCGTACAATCCGGCGAGCTTCTCCAACGCGCTCCGGAGCGTGACGGGCAGGAGCTCGGCCGAAATCCACGACGACACGATGCGCGAGCTCCGCGCACAGTGGACGTCGCAGCTCGAGGGACTGGCGTTCACCGATGCGCGCGTCCTCAGCGCCCCCACCACGAAGGCGTGGACGAGCTACACGTCGCCGCAGCGCGCAGGCGACGGCTCGCTGATCGCCGTGAAGTGGGGGCTCGACGACCGCTTTCACCTCGTCCGGATCGCCGCCTCGGGCAAGGAGACGCCGCTGCACGCCTTCGCGCCGGACGACGCCTTCGAGAGCGTCTCGGGGCCCGCGGTAAGCGTCGCCGGCGCGAAGGCCGTGTGGGCCGAGCGCGTGCCGGATCCGAGGTGGGGGCGGCGCGACTACTCGGTGGTCACGATCCACGACCTCGCGACGGGCAGGACACGCACGCTCACCAGGCAGTCGAAGCTCTTCTCCCCTGCCCTGTCGCCCGACGCGAGACGAGTCGCCGCCGTGGAGTTCACCCCGGAGCGCACGTGCTCGCTGGTCATCCTCGATGCGGAGTCCGGCGCGGAGCTCCGGCGCATCGCCAGCCCGGCGAACGACTTCCTCTCGGCGCCATCCTGGTCGGACGATGGACGCGAGATCGTCCTCGCGCGCCAGGGCGCGCACGGCAAGGGCCTCGCCCTCGTGAACATGGAGACGGGTGCCTTTCGCGACCTGATCGCCGCGGGCACGGAGAACGTCGGCCGGCCGGTCATGCACGGCAGGTACGTCTATTACAACTCCCCCTTCTCCGGCATCGACAACGTCTACGCGGTGGACGTGCAGAGCGGTCAGCGGTATCAGGTCACGTCGCGCCGGTTCGGCGCGTTCAATCCGTCGGTGTCTCCGGATGGCACGCGCCTGCTCTTCAACGACTACACGGCCCACGGCTTCGACGCCGCCGACATGCCGGTCGAGCCGGAGCGCTGGGTGAAGCTGGAGCGGGTGGCTGATCGCGGCATTCGCTACAACGACCCGGTGGTCGCGCAGGAGGCGGGCGCGGACATCTTCTCGAACGTGCCGAGCCACGTCTATCCGGTCTCGACCTACGGCGGCATGCCGAGTCTCGTCAGCGTCCACAGCTGGTCACCGTTCGCGATCCCTGGCGATTTCGCGGCGCTCAGCCTGATGTCTACCAACAAGCTGAACACCCTCGGCGCCACGCTCTCCTACGACTACGACGCGGCGCAGAAGACGAGCAGCGTCGCGCTGACCGCCTCGTACGCCGGATGGTATCCGATCATCGACTTCGGCGCGGACTGGGACGGGCGCAGCGCGAGCTCTACGAACGCGGCCGGCATCGAAATTCAACAAACCTGGCACGAGACGTCGCTCGAGACCGGCGTCCGCCTGCCACTCGACTTCCGCCGGGGGATCTGGGGGCAGTCGCTGAGCCTTGGCGCACACGCGGCGCTGACGAGGGTCTCCGGCCAGGCAACGCCGGTTCCGTTCAGCAACAGCAATGGCCTGTTCGTGCCGGTGACGTACGACCTGAGCGTCGGCCGCTCCACGTCATGGCTGCGCAGCATCCGCCCCGACGCCGGCCAGTACCTGCGACTCTCGTACAGCCACACACCGTTCGGTGGCGACTACCGCGGGTCGCAACTGCTGGCGAGCGGCGGGGTCTACCTGCCGGGGCTCGCGAAACATCACAGCACCCAGCTCGGCGTGTCCGTCCAGCACGCCGGCGCGGGCAACTACCGCTTCTCCAACGACGTGGACTTCCCGCGCGGCTACGACGCGGTCTACCACGGCACGCTGTTCGCGGCGACCGCGGACTACGCACTGCCGCTCGCCTATCCGGATCTCGATCTCGGTGCCTTCGGCACGAAGCGCATCGTCGCACACGTCTTCTACGACCACGCCGAAGGATGGGATGGCGCGAGCCGGAGACACCAGCGCTATGCCTCGCTCGGCGCGTCGCTGATCGCCGAGTCGCACCTCTTCGAGCTGCCCTTCCCGCTGGACGTCGGGCTGCAGTATGCCTACCGGCTGACCGACCGCGGCAGCGTCGTGCGGCCGATCATCCGGTTCAGGCTCTGAGAGTGGCGTGCCTTCGCGCAGCCCCGCAGCTTCCGGCATGACTCTCACGACTCGCCGAGCGTGGCGCCCCCGCCCCGTCCTGGCCGCCACACTCGTGGGCGCATTCCTCCTGCTCGGCGGCAGGGGCCTGCAGGCACAGGGGGCGGGGGCGGGGGCGGGGGCGGGGGCGGGGGCGGGGGCGGCGTCCGACGCGCGGGGGGCAACAGGTGGCGTGTCGGGGCTCGTCGTGGACGCGCAGTCCGGCGCGCCGCTGCCGGGAGCCCGCTTCGTCCTGCAGCCCGAGCTTCCGGCCGTCCTTCCGCCCGCGTCGCCGAGCGCCGGTCCGTTCATGGAAGGTGCGCGAACGACGCGCTCGGACTCCGTGGGGCAGTACCGCTTCACGGGCGTCGCCAGCGGCCGCTACCGCCTGCGCATCGAGCGCGTGGGCTATCGTCCCACGACCGTGGAGGTGGAGCTACGCGGCAACAGCAGCGCGCGAGTCGCCGTGGAGCTCGGCCAGGTCATCGTCCGCCTGGAGCGAGTCGAGGTGCGTGGCGACGTGGCCGCCCCGTACGGGCGCCTGCAAGGCGAGTCGACCGGGGGCCAGTCCAGCAGCCTGACTGCCACGCGCCAGCTCCGCGAGCACAACCTCGCCACCGACGCGCAGGCCATGACGCATCAGGGCGTGCTCGAGTCGGTGACGCTGGCCGAATCCGACCTGCTGCGCGCGCTGCAACGATTGCCGGGCGTGAGCGCGCGAGACGATTTCACCGCCGCGCCGTGGGTGCGCGGCGCTCGATGGGATCTCACGCGCCTCTATTTCGACGGCATCCCGCTCCACAATCCGCTCCACGCCCTCGGCGCCTTCTCCGGCGTGAACAGCGACGCGATCGGAGCCGCGTTCCTGCACCCCGGCGTTCGGCCGGCGGCGATCGGCGACGGCGCGGCAGGCACCATCGACGTCCGCACGCGAACCGGAGGCAGCGAGCACGCCGACCCGGGCGCCAACCCGAATGCGCTGAGCGGTGTCGGCGAGCTGTCGATCGTCTCGGCGCGCGTCGCGCTCGACCAACGCCTTCCCGGCGACCGGGTCGCCTGGATGCTCTCGGCGCGGCGCAGCGTCGTCGACCAGCTCACCACCGATTCGACCGACGGGCTTCCGTACGCGTTCTCCGATCTCACCGCTCGCGCCGACGTCTATCTCGACGCCTCGCGCGTTCTCGAGGTGAGCGGACTGGTCGCCGACAACCAGGTGGAGGGCCGCCTGTTCGATCTTCCCGACTCCCTGTCGCGCCGCTGGGGAACGCACGCCGCGCGGGCGACGCTCGACGTCCCGCAGTGGGGCGGGCGCGCGCGGTACACGATCGGCGGGAGCCGGTACTCGCACCACAACGGAGCGATCGCGCCAGGCACGACCGGCAGCGGGAGCGCGGAGATTCGACCGGGCTCGCGGGCGTCGCGGGGCAGCATCGTCCAGCCGCTCCTGTCTGCGGACTGGGCGAGCAACGGCGCGCCGAGGTCGCTCGCCGGCATCGAGCTCACACGATACAGCGCTTCATATGATGGGCCAGGGTACCGGCCCGTACTGCCGGGCGCCGTGGACTCGCTCGTCGCCGGCAGCGAGCTCGCGTATGCGACGCTGTGGGGGGAGCGGCGGTGGCATCCGCTGCCTCCGCTCCAGGTCTCGACCGGCGCGCGACTGGACGTCGGCCGTGCTGTCGCGGGAAGCGGGCCGGCACGCATCGCCCCGCGCATCGAGGCCCGCTACGACGCCGCTGGCGGGTTGTTCCTGTCCGCCGGCGCGGGGCGCGCCTATCAATATGAACAGGCGGTGGCGCCCGGCGGCCCGACCTCGCGCTCCCTGTTCCCCGACGACTACCTCTGGCTGCTGGCCGGACCGGACGTGGAGCCGGTGGTGGGAGACATCGCGACGCTCGGCGGCGAATACTGGTTCGGCGAGAGCTGGCTGGCCTCGGCGCAGCTGTTCGCGCGGCGGATGACCGGCGTCGCCGTGAGCGATCCCACACCGGGACCGCTCGCCGACCACGCGCTCTACGTGACGGGCCGCGAGCGCGCGCACGGCCTGGAAGCGATGGTGCGGCGACTCGCCGGCCGGTGGACCACCCAGGTGGCCTACACGTACGGGGTGTCGACGCTGTCCGCGGGGGGGTACGAGACGCCGGCACCGGAAGACCGCCGGCACACGCTCGACGCGACGGCGCGCGTCGCGCTCGGGCGATGGCACCTGGGCGCGGCCTACACCGCGGCGACGGGCGCTCCGTTCACGCGCTTCTTTCAGGGGAAGGGGGTGTGCTCCGGCACTGACGGATGCCGCTGGACCGAGCTCCCGCGCACGAGCGATCCGCTCGCCCAGCGACTGGGCTCCTACGAGAGCCTCGATCTCCTCGCCGACTGGAGCCGCCCCGTTCGACGATGGCGGGTCGGCGCGTATCTCGCGCTGCACAACGTCCTGGGGTCCGGCAACGGCCAGACGTATGGCTCCAGCACGTGCCGGTCGACCTGCTCGACGGGATCCGTCGTGGACGACGACGTGCTCCCGAGCCTCCCGCGCGTGCCCGTACTCGGCGTGCGAGCATCGTTCTGACATGGACGTCGCCCGACTCTTCGCCGAACATCATCGCCCACTCTGCCGCTATCTCATGCGATTCACCGGTGACTCCGACGTGGCCGCCGACGCGGCCCAGGAGGCGTTCGTGCGCGCGATGAGCCAGAAGCCGACGCCGGCGAACCCGCGGGCATGGCTGTACACGGTGGCGACGAACATCGCGCGCGACGAGGCACGCACCAATTCGCGGCGCGCGCAGATCCTCGCGCAGCGGCCGGCGGAGGCCGTGATGCCGGCACGCATCCCGGACCCGGGGATGGAGCTCGATGCATCGGAGCGCCGGGCGGCTGTGCAGCGCGCGCTGCTCGAGCTGTCGGCGCAGGAGCGGACCGCGCTGCTGATGCGCGAGGAGGGTTTCGCGCAGCGCGAGATCGCCGAGGCGCTCGGTACGACCATCGGAACGACTGGCAGTCTCACGGCTCGCGCGCTCGTCAAGCTGGCGCAGCGACTGAGCATCGAAGAGCGAGAACCATGATGACAGACACGAGCACGGGTCCGCATCTCGAGGATGGTGAGCTCATGCTCCTCGACGATACCGAGTTGGCGCCGAGCGCCGCGGCGCGCGAGCATCTCGCGGGCTGCGAGCTGTGCGCCGATCGCCGGCGAGTGCTGACACGGTACTCCAGCCGGGTCTCGAGCCTCATCGCCGAGGTCGACCTGCCGGCCGGCTTCCGGTACCCGACGCTCCCCGTGGCGCAGCGGGCTCGAAGTGTGCGGTCATCGTGGACGGAGCGGCACTGGCGGCGCGCGGCGGTTGTGCTGTTCGTCGTCGGGTCGCTCGCAGCGGTCCCCCAGCTCCGGGCGTGGACCGTCGGGTGGGTGGCGCGGCAGATCGCCGCGCTCACCGGCGCCGGTGGTCGCGACACGCCGCGGGTGGCTCCCGGACAGGGCGCGCGGCAGGCGCCGGCGATCGACAGTGGCGCGACGCTCTGGTTCGATGCTGACGGGTCCGAGCTCGCGGTGGAGGTCGCGAACCCCCAGGCGAGCGGCACGCTGACGTTCGCGCCGAGCACCCGGCCGATGACGGGCGTGGAGATCGTGAATGGCGAGGGCGAGACACCACTCGTCCGGGAGCATGGCGTAAGGATCATCAACGGCCATGGCTCGACGGCCAGCTACCGGCTCGCGGTCCAGGCCAGCGTGCAGCGCATCCGGGTGCGGGTCGGCGACCAGCCCTGGCAGGCGTTCAGCAATGCGGACGTGGGCGCAGGGCGGGTGGTCGAGCTTCGCTGACGGCGAGGCGTCAGGGCACAGCGAGTGACGGCGGCAGGAGTGCCCTGTCATCCCGCACTCGCGCCGCGAGTGTCGGGATCCACCTTCCGCGCACCGTGGCCGGCGGGGCCTCGGTGAGAGTGGATCCCCAGGTGCGTATCCCGAAACGCGGTCCCGAACTTGAGCCCATACCCGAGCGCGCGGTCGAAGCCGATGTGGGCGATCCAGAGCACGCAGATCCCCCAGTGTACCGGGAGCACGCCGCTCGCCATCAGGGCGGAGAGCGCCGCCGGCGCCACGTAGCTGTGCACGACGTTGTACGCCGGGGCGCCGGCTCGTGGACCAGCCAGATACCCGGCCATGCCGAGATCCGGAACGAGGAACAGCGCGGCGAACAGGTACCATGACTCGCCGAGCGCGCGATAGGCGATGAGGGCAGCCGCCAGCACTGCCAGCCCTTCGAGCCGGAGCACCAGGCGCGGAACGCCCGAGACGGCGGTGTTCATTGGAAGATCCCTCCCGGAACCAGACGAGGTTGCGCACTGCCGGGGCTCGACCGCCGCCGGCCTCCTTGAATCATCCGCGCTCGATGGACGAGTCGTTCGACTTCGGGCTCCAGCGAGTGCTCGACGGCATCCAGTGCTACGTCGAGGCGCGGGACGCGCCGTCGGCTCGCTGAGGCACCGCGCAGACGTCGAGCACCACCCGGCGCAGCCACCGATGCGCGGGATCGGCGTCGAGCCGGGGATGCCAGAGGAGCGACACGGTGATCTCCGGCAATCGCAGCGGGAGGGGAAAGGTGTGCATTCCGGCGCGCAGGATTCCGGTCTGTCGCTCGGGCACGCTCGCCACGAGGTCCGAAGCGCGAGCGAGCGCCAGCGCGGAGGCGAACCCCCCGACCACCGTCACCACCGCTCGTTCCAATCCGTGGCCCGCCAGCGCCTCGTCGATCGGCCCCGCTGCCAGCCCGCGGCGCGACACGTTCACATGTCTCGCCGCGGCGTACCGGGACGGTGTCACTTCCCCCTGCGCAAGCGGGTGACCGGCCCGCACCACTCCGGCGAAGCGGTCCCTGAAGAGCGCGCGAGCGCGAAGCTCGGGCCCTGTCGTCGCCGCCACCACGCCGGTCTCGAGGTCCACGCTCGCGGCGCGAAGCGAGGCACTGGACTTGTCGGGCTTCTGCACGAAGCAGAGGCGCACGCCCGGCGCTTCCGCGCATGTCCGGGCGATGAGGGCCGGTCCGAAGTTCTCGACGAAGCCCTCGCGCGTCCGAAGGGTGAAGGTCCGCACGAGCTGCGCGAGGTCGAGCGCGTTCGCGGGCCGCAGGACCGCTCGCCCTTCCTCGACGAGCCGGGTCGCCAGGCCGCGGAGCTCGAGCGCCCGCGGGGTGGGGACGAGGCCGCGGCCGGCCCTGACCAGGAGGGGATCTCCGGTCGCCTCACGCAGCCGCGCCAACGTCCGGCTCATCGCCGATGGACTGAGCCGTAGCCGCTCCGCCGCCCGCACGACGCTCCCCTCCGCCAGGAGCACGTCCAGGGCGACGAGCAGGTTGAGGTCGGGGGCCGTCATGCATCCTCCCAGGCAGGGTATGCGCCAGGCATGGCGCCGGACGCACCAATACAATGCGATTCGTGCGCGTTCCGCCATGGTCGCGGGATGTCTACGCTTCCGGAAGGCCCCATTCCGGGCCGACTGACGAAGGAGCGCACATGCGGAAGCCCCCGATTGCAGCACCGATGGAAGCTGGAGCCGCGGCTCCCACCGCGTCCGCGCGGTGGGCGCTGGCCGGCCTGTCCCTCTCCATGCTGATGCCGTCGCTCGACACCAGCATCGCGAACGTCGGCTTGCCGACGCTGGCCCGGGTGTTCTCCGCTGCCTTTCAGGACGTCCAGTGGATCGTGCTCGCCTATCTCCTGGCGACCACCGCGTTGATCGTCAGCGCGGGCCGGCTCGGCGACATGATCGGCCGGCGGCGCCTGCTGCTGACGGGGATCGGGCTGTTCACCGCGGCCTCCCTGGTCTGCGGCGTCGCGCCGGAGCTCTGGGTGCTCATCGTCGCCAGGGCCGCACAGGGGCTCGGCGCGGCGATCATGATGTCGCTCACCGTGGCGCTGGTGAGTGAGGTGGTGCCCGCGGGCAGAACGGGGAGCGCCATGGGGCTGCTCGGGACGATGTCGGCGGCGGGCACCACGCTGGGCCCCTCCCTCGGGGGCATCCTGATCGCCAGCCTCGGCTGGCGAACGATCTTCCTCGTCAACGTGCCGCTGGGGATCCTGAACTTCGTCATGGCGCTGCGCACCCTGCCCCGCGACGGCCCGCCGGCGAACGCGGGTCGCATCGCCTTCGACGGTGCGGGCACGCTGGCGCTGACGCTGTCGCTCGCCGCGTACGCGGTGGCGATGACCGCGGGGCGCGGGCGGTTCGGCCGAGCGAACTTGCTGCTCCTGGCGCTGGCGGTCGCCGGGCTGCTCGTCTTCCGGCTCGTGGAATCCCGGGCAGCGTCGCCCCTGCTCGCGCCGGCGATGTTCCGCGACCCGGTGCGGAACGCGGGGCTCACCGCGAGCGCGCTCGTGTCCACCGTCCTGATGGCCACGCTGGTCGTGGGACCCTTCTACCTCTCGCGCGCCCTCGGGCTGGGGACGGCCCGGGTCGGCATGGTGATGTCGGTGGGACCACTGGTTGCCGCGGTGACGGGCGTGCTGGCCGGCCGCATCGTGGATCGCTTCGGAGCCCATCGAATGGCTGCGGCGGGTCTCGCCGGCATCTCGGCAGGCCTGGCGGCGCTCGCGACGGCGCCGGGCGCGTTCGGCGCCGGAGGATACATCGGCGCCATCGTCGTCGTCACCGCGAGCTACGCGCTGTTCCAGGCGGCGAACCACACGGCGATCATGGCGGATGTCCGCGCCGCGCAGCGCGGGGTCGTGTCCGGGATGCTCGGCCTCTCCCGCAATCTCGGGCTGATCACCGGCGCGTCAGTCATGGGAGCGGTGTTCGCCTTCGCCTCGTCGGCCACCGACTTCACGACGGCCAGCCCGGCCGCCGTCGCCGCCGGCATGCGAACCACCTTCATCGTCGCCGCGCTCCTCGTCCTGCTCGCGCTCGCGATCGCGACCCGCGCTCGCACGCTGCGGGCCTCGCGGGGGACGCGCGGTGAGGAATCTCACGGGCTCCTGTGCACGAGATGAAACTCCATCCCCATCTCGATCAGCTCCACCGCGTCCCTTCCGTACCAGTTGCCGAGCCTGGCGACTGCCGCATCCAGCGCGCTGGCCGGAGCCTGCGACGGGGACGGAAGCGCGATCTCGCGGGCGCCGGGCTCCATGGCCGCCCTCGATCGGTCCACCATTATCCGCAATCCCTGGCGTCCCCGCACCGGCGCCCCGTCCTTCGACCAGGTGAGCGGCTTTCCGCGCATCGTCCGAGCGACGGCGTCGACCGTCAACGCCAGCGCCACCTCGTCGAATCCGTCGGCGACGGGCACGCCGACGACGTCGTGCCGCCACCGGGCGACGTAGTTCCACGCCGCCTTCGCGTACATCCACTTCGTGATGTGGTAGGCATCGGTATCATGCTCCGGACCCCATGATGCGACGCCGAGTCGCCGCGCCACCGAGTCGGCCACGGCGCGTCCGGCGATCCGGCCGATGAGGAAGATCGACGCCGGCAGGGACGCGCTCACCCCGGTGGGTGACGCGGGGTCAGGTTTGTTGATGGACATGGTGACGCGGGGTCAGGTTTGTTGATTGATGATTGTCGGTGACGCGGGGTCACGGTGACGCGGGGTCAGGTTTGTTGATTGATGATTGTCGGCGCACTACCAGGATGATATGGCGTTCAACGAACCTGACCCCCTCACGTGTGCCAGGATGATATGGCGTTCAGCGAACCTGACCCCCTCACGTGTGGCGTTCAACGAACCTGACCCCCTCACGTCTCTCAGTGAGCACAGCCCCTTTTCGAGGAACGAACGTGATGGAGACACGAAGATTGACTGTCGGCATGCTGCTGTTTCCCGGCATGACGCAGCTGGACCTGAGCGGGCCCTACGAGGTCTTCTGCCGGATGCCCGACACGACCGTGTCGCTGCTGTCCGTCACCACGGCGCCGGTGCGGACGGAGTGGGGGCTGACTATCACGCCCGACCGCGCGCTCGCGGAGACGGAGGCCCAGGACGTGCTCTGCGTGCCAGGCGGGTGGGGAGTCAACGAGCAGCTCGACAATGAGGAGCTGCTGGCCTTCCTTCGGGCGCACGAGGGGCGCGCGCGGTATCTCACGGCTGTGTGCAGCGGCTCGCTGATCCTCGGTGCTGCCGGACTCCTGAAGGGCTATCGCGCGACGACACACTGGATGTCCCACCACATGCTGCACCTGCTGGGTGCGGAGCCCGTGGAGCAGCGTGTGGTCGTCGATCGCGACCGCATCACCGGTGGGGGGGTCACCGCCGGGATCGACTTCGGGCTTGTGGTCGCCGCGGAGCTGTTCGGGCCGACCGTCGCGCAGGAGATCCAGCTCGCCATCGAGTACGCGCCGGCGCCACCATATGACAGCGGGCTGCCGGGCACCGCTTCGCCGGCGGTCCGCGACGCGGTGCTGCGAAGGAGTCAGGGAACGCTCGAGGCGCGAGAGCTGGCGGTGAGGAGGGCGGCGGCACGGCTGGGCTGAGACGGTGGCGCGCGGTGCAGCCGCAGGCAGCCTTCCATGGCCAGTGAGGCTGCGTACCGACTTCCTGCCCTCAACTCGCCGGCCGCGCGTGCTCGCGCACCACGAACTGCTCGCGCTCGAGCCGGGCGATCACCGCCTCCACGTGCGCGCGGCCGCGCGTCTCGAGGTGCATCACGATCTCCACGTCGCGGACGCCGATGTCGGCGAAGGCACGGCCGTGCGCCACCTCGAGCACGTTCGCGCCCTCCTCGGCCACGAGCTGCGTGAGGCGCGCGAGGTTGCCGGGACGGTCGCGCACCGTGACGGAGAGGCGCGCGAGGCGGCCGTCGGCGACGAGTCCGCGGTCGATGATGCGCTCTACAAGGTTGACGTCGATGTTGCCCCCGGAGACGATCATCGCGACCTCGTCGT
>JBBQJC010000078.1:0-15985 GCA_038325515.1 Gemmatimonadales bacterium | reverse complement strand
CGACGTTCGGGCGCCCGATCACTGCGACCTTGAGCGACGGGCTCTCCTCTTCGGTGCCTTCTGGGAGCCGCGCGATGATCTCGTCGAGGAGGTCGCCGGTCATCTTGCCGTTGATCGCCGACACCGGCAGCGGCTCGCCTGCGCCGAGGGCGTAGAACTCGTAGTAATCGGTCTTTTGCGGGTCATCGACCTTGTTGGCGACGAGGAGCCATGGCTTGCCCGACGTGCGCAGGATGTCGACGACCCGCGAATCGTTGGGATGCAGCCCGGCCTTGGCGTCGACGACGAACATCAACAGGTCGGCCTCGTCGATCGCCTGGAGCACCTGCTTTCGGATCTCGACGTCCATCGGCATGCTGGGATCTTCGGTCAAGCCGCCGGTGTCGACGAGCCAGAACGCACGACCGCCCCACTCGGCGCGCGTGAAGTGCCGGTCACGGGTCGTGCCGGCCTCTTCGCTGACGATCGCCGAATCGCCGCCGGCGAGTCGGTTGAACAGTGCGGACTTGCCGACATTCGGGCGGCCGATCACTGCGACGACGGGGATGTTCATCGAGCGGTCTCCATCGCCTGCGCCGGCGATCCCTCGCCCTCGAGCACGTCGACGAAATCGTATGAGGGGTAGACGGGCATCGGGAGCGACTCCCGGACGGCGAGAAACGAATCGTCGTCGAGGAAGAGACCGTCGTCATTGATCGACTCGGCCGGAATCAGCGCGAGATCGAGGTCGTGCCGGTCGGCGAGCGCGCGCCGGATGTCGGCACCCACGAGCAGGCCGGCCGTAGTGGTCGTGGGGCCGAAGAGCGAGTTCTCCATCACGAGGAGGGAGAAGCGCGCGCCGGTGGCCGCAGTGAGGGACTCGAGCAGCGGCGGCATCAGGACGCCCATCGAGACGCCGGTCACGACACCGATGTGCTTCCCGTCCAGCCGCGGCAACCCGGCCAGCCCCTCCTTCACCCGCTCGCGGAGCGAGGTCACGGCGCCCACGCCGTTCTCGATCTGCGAGAAGTCGCCGTAGTGCTCGGCGTGGGGCAGCGGATGCTCGGAGAGGAGATAGAGCTCGTCGGAGCCGTACACCCAGCGGTCGCCCCGCTCGGCGAGGGCGCGGGCCTCCCAGCGGTGCACCGCGTCGAGGATGCGACCGGCGTTCTCCGCGTCCATCGGGCGGCCATTGTAGAGATGCGAGAACTGCGTGACCCCCACCGGAACGAGTGCGACGCTGAGGACCGCGTCGCCGAGGTTCCAGAGGTCGGCCATCGACTGCTCCAGCACCTCCCCGTCGTTGAGCCCGGGGACGATGACCATCTGCCCGTGGAACTGGATCCCCCCCTCGGCGAGCCTGGCGAGCTGCTCGAGGATGTTCGGGACGCGCGGGTTATTGAGGAGGATCTTCCGCGCTTCCCACGGCGTGGCGTGGACCGAGACGTAGAGGGGCGACAGGCGGTACTCGAGAATCCGCTGGATGTCGCGCTCCTTCACGTTGGAGAGCGTGGCGAAGTTGCCGTAGGCGAAGGAGAGCCGGTAGTCGTCGTCGCGGACGTAGAGCGGCTTCCGGAGGCCCTTGGGCAGCCCTTCGATGAAGCAGAACTCGCACCGGTTGGCGCAACGCCGGACGGTCGGAGGCTCGAGCTCGATGCCGAGCCCCTCGCCCTCCGGGCGTTCGAGCTCGTAGACGACCTCCTCGCCGCCCGGGAGCTTCGCCACGATCACCAGCTCGTCGTCGGCGGTGAGGAACTCCCAGTCGAGGAAGTCGGCCAGCTCGCGCCCGTTCACGGTCAGGAGCTCGGTTCCGGGGACGACGCCCATCTCGTCACACACACTGCCCGGAATCACTCGACTGACGCGAACCATATGCCCTCTCCGGCTCCACCGATGCGACGGGGGGAGCGCACACGTGACGTGAGACGCGTCCCCCCTGAAATATTGCGGGACCGACGGGCATCCCTAGCTCATGCAAGCTAGGAGATCCGGGCTCGGAAATCAAGTAGACATCGGCACTTCCGGGCTCCGTGCTGCAGCGAATTCTGCGCCGGGGCGGGATCGGCGGGCCCGCTCGCGCGCCCCTCCCGCGTGCGGATGCAGGACAAGAAAAAAGCGCCCGCCGCGAGGCGGGCGCTTCTCTCCGGCAGGCGGCAGATCAGCCGCCGATGCTGTACTTGTAGCCGGCCGCGTTGGGCACCGCGATGCTGATGCTGAATTTCGCGGACTTGCCAGGGGTGAGCGCCTCGGTGGTGACGCTCTGGGAGCCGATCACCGCCCCGGTCTTGTCGAGGGCGTCGATCTTGAGGGTGACGGGCTGCGCGGGATAGCTCTTGCCGGCCGGCTTCGCGGCCTTGCCCTTCGCACCCTTCGCCGGTGCCGGCGCCGCGGCGGCGGCGTTGACGTCGGCCTTGTCGCGACGATCGAGCACCGTGCCGGAGATGGTGAGCTTCTCGCCCGGCGTGAACTCGGTGACGGTGACCTCGGCGGGGAGCTTGTTGCCGTTGGTGTACCAGGTCAGGGTCGAGTCGTTGTAGGCCCGCGCCTGCGGTGACTTCTTGGCCTTCTCGGCGGCCTTCGCGAGCGACAAGTAGGCGCGCGCCGAGAGGTTGAAGTTCTCGGGATTGGCCGGGTCGATCGCGACGAGGCGGCTCACGATGGGAGCGACCTTGTCGTTCTGCTCGAGCGTGAGGTAGGTGACCGCGAGGTTGAAGAGGGCGTCGCGGCTGTACGGGTTCTGCGCGAGGGTCGCCTCGAACAGCCTGGCGGCCTCGGTCGGCTTGGTGGCGCGCGCGGCGTTGACCGCGGAGTTGAGCAGGTCCTGGTACTCGTAGGCCGAAGGGCTGGCCAGGAGGGGCGCGAGGCTCTGCATGAAGGCCGCGGTGTCGCCGGCGAGAAGGAGAGCCGACTGGTAGTTCTGCCGCCCGCCCGAGAGGTACGAGCCCTTCGTGCCGGGGACCTCGACGAGGCTGCGGTAGGCCGCGGCGGCGTTGCGCGCCGCGGTCGCGCGGTCGGCGCCGGAGGCGGCGTTCGCGTTGGCGAGATAGACGCTGCCGATGTTGGCGAGCATCTGGCGGCGCACGTCGCGGTAGCTGGTGTCCTTGTCAGCGGCCTCGGCGGCTTCGCTCCAGTACGCGACCGCCTTGGCCGAATTGCCACGCTTGGAGGCGACGGTGCCGAGGATCATCGTCCCGTAGGGCGACGGCTTGTAGATGCGGTTCGCGAGCGTCGCGTAGCTCTCGGCCGAGTCCAGCTTGTCGGCGTTGAGGGCGTTGATCGCCCCGTTGACGGCGTCGAGGTAGAACTTCTGCCCGCCGCGCCAGTACGAGGTGAGCTCGCTGCAGGCCGGCTTGGCCTTCTCGACGACGGTGAAGAGCGAGTCGAGGGTGCCGACCAGGTCGATGGTGGCGTCGCCGTTCGTGACGAAGCCGACCGCGCTGCGCTTCGGCGTGTAGCCGATGCCGGGCTGGTTGAGGGTCAGCGAGAGCGCGCTGCCGAGCACGTAGGCCTGGGCGGTGGCGTCGGCCGACTTGTCGGGAGTGTCGAGCAGCTTGATGGCGCTCTTGAGGCTGCTCGCCGCCGCGGGGCCGGGCCCCGCCTGACGGGCCATGTCCACGCTCAACGAGGCGCGGGCGGCGTTGCCCTTGAGGGCGTCGGTGACGTCGCACTTGGGCGCCTGCGCGCCAGCCAGCGAGGCGGCTGCGGCGAGGAGGCCCATTGAGTAGAGGTATTTACCGAACACAGCCATCAGAATGTCTCCTGGATGAGCGAGGGCGGAACGAGGCGGCACACTGGCGCCCGTTGAAGGTACACGGGCCGTTCAGGGGCGTTCCGACGCGAGCAGGGCAAGCTGGTAAATATCGGCGGACCGGCGCCCGGTCGCCAGTGTGACTCTCTGCACGTCGTCGTATTCCGGCTTCCGGCGCACCGAGCCATCGGGGAGGGTGACCGCCTTGACGCGGATGAGCTGCCCCTCCACCTCGACGCTCTCCTCGCGCCGGGCGAGCGCCAGGCGCGTGACCTCCGTCCGGCGCACGCCGATGGAAGTGGTCTCGCCGAGCAGGAGCGTCTCGAGGCGGGCGGCGTCGTGCTCGCGGGCGAGGAGCTCGACGCGAACGCCGGGGCGCCCCTTCTTCATCAGCACGGAGAGGAGGGTGACGTCCAGCGCGCCAGCCTCGCGCGCGCGGTCGGCGCAGCCGGCGAGATACTCCGGCGACATGTCGTCCACGTCGCAGGCCAGCAACACCAGCCGCTCGCGCCGTCCTGGCTGCTCGGGCGGGGGCGACGCCTCGTCCACCTCGGCGAGGATGATGCGCAGGGCGTTGGCGCGCCCGGGGAAGTCCCTGGTACCGGCGCCGTAGCCGCTGTCGAGCGGAACGTACGACGCGGGCGGCGGCCCGCTGGAGAGCACGCGCACGAGCGCCGCGCCGGTGGGGGTGACCAGCTCCCCTGCCCCTTCGGGACCGGGGCTGGTGCGATGGCCGTGGAGCAGCTTCAGCGTGGCGGGAGCGGGAACGGGGAGGATGCCGTGCGCGGCGCGCACCGTTCCGTCGCCGGTGCGGAGGATGCCGCAGCGCACGTCTTCCACGCCGAGCAGGGCGAGCCCCCAGATGGAGCCGACGATGTCGAGGATCGCGTCGACGGCGCCGACCTCGTGGAGATGGACCTTCTCCGGCGGCATCCCGTGGATCTCTCCCTCCGCCTCGGCGATGGCCCAGAAGGCGGCGTCGGCCTTGACGCGGACTGCCTCGGGAGCCCCCGAGCGCGCGACGAGCTCGCGGATCTCGGCGATGTGCCGCCCATGCGGTTGCGGCGGGATGCCGAAATCCACCTTCCAGCAGACGAGCTCACCGCGCAGCACCTCGCGGATGTCCACGCTGATGCCGGAGAGGCCGAGCGTCGCGGGCAGGGCGCGGAGCCAGGCCGGATCGAGGCCCAGCCCGATGAGGGCGCCGAGCGTCATGTCGCCGGCGATGCCGCTGAATGGATCGAGGATGGCGGTGCGCATCAGGCCAAGATAGTCGAATGCCCTATTCGGCATCCTCGGCAGCGCGTTGCGCACCGGTCGCGCTGCGGGGAATGGTGAAGCGGAATCGGGTCCCACCACCCTCCGCCCCCGAGACCTCGATGGTTCCGTGATGCGCATCGACGATCCCCTTGACGATGAAGAGGCCGAGCCCCGCTCCGGTGCGCGAGGTCTGCGTCGCCTGCCAGAAGCGGTCGAAGAGGTGCGGCAGGTGCTCGGCCGCGATGCCGGACCCGGTGTCGACGACCTCGTACTCGACGACGTCGTCCCGCGCGCGGCCGAGCAGGCGGATGCTCCCCTCGGGCGGGGTGAACTTCACGGCGTTACCGACGAGGTTCGAGAAGACCTGGCCGATGCGGCTCCTGTCGGCGGCCACGTGGACGTCGGGCCCGGACCACTCGTGCTCGATCACGAGGCGCTTCGGGGTGGCGAGCGGGGCCAGCTCGAGCGCGGACTCGCGAAGGAGCTGCTCGGCGCTCGTCGGGTAGGCGGCGACGGCGAGGGTGCCGGCGTCGATGCGCGAGACGTCGAGCAGGTCCTGGATGAGGGCGTTGGCGCGCTTGGTCGCCCGCTGGATCACCTGGAGCTGCGGCACGACCGGCACCTCCGCGCCCGGCGTCTCGAACATGTCGAGCATGAAGCCGGTGCTCATGTGGATCGTGTTGAGCGGATTGCGGAGGTCGTGGGAGACGATCGCCAGCACGTCGTCGCGCGCGCGGGTGGCGCGCTGGGCCTCGCCATAGAGCAGCGCATTGTCCACGGCCAGCGCCGCGCGCCGGGCGAGGTCTTCGAGGAAGAACAGGCGGTCGTCGCCCTGGAGGCCGGCCGACGAGACACCGACGAGGAACTGCATCACGCCCAGCACGCGATCGCGCGCCACGAGGGGGACGACGAGCAGTGCGAACGGCCCCGCGCCCTCGAGGCTGGCGACCAGCTCCGGATCGCGCGCCAGCTCCTGGAGATCGGCGCGCGTCGCCGGCGAGACGGTCTGCACGCTGCGCTCGGCCACGGCGCGCAGCAGCACCTCCGACGGTGGCGCCGCGGCGATTGCCGGGTCCTCGGCCGCGGCGGCTTCCAGCGCGTGGACCACCTTCACGCGGCGCGGCGTGCCGCTCGTGTCCAGCAGGTCGACGGCGCAGAGCTCGGCGATGCGCGGCACGGCGAGGTGCGCGAGATCGCGGAGCACCTGCTGCGCGTCGAGCGACGAGGAGAGCAGCTCGCCCGCGTCGGCGAGGAAGCGCGCGCGCCGCTCGGCGTCGCGCACGGCCTCGCTGGTGCGCACGAGGTCCGAGTAGCTCGACACGAGCAGCTCGAGGATCTGTTCCTTGGTCGCCCGGATGGTGAACGAGGTGCCGAGCAGGTCCAGCGAGATGGGCGACGGGTGGATGAGGCGCGGCTCGCCCGCTCGCGCAAGGACGGTGCGCAGCCGGGCGAGCAGCCATTCGGGCTGATAGGGCTTGGTGACGTAGTGGTCGGCCCCACTGGCGAGGCCGCGCACGATCGCCAGCGGGTCGACGAGGCTGGTGAGGAGGACGACCGGGATCTCCTCCCAGGCGGGAGTCGCCTTGATGCGGCGACAGAGCTCGTAGCCGTCCATCCCGGGCATGACGACGTCGCTGAGGATCAGGTCGACCGGCGTGCTGGCGAGCAGCTCGAGCGCCTGCTCGGCGCGCCGCGCGAGGATCGTGACGTAGCCCTCGCCCTCGAGGAGGACGTCGAGCGCGGCGGCCTGGGTGGCGCTGTCCTCGACGATGAGCACACGGGGGGCGGCGCTCATCCGGCCAGCTCCACGATGCGCGCCGCCATGTCGTTGAGGCCGACGACGCCGTGCACGACACCGGCGCGGAGCGCCTCCCGCGGCATGCCGTAGATGACCGACGAAGCCTCGTCCTGGGCGAGCACGCGCCCGCCCGCGGCGTACACGTCGCGCAGCCCCGCCACGCCGTCGTCGCCCATGCCGGTGAGGATCACGCTCAACAGCGCGTCGCGCAGGGGCGCCGCCGACCGGAAGAGAAATGTCGCCGAGGGACGGAAGGATCCGACCGGATCGCCCTTGTCGAGGAAGAGGCGCATCGCCCCGTCGTCGGAGATGCGCACGCCCAGGTGGGCGCCGTCGGGCGCGATGTACACGGTGCCG
This sequence comes from Gemmatimonadales bacterium, assembly GCA_038325515.1. Lineage (GTDB taxonomy): Bacteria > Gemmatimonadota > Gemmatimonadetes > Gemmatimonadales > Gemmatimonadaceae > AG11. The sequence goes on along the minus strand of JBBQJC010000078.1, from coordinate 8,843 downwards.
CGCACGGGGACCTCGCCATGCAGCGCGACGGTGACCGACATGGAGGTCACACCCGAGAGCCAGTGCGCGAGCCCGCTCGTGAAGCCGGCGGCGATGTGCTGCACCACGACGATCGGGACGGGAAAGTTGCGTGGCAGGGCGGCGAGGATCGTGCTCAGCGCAGCGGGGCCGCCGGTGGAGGCGGCGATGGCGACGAGGCGGACCGCCGACCCTCCGCGCGACGATGCGGCGGGAGCGAGGATGGCGCGCGACGATGGCGGGGTGACCGCGCGCCCGAGGCCCGCGCCGTGACGGCGCACCACCTTCACTCCCGCGAGGGCCTTGACCATGCTGACGAGGTGCCGCCGCTCGCTCGCGAATGTGGGAGTGCCCGGCGCCGGGGGCTTCGGCAGGACGAGCAGGGCGCCGCGGCGCGTGGCCTCCAGGGAGAGCTCGACGTCGTCCACCTTGACCGTGGAGGAGACCATGATGATCGGGCGCGGCGAGCGCGTCATGATCTGCTCGGTGGCCTGGAGCCCGTCGAGGTCCGGCATGTGGATGTCCATCGTGACGAGATCCGGGGCGAGCCGCTCCGCCATCTCGACCGCCTCGCGCCCGGTGGCCGCCTCGCCGACGACGGTGATCCCCTCTTCGCCGTCGAGGAGGGCGACGAGCAGCGCCCGCGCCGTGGGGGAGTCGTCGGCGACCAGCACGCGGATCATTGTGTCGTTTCCTGTTCGCGCCCGACCAGCAGGCGCACGGTGTCGAGGAGAGTGTCCTGGTCGAAGCTGGACTTCACGATGTAGGCGTCGGCGCCCGCCTCCAGGCCGCGCGCGCGGTGCGCCGGCTCGTCGAGGGAAGTGACGAGAATGACGGGCAGCGCGGCCGTCCGCTGGCTGGCGCGGATGCGCTCGCAGAGCGCGAAGCCGTCGAGCTGCGGCATCTCGACGTCGCTGAGGACGAGGTCGAACTCGGCGCGCTCCAGCAGCCGCCATGCCTCGGCGCCGTCCACGGCCGTCGTGACGTCGTAACCCGCGCCGGCGAGCACGCTCTGCTCGAGCGTGCGCGAGGTGATGGAGTCGTCGACGACGAGGATGCGGCGTCGGGCGGCGGGCGCCCGCCGCTCCGGTGTGCTCGACGCGAGCATCGCGGGGGTGCGGCGTCCCTCCTCGCTCAACAGCGCGGGGACGCCGAGCACCAGCACGACCTCGCCGGAGCTGAGCAGCGCGGTGCCGACGGTGACCGCCGTCGTCTCGCGCCCCGCGTGCTCGAGCGGACGGAGGACGAGCTCGCACTCGTCGACGAGGTCGTCCACGACGACGGCGAGCCGGCGGCCGGCCGCCTCGAGGTTGACGACGCTCATCACGTCGGCGACGGCCGGCGCGGTGAAGGGAGGGCCGAGCAGCGCGGCGAGGGGCACCAGCGCGACGGGCGCTCCGTCGCCGAGGAGCACGGGGCGCCCGTCCACGCGGGCGACGGTACCCGGGGCGACACGGTCGACGCGCACGACGAAGGCGCTGGGGATGGCGAGGGTGACGCCGCCCACGTCCACGAGCATGGCGCGCAGCGTGGCGATGCTGAGCGGCACCTCGAGGACGAAGGTCGCACCGCGCCCCGCGGCGGAGCGCACCTCCACCGTGCCCCCGAGCCGCTCGGCGGCGGCGCGCACGACGGAGAGGCCGACCCCGCGGCCCGACAGCGTGGTCGCCGTGTCCCGCGTGGAGAAGCCGTCCTCGAAGATGCGTTGCGCGATCTCCATGTCGTCGCCGGCGAGCGGGCCGCCCCGCCGCTCGAGCTTCCGCCGGATCGCCGCCGTGTCGAGACCCGCACCGTCGTCGGAGAGCACGAGCCGCAGCCGGTCCCCGCGAAGGGTCGCCGCGACGACGATCTCCCCCTCCCCCGGCTTGCCCGCCGCCGCGCGTCCCTCGGGCGACTCGACGCCGTGATCGACGGCGTTGCGCACGAGGTGGAGCAGTGGATCGCGCAGCGCCTCGATCACCACGCGGTCCGCCTCCAGGTCCGCACCCTCGATGCGCAGGCGGACCTGCTTGCCGACGTCGCGCGCGACGTCGCGCGCCACGCGCTGCAGCGTGTCGGTGAGGTCACGCAGCGGCCGCTGGCGCAGGTGGCGGATCGCGTTGTCGAGCCGTCCCGAGATCGAGGCGAGGGCGCGGGCATCGTCCCCGGCGCGCCGCATGAGCCGCGTGATCTCCTGCTCGAGCTGCAGGTCGCCCCGTTCGTGCCGAACCTCCGGGCTCAGTGCGCGGGTTCGCGAGCGCAGGACGCTGAGCTCCGTCGCCCGATCGGAGAGCCCCGAGGCGAGCACGGTGATCTCACCGGCGGCGGCGGTGATCGCCTCCACCTGGGTCATCGCGATGCGTACCTGTTCCTGGCGCGGCACCTCGGCGACGGGGGCCGGCGCCGGCTCACCGGCGCCGGAGGTCGGATCGCTCGCCGGCGCCGGCGCCGGGGCCGTGACGGCGACGGGGACGGGGACGGGCGCGTGGGCGGGGACGGAGGGCGTAGGGTGTGCAGCCACCGGGCGCGGCGCGGCCACTCCGCCGCGGACGCGCTGCAGTACCGTCGCGAGCACGGTGCCCGCGAGCGGCTCCCCGGCCGCGAGCCGCTCGCGCGCGTCGCCCAGCGCGTCGGACGCCTCGAGCAGTAGCCGGCGCTGGTCGGCGGTGAGGGGGAGCTGCCTGTCGCGCGCGCGGGCGAGGTCGCCCTCGAGCACGTGGCAGAGCTGCTCGATGAGCGGGACGCCCGCGGCTCGCGACGCACCCTTGAGCGTGTGCATGACGCGGAACACGGAGCGCAGCCGCTCCGGATCCGCCGGCGCGCGCTCCAGCGCCGCCAGGTCGTCGTTCAACTGGCGAAGCTGCTCCTCGAGCTCCTCGATGAAGATCGCGAGGAGGCGTGCGGCGAGCGGATCAGCCGACATTCATCACGAGCGCCGCGCGCCCACGAGATCCACGAGCCTCGAGCCCAGCTCGTTGAGGTTCTGTGCCGCGAGCTCGGATTGCCGCGTCGCCGTGAGGCTCTGCTGCGTCGCCTCGTGGATGTTGCCGATGGCCTGCCGGATCTGATCCATGCCGAGCGCCTTCTGTCCCGCCGACGCACCGATCTGCGCGGCGGCCTGCGCCGACTCGTCGACGACGACGGCGAGCGTGGCGATGATGTCGCCGGCCTGCTTCACCTGGCGCACCGCGGCGCTGGTCTGCTTGGTGCCCTGCTCCGTGGCCATCACCGCGGCGCTCGTGGCCCGCTGGATCTCCGAGAGGAGCTTCCGCACCTGGCCGGTTGATTCCTTTGCCTCTCCGGCGAGCGTCTTGATCTCGGCGGCGACGAGCGCGAAGCCGCGGCCATGCTCGCCCGCCCGCGTGCTCTCCACCGCCGCGTTGAGCGCCAGGAGCTTCGTCTGCTCGGCGATGCCGCTGACCGCGGTCGTGATCTCGCCGATCGCCTGGGCCTGCTCGGCCAGTGCGACGATGCTGCGCGCCATGTTCTCGACCTGCGTCTGCACGAGCTGCATCGCGGCCACCGATTCCTCGACGGCCTGACGGCCCGCCCGGCCCGATTCCGCGGCGCGCTGCGCCGAGTCGGCGAGCGAGCGGGCGCGCTGCGCCGACTGCGCGGCGGTCTGCGCCACCTCGTCCACGGTCGCGACGGTCTCCGTCACGGCCGCCATCGACTCGTTGGTGCCCGCCGCCTGCTCGGTCGTCGCCGCGAGGATCTCCGCACCGCTCGACGCGATGACGTTGGCAGTCTCCTGCAGCGGACGGTTGATCGACCGGCTCAGCGCGGTGGCCGCCACGGCGCCCCCGATGAAGGCGAGGATCGCACCGAGGACCAGGATCTGGCGCGCCCGGTCCGCCTGGACCATGCCCTCGCGGGCGAGCACATCCGCCTCGCGCTGCGCCAGGAGCACGTTCGCACGCACCGCCGAGTCCAGCGTGCCGCGCAGCGGCTCGATGACGACGCTCCGAAGGCGGAGCGCCTCGGCGCGGTTCCCGGCGCGCAGCGTGGCCGAAGACGCGGTCATCGCGTCGCTCCACTTCCCGAGCCGGCCGGCCACATCGCTCCAGCGCGCGCGCTCGGCGTCGGTCGTGGATGTGTCACTGATCGCGCGGACGAGCACACGAGCCACTCCGATCACGCTGTCGCGCGTGCGCTCGTAGCGCGCGTCGCCGTCGAGGAGGAGCCGGAGGTGCTCGACGTTCACCCCGCGAATCTCCGACTCGATGCGGATGGCCGGTGCGACCATGGTGCGGCGCGCCGTCATGGCGCGCTCGTACGCGCTGGAGGTCCCGCCCAGGGAGTACACCCCCACCAGCGCGACGATGACGAGCAGGGCCAGCTCGAGGGCGAGCGCGGTGTAGATGCGCCGGGCGACTGTCCACTTCATGCGGGCCTCATACGATCAGGGTGGAGTTCACGGCTCGTCACGGCGATTCCCGCAACAGCGCGTCGACGTCGACGACGGTGATCCCGTCGAGCGAGACGCCGAGGGCCGGCGCCCCGCGCCCGCCGCCCGCGCCTGGCGCGGAGAGGGACTCCCGCGCGACGGTCTGCACGTCGTCGAGCGCATCGACCAGCAGCGCCACGGCGGCGCGGCGGCCGTCGCCGAGCACCACGAAGCGTGTGTCTTCCGTCTGGGCCGGGAGACTCGAACCCAGGACGAGCACGGTCAGCGGCCGGCCGCGCCAGGCGGCGACGCCGAATACGGGGAGCACGGCGCGCGGCAGCGGTGTCACGCGGGTGGGGCGGCCCACCGACGCGATGTGGTCGAGCGGGATTCCGATGCGCTCGTCGCCGGCGCGCGCCACGAGCATCTCGAGCTCCGCCCCCGGCTTCGCGACGTGCTCGTCCGCCACCGGCACGGCGAGCGCGCGCGCACGGGCGCGGAGGATCGCCGCGCTCGCGGCCGCGTCCTCGAGCGCGCGGGGAGCCGTCATCGGGCGCACTCGAGCGACTGGAGCCGCTGCACGACGATGTGCTGCACGCGTCGGGACGGCACTCCGTCGCTCGCGAGCAGCGCGGCGTCCTCGTCGCGGGGCGCGGCCAGGAGGGCGCGAGCGTTGCCATAGGCGCGGCAGGCGCCCTCGCGGTCGCCCAGCCGTTCGAGCGCGTCGCCAAGCAGCATGTATCCCACGACGAATCGCGTGTCGAGATACAGCGCGCGCCGCACCGCCTGCGCGGCGGGGCCCGCGTGCCCTGCCTCCAGGAGCAGCATCGCGTGGAGATAGTGCAGCTCCACGGACATCCGGTGCACCTCGAGCGCGCGAGCGCTGAGCGCTCCCGCGGCGTCGAGCTGGCCGAGGTTCGCCAACGACCGGATGGCCACCACCCAATTGTCCACCACCTCAGGCGCTGCCTCGATCGCCGCGCGGGCCAGCGACTCGGCCAGCGGGTAGTCCGCGCGCGCGTACGCCTCGGCCGCCGTCTCCGCGGAGGCGGTGACCGCCGCGGGCACCGGAGCGGGAGCGACGAGCCGCAGCGGAGGCTCGGCGGTGGGCGCCGGCAGCGGGGGCAGATGCTCGCGCTCGAGCACGCCGGGCACGACGTGCAGCGGGAGCGCGGGGCGCGCGGCGTATGCACGCGGCGCGCGCTCCGCGGCATCATCGCGCTGGTATGCCGCGCCGGAGGGCAGCATCACCAGCCGGCAGGGAACGAGCTCCGCGAGCGGGGGATCGGAGGCGCCGAGCAGCAGCCAGCCGTCCGGCTGGAGCGACGCGAGCAGCCGCGTCGCGATCTCCCGCACCGACTGCATGTCGAAGTAGATCAGGACGTTCCGGCAGAGCACGAGGTCCTGGCCGCTCCCGGACTCGGCGACGGGATACTCGCCGCCGATCAGGTTGAGCTCGCGGAAGTCCACGGCGCGCCGGATCCCCTCGTCGAGCAGGAAGTGCGGGCCGCGCCGCTCGAACCAGCGCTCCACGCGCTGGTCGGAGACGCCGCGCAGCGACCAGCGCGTGTAGCGGCCGCGGCGCGCGGCATCCAGCCGCGGCCGGGAGATGTCCGTCGCGGTGATCTCCGCGGGGCCGTCGTATCCCAGCTCGCACAGCCTGATCGCGACGCTGTACGGCTCTTCTCCCGTCGCGCAGCCCGCGCTCCAGATGCGCAGCGGACGCCCACCGGGCGCCCGGCGCCGCGCCGCGGGAAGCACCTCCGCCTCGAGCAGCTCGAGCGCGCCCGACTCGCGGAAGAAGTAGCTCTCGCCCACCGTGAGCTCCGCAAGCAGGGCGTCGCGGACGTCGCCGGCCTGCGAAACCGCCGCGAGCAGCGCCTGGGGGTCGCGCAGGTGATACGCCGACATGACACGCCGCATCCCCGACTCCGCCGACGGCTGCCGGTTGGGCGGAAAGACGTTGCCCGCCACGAGGTACACGACCTCGGCCACGCGCGCGAAGACGGGATTCGTCCATCCCGACGCCCGGAGCGGCTCGGGGCGGCCGGACGACGCGGCGCGCGCGGCGCTCACGTGCGCATCACGAGCGGAGCGAGCGCCACGTCCACCGCCTCGCGCTCGGCCTGCGACAGGAACGCCGCCGGATCGTAGATCACCAGCGCACCGCTCGCGCGTGCCGCCACGCCTTCGAGGCCGCGCAGCGCGGGGGAGAGCGAGGCCGGCTCGCGCATGGCGCCTGCCTCGATCTCGGCGATGTCGTCCACGGCGTCCACGCGCACGAGGACGCGGCGGTCGCCGAGCGAGAGCACGATCATCACGTCCGACGGATCGACCGCTCTCGCGGGGAACCCGAGCCGCGCGCGGAGGCCGATCACCGGCAGCACCTGGCCGCGCACGTTGACGGCTCCCTCGATGATGCCGGGAGCGCCGGGAACCGCACTCACTTCCACGGCCCGGAGGATCGACTCCACCGACGATGCCGGGAAACCGACCTCCACGCCATCGATGCTGGCGATCAGGAGAGACGAGACAGACGGTTGGGAGATCACTCGGAACCCGTGTAGTGCACGAAGGAGGCCATTCCTGACCTCGCTACATCGAGGAAGAATGGCCTCGGAGCCACGCGGGCGACAGAGCCCCTCAGAATCGGTAGGATGCCCCGCTGCCCGTGTTGAAGACCAGGACCTCGGCATCGCGCGGGATCCGGCCGGCGCGGACGAGCTTGTCGAGCACGGCGAGCGCGCACCCGCCCTCGGGTGCGGCGTCCACTCCCGACGCGCGGCTGAGGCGCAGCGTATCAGCGCGAATCGCCTCCTCGCTCACCAAGGCCGCGTCGCCGCCACTCTCGTAGAGGGCGCGCAGGATCAGGCGGTCGCCCAGCGGACCGGGGACGCGGAGCCCGCTCGCGTGCGTCTCCGGGTGCTCCCACGGCACCGCGCGGTCGGCCTTCTGCTCGAAGGCGCGGACCATCGGCGCACAGCCGTCGGCCTGCGCGACGATCATCTTCGGGAAGCGCGCCTCCGTGGGCAGCCAGCCTCCCTCGCGCATCTCGGCGAACACCTTCCACATCCCGATGAGGCCCGTCCCCCCGCCCGTGGGATACACGACGTGCGTGGGGAGCGACCAGCCGAGCTGCTCGGCGAGCTCGATCCCCATCGTCTTCTTCCCCTCGATGCGATACGGCTCGCGAAGCGTCGACATGTCGAAGTAGCCGTGCTCGGCGGCGAAGGCGCGCGACTGCTTGCCCGCGTCGCCGATGTGGCCGTCGACGAGCTGAAGGTCGCCGCCGAGCGCACGGATCGTCGCCAGGATGGGCGACGGCGTGGAGGCTGGCGCGTACACGCGCACCGGCAGTCCCGCGGCGGCCGCATACGCGGTGAGCGCGGCGCCGGCATTCCCCGCGGTCGGCACGACCACGCCGGGGACGCCGAGCGCCGCGGCGCGCGTGACCGCCGCGCTCATGCCGCGCGCCTTGAACGACGCGGTCGGGTTGAGCCCTTCGTCCTTCACCCAGAGCCGGCCGACGCCGACCTCGCGCGCCAGTGCCGGGAGCTCGTGCAGCGGCGTGGCGCCCTCGCCGAGCGAGACCGGGACCTCACCGTCGCGCACGGGCAGAACCCCGGCGTAGCGCCACATGTCCCATCGCGGCAGGATCGCGTCGCGCGAGGGCCACGGGCTGTCGTAGCGCACGAGGAGGGGCTGCCCGCAGGCGGGACAGACGGAGGCGAGCGTATCGCCGGCCTGCGTGTGATCGCAGGCCGAGCAGTCGAGGTGCCAGAGGCTCACGGCGTTGGTCCGTCGTTGGGGAGGGGAGAGGAAGCGGTGGCATCGGGTGGCGCGTCGGCGCTCGGCGCGAGCGCGTCGGTAACGCGCAGCGAGTCGAGGATCTTCTGTCCGCTCTTCGCCGAGAAGCCCGGGACTTCGGCGATCTGCTGGGGCGTCGCCTCGCGAATCGCCTGCAGGCTGCCGAAGTGAGAGAGCAGCGCGCGCCGCTTCGTGTCGCCGACCCCGGGAATCAGGAGCAGCTCCGACGTGAGAGTACGCACCGCACGCCGCGTGCGCTGGAAGGTGATGGCGAAGCGGTGTGCCTCGTCGCGCGCCTGCTGCAGCATGCGGAGCGCCGGACTGCGGCGCGACATGCGCACCGGCTCGCTGCGGCCGAGGAGGAAGACCTCCTCCTCGCGCTTGGCGAGGCTGATCATGGGGATCTGCTCGAGCCCGAGCTCCTGCGTGGCGGCGGCGGCGGCGTTGAGCTGTCCCTTGCCGCCGTCGATGACGATCAGATCGGGGAGGGGCTTCACGTCTTCGACGCGGCGCGCGAAGTAGCGGCCGACCACCTCGCGCATGGAGGCGAAGTCGTCGATCCCCTCCACCGTCTTGACCTTGAACTTGCGGTACTCGGCGCGGTTTGGACGGCCGTTCTGGAACCAGATGCACGAGGCGACGGTGTCGGTGC
>JBBQJC010000077.1:0-16013 GCA_038325515.1 Gemmatimonadales bacterium | reverse complement strand
CGAAGTGGGCCGCCCGATGTCCGGCGCCGGCGTGGGGCTCTCCATGCTCGACGGCCTCGTGCGCTTCGACCTCTCGCGCGGCATCTACCCGGAGAAGGGGTACCGGGTGGATACGTACGTGGAGGCGCGATTCTGAACAACGACGTAAGAGGTTCGAGGTGAGAAGTTCGAGGTCGGGCCCCGGGAAGCATCGTCTCCCGGGGCCCGACTTCGAACCTCGAACTTCTCACCTCCAACGATTCACCGCTCACCGTTCACCGTTCACGGCTCGCCATCTTGCCGCCTGGGCGGGCCGGCGACAGGTTGGAGCCCATGCGGCTCTCCATCGTCGTGCTCGCCGGATGTCTGGCGGCAAGGTCCGCCGAGACGCAGGCCGTGCGCGGCCAGGTGGTCGGCGCCGATGCCGGCGCGGTGGCCGGCGCCATCGTCACCCTGCTCGACAGCGCCGGCACTCCGCTCGCGCGCGCCCTCGCCGACGATCAGGGCCGCTTCTCCATCCGGATGCCGGCCGCTGGCCGCTATCGATTCGAGGTGCTGCGCATCGGCTACGCGCCAACGCTCGACGAGGAGTTTCGTGTTGACGCGGGCCAGGTCGTGTCGCGCACGTTGCGCATCACGGGTAGCCCCGTGGCCCTCGCCGGCGTCCGCGTCTCCGCGCCACAGCGCTGTCTCGACGGCGATACCGCATCGCCGGCGTTCGCCGTCTGGGAGGAGGCGCGCAAGGCGCTGATGGCGTCGCAGCTCACGCGGGCGACCCGCGCCTACACCATGGACGTCGAGCGCTTCACCAATCGCCAGGCGTCCGACATCCACCTCCCCCCGACGGTGCGCCGCGTGACGCAGCGCTCCTCGAGCCTGCGTCCTTTCAGCACGCCGCCGCCAGAACAGCTGGCGGATGAGGGATATGTGGAGCGGCGCACCACCGGCGACCTGTATCATGCGCCAGACGAGGACGTGCTCCTCTCTCCGTCCTTCGAGGAGACGCACTGCCTGAAGCTCCTCCCCGATTCCGGAGCGCCAGGACGCATCCGCCTCGGCTTCAGCCCGGCGCCCGACCGCCACCTCGCCGACATCCGGGGCGTGCTCACCGTGGACCGCGAGACGAGCGAGCTGCGCGAGGTCGAGTTCGTGTACGTCAACCTTCGCCCCGTGGAGCAGGTCGGCTCGCCCGGCGGCGAGCTCGTCTTCCGCCGGCTCCCCGAGGGGAGCTGGATCATCGAGTACTGGGCGATCGGCGTGCCCTTCACCGAGAGCCGGGTGAACCGCGACGAGATCCGCCCCGTGCCCGGTCGCGGCGGCGTGCCCCAGCCCTCCCCGCGCCCCGCCACCGTCATGGTCTCCACCGGCCGGATCACCACGGGAGGCGGCGTGTCGCGCGTCGCCTTCGGGGACACGACGGTCTGGCAGGCCGACGAGCCGGTGGGACCACGCATCCGCGTCCCCCTTCCGCCGGAATGAACCAGCGCGCCCCTGCGCGGGTTAATCTTCCCATATGAATACGCTCTATCGCTACCTGCGCCCCTACTGGCGCTTCGTCCTGCTCGCGCTCGTGCTCGCGGCGATCAACCAGATCTTCTCGCTGCTCGACCCGCTGATCTTCCGCCACGTCATCGACTCGTACGCCACGCAGTACGACAAGTACTCGCGCATCCAGTTCTTCAAGGGTGTCGCGCTGCTGCTCGGGATGGCGGTCGGGGTCGCGTTCGTCTCGCGCGTCGCGAAGAACTTCCAGGACTACTTCGTCAACGTCATCGTGCAGCGGGTCGGGGCCGACCTGTACTCCGACGGCATCCGTCATTCGCTCGCGCTCCCCTTCCAGACCTTCGAGGACCAGCGCAGCGGCGAGACGCTCGGCAAGCTGCAGAAGGTGCGGAGCGACACCGAGAAGTTCATCGCCGCGGCGGTGAACATGGTCTTCACGACGCTCGTCGGCGTGATCTTCGTCATGATCTACGCCTACAAGGTGCACTGGGCCATCGCGCCGGCCTTCCTCCTCACCGTGCCCCTCCTGGCCGTGCTCAGCTCCGTCCTGAGCAAGCGCATCAAGATCATCCAGAAGGTCATCGTCGCCGAGACGACGTCGCTCGCCGGCGCCACCACGGAGTCGCTGCGCAACATCGAGCTCGTGAAGAGCCTCGGCCTCGCCAAGCAGGAGGAGCTGCGCCTGAACGCGACGACCGAGAAGATCCTCCGCCTCGAGCTGAAGAAGGTGAAGTACCTGCGGTCGCTGAGCTTCATCCAGGGGACCGCGGTGAACTTCCTCCGCACGACGATCCTCTTCCTGATGCTCTACCTGATCTTCCAGAAGCAGATCACCGTCGGACAGTTCTTCTCGCTGCTGATCTACTCGTTCTTCATCTTCGGCCCGCTGCAGGAGCTGGGGAACGTCATCAACATCTTCCGCGAGACCGAGGCGTCGCTCGCGAACTTCGACGCGATCTTCGAGATCCCGGTGGATCCGAAGCCCGCCGATCCGGTGACGGTGGACGACCTGCGCGATCTCGCCTTCGACGACGTGAGCTTCACGCACGCCTCGGCCACCACTCCCGCGCTGGCCGGCGTGAGCTTCGACGTGAAGCGCGGCGAGACGATCGCCTTCGTCGGGCCCTCGGGCGCCGGCAAGACGACGCTCGTGAAGCTGCTCGTGGGCCTCTACCGGCCGGGCGCCGGCCGCATCCTCTACAACGGCGTCGCGAGCGACCGGGTGGACCTCGACCGCTTCCGCGAGCGGATCGGCTTCGTCACGCAGGACGCGCAGCTCTTCAGCGGGACGATCCGTGAGAACCTGCTCTTCGTGCACCCCGACGCCACCGACGAGCAGTGCCTCGCCGTCCTTCGCCGCGCGGCGGCGACCTCGCTGCTCACCCGCGCCGACCGGGGGCTCGATACAGTCATCGGCGAGGGGGGGATGAAGATCTCCGGAGGCGAGAAGCAGCGGCTCTCCATCGCCCGTGCCCTGCTGCGCGACCCGCACCTGCTCGTCTTCGACGAGGCGACGAGCTCGCTCGACTCGCTGACCGAGGAGGAGATCAGCCGCACGATGCGGGACGTGGCCGAGGGGTCCGACGTGATCACCGTGCTCATCGCCCACCGTCTCTCCACGGTGCTCCACGCCGACCGCATCTACGTGCTCGAGCGCGGCCGGGTCGTGGAGGAGGGAGACCACGACGACCTCCTCGCGCGGAAGGGGCTGTACTACGCGATGTGGCGCCAGCAGGTGGGGGAGCGGCGCAGCGAGGACGAGGTGGCGCTGGCTGGCGCGCTCTGACGCGAGCACTGATCGGGGTCAGGTTCGTTGAAGGCTCGGTGTCAGGTTCGTTGAAGGAAGGCTCGGTGTCAGGTTCGTTGATAGGAAGGCTCGGTGTCAGGTTCGTTGATAGTGCTGCGGTCATGGTGACCGATTGCCTTCGACAGCTTCCCCACCTCCTTCGATGCGTCCGGCGCGATTCATTACTCGGCAAATACTGCCCTTGTCGCATAATGAGTGAGTTGGCGCAGACCGCGATGGAAATTCGTGCCGGGCCTGCTTTGTCGTGATCCTGGAAGTCATTTAGTGGCAACGGGTTACATGAGGTCATAATGCTGGCATACTGCTCGCCTCATGCATAGGACATGAACGCCCCGCCGCTCGACGACCACAATCTGGCCAGTCTGACCGATCTGCACAGGATCTGGGGGACGGGCCGACAGGCGACGGGGCCATCCGCCAGCGCGATGCGCGACGCGACGGCTGCCGAGTGCATCGGGGCCCAGGTGCGGTGGCGCGTGGTGGTGGCGCTGCTGGTGACCGTCGTCCAGCTGATGCTCACCCTCTCGGCGGGGCATGTCGCCGCCGGGCGGCCCGTCGCGCTCACGACGACGGCCTTCCTCTACCTCACGATGACCGGGACCTTCGCGCTGGTCGTGCGTCGGCGGGGGACCGCCTCGCCCGCCCTCGTCAGCCTGGTGCTGGCGGGCGACCTCGCGTACGTCTTCGCGTCCACCGTCCTCTCCACGACTCCGGCGCACTACGAGCGGGCGCTGTTCGGCACGATGGTCGTGGTGCACGTCGCGAACTACTACTTCGGCAAGCGCCAGGCGTGGCGCGCCGTGGGGCTCGGCGTGGCGGGCTACCTGTCGATCGTGCTCGCCGCCGCCCTGCGCGGCATGCCGGTCGACGCGGGCGAGGAGCTCTGGTCGCTGTGCATCGCCGGCGCGGGGATCGGCCTGAGCGTGCTGCAGGCGAGCGACGTGCGCCGCCGGCTGCGCACGATCGTCACCCTGTTCGAGCGGGCGGAAGAGGGGGACTTCTCGCAGGCGTACGACGAAGCGGCCGACGCGCGGCCCGACGCCATCACGCGCGTGGGCCGTGCGTACAACCGCTTCCGCTCGCAGCTCGCGAGCATGGTCCTCAACGATCCGCTCACCGGCTGCCTGAACCGGCGCGGCTTCGACCAGGCCCTCGCGCGCGAGGTGGCGCGCGCCGCTCGCGCCGGCAGCGAGCTCGCCCTGCTCGCGATCGATCTCGATCACTTCAAGCTGATCAACGACACGCACGGGCATCTCGCGGGCGACGACGTCCTCCGTGACATGGGGATGTTGCTCATCCAGTGCGGCCGCGCCGGCGACGTGGTGGGCCGCGTCGGGGGCGAGGAGTTCGCCATTCTCCTGTCCGACACCAACGGTACCGGCGCCTTCCTGTTCGCCTCGCGGCTGTGCGACACGGTGCGCTCGCACGCCTTCCCCCTGGTCGGTCCGGAGAGGCGGTCGCTCACTCTCACCACGAGCATCGGGATCGTCTCCGGCGCGCCGGATGGCGATGCGGGCTTCGCGTCGCTCCTCGCCTCGCGCGCGGACGCCGCGCTCTACGAGGCCAAGCGCTCGGGGCGGGACCGCGTGCGCTCGTGGAGCGCGCAGTCGGAGGACGCCTTCCTGGAGGCGTCGGACGAGGAGCGCGACCTCCTGCGCCGCCGCGCGGCTCGCTAGACGATCAGGCCAGCAGGGCGTCGAGGGCGTCGTCGCACGCGGCGAGGCAGCGGTTCAGCCCCTCGACGGTATGATCGCCCATGTGGCCGAAGCGCACAGTCGTCTCCTTGTTCTGCCCGTAGCCGCTCCCGATCGTGAAGCCGCGCTCCTTCACCGCGCGCAGCAGCGCGCTCGATGGCATCGACTCGGGAAGGGTCAGGCTCGTGACCGACGGTGAGCGTCCGCCGAGCGAGGCGAGCACGCCGAACGCCTCGCCGTGCCGCGCCCGCACCGCGTCGATCCACGCATAGGTCCGATCGGCCATCGCGAGGTGGCGGGCCCACCGCGCCGGCATCCCCTCCGCCGCGATGGCGCGCAGCTGGACGTCGGCCGCGTAGAGCAGGGGGATCGCCGGCGTGTTGGGCGTCTGGTGCTTCGCGGCGTAGGCCTCGAACTCCACGAGGTCGAAGTACAGGCCTCGCGATGGCGAGTGCGCTGCCCGCTCGATGAACTCCGCCGTCGCGGCCGCGAAGGCGAGACCGGGCGGCATGGCGAGCGCCTTCTGCGAGCCGGTGAGGGCGTAATCCAGCTCCCACTCGTCGAAGCGGAGCTCCGCTCCGCCAATACCGGTGACGGAATCCACGAGACAGGTCGCCCCGCGCGCGCGGGCGGTGCGACTGATCGCGCGCACGTCGGTGAGCGCGCCGGTCGAGGTCTCCGAGTGCGCGACGGTCACGACGGCGTACCGGCCGGCGCGCAGCGCCTCGTCCACTTCCTCCGGCGTCGCCGCTGAGCCCCACGGCAGATCGAGCACCGTCGTCTCTCGCCCGCAGGCGCGCGCGATGGCGGCGAAGCGCGCCGAGAAGGCGCCGTTGACCACGGCGAGCACCGCCCCCGCCGGCGCGCAGCGGATCCCCGCCTCCATCAGGCCCGTCGCCGACGAGCTGCTCACGTACACCGGCCGGGTCGTGCCGAAGACGGTGGCGAGCGACGACTGGATCCCGGCGAACATCGCCTCGAACTCCCTGCCGCGGTGCGGGATCATCGGGCGCGCCATCGCCTCGAGCACGGGCGCGCGCACCTCGGTGGGACCGGGGAAGAAGAAGGTGCCGTGGGTCAGCAGCGAGGTCGTCATGCCAGGACGCGCTCCGTGAGTTGATCGAATGATGCGACGATGAAGTCGGCCGCCGCCGCGACGGGCTCGCGGCGCACGAAGCCGGTGAAGGCGGCGAAGGCGCCGGCGGCGCGGCCGATCGCGAGATCGGTGGCGCCGTCGCCGACCGCGAGCACCGGCGCGGGGAGGCGCAGCGATTCCACGACGGCGCGCTTTCCGCCGGCGGTGGTGAGGGGAGAGCGCGCGTCGAACCCGGCATAGTCCCCATCGTCGTCGAAGCGGAGCTCCACCGCCTTCACATCGGTCGCGCTGATGCGGAGCAGGCGCGCGACGGGGAGGATCGCCTGGCGGACCCCTCCGCTCACGAGCACGATGCGCACTCCCGCCTCGCGCAGCCGGCCCACCGCCTGCTCGGCGCCGGGCGCCAGGGTGGCGAGATAGACCTCCGCCAGCGCGGCCACGTCGGTCCGCGAAGGGGTGACCAGGGCGAGGCGCTCACCGTAGACGGCATCGAGGGCGATCTCGCCGCGCATCGAGCGGTCGGTGAGCTCCACCACGCGCTCGGCCACCTCGCCGCCGCGCAGCTCCGCCAGCCAGTCGATCCCCTCCACGCCGCAGAGCGTGGAGTCCACGTCGAGCACCACGCTCGCGTAGCGCGGCGACGCCGTCACAGCACGTTGCCCGGCGCGAGGATCCCCGCGGGGTCGAGCTCGCGCTTCACCGACTGCATCACGCGCACCTGCAGCGGCGACATCTGCAGCGGGAGCCACTTCCGCTTCAGCTTTCCGATGCCGTGCTCCGCCGCGACGGTCCCGCCCAGCGCGATCACTTCGCGCAGCGTCGCTTCCACGACCCGCTCGATGCGCGCGAGCTCGATCGCGTCGTGCGCGATGAAGTTCTGGTGCGGGTGGCCGTTGCCGGCATGTCCGTAGCAGACCGCCTGCTCGATTCCCGCCTCGTCGGCGAGGGCGCGGGCCCGGCCGAGCGCTTCGCCGAGGCGGCGGAAGGGGACTGCCCAGTCGGTGGAGACCTTGCGGCCGCCGTGGAGGCGGCGCGCGGCGCCGCGCTCGTTCATGTGCGCCGGCACCGCGTGGCGCATGCGCCGAGCGTCGCGCAGCGCCGTCTCTCCCTCGTACACGCGCACGTCGTCCACGAGCGCGCCGAGCGACTCGGCCAGCGCCAGCCACTCGTCGAGGGCGGGGCTGGCCCCGCGCGGCGGCACCTCCTCCACGTAGACGAGCGCGCCGGCGCCGGTGGCGAAGCCCGGCGTGCTCTCGGCGTCGCGCACTATCGTCAGGGCGAGCGCGTCGAAGAACTCGAGGCAGCGCGGATGCACGTCGTGGCTCTCGCGCGCCGCGACCACGAAGGCGAGCGCCGCGTCCTCCGTGCTGAACGGGATGGCGAGACCCACGACGTGCTCGGGCAGCGGCAGGAGCGACAGCTCGACTTCCACGACGACGCCCAGCGTCCCCTCGCTGCCGACGAACCAGTCGACCGGGTCGTGGGCGAGCGCGAAGCCGACGGTGTTCTTCTCGAGCGCGGGGCGCCGCAGCTCGGTGATGGAGCCGTCGGCGAGGGCCACGCGCAGGGCGCGCACGTGCGGCCGCGTCGCGCCGTAGCGCAGGCTCCGCGCGCCCGACGCATTGCACGCCACGGCGCCTCCCACGGTGCACTCCTCCTCGCTCGTGGGATCGGGGGCGAGGAGCAGCCCGTTGGCCGCGCACAGCCGCTTGAGCTCACCCACCAGCACCCCCGGCTCCACGCGCACCGTGCGCGCGGCGACGTCGAGGTCGACCACGCGCTGCATGGCGCGAAGCGACATCACCAGCCCGTGGTCGCAGATGGAAGCGGCGGTGGTGCTCGTCTGGCCCCCCGCGGTGGTGACGGCGGTGCCGCTGGCGCTCGCCTCGGCGAGCAGCGCGCTGACCTCTTCGGCTGACGCCGGCCTGGCCACGGCGTCGGGGACCATCACCAGCCCCGAGGCATCCGCCGAATACGCGCGGCGAATCTCCTCGTCGCGCTCCACGACAGGGTGCGCCGCCTCCATCTCAGGTGCCGCGGAAATGCACGACGGTGGCGGAGCAGACGTCGGCCAGCCCGAGCAGCGCCTCGCGCACGCCCGGCGCGACGGTGCCGTCCACGCTGATCGCCGCGAGCGCCTCGCCCCCCTGCGCGAGACGGGCCTGGTGATACTCGGCGATGTTCACCCGGTTGTCGCCGAGCAGCGTCCCCACCCGGCCGATCACGCCCGGCACGTCGTTGTTCGTGAGGATCACCAGGGTGTCGCGCGGCGCGATGTCCACGTGGAAGCCGCCGATGCGCGTGAGGCGCGCCGGCGAGCCTTCGGGGGCGATGGCGGCGACGGCGAGCTCCTGCATCCCGCCGCTGAGACTGACCTGCACGCCGGCCGGATGGCCCAGCGACTCGGACTCCGAGCAGGAGAGCTCGATGCCGCGCGCCTCGGCGAGCGTGCGCGAGTTGATCATGTTCAGGCGCTCCACGTCGGTGGTGCCCTCCAGCACGCCGGCCGCGGCGGAGGCGAGGAGCGCGGGGGCGGCGCCGGCGAGGTCGGGCCCGACGCGCAGCGAGAGCCGCTGCACGCCGCGCACGCCGCGGTCGGCGAGGATGGCCCGCGCCACCGCGGCGGCGCGGCGCACCACCTGCAGCGCCGGCTGCAGCGCACGCCAGTCGCCGGTGCCCGCGCCGGCCATGTTGATGGAGCGCGACAGCTCCTCGTGCAGCAGGGCGTCGCGCACGGCGGCGCACGCGTCCACGGCGACGTTGCGCTGCGCCTCGGCCGTGGAGGCGCCGATGTGCGGGGTGAGGAGGGCATGCGGTGCCTTGCGCAGCGGGCTCGCGGCGTCGAGCGGCTCCTTCGTGAACGCGTCGACGACGGCGCCGCGGAGCTGCCCGCTCTCGAGCGCGGCGAGCAGCGCCGCCTCCTCGATGATGCCGCCGCGCGCCATGTTCACGGCAACGGCGCCGTTCTTCAGCCGCGACAGCTCGCGCCGGCCGATCATCCCGTCCGTCTCCTCGGTGAGCGGCGTGTGCACCGTGAGGATGTCCGCCTCGTCACACGCTTCCTCGAGGGTGGCGAGGCGGCGCACCTTGAGGGCGCGGAAGCGCTCGTCGCTCACGTACGGGTCGTAGGCCACGACCTCCATGCCGAAAGTGTGCGCCCTCGTCGCGATCTCTCCGCCAATGCGTCCGAGCCCGATGATCGACAGGGTGCGTCCCTTGAGCTCGCTGCCGAGCAGCTGGGACCGGTCCCACTTCCCCTCACGCATCGAGGTGGCCGCGTGCGGGAGGTGCCGCAGCAGCCCGATCACCGTGCCGAAGAAGAGCTCCGCCACCGCGACCGTGTTCCCCGCCGGGGCGTTGATCACCGCGATGCCGAGCGCGGTCGCGGTCTCGAGGTCGATGTTGTCCACCCCCACGCCGGCGCGCCCGACGACGCGCAGCCGCGTCGCACGGCGTAGCAGCGGCTCCGTGATGCGCGTGGCGCTGCGTCCCACGAAGGCGTCGTAATCGCCGATGCGCTCGAGGAGCTCGGCGGGGGGAAGGGTGGGGACCTCGTCGACGATGAAGCGCGGCTCGGCGGTGAGCAGGGCGACGCCGTCGGCGTCGATCTCGTCGGTGACCAGGATGCGGAATGGCACGTGCGCCGTGGAGAGAGGGTTCAAGTCAAGCTGAGTCGCGACCGCGTCCGAAGCAACCCATATCGGCGGACCATGCCGGGCGGCATATTGGGCGCATGGCCACCGTCACCCGCCGCGATCGCTTCGCCGACCTCGCCGCACTGCTCCTGATCGCCGCCGGCACCGCGCTCTTCCTCTGGAGCCTGCTGCGCCTTCAGGAGATCTCGCGCCTGACGTATGCACACCCCGGTCCGCGCGGAACGTCCGCGCTGCACGCGGCCGACCTGGCCCGCTACAGCTCCAACGCCGGCGCCGGGCTGGTGCTCGCCGGAGTCGTCGTCGCCGTCGTGAGCGCGCTCCGGCATCGCGGGCGAGCGGGTCCTCCCTCCGTCAGCTGATCTCCATGCTGCCCTCGCTCACCAGCACGGAGGCGCCCCCTACGCGCACGGCCGTCACCTGGCCCTTCACCAGGTCCGCCTCCACCTGGAGGATGCTCGGGCGGCCCATCTCGAAGCCCTGCTCCACGGTCCAACGCAGTGTCCCGTCGCGGCGCGGGTCGAGCGCCGCGAGGTAGCCGGCGAGCGCGGCGTTCGCGCTGCCGGTGGCCGGATCCTCGGCGACGCTGAGCCCGGGGGCGAACATGCGGCCATGGAAGTCGGTTCCCTGGCGCTCCCCTCCCGCGGCGAAGACGAACAGCTCCGGCGCCCAGCTTCCGGCGAGCGTCGATTCCCATGGCTCCAGCCTGACCCGCGCGCGGGCCACGGCGCCGAGGTCGCGCAGCGGAACGAACAGATAAGCGAGCCCGCACGAGTACGAGCGGGGCGCCCAGTCGCCGTCCAGCAGATCGCCGGGCGCCAGGGCCAGCACCTCGGCCAGCGCCTCGCGCGAGGGAGGGGGCGGGCCGAGCTCGGGCAGCTTGGCGACGCTGAGCTGGGCGAAGACCGGCACGCCGTCGCGCGCCTGGATGGAGACCGGCACCGGTCCCACCTTCTCCTCGAAAACGATTCTGGTGCGCTCACCTGTCAAAGGCACGTCGCCGATGCACGCCAGCACGTGCGCCGTTCCCACGGTGGGGTGGCCGGCGAAGGGAACCTCGCCACCGGGGGTGAAGATGCGCACGCGCCGCGTGTTGGCCGCGTCCTCCGGCGGGTAGACGAAGGTGGTCTCCGAGAAGTTGAACTCGCGCGTCACGTCGAGGAGCCGGTGCTCGGGGATCCCGCGGGCATCGGGAAAGACGGCGAGCTGGTTGCCGCCGAACGGCTGATCGGTGAACACGTCGACGGTCCAGAATCGGTAGCGAGGCATGAGATCAATCTAGGGAAATGCCGCACCTGAGGGGAAACTCAGCCGGCGGCGTGGACGAGCCGCGGCGCCCACTGTACACTGGCGTCTCATGACCAATCCCTCCTCCTCTTCCCGGGGTAGACTGCCCATCCGCACACTCGTCCTCGTGGCCCTCGCCGCGACGTCGCTCGGCGCGCAGCAACCGGCGCGCGGCCGCATCGCCGGAGAGATCCGCGACAGCGTGCATGCGCGGCCGCTCGACGGGGCGGTGGTCCTCGTGACGCGCCTCGAACCCAGGCCGTCGCAGTTCCTCAGCACGGTGACCGACGAGCGCGGCCGGTATGCGCTCGACAGTCTCTCGGCCGGACGCTACTCCGTGGCGTTCAGCAGCGCGCTGCTCGACTCGCTCCAGCTCACGATCCCTCCGCGCGAGGTGAGGTTGAAGGACGACGAGCGCGTGCGACTGGACTTCGCTCTCCCGTCGTCACATACCCTGCGCATGGGAGCCTGTCCGGGGGTGAACGTTCCTTCGGGCAAGGGGGCGATCGTGGGCCAGGTGCTGGACGCCGACGCCGACCGCGCGCTCGGCGGTGCGCAGGTGGTCGTGACCTTTACCGAGATCGGGGTGGACAAGTCCACCCTCACGCCCGTCGTGCACGAACGTGCCGGTTCCGTCCGAACCGATTCGCTCGGACAGTATCACGTCTGCGGCGTGCCCACCGACAGCTACGTGATGATGCAGGTGCAGCACGACGGGCATGCCGGCAGCGCGCTCCGCGTCACCGTCGACGACGAGGTCGGAGTGCTGCGGCGCGACCTCTCGTTGAGCGCCGCCGGATCGCGGGCGATCGCCGTGCTGGATTCCACCGGCTCCCGCGCCGACACCGCCGCGCTCCCCCCGCTGCGTGGCAGCGCCGCGATCTCCGGCACCGTGCGATCGGGCACCGGCCTGCCACTGGCGCGCTCGCAGGTCAGGCTCCTCGACGCGGCACCCACCGCGTTCACGGACTCGCTCGGACGCTTCTCGCTGGCCGGCCTGCCCGCCGGCACGCAGCAGCTCGAGGTGCGCCACGTCGGCTATCAGATCGCGCGGGTACCGGTGGAGCTGCGAGACGGGCGCGCCGTGCAGCAGGAGATCGTGTTGCCACGCTTCGCCCAGCTTGACACGATGCGCGTCGTCGCGAAGCGCTCCAGGTACGCGGAGGTACAGGGCCGCGCGAAGGTGGGGGCGATGGGCCACGTCTTCGACGAGGCCGAGATCGCGAAGCGCCAACCGCGCGAAGTCTCCGATCTCCTTCGCCTCGTGACGGGCTTCCGCATCCGGGGCGAGGGGCTCGACGCGAAGATCATCAGCACCCGCGGCGTCACTTCGTTGCAGACACAGCTCTGCGAGGCGAACATCGTCATCGACGGCATGCAGCATCAGGAGATCAACCTCATTCCAGCGAGCGATGTCGGCGTAGTGGAGACCTACTCCGGTCCGGCGGGTGCACCGCCGCAGTACGACTCGTCGTGCGGGGTGATCCTCATCTGGACGAAGCGCTAGCGCTACCGCGTCCTCGTTGTGACCGGGGCGCCGGCTCGGGTGGTCACTGGCTTTCGGCGGCGGGCGAGGAGGGCGATCACGTCCGCCGTTCCTCCCTCCCGCCCGCCGTGCAGATTCCTACGCTCCCGCGCCTCGCCGTCGTCCTCCTGTTCGCCGCCGCCTCGCCGCTGGCGGGCCAGACGGCCACGGGACGGATCGAGGGTGAGGCGAGCGACAGCGCGCATGGCCGGCCGCTCGCGGGCGCGACCGTGCTCGTGACGCGCGTCTCGCCCAAGCCGTCGGAGTTCTTCAGCGCCGGCACCGACGACAAGGGCCGATTCATGGTGGACGGGCTGGCGTCCGGTCATTACCTGGTCGGCCTCAGCCACCCATTTCTCGACTCGCTCGAGATCTCGATGGCGCCACAGGAGCTCGACCTCGCCGAGGGGAAGCGAGCGCGCATTGACTTCGCCCTGCCCTCCGCCGCGACGCTGCACCGCGCAGCCTGTCCCGGGATCGCCTGGGTGAAGGGCACCGGCGCGCTCGCCGGCCGCGTGACCGACGCCGGCAGCGAGCGGCCCATCGCCGGCGCGGTCATCGTGGTGGAGTGGGCCGAGATCGGCCTCGACCGGCGGAGAATGCGCCCGACGCGCACCGTGCGCAGCGGCGAGGTGCGCACCGACGCGGGGGGGCACTATCACCTCTGCGGCGTGCCGACCGACGAGCGGATCACCCTGCAGGTGCAGCAGGAGGGGAGGGTGGGCAGTGCGGTGACGGTGATGGTTCCCGGGGACGCGACGGTGCTGGTGCAGAACATCTCGTTCAGCGCGGCCAGCGCGCGCGCCGCCGGCGATTCATCCAGCGTCGGGCTGCTCACCGGGCGTGCCGTCGCGACGGGACGCGTGCGCGCCGGCAATGGCCGGCCTGTCGCCGGCGTGCAGGTGCACGTCTCCGACGCCGCACCCGCGGCGGTGAGCGATTCTCTTGGTCGCTACCTGCTCGCCGATCTGCCGGCGGGCACGCAGCTCCTCGAGGCGCGCAAGCTCGGCTATGCCGAAGTGCGGCAGCCGGTCGAGCTGCGCAACGGCGACACCGCGAGCGCCGACGTCGTCATCGAGCGGGTCACGAGCCTGGACTCGGTGCGCGTGGTGGGCCGGCGCGTGAAGTACTCCGAATTCGAGCGCGACAAGGCGCTCGCGTCGGGCTTCGGCTGGTTCCTCGACCAAGCAGACCTCGCGAAGCGCAACGTGACCGAGGCTAGCGATCTGGTGAAGGGGATGGCCGGCTTCCGCGTGATGGGGAGCGGCCTCGAGGCGAAGATCTATATGTCGCGCGGCCAGACGTCGATCTCCGCGCCACCCTGCGCCGTCGACGTGGTCATCGACGGCGTGCCGGGCATGGACATCAACTTCGTGAATCCCGACCAGATAGCCCGCGTCGAGCTCCATCCCGGACTCGGCACCGCACCCCTCCAGTACACGAAGGGGTGCGGCGTGATAGTGATCTGGACGAAGCGCTGAGCCGCGCGACGCGCGCTACTTCTCGTCCATGAACGGGTAGCGGAAGTCGGTGGGCGGGGAGAAGGTCTCCTTCACCGACCGCGCGCTCACCCAGCGCACGAGGTTGAGCTTGGACCCCGCCTTGTCGTTCGTGCCGGAGCCGCGCGCGCCGCCGAACGGCTGCTGGCCCACGACCGCGCCCGTCGGCTTGTCGTTCACGTAGAAGTTGCCGGCCGCGTTGCGCAGGGCCATCGCCGCCTCGCGCACCGCCTTGCGGTCGTTGGCGAACACCGCGCCGGTGAGCGCGTATGGCGACGTCGTGTCCACGATGCACAGCGTCTCCGCCCACTGCGCGTCGTCGTAGACGTGGACCGTGACGACCGGTCCGAAGATCTCCTCGCACAGCAGCCGGTAGCCCGGATCGGCCGTCTCCACGAGGGTGGGATCGACGAAGTAGCCCTTCTTCCCGTCCACCGTCCCGCCGGCGACGATCTTCGCGTGCTTCTTCGCGTGGCCGATGTACTCGGAGATCTTGTCGAACGCCCGCTTGTCGATCACGGCGCCCATGAAGTTCCGGAAGTCGGTGGGGTCGCCGACCTTGATCTCCTCCATCATCGCGACGACGCGCTTCTTCACCTGCGGCCAGAGCGACCGCGGCACGTAGACGCGGCTCGCCGCCGAGCACTTCTGCCCCTGGTACTCGAATCCGCCGCGCACGATCGCCACCGAGAGCGCCTGGACGTCGGCCGAGGCGTGCGCGACGATGAAGTCCTTCCCCCCCGTCTCGCCGACGATGCGCGGATAGCTCGCGTAGCCCGACATGTTCGCCCCGATCGTCTGCCACATCTTGTTGAAGACGGCGGTGCTGCCGGTGAAGTGCACGCCGGCCAGGTCGCGGTGCGACAGCGCGACGTCGGAGATCGCCGCGGCGTCGCCGGCCACGAGGTTGATCACGCCCGGCGGCAGCCCGGCCTCCTCGAGCAGCTTCATGAGATAGTGCGCCGAGAGCATCGCCGAGGCGGCCGGCTTCCACACGACGGTGTTGCCCATGAGGGCGGGCGCCGTGGGAAGGTTGCCGGCGATCGAGGTGAAGTTGAACGGCGTCACCGCGTAGACGAACCCCTCGAGCGCGCGGTAGTCGAGCTGGTTCCACATCGCGTTGTTGCTCAAGGGCTGCTCGTCGTACAGCTCCTGCGCGTAGGCGGGATTGAAGCGCCAGAAATCGATCAGCTCGCACGCCGAGTCGATCTCCGCCTGATAGACGGTCTTCGACTGGCCGAGCATCGTGGCGGCATTGATCGTCTGCCGCCAGGTGGTGGTGAGCAGCTCGGCAGCGCGCAGGAAGACCGCGGCGCGATCCTCCCAGGCCCAGTTCGACCAGTCGGCACCGGCGCGCTTCGCGCTGTCGATCGCCGAGCGGACGAGCTCCGGGGTGGCGCGGTGCCAGTCGGCGAGCACGTGCTTGTGGTCGTGCGGCATCACGCTCTGCGACGTGTCGCCGGTGCGGATCTCCTCGCCGCCGATGATGATCGGGATCTCGATCCGCTCCTTCGCCATGCTCGCCAGCCGGGCCTTGATCGCCGCCCTCTCCGGCGAGCCGGGCGCGTAGCTCTTCACCGGCTCGTTCACCGGCGGGGGAACACGCCGCGTGCCCGAGAAGCCG
The DNA here is from genome assembly GCA_038325515.1 of Gemmatimonadales bacterium. Taxonomy (GTDB): domain Bacteria; phylum Gemmatimonadota; class Gemmatimonadetes; order Gemmatimonadales; family Gemmatimonadaceae; genus AG11. The sequence continues at coordinate 346 of JBBQJC010000077.1, read as the reverse complement.
GCGAGAGGGGCGTCGGGCGGGGTGAAGACCTCGAGCGCCTGACGCGAATCCAGCGCGGCGCGGGCCGGGGCTGGGAGAGCGGACTTGCCGGATGAACGGGCCATGACGGGACGGGGATGAGATCGGTGAATCCACGGGGCGGCGGCGGAGCGCGCGTCGGCCGGGAGAAACATAATCCACTTCAGGCCGCGATTGCTTCTCCGCGTCGTGCGGCCCGGCTATTCTCCGGGATGAGAATTCCCCGCGCGACCCTCGGTCCCCGGGCGGCCGTGACCGCCGCACTGCTCGCTGCGGCCGCCTGCTCCGCACCTCCCGTGGAGTGGTCGGGGGAGGCCACGGTGGTGGC
>JBBQJC010000076.1:0-16057 GCA_038325515.1 Gemmatimonadales bacterium | reverse complement strand
GCCCGGCGCTGGCACGACGATGACGCGGTCGTGCTCGATCGCGCGGATGCGCCAGGTGGAGCTGCCGAGCTGGAAGGCGTCGCCCACGCGCGACTCGTGCACGAACTCCTCGTCCAGCTCGCCGAGCCGCGTCTTGTCGGCCAGGTTCACCGTGTAGAGGCCGCGGTCGGGGATCGTGCCGCCGGAGATCGTCGCGACCATCCGCGCCGAGCGTGAGGGAGTGAGCGTGTCGGCGACGCGGTCCCAGGAGATGCGCGCGTCGAGCTCGGCCGCGACGTCGCTCGGGTACTTCCCCGCCAGCATTCCCAGCACTTCATCGAAGGCGGCGCGCGTCAGGGCATGGTACGGATATGCCTGCCGCACGAAGTCGAACAGGTCGTCCGCCGTCCACTCCGGGAGGTCGCTGGCGACGATGGCGACGATGAGCTGCGCGAGGACGTCGAGGGCGTTCTGCACGACGCGCGTCGGCTCCACGTCGCCCGAGCCCATCGCGTCGACGATCGCCATCTGCTCCAGGGCGTCGTCCCGGAACGTCGGGACGAAGACGCCGACGCTCGTCGCCTCGAGGTTGTGTCCCGCGCGGCCGACGCGCTGCAGCGCCGCGGCGACGCGCTTCGGGCTCTGGAGCTGGACGACGAGATCCACCAAGCCCACGTCGATCCCCAGCTCGAGCGAGCTGGTGGTGACGAGGGCGCGGAGCTCGCCCGCCTTGAGCCGCTCTTCCAGGAGGAAGCGGCGCTCGCGGGAGAGCGAGCCGTGATACGGAAGCGCGATCTCCTCCTCGTTGAGGGCGTTGACGCGCGCGGCGATGCGCTCCGCCTGCGCGCGGTTGTTGACGAAGACGAGCGTCGTGCGCGCACCGCGGATCTTGTCCAGCACGAGCGGGGCGACCGACGTCCAGATCGTGCCGTCGACGTGCGCGAGATCTTCCACCGGCGACTCGATCGACGTCTCCATCCGCTTGACGAGCCCGCAGTCCACGATGTGGACGGGGCGGAAGCGCGGGGGCGCGCCGGCGACCGGCGGCTCGCAGCCGCCGAGGAAGCGGGCGATCTCGTCGAGCGGCCGCTGGGTTGCCGAGAGGCCGATGCGCTGCGGCGCGGCGGGGGCCACGCGCGAGAGCCGTTCGAGGGTGAGCGCCATGTGGGCGCCTCGCTTGGTGCCGGCCACCGCGTGGATCTCGTCGACGATCACGGCGCGCAGCGCGCTGAAGATCCCCCGGCCGCGCACGCTCGTGAGGAGGATGTGCAGCGACTCGGGGGTGGTGATGAGGATCTGCGGCGTCTTGCGCAGCATCTTCGCGCGCGCCGAGGAGGTAGTGTCGCCGGTGCGCACGCCGACGCGGATGTCGGGGAAGCGCTCGCCGGCCGCCGCGAAGCGCGCCTTCAGCTCGGCGAGCGGCCCCTCCAGGTTGCGCTGGACGTCGTTGTTGAGCGCCTTGAGGGGGGAGACGTAGAGGAGATGGACCGCGTTGGCGAGCGGGCGCTCGAGCCCTTCGGTGATGAGGGCGTTGAGCTCCCAGAGGAAGGCGGCGAGGGTCTTTCCCGTACCGGTGGGGGCGAGGATGAGGACGTCGCTCCCGCCGGCGATGGCGGGCCAGCCGGCGCGCTGCGGGGCGGATGGGGCACCGACCATATCGACGAACCACTGGCGGACGATCGGGTGAAAGTCGGCGAGCGGGTCGGGGTGGACGGGAATCGCGGGCGGCGCGGGCGCCGGCTTCTTCTTTCGGGCGGGCATTGGAGCGGGATGGTGCGATAACCGTGCGCGAGGGGAGGGCGCCATTACACCAATAGATATTTATTGAGTTCTCCCATAATGGCGACAGCGGGAATCGAATCATCCGAGTCGGCACGAACGAAGCCAAATCGCACCTCGGGACCCGGCAGAGTCACCCGCCATATCGCTCGCGATAGTCAGGAGCGTTCGTCCCCGGTCCTCCCCTGCCAATCCACGATGGCTGCCTCGAGCTCCGCCAGCTCCAGTCCGATCTGCTCGGCGGCAGCTCGATGAGACGCCAGCCGGGCCCTGGCTTGCTCCTCCATCTCCGCCGTCGGCGAGAGGGGGATCCGGCGGACCCACGCGTCGGCGCTCTGCAGCTCGGCTGCCTGCAGCGTACGAAGCTCGCGTGCGTGGCGCTCCAGCGACGCCAGCTCCAGCCGCCGCATGGCGAGGGTTGCCGCATCGACCGTCCCACGGGACACCGGACCGCCCCGATCGGCGTTTGCCGACGACTCCGCCAGCGCCTCATCGAGCGCGGCGTGGACGGCGCTCAGGCGCGTCTTCATCTGCGAGAGCAACTCCCGGACTGGCTGTCGCATGCGTCCCTCCTTGAGAAGAACTGCCGGTGCCGGCGCCTGGCGAGACGGCGTTGCCGGCAGTTCCCGTCCAGTCCGTGGTTTCCGTTCCGTGCAGTTGCCGTGCAGTTGCCGTGCAGTTGCCGTGCAGTTCCGACGCGAGAGGACGAGCGGCCGGTCCCGTTATCTTGCAAGGATGAAGAAGCTCGAGCGTCTCGGCGACGCCACCTCCCCCGACGGCAGCACTCTCACCCTGTTCCGCCACGACGGCGCCTACGTCATCAAGGTGGACGGCGTGGAGCTGATGTCCACCCGCCGCCACAATTCGGAGGACTTGCTTGCCGAGCTGGCATGTACCCCCCTGAAGGAGCAGCGTGGCGCGCGCGTCCTGATCGGCGGGCTCGGGCTCGGCTTCACCCTGCGCGAGGCGCTGCGCATCCTCCCGACCGACGCCCGCGTCGAGGTGGCGGAGCTCATGGAGGCGGTGATCGAGTGGAACATGAACCCCGAGTACGGGCTCGCCGGCCAAGCGCTCGGCGATCCGCGCGTGACGCTGCGGCGGGGCGACGTGGCCAACCTGCTGCGCAACGCCCGCGGCGTGTACGACGCGATAATGATGGACGTGGACAACGGCTCCGACCCGCTCACCACGGCGGGCAACGCGCAGCTCTATCGCGCCCGCGGGATCGCGGCGGCGGTCTCGGCGCTCAAGCCCGAGGGCTCGCTGCTGTACTGGTCGGACCAGATCGACACACCGCTGCACGAGTCGCTCGAGAATGCGGGGTTGTCGGTGGAGGTGGTGCGAGCGCGGGCGCACGCGACGAGCGGGCCGTGGCATGCGATCTACCTGGCTCGGCGTGCTCGGTGACGGCTAGAGCCGCTCGGGCTGATCCCAATGACAAGGGTCGGTGGAGCCAGCCCGAGCGGCCTCACGGCACCGGCGCGCACCCCCCCGTCACCTTGGCGCACCCCGGATCGAGCGGCGCGAGCTTCAGCCGCGCGAGCTCGCGGTTGACCGCGGCGAGATCGGTCGACCACACCCGCTTCAGCTGGTCGGTGTAGCCCTTGAGCTCCGTGGTGAGGATCCCGAAGATCTCCGGCATGTTCGTCGTCGGGGCGCCGTCGCCGCGCTCGGACATCGACAGCAGGTTGGCCAGCCGGTTGTTGACGCGGATCGGGAAGTTGAGCGGATCCTGCCCGCTCTGGTTGCGCACCTGGTAGACCTTCTCCTCCACGGCCGACGCGTGCGTCGCGAGCGTGTCCCCGGCCGACCTGAGCGCCGAATCGGCCGACAGCTTCTCGCGGTCGGCGAGCTGCGCCTTCACGCGGCGGATCGCGATGATCGCCTCGTTCGCCTCGTTGGCCCTGTCGCGCACCTTCTTGCCGAAGGCATACTGCGCGCGCAGGTCGGCGTCGGTCACGTCGGGGGTGCGCGGGTTGCGCACGACGGTGAGCGGCGTCGTGAGCACGCGGCCGTCGGCGACCAGCCGCGCCGTGTAGCGTCCCGGGGGCACGGCGGGGCCGTTCGTCCCCGCCCCCCACAGGATCATCTTGTCGAAGCTGGCGATCCCCTGCGTGCGGAGATCCCAGGTGAGCTTCTGGAGCCCGGCGCCGGTCGGCAGGTAGACCACGCCACCGCGGCGGCGCCCGCCCGCCGGTGCGCCCGCCGAATCGGGCTTCGTGGTGTCCGGCTCGAAGGTACGGAGCACGGCGCCGGCGGAGTCGACGATCTCCAGGCGCGCCACCTTCGGCGCGCGCTTCAGCAGCCAGCTGATCGTGATGCCGTTCCCCGAGCGCACCCCCCTGGGCGCGGCGAACAGGTGCGCCTCCGACGCGAGCACGGTGGGCGTGGCCTGCCGTAGCGGCGCGACGTTGTCGAGTACCCAGAAGCCGCGGCCATGTCCGGCGATCACGAGCTCGTTCTGCTGCACGATCAGGTCGGCGACCGGCGCGTCGGGGAGGTTGCGCGACAGCGACTGCCAGTGGGCGCCGTCGTCGTACGAGATGCGCACGCCGTGCTGCGTCGCGGCGTAGAGCAGGCCGGCGCGCGTGGGGTCCTCGCGCACGGCGTGCACGTAGTCGTCGGCCGCGAGCCCGTTCACGATTTTCGTCCAGCTGCGGCCGTAGTCCTTCGTCCGGAAGATGTACGGCGCGTAATCGTTCAGCAGCGGACGCCGGACCGAGACATACGCCGCCCCGTCGTCGAACGCCGACGCGTCGATCTGGCTCACGCGGCCGAAGTCGGGCATCTCCCTCGGCGTCACGTTGGTCCAGCTGCGGCCGCCGTCACGCGTCACGTGAACGAGTCCGTCGTCGCTGCCGGTCCAGATCGTATTGACCGTGTGCTTGCTCGGCCCGATCGAGAAGATCGTCCCGTACACCTCGGGGCCGTTCATGTCGCCGGTGATGGGTCCCCCCGACTTCTCCTGCGTCTCGGGAGCGTGGCGCGTGAGGTCACCGCTGAGCGCCTTCCAGCTGCGCCCGCCGTCCGTCGTGCGCCAGAGCCGCTGACTCGAGACGTACAGCGTCTTCGGATCCACCGGGGAGAAGATGATGGGATACGTCCACTGCCACCGCTCCCTGATGTCCTTGCTCGGCTCACCTGAATAGAACCAGGGATACGGGTTCACCTCGCGCGACGTCCCGGTGCGGCGATTGAACTTGTCGAGATAGCCGCCGTTGTTGGTGCCCGAGTAGAACTGGTCGGGATCGAGGGGATCGGGGGCGATGTAGCCCGGCTCGCCCCCGCCGGCCTGATACGATACAGACATCCCGCCCGCGGTGACGTCGGCGGGCGGGCGCGCGGCGGCGGCGGCGCTGTCGCGCGTGCTCGCGGAGTCAGCCTTCGCACGCGACGAGCCCCGGCCGGCGGAATCGCGCCGAGCCGCTGCCTGTGCCGAGTTGAAGGCGCCGAGGTTCCAGTCGAACGGGGTGCAGAGCGTGCTGTTGTCCTGCTGCGAGCCGCAGACGTGATACGGGACGTGCGCCGTGGCCGCGACGTGGTAGAACTGCCCGGTGGGATAGTCCTGCGCCGTCCATCTGCTGCCAGTCGTGCTTGTTACCGCCCCCCCGCCGTCGTTGGCGACGAGCATGTGCGCAGGATCCGCCGGATCGATCCACAGGTCGTGGAAGTCGCCGTGCGTCCCGTTGTCGATCGCGGTGGTGGTCTTGCCCCCATCCTTGGACCGGAACATCGACGTGTTCTGCATGTAGACGACGTCCGCGTCCTTCGGGTCGGCGAAGACGTGCGTGTAGTAGAAGGCGCGCTGGCGGATGGCGCGGTTGTCGTTGACGAGCGACCAGGTCGCGCCGGCGTCGTCGCTGCGGAACAGGCCCCCCTTGTCGTTCTCGACGAGCGCATAGACGCGGTTCGGGTTCGCCGGCGACACTGAGACGCCTATACGGCCAATCACACCTGTTGGCATCCCATGGCTGCGGGTGATCTCCGTCCAGTGCTCGCCGCCGTCGGTGCTCTTGAACAGCCCGCTGCCCGGCCCGCCGCTCGACATCTGATATTCCTTCCGGTACGCCTCCCACATCGCCGCGTACATCACGTCGGGGTTCGTCCGGTCGATGCTGATGTCGATCGCCGCGGTGCTCGCGTTGCGGAAGAGGACGCGGCGCCAGCTCTTGCCGCCGTCTGTGCTCTTGTAGACGCCGCGCTGCTCGCTGGGAACGCTGTATTTCCCGAACGCGGCCACGAAGACGATATTCGGGTTCGTGGGATGGATGCGGATCTTCGAGATACCGTCGGACTCCTTGAACCCCACGTTCGTCCACGTCTTGCCGGCGTCGGTGCTGCGGTAGACGCCGTCGCCCGGCATGATGTTGCCGCGCAGGCAGGTCTCGCCCATGCCGATGTAGACGACGTCGGGGTTGCTCTCGCTCACGGCGACGGCGCCCACCGAGGCGCTGTGGAGCTGGCCGTCGGTGACTGGAGCCCAGGTGTCGCCCCCGTCGGTGGTCTTCCAGAGTCCCCCACCGACCGCGCCGAAGTAGCCCTCCTTCGGGCGGCCGACGACGCCGCTCGTCGCGATGGAGCGCCCGCCCCGGTCGGGGCCGATGTTGCGCCACTTGTAGGCGGCGAGGAGGGTGGTGTCGAGCGTGACGGGGGCGAGCGCCGCTGGGCGGACGGGGCGCGCCGCGGGTCGCACCTGCGCTTCGGCGGGTGTCGCGGAAAGCGCGACAGAAACGGCTGCAACTGCCGCGATTACGAGGAGAGAACGACGCGATGTGCGCATGCGCGGGCTCGATGAAGGGCTCATGGATCGGACGTGGACGGCGCTACGAATGTGCGCGGGTGGCATCGCACGTGGCAACCAGCGGAACGGCGCGAAGACGCAGGGGGCGCGTGAATCGCGATCGAGCGACGCTGGGCGGCTGGTGCACTACGGTGCACCGCTGATTCACCACGCCGAGCCGCCGATTGGCGAACGGCTGAACAGCTTGACCACGAAGGACGCAAAGGACACGGAGGACGCAGAGTGTGCGAGATGGATCTTCGCACAGGGCCAATCAAGTCAAGGACAGACGCTCGTTGCTTTGGCGGTGGACCGCGCATCGAAAGTTCACGGCGGTCTCCTCCGCGTCCTCCGTGTCCTTCTATGAGAAAGGTTGATTTTGCAAGGCCCACCGTGGTGGGCCTCCTTCTCCGATCGACTCCGGTCGCCCCAGGAACCAGCCTTCTATCCGCACTCCGTCGAGCGGCGCCGTGGCGCCCGGTGCATGTTGAGGTTCGCAGTTTCAACGAACCCGGTTCCTTGATCCCAGTTTCAACGAACCCGGCTCCTTGATCCCCCTGAACCCCTGAACCACTGAACGACTGAACCACGGAGGACACGGAGGACACGGAGGACACGGAGGACGCAGCGTGTGCGAGATGGAGCTTCGCACAGCGCCAATCAAGTCAAGGAAAGACTCTCCTTAGCTTTGCCGGTTTACCGAGCATCGAAAGGTGAACGTAGGTCTCCTCCGTGCCCTCCGCGTCCTCCGTGGTTCAAGCAGTTCGCCTCACGGTTCCCAGGTTCAAGCAGTCTGCTCGCGACTCGCACGCAGCAAGAGACTCGCGCCATCGCTCGCCGACCGCGGCTCGTTCACTATCGCATTCTTTCAGCGCCCTCCCGTCCACGGCACCGGCGCCGGCAGCTGCGCATCGAACCGCCATGCAGCGATCCCGTCGCGTGCGATCGGCAGCTTCTCCAGCCTGGCACGCACCATCGCGATCGGCATGGCGCCCCCCTGCAGCACCGCATCGTGGAACGCGCGCTCGGTCATCTTCCCGCCGTCCACGAGCTCGTGATGCAGCGCCCGGAGCTGGAGACCGCCGAGCATATAGCCCGCCTGGTACAGCGGCGAATAGCTCCCGTTGAACGAGCGGCGCACCTCGCCCTCGGCGTTCGCACGCTCGAATCCCACGGTGTCCACGAGGAGCTGGATCGCCTGCTCGGGGGTCATCTTCCCGAGGTGGAAGCTCAGCGAGAAGATGATCCGCGCGCTGCGGTGCATGCGCCAGAACAGCGCGCCGATCCGGTCCTCCGGCGATGCGTGGAATCCGTGGTCCCAGAGGAACATCTCCCAGTACAACGACTGCCCCTCACTCCAGAAGGGCGTGCCGAACAGGCGGCGGTGCTGGTTGTAGCGCGCCTGCATGAAGCCCTGCAGGTGATGGCCCGGGTTCAGCTCGTGGAACACAGTCGCGTGCGAGAAGTGCGGGTTGTTCCCCCGCATGCTCATCAGCTTGTCCTCGTCCGACATGTCGGCGGTGGGATACGACACGAGGATCGACTCGCCACCGAGGAAGAAGGGACTCACCTTCTGTCGCTCGGGACTGAGCATCTCCATCCGCCAGTCCTCCCGCGCCAGCCGGGGAATCGTCACCCAGTCGTGGGCGTCGAAGAACGCCTCGGCCTGGCGCGCGAGATCGCGGATGAGCTCCGGCTGCTTGCCGGGCGCGACGTAGCTCTCCTTCACCTTCTCCATCGCCGCCTTCCAGTCGTCGCCGAAGCCGAGCTCGCGCGACGCCTTCTTCATCTCCGACAGCGAGAAGGCGTACTCCCGCTCGGCGATGCCGATCAGCTCCTCCGGGGTGTAGGGGATCATCTCGTGCGCCAGCTCGGCGCGGAGGCCGTCGGCGCCGATCGGGTCGCCGACGATGGGGCCGTCGTACGCGGGACCGGCGCCGCTCCCCGGCACCGCCGCGCCGCTCCCCGCGCCGCGCCCCGCCGCGGTGGCCATGGCGAGCGCCGTCGCCGGCGCGATGCCGACGACGCGCTCGCGCAGCACGCGCGAATATCGGCTGAGCGCCGAGTCGAGCTTCGCGTATGGCGTCCTGTTCCACCACGAGAACATCGGATCGAAGCCGTCGGAGTAGCGGTACCAGCTTCCGACGACCCCGCGCAGCTGGTCGATGCTCTCGGCCGCGCGGTTGGCGATGGTGCGCGTCGTCTTCGGCGCGGCGGCGCGCGGACGCGATGCGCTGTCGGGCCGCTGGCCGGCAGCCGGCGAGGGCGCCGCTGGCGAATTGGACGCTGACGGGAGCGGAGGCACCGGCTCGAACAGGGTGCGCAGGCTGTCCACCTGCCGAGACACGCGCGCGAGCGTGCGGGCCGCGGCGCTGGGGTCGGCGCTGGCGAGGTTGCGCCGCGCGTCCTGCAGGGCGAGGAGCTGGTCCGCGAAGGGAAGAAGCGTTGCCGCCTCGCCGCGCATCCTGTCCTGCCGGTCGAGCAGGACTAGCTGGTGCTGCAGATGATAGTCGAGCAGCACGTAGTCGGCGCGCCCCTCGAGCTGGAGCTTGTCGAAGCCGACGTCGTGCAGCCGGTCGCGCCATGCCGAGTAGAACTCCCGCATGTGGCGCCGTTGGTCGGGAGAGTCGCCCGCGTCGTAGCGGCGGTTCATCGACTGGAGATCGGCCGAGTAGCGCTCGACCACCGGCGCCATCTCGCTCTCCGCGCGCGCCACCAACGGGACGAGGCGCGGGACCGTGGCCGACGTCGTCTCCTGCGCGGCGGCCGGCGCGGCGGCGATCGTCATCGCGGCAATGAGCAATCGCAGTGTGATGTGGTGGCGCATGCGGGCGGTCCGGGTTGGGCGGGGCATGGGGACCGGGCATCCCTCTCGGAAACATGGGATGTCGCCGGCACGGTGGCGGAGCCGAGCGAAGGGCAGCCAACGGCGGTGCGGCGGAGAATGTGCGCCAGTGCCGCGAGCTGCGGCAACCTCCGCGTCCCCCTACTCGTGGCGCAGCGCTTCCACTGGATCGAGCCGCGCGGCGCGGCGCGCCGGCAACACGCCGAAGACGAGGCCGATCCCCACGGAGACGACGGCGGCGATGACTGTCTGCAGGAGAGGAGCGCGCGCCGGCACGTTCATCAGCGCCGTCACCGCCCAACCGGAGCCGAGCCCGATCAGGATGCCGAGCAGCCCGCCGATCCCGGTGAGCGTCGCCGCCTCGACGAGGAACTGGAGCAGGATGTCGCGCCGCGTGGCGCCGAGTGCCTTGCGGACGCCGATCTCGCGGGTGCGCGCGGTGACCGAGACCATCATGATGGCCATCACGCCGATCCCTCCCACCATCAATGCCACCGACGCCAGCACGATCATCACCAGGAAGAACACGTCGGTGATGGAGGTGAAGACGTCGAGGATCTGGTCCTGGCTCAGGAGATCGAAGCTGTTCTTGTCGGCGGGGCGCAGCTTCCGCATCTCGCGTAGTGCCATCGTCACCGCATCCTCCGCGTCGGCAACGCTCACGCCGGGGCGTGGCTTGACGGCGATGAACAGCGCGTTCGTCTTGTCGATCCTGTAGGCGCGCCAGGTGAAGGCGAAGGGGAGGATCGCCCCCACTTCCTGGCCGGGCGGCGCGAAGATGTTCTCCGGTTCCCGGTACAGCCCCACCACCACGAGGGGTCGTCCACCGATCTGCACCACCTTGTCCAGCGGATCGAGGCGCCCGAAGAGCTGCCGAGCGTGCGCCTCCTGCAACACCGCCACCGCTGCCCCCCCGCGCATCTCCGCCTTCGTGAACCAGCGTCCGGCGACGAGCTCGCCTCCCTGGAGCTCCTGATACCGATCGTCGGCCCCGAAGACGACGACGTCGCGCGTCCGCGTGCCGGCGTAGCTCACCCGCGCCTGGATCTGCGACCAGATCGACGCGTACCCGATCTGCGGCAGCCGGGCGAGACGCGCCGCCTCGTCCGCCGAAAGATCGGGCCGCGCGCGCACGTACCAGGGGAGCTGGTCGGGGTTGATGGGCGTCGTGGAGAAGATCTTCATCACGTAGAACGTCGTCGGGCCCGCGACGGAGATCGTCGTGAGGATCTGGTCGCGGATCCCCTTCACGATCGTCGCCATCGTCATCACCGTCGCCACGCCGATCACCACGCCAAGGATCGTCAGTCCGGAGCGCAGCTTGTTGACGCGCAGCGTGTCGGCGGCGATGCCGAAGTTCTCGCCAAGCTGCTCCATCCCGACGAATCGCATCACTCGGCCCGGAGCGCGGTGATGGGATCCAGCCGCGCGGCGCGCCGCGCCGGATAGACGCCGAACAGCACGCCGACGCCGGCGCCGAGGGCGAGGGCCAGCACCACTGACCACCAGGTGATGCGCGCCGGCAGGGGCGACGCCGCGTTGACGAGCGCGGCGAATCCCCAGCCCGCGAGCACGCCGGCGATCCCCCCCGCGAGGGCGAGCATCACCGCTTCGGCGAGGAACTGCAGCTCGACGTCGCGCGCCCGCGCGCCGACCGCCTTCCGGATGCCGATCTCGTACGTGCGCTCCGACACCGCCATCAGCATGATGTTCATGATGACGATGCCTCCCACCACCACGCCGATGGCGACCACGGCGGGGACCACGCTGAACAGCACCGCGGTGAGGCTCTTCCAGAACGCGACGAGCGCCTCCGCCGTCTCTACAGAGAAGTCGTTCTCCTCGCCGGGATGGAGGTGATGCGCGAGGCGCATCGCTTCTTCGGCGCGCGCCATCCCCGCCGCCACGCCGGCGGCGTCGGTCATCTTGATGGAGATCGATGTCGTCGCGCGATGCCCGTAGAGCATCTCGTAGCGCGAGAGGGGGATCAGGGCGATCGCGTCGAACGACTGCCCCAGCACGCGCCCCTTCGTGGCGATCACGCCGATCACCTCGAACCGCTCGCCGCCGAGCCGCACCTCCTCGCCGATCGGATCCGTGGACTCGAACAGCTTGTCCGCCACCTCGTGCCCGAGCACTACCACCGCGCTGCGCTGCGCCTCGTCCACGTCGGCGATCGCGCGGCCGCGCTCGACGCGGTAGTCCTGCACCTCCTGATAGGGAGCGGTGATGCCGCGCACCGTCACGTCGCCTACCGCTCGGTTGCGCCACTGCACGTTGCTGAGCGGGTTGGGAAATCCCGACGTGATGGCGACGGCCTGCGCGTCGGGGAGCGCGGCGGCGACCTCGCGGAAGTCGGCGCGGGTGAGGATCGGCCGGCGGGCCACGCGCTTCCACATCTCGTCGTCGAAGAAGCCGAGCTGCAGCGGGACGCGCCGCACCTGGAAGGCGTTCGTGCCGATGACCGAGTTGGCGATGTTCTCCTTCACGTAGCGGTTCATCCCCTGGATGACCGCCACGACGGCGACGAGGAACGCCACCGACACGATGATCCCGAGCACCGTGAAGAAGCTTCGCAGCTTGTTGGCGCGGATCTCGGCGAGCGCGCCGACGAGGACGTCCACGGGTCGCATGGCGGAATAGTGGGGTGGCTTCTCTCCAGCGGCCAGTCTTTACAGCGGAGGCCCGCCGTCTTCACCTTCGTGCATGCCACTGCCTGAGCGCGCGGACGTCGTGGTCGTGGGGGGCGGCGTGATCGGCTGCAGTATCGCCCTCCACCTGCGCCGGCGGCTTCCCGGCGCGCGGGTCGCCGTCGTCGAGCGCGATCCGACGTACGCGCGCGCCTCGTCGCGGCTCGCCACCGGGGGGATCCGCCAGCAGTACGAGTCGCCGCTGAACGTGGCGATGGCGCGGCACAGTGTCGCCTTCTACCGGGAGCTCGACGTGCTGGCGGCGGCCGCGGGGAGCGACGCCCGCTGCTGGTTTCGGCAGCGAGGCTATCTCTTTCTGGCTGACGCCGGGCGCGCCGCGCCGATGGAAGCGCGCTACGAGGCGATGCGCGCCAGCGGCGCCAGCGTGGAGCGGTGGTCGTGTGCGCGGATCGGCGAGCGTCTGCCGGGGATCGAGCTGTCCGACGTCGTCTTCGGGCTGTTCGGGCCCGAGGACGGCTACCTCGACCCGCGCGCGGTGCTCGCCGGCTTTCGCGACCTGGCGGCGCACGCTGGCGCCGAGCTCGTGCACGCCGAGGTCGTGGCGGTGGAGCGCGCGGGTGGACGCGTCGGTGCCGTGCGCGTTGCGGAGGGCGGCGTCGAGCGCGAGATCGCGACACCCGTGGTGGTGAACGCCGCCGGCGCCTATGCGGCAGCCGTGGGGCGCGCGGCCGGCGTGGAGCTGCCCATCGTGGCGGTGCGGCAGCATCTCTTCCGGCTGGCGCTCGAGGCGCCGCTGGGACACGAGCCGCCGATGGTGTTCGATCCCGACGGGACGCACTGGCGGGCCGGCGACACTCGGATCGCGAGCGGCGACCGGACGCTGGTGATCGGGCGGTCGCGTGCCGAGGAGCCCGAGGGGGAGTGCTTCGACTGCGACGAGGGACGGCTGCGCGACGAGATGCTGCCGACGCTCGGGCGGCGGCATCCCGGTGTGCGCGTGCGGGAGGTGATGGAGAGCTGGGCGGGGCTCTACGAGATGTCGCCCGACCACAACGGGCTGCTCGGCGAGTGCGCTGCGCTGCCCGGGTTCGTGGTGGCGGCGGGGTTCAGCGGGCACGGGCTGATGATGGCGCCGGCGACCGGGCTGGCGGTGGCGGAGCTGATCGGCGGCGGGAAGTGCACCAGCTTCGACGTCGCGCCGCTGGTGCCTGACCGGTTCGCGACGGGGAAGCTGTTTCTGGATGGAGCGCTGGTATAGACGGCGCGAGGGCGACGGCGCGTACCGGCGAACTGTCATCCCGCAGGCGCGACCCTGCGCTCGCTCCTGCGGGACGACGATCCTGTTCCGCCAGCGCCGTCAGGCGGCCGCGGGGGTGGAGGTGGGGATGGCCGTGGCGGTGGCCGGGGCCGTGTCGGCGACGGCCACCGAGTGGACTGGCGCCTTCGAGATCTTCTTCACGCGCGCCCAGTCGCCGAGGAGGCGCGTGTCGGTCGGGGCGTCCTTGCGCACGAGGACGTCGAGAACTGCCAGCACCTGGCGCGCCTCCCTGAGAAGCGACCGGACGCTGTCTGTAGCGCCCTTCACGCGGCCGCGGCTTCGCACGCTCGCGTTGCGGACGTCGAGCATCTCCTGCGTCGCCGCCTCGAGCTGCTCGACGAAGTCGGCGGGCAGGCCGACGCGGGTGAAGATGCCCCGATACTTCGCCGCCTCCACCGCCATGCCACGCGCCATGGCGGCAAGCCGGTCGAGCGACGGCTTGTTCCGCGGCATGCGCAAGGCGTGCAGTTCGGCGGTGTGCGGGAGCTCCGCCTGCGCGACGAGCGCGATGGGCCGCATGTGGTCGCGGAGCAGCGTGGCGCGCAGCTCGGTCTTCTTCTTCACCGCGCCGCGGCCGGCGATCGTCTGGCCGCTCTGCTCGGTGGTATGGGTGGCGAGGCCGAGGAGGACCTCGCCAAGCCGGCGCCGGGCGCCGGAAGTGGCGGCCGACGGAAGCTGCGCCGCGTGCTCGTCGAGGAAATCCCTGACGAGGCCGAGCGTGGCGAGCGTGTTGCCTTGTGCGGTAAACATGGTGGTACCTCACGGTGGTGGATGACTCGGCGCGGTGGAGCGGAAACGCCTGCCGGGCGCGCCGGCACGGCAGGCGGTTGGGTGCGGCGGTCTATCGGCTGCGGACAGGCCGCTCGGGCGTGGGGACTCGGCACTTTGGCGTGGGAGTGACAGGCTCACGCCGTGCGCCTTCCGGCTCGTGGCGTGGAGCGGGCGGCTCAGCGCGTGGGGCGAGTCGTCTGGCGTGCAGGACGAGAGGGCTCGCGGTGCGGCGCGACACGCTTTCGGCGCGGACCGGCGCGTTGCCGGCGCGGACCGACACGCCATTGGCGCGGACCAGGGCGCTCGCGGCGCGGACCGGCACGCCATCGGCGCGGACCAGGGCGTTGGCTTCGCGGACCGACACGCCATCGGCGCGGACCAGGGCGTTGGCGGCGTGGACCGGCACGATCACGGCGTTGACCGATGCGCTTGCGGCGAGGAGCAGCTCGCCGGCGGGGTGGACCGGCGCGTCAGCCGCGCGGATCGACGCGACTTCGGCGCGGTCGCAACCGCTTTCCGCGCGGACGGAACCGCTTTCAGCGAGGACGGAACCGTTTTCGGCGCGGACGGGCCCGGCGGTCGTGCGGCGAGGAATCGGCGAATCGGAGCTCGATCTCATCCATCCCACACTGCCGTGGCACGGTTTGAGTCAATAGGCAGTTTCTGCCCATCGGGGCCGGATGAACCAGTGACCGGAGGGCGAGCAGGGTCTGGCGCAGCGCCCGCTTCGGCCCGATCGTATGACTGACGACGCCGTCCCTGCCCGGCCGCCTCCGCAGCTCCCGCCTCCGCAGCTCCCGCCTCCGCCAGGTCCCGCCATGATCCGTCGCCTGATCGCGCTTCTCGCGCTCGCCGCCGCCGTCGCCCCACCCGCCGCGGCCCAGGGCGGCCCCGCCCCGGACGGCGCCCCCAAGCCCGCCGTCGGCCTCCCCCTCAAGACCGCGCGCACCCACACCTTCACCACCACCAAGGGCACCTGGATCTCCCTCGACGTCGCCCCCGATGGCAAGTCCATCGTGTTCGACCTGCTGGGCGACCTCTATTCGATGCCGATCTCCGGTGGCAAGGCGACCCGCCTCACCCACGGGATGGCCTACGACGCGCAGCCCCGCTTCTCCCCCGACGGGAAGAAGATCGTCTTCGTCTCCGACCGCTCCGGCGGCGAGAACCTGTGGATCATGGGGGCCGACGGGAGCGACACGACGGCGCTCACGACTGGCAACGCCAACATGTACGTCTCGCCGGCGTGGAGTCCCGACGGCAAGTACGTCGTCTCGTCGCGCTCCGGCGGCACCTTCGGCACCGCCAAGCTCTGGATGTTCCACGTGGACGGCGGCAAGGGAGTCGCGCTCACGGCGACGCCGGCGCCCGCGCCCGCCCTCAAGCAGCTCGGCGCCGCCTTCGGCAAGGACCCGCGCTACATCTGGTACGCGGCGCGCATGGGCGACTGGCAGTACAACGCGATCGGACCGCAGTACCAGCTCTACGTCTGGGATCGCGAGACGGGGCGCACCTCGCAGATGAGCAAGCGGCAGGGGTCCGCGTTCCGCCCCGCCCTCTCCCCCGACGGCAAGTACCTCGTGTACGCGTCGCGCTTCGAGACGAAGACGGGGCTTCGCATCCGCAACCTGGAGACGCAGCAGGAGGACTGGCTCGCCTTCCCCGTGCAGCGCGACGACATCGAGTCGCGCGCGCCGATGGACGCGTATCCGGGCTACGCCTTCACCCCCGACAGCAAGTCGGTCGTCGTCTCGTACGGCGGCGAGATCTGGCGCGTGCCCGTCGACAGGACCGCGCCGGCGAAGATCCCCTTCGAGGCCGAGGTGAAGCTGGAGATGGGGCCGGAGGTGAAGTTCGCGTACCGGGTGGACACCACGACGGCGTTCACGGCGAAGCAGATCCGCGACATCGCTCCCTCCCCCGACGGCCGCCGC
>JBBQJC010000075.1:0-16119 GCA_038325515.1 Gemmatimonadales bacterium | reverse complement strand
CGGAGCTCGAGCGGCTGCAGGACGACGTCGGCGCGATCCCGCTCGAGGAGATCGAGACGCTGATCCAGACGGAGCTTGGCGGCCGGCTGAGCAAGCTGTTTCGCCGCTTCGACCCCGAGCCGATCGGCACGGCGAGCCTCGGCCAGGTCCACGCCGCGGAGCTGCGCAACGGCCGCGAGGTCGTGGTGAAGGTGCAGCGGCCGCACATCCGCGCCGCGCTCGCCGAGGATCTCGCCTTCTTCAACGAGCTCGCGCGCTTCATGGCCGATCACACCGGCGTCGGCGAGCGCGTCGACGTGGTCGGCGTGATCCAGCAGCTCGAGCACGCGCTCGTCGACGAGCTGGACTACCGCACCGAGGCGCGCAACGCCGCGGCCTTCCGCAAGTCGCACGCGCAATTCCCGCGGTTGCTGGTGCCGAAGGTGGTGGAGGCGTACTCCACGGAGAAAGTGCTGACCACGGAGCGCGTGCACGGCGTGAAGGTCGACGCCATCTCGCCGCTCGCGCGGCTCGACCACGACTTCACCCCGCTGGCCGAGGAGCTCACGCGCGCCTACCTCAAGGGGATCACGATCGACGGGTTCTTCCACGCGGATCCGCACCCGGGGAACCTCTTCGTCGTCTTCCCGGGGGGGACCAATCCGCTGACGCCGGCCGAGGTGGTGGCGGACGAGCGGCGCGACGAGCCGCGCCCGGCCACGACGCCGCTCGCGAAGGCCGAGCAGGAGGCGCAGGCGTCCGCGCTGCCTTCCCCGGCCGACGTCGACCTCCGCATCGCGCTGTTCGACTTCGGGATGACGGCGCGCCTCTCGGCGAAGATGCGCGACGCGGCGACGCGGCTGCTCATGGCGCTCGGCGACGGGCGCGGCGACGACGTCGCTGCGACGCTGATCGAGATGGGCGAGCCCCTCCCCGACTTCGACCGCGCCGGCTACACGCGCGAGATCTCGGCGCTCATCGCGCGCAACGCGGAGCTCACGGCGGCCGAGGTCCAGGCGGGACGCGTGCTGTTCGACGTGATCGACATGTCGTTCCAGGCGCGGCTCCGGCTGCCGGCCGAGCTGACGCTCCTCGCGAAGACGCTGTTCAACCTCGACGGGGTGACGCGGGTGCTCGACCCCGGCTTCTCCCCGCTCGAGACGATCCGTGCCTTCGGCAACGAGGTCGCCACGGAGCGGGCGAAGCGCGACATGTCGCCGCGCCGCCTCTATCAGATCGCGATGGAGAGCGGCGATCTGCTCGCCGCCCTGCCCCACCGCCTGGATCAGATCACGACGCGCCTGGCGAACAACGACATCGGCGCGCACGTGGACATCCCGCAGCTCCCCGGTCTGATGGTGGCGCTGCAGAAGGTCGCCAACCGGGTCTTCTCCGGCCTCGTGCTGGCGGGGCTGCTCGTCGCCAGCGCGCAGCTCATGCAGTACTGGCCGAAGCTCGGCCTCACCGGCTTCGTCGTGGCGGCGGTGCTGGCCATCTACATGATCCTCACGATCCTCGTGAGCGATCGGAGCGGGAAGAGCGGCTGAGCCATCCCCCGATGCCACCGGAGGTGCCGATCGCGGTGTCGGCGCGGCCCTACCGCGCCGACGCCCTCGTCGTCCTGGGACGGGGGGTGGACGCGGACGGCACGCTTCCTCGGCTGGCCGAGCAGCGGGTGGAGCGCGCGGTGGAGCTCTTCTCGTGGGACGTGGCGCCGCGCATCATCTTCAGTGGACGGTGCAGCCTGATGACCGACCGCATTCCCCAGCGCACGGAGGCCGGCGCGATGGCCGACTACGCGCGCGCGCTCGGGCTGCCGCGGGACGCGCTGCTGGTCGAGGAGGAGTCGCGCGACACCATCGGCAATGCGTACTTCGTGATGCGGCGCTTCCTCGAGCCGAACGAATGGACGTCGATTCGGGTGGTCACCTCCGACTTCCACATCCAGCGCACGTCGTGGGTGTTCCAGAAGGTGCTGGGGCTCGGCTATGACGTCTCCTTCTCGCCCGCCCCGTCGGAGCTGGACCACACGACGATCGCGGCGCGCGCGCGCGAGGAGAGCGACATCTCCACCTTCCTGATGGACTGGATCGGCCCCCTCCCCGACGGCGATCCGCTGGCGCTGGCGCAGCTCATCTGGAAGGAGCATCCGGGCTACGCGCTGGAGCCCACGATGACCCGCGAGGACATCCAGGCCCGCATCGCCGCCATCGCGCGCCTGCACCGGACCGACGACAGCAGCGCCCCACGCGGCCACCGCGTCCGCCAGGAGCGGATCGCCGAGCTCTGACCGCGCGCGCCAGCTTCTTGCCATGAGTAGCCCGCCGGCACCGCGCGCGGCGCGGTGGTGAGGGCGGCAGCCGCACCAGTCAACGGAGAGCCGAACATGCTTTGCATCCTCCACGGATACCTGCTCGAGGGGTCGGGCAGCAACCTGTGGACCCGCTGCGTCGTCGAGTCCCTCTGTGCCGAGGGGCACACCGTGCAGCTCGTGTGTCAGGAGCCGTATCCGGAGCGCTACGACTGCATCGCGGAGGCCTACCGCTATCATCCCGACGGCCGCGTGGAGACGATGCTCGCGCGCGAGGTGCCGTATCCCGGCAAGTGCATCATGCACAAGCCGGTGCTCGGCGACACCCTGCCGGTGTACGTGTGGGACAAGTACGACGAGTTCCCGAACGTCGTCCCGATGATCAATCTGGATGACGAGGCGATCGAGTCGTACGTGGCGCGCAACGTGGAAGTGGTGCGTCGTGTGGTCCAGGAGCGCGGTGTGCACGCGATGCATGCCAATCACGCGGTGCTGATGTCGGTCGTGGCACAGCGCGTGAGCGCCGCCACCGGCATTCCGTACGCGATCATGCCGCACGGCAGCGCGCTGGAGTACGCCGTGAAGCCTGACGTGCGCTTCAAGCGCCTGGCCACCAGCGCGTTCAGCGACGCGGGGCGCATCTTCGTGCACGGGGAGGAGATGCGCACGCGCGTGGAGACGGCGTTGCCGGACGTCGAGGGCCTCGCCGGGAAGTTCAGCGTGCTCCCGCTGGGGGTGCACACCGCGCAGTTCGAGCCCGTGCCGCGCGAGCGGCGGCGGGAGAAGATGGGCCGGCTGTTCGTCGAGCTCTCAGCGCTGCCGCGCGGCAAACGGCCGTCGCAGCTGCCGGAGATGATCGCGCGGGTGCACGAGTCGGACGACCTCGAGTCGCTCCGCGACGCGCTGTCCGAGGTGAAGTACGAGACGAAGGCGCCTGATGCGGACGTCGAGGAGAAGCTGCAGTCGGTGGACTGGGAGCACGACGCGATCCTGCTGTACGTCGGCCGCCTCATCTCCGCGAAGGGGTTCCAGGCCGGGCTCGCCGCGCTCCCCCTGCTTCTGGCGGAAGACCCGAGCGTGCGCCTGATCGTCGTGGGCCATGGGCCGCTGCGCGAGCCGATGGAGGCCTTCCTCTGGGGGCTGGAACACGGCGACCGGGCGCTCGTGGAGCGCATCGTCGAAGGGGGCCGCCTCCTGGAGGGCGACCCCGACGGCGGAGCGGGGGGGCACGCGCTGGGCAAGGTGAAATGGTTCTTCCACGACCTCCGCGCGCGCGGCGAGCTCGACGCGTACTTCGCGCTGGCGCGTGAGCACGTGCGCGCCGACCGGGTGATCTTCACCGGCTACCTGACGCACCACGAGCTGCAGCACCTCTTTCCCTGCTGCGACGCGGGGATCTTTCCTTCGATCGTCAAGGAGGCGGGGCCGCTCGTCTTTCTCGAGGCGCTGGCGAGCGGCTGCTTTCCACTCGGCACCTACTTCGGGGGGATGAAGGCCAGCATCGACGCCATCGCCGACCTGCTGCCCGAGAACATCTCGTCGATGATGAAGATCAACCCATACGATACGGTTGCCGACCTCGTGCGGAACATCGGGGCGGCGCTGCACTTCGGCGTGCGCTACAAGGACGTCCTCAGCCGCACCGCGCAGGCGCGCTACGACTGGACGAGCGTCGGTCGCAAGCTCGCGCGCGAGCTCGACGCGCTCGCGACAGCGCGCGGGAGTGCCGTGTAGCCATCTGTGTACGACAGTTGCATTGGAGAGGCGCATGAGCTTCGCGCGCCACCGACTCCTGCGCATCACCGGCTACCTCGCCATCGCGGCGGGGGTCGCCGGCGCGTGCGGCAAGGCGACGACGTCTCCCGACGGTGAGACGCCCGGAGTCGCCGATGTTGCGGCGTCTGTCGCTCAGGTCGCTTCCGCCGTGACCGGCCAGCCCGCGCCGCTGGCCACCGAGCAGCAGGGGGGCAAGCACCTGGGCTTCGACACGCACACGTATCCGGGCGATCGGACGATGATCGCGTGGAAGAACGCGCCGGGGGCGCCGTACAAGTGGGTGGGCTACTATCTCCCCTCGCCCTGCCACAAGGACGCGTCGTGGACCGGGAAGCGGCAGCAGCTTACCGACATGGGGTGGGGGCTCGCCGTCGTGTACGTGGGACAGCAGACATGGAGCCGCACGCCGCGTGCACTGACCCCGGCGCGCCAGGCGGCGCTGCTGAAGTCGGGGGCGACCTGCAACGCCGACCTCGTCAGCGCGGCGCGCGGCGCGACCGACGGGCGCGACGCGATCGACGTGGCGAAGCGCGAGGGCTTCGTCGACCGCTCCACGGTCTTCCTCGACATCGAGCGGATGGAGAAGATGCCCGCCGCCATGCGCGACTACTATCGCGCCTGGGCCCGCACCCTGCTCGCCGACGGCCACTACCTGCCGGGCGTCTACGTGCACGCGTTCGATGCGCAGGTGGTGCACGACGATCTCGTGGCCGAGTACGCGGCGGCGAAGGTCGGGGGCCAGCCGCGCATGTGGATCGCGAGCGGCCGCGGCTTCGAGGAGGGCAAGGCACCGCAGGACGTCGGCTTCGCCTTCGCCGGGATGTGGCAGGGGATGATCGACGTCGCGCGCGCCGTGGCCGACATCAAGCTCCCGATCGACGTGAACGTCGCGGCGTGGAGCTCTCCCTCGGATCCGGCACGCGTCGCCGACTAGCGGGCGCACCGACTATCGATCCCTCTCGAGCGACATCACCGCGAAGAGCTGGATGGCCGGCACGAGCGCCAGCGTGATCGGCGCCCCCGAGGCCCCGGCGAGGATGCTGCCGGTTACCGCGATCGCCGTCGACACCAGCGTGGTGAGTGCCATGCTGGCGCGTCCCCCGGACCCGAGGTGAGCGCCAACGGCGAGCCCGACGGGCTCGCCGAGTGTCCCGCCGGCGAGAGCGAACAGACCGCAGTACTCTCCAACGCAGCCACTCTTCCGGGCAAGCAGGCTCCCTGCCGCGGCACCAGCGATCGCGCCCGCAACGCTACCGAGCACTCCGCCGACGAACCCTCGCCTGATATCAGCGGGCGTCATCGCTGCCGCGCGGGCCGGATGTGGAAGGGAATCGGTGCTGACTCCTGTCGTCTGGGCGGAACGTCCGGTCGGCGCCACCGGCGCGAGCACCTGGGCGGCCGAGGGAGCGGTGATCAGCGCGGAGAGCAGCGCGACCCAGCCGCTCCGCACGATCCGATTCGTCAGGCAGCGCACCTCACCGCTCCATGGCGAGCAGAACGGCCAGCTGGATCACCGGCACCGCGGAGAGGATCACCGGCGCGGCCCCCTCGGCGCCAGCACAGGCGTAGAGCCCGGCGACCCCGATCGCGGTGGACGTGAGCGCCGCGAGCGCCAGGTTGCCATGTCCGCGCGAGCCGAAGTGCGTGCCGACTGCCATGCCGAGCGATTCGCCGACCGTGAGTCCGAGGATCGCGCCGAGCAGGCCGCACTCCTCTCCGCGGCAGTTGCCCCCTTCGGCGATGGCTACGCCACCGTACATGCCGAGCAGCAGCCCCGTCGCACCTCCGGCGATCCCGCCGGCGATCCCTCCGGCCATGCGCACGGGCTTTGTAGGCTCCTGCTCGCCGGAGAGCGGCGTGCCAGCGGCCGCCCGGTACGCGACCGGTGCCACCGGGGAGATCTGCTGCGCCTGGCCGCGGACCGAGGGGATGACGAGCAGCAGGGAGAGGCCGAGGAGGACGGGGTTTCGCATGTCGAGTCACCGATCGAGGAGGAGAAGCCCTTCCTCATCCAACGCGCGAGATCCCGCCGAACCGGCTCATTCGGGCCGGCGCCGAGAACCGATCGGCCCGTTCGGGAGTATATCCTGTGTGCCGGACCGTCAGTCGCCGGCGTTCCGCGTCCAGGAGACGTCATGCCCTTCCGCACCGCAGGCCAGACTTCCGCGCTGATCATCGCCCTCGCCGCCATGATGGGCGCCGCCGGTAGCGCTGCGGCGCAGTCAGCAGCCCGACCCGTCAAAGGAGTGCACCGAGTGACCGACAGCTTCAAGAAGCCGAGCGACGACGCCCTCAAGCGCACGCTCACTCCCGAGCAGTACAAGGTGACGCAGCACGAGGGGACGGAGGCGCCCTTCCGCAATGCCTACTGGGACAACCACGAAGCGGGGATCTACGTGGACGTCGTCTCGGGTGAGGCGCTCTTCAGCTCCCTCGACAAGTTCGAGTCGGGCACGGGCTGGCCGAGCTTCACCCGCCCGCTCGAGCCGGCGAACGTGACGACGAAGACCGACAGCAAGCTCTTCATGTCCCGCACGGAGGTGCGCTCCGCCCACGCCGACTCTCACCTCGGCCACCTCTTCGACGACGGGCCGAAGCCGGCGGGGCTCCGCTACTGCATGAACTCCGCGTCGATGCGCTTCATCCCCGCGAGCAGGCTCGCCGAGGAAGGCTACGGGCAGTACGCGAAGCTGTTCGAGGGGAAGAAGTAGCGCGGCCAACGCCTACAGCTTGTAGTCCCGCCCCCGCACCGCCACGAGAAAGGTCGGGACGAGGTACAGCGTGATCGGCGTGGAGAGGGCCAGCCCGCCGATCACCGCGAGGGCGAGAGGCCGCTGCATCTCGCTCCCCGCGCCGATCCCCAGCGCGAGCGGGAGCAGCCCGAACAGGGTGCAGAGCGTCGTCATCAGGATCGGCCGGAGGCGCACGCGTCCCGCCTCCAGGAGCGCCGGCTCCAGCGACTCCCCCTCGGTGACCATCCGGTGGTGCGTGAAGTCGAGCAGGATGATCCCGTTCTTCACGATCAGCCCCACCAGCAGGATCAGCCCCATGAACGACGAGACGTTCAGCGGGGTGCCGGTGATCCACAGCAGCGTCATCGCCCCCACGAACGAGATCGGCGCTGCCGCGAGCACCACGAGCGGCTCGACGAAGGAGCGGAACTGCAGCACCATCACGCCGATCACCGCCGCGACGGCGAGGGCGAGGACGGTGAGCAGCGACTTGAACGCGGCGCGCTGCCCCGCCGACTGCCCGCCCACCTCCACGCGGATCCCGCTCGGCGGCGGATGCTTCGCCAGCACCTGGGCCACGGCACCCGTCACGGTCCCGAGCGATCCGGTGACGTCGCCGGTCATCGTGATCATCTGCTGCAGGTTCTCGCGCGTATACGCCGAGCGCGACTCGCCCGCCTCGAAGGTCGCCATTGCCGACAGGGGTGCGGTGCCGCGCGTCGCGGGGATGGCGACGGGAAGTGTCCCGAGACGCAGCGCGTCGTTGCGCACCGCGTCAGGGGCGCGCACGCGCACGTTGATCGAGCGGTCCTGGAGACGCACCTGCCCAGCGGGCACGCCGAGCAGTGCGCCATTCACCGCGGCCGCCACCTGGTCCGGCGTGAGCCCGACGCGGTTCGCCTCGGCGCTGTTGATGTGCATCATCAGCTCGGGGGCCGGCTCGGCGACACCGTTGTAGAGATCCTCGATCCCGTCCACCTTCGACATGTCGGGCTCCAGCGTCTTCGCGTAGCGCTCGAGCGCGTCGAGATCCGAGCCGAACAGCTTGATCTCGACGGGACGCGCCGCACCGGCGAGGTCGTTGATCACGTCGCTCAGGATCTGCACGAACTCGATGCGGAGCCGGGGCACCGCCGATTCGATCGACTTGCGCGCCTCGTCGATGACCTCGGCGCTCGAGCGATCGCGCTGCGACGCAGGTTTGAGCCGCGCGACGATGTCTCCCCGGTTCTGCTCCGTGGCGAACAGCCCGAGCTCCGCCCCCGTGCGCCGCGAGAGCCCGGCGACCTCGGGCATCTTCAGCAGGGTCGACTCGGCCACCCGGACCATCCGGTCGGTCTCCGCGAGCGCGGTCCCTCCCGGCGTCCAGTAGTCGAGCACGAAGGCGCCCTCGTCGATCTCCGGGAGGAAGCCGGTGGGCACCAGCTTGTACACGAAGAAGCCCGCCACCAGCAGCAGCACCGCGCCGCCGATCATCAGCCGGGTGTGGTGCAGCACGCGGCCCAGCGAGCGCTCGTACCGCTCGGAGAGCGCGTCGATCGCGCGGCCCACCCCCGCCATCAGCGCCTTCGCCTTCCCCTTCCCTCCGGCGTGCACCGGCACCTGCGCGGGATGCTCGATCTCCTCCACGCTCTCCGCCGTGAGGAACGCCTCGGCGAGCAGGGGGATGATCGTCACCGCGAGCAGCAGCGAGATCAGGACGGCGATCGTCAGCGTGATGGACAGCGCGGCGAAGAACTGGCCGACGACGCCCTGGAGGAGGCGCAGCGGGAGGAACACCACGACCGTCGTGATGGTGGAGGTCGTGACCGGAACGATCAGCTCCTGCACCGCGTCGCGAATGGCACGGTCGCGGTCGGCGGTGAAGCCGAGATGCCGCACGATGTTCTCGCTGATCACCACCGCGTCGTCGATCACGATGCCGATCGCGATCGCCATCGCGCCCAGCGTCATCAGGTTGAACGTCTGGCCCACCAGCGACATCACGAAGACGGTGATGGCGAGGGTGAGCGGGATGGACGCCGCGCTGATCGCGGTGATCCGCGCCTTGCGCAGGAAGACGAACAGGATGATGACGGCGAGGATCGCGCCGATGAGCATCGCGTCGCGCACCGACTTCGTTGCCTCGCGCACGAGCGACGCCTGGTCGTAGACGGGCTTGAGGATGATCCCCTTCGGCAGCGTCCTGCGGATGTTGACCGCGGCCCGCTCCACGCTGTCGGCGATGGCGACGGTGTTGCCCCCGACCTGGCGGGTGATGTTGAGCAGCGCGGCCGGCTTCCCGTCGCCGGCGACGATGCGGACGTGATCCTCCGTCCCCACCTCGACGCTCGCGACGTCGCGCACGTGCAGCCCGTGCCCGACGACGACGCCGCCGATGTCCTCCGGCGTGGTGGCCTCCTGCGCCGTGACGACGAGATACTGCTTGTAGTCCTGCGCGACGCGCCCCACCGCGCTCACCGACGTGGACTTCTCGATCGCCGTGGCGATGTCGTCGTACGAGAGCCCCTGCTCGGCGAGCCGCACCGGATCGGCGACGACCTCGATCTCGCGCACGTCGGAGGCCTGGACGTCCACGCGGCCCACGCCGGGCACGCGCGAGAGCACCGGGCGGATCTGGAAGCGGGCGATGTCGTACAGCGTCGCCGGGCTCCCCCCCTCCAGGTTGTACGAGATGATCGGGAAGAGCGACGGCGACAGCCGCTCCACCTGGATGTCGAGTCCGGCCGGCAGCGTCGCCGCCACCTGGTTGACGCGCGCCTGCGTCTGCTGCAGCGCGAACGCCATGTCGGTGCTCGGCGAGAAGGTCGCCGAGATCTCGCTCGCGCCGCGGATGGAGCGCGACTGCAGGCGCGTGACCCCCGGCACCACGCCGATGGCTTCCTCGAGCGGCTGCGTGATGGTGAACACCACCTGCCGCGCGCCGAGCGACGAGCCCTCCGCCACCACGGTGATGCGCGAGAACTGGAGCTCGGGGTAGATCGCCGACGGAAGCTGCAGCGCGGCCCAGATGCCCGCCGCGCAGAGCAGCGCGATGACGAGGTAGACGAACCGCCGCTGGCTCGCCACCATCCCGGCCAGCGTCCAGCCCTCTTCCTTCCCGGACGAGTCGCTCACGGCTTCACTGGCACGGTACGCGTGATCTTCGCGCTGTCCTGCAGCGAGTAGGCGCCCTGCGTGACGACGACCTCGCCCGCCTTCAGCCCCTCGGTGATCTCGGCCTTTGTCGCCGTGCGCCCGCCGACCTTCACCTCGCGCACGCGCGCGACGCCCCCCGCGCCGACGACGAACAGCTTGTAGCTGCCCGGCTCGTCACCAGGCACCAGCGCCTCCACCGGCACCACGACCGCCGCCGGCCGCGTCTCCACCGCGATCACTCCGTACACGCTCTCGCCGAGCCGCAGCGGGCGGGCGGGCGACGTCACGCTCACGCGGACCTGCACCGAGCGCGAGCCGGTGTCCACGGCGGCGGCGACCGAGGCGACCCGTCCCTCGCCCATCGATTCTCCCCCCGCCTTCTCGCCGGCCGACAGCAGCACGTGCGAGCCGGGATGGATCTCCGCGGCATCCGCCGGCCCGAGCGCCAGCACCGCATCGAACGCCGAGGGGTCCGCCACCTCGACCAGCACCTGCGACGGGTCGGCCGACGCGCCCAGCACGGCCGACATGCGTGTCACCACGCCGCTCACTGGCGAACGCAGCACGGAGAGCTGAAGCGCGCGCCGCGCGACGACTGCGTCGTTCCTCGTCCGCGCGAGCTCGGCTGCGGCGGCCTCGGCGTCCTTGCGCGGTACGATCCCCTCGTTGGCGAGCCGCTCCGCGCGGTCGAAGTTGCGCTGCGCCGCGGTGAGCGCCGCCTGCGCCGCGTTCGCCGCCGCGCGGAACTGCGACTGGTCGAACTCCACGAGCGGCTGCCCCGCGCCCACGCGCTGGCCCTGCGCCACGTGCACTGCCGAGATCCTGGTGGCGGACGGCGCGCTCAGCGAGGCGTAGCGTCCGGGGCGCGCGACCACTCCGCCGAGCGCCGAGATGGTGCGGGTGAACGGCTCCGTCGTAGCGGTCGCCGTCTTCGCCGCCACCACCGCCTGCACCGCCTCGTCCGCTGCGGCCTCCTCCTTCTTGCAGGCGGCAAGCGACGCGAGCAGCGCCCATCCGGCCAGAGCGAGCGTGCGCGTCGTGCGGGGGTATGGGTTCCGGCTCATGGATGCGGCACTGTCTGGGTGAGCACGCGCAGCTCCGCCTGCAGGGTGACGAGAGCGGTCAGGTCGTCGATGTACTGGCCGAGCATCTCGCGTGCTGTTCGGCGCGCCTCGAGCACGGCGGGGAGCGCGGACGCCCCCTCCCGGTACGCGGTGAGCGACCTGGCCGCGACGCGTTCGGCGCGCACGACGAGGTCCTGGTCGCGGGCCACGCGGGCGCGCAGCGAGGCGAGCTCGCGAAAGCCCTCCACGTACCGCTGCCGCATCTCGAGGCGCGCCGCCGCCAGCTCGGCGCGGGCGCGATCACGCTCGGCCGTCGCCTGCGCGATCGCCCCCTGGTTCTGGTTGAAGAGTGGCAGGGGGACCGTCACGCCAAGGACCCAGAGCTTCTCGTTGTCGGTGGGATCCACGGTCGGGTCGTGCCACTCGACGCCGGCCTGGAACGACGTCAGCCCCCAGACGCCGCGGCGCTCGCGCGCGATCGCCAGCTCCGAGGCCTGCAGCGAGGCACGCGCCGCGGCGACCGACGGCAGGATCTCCACCGACGCCGCTGCCGCCGGGGCGACGATGGCCATGCTGTCCGTCAGCGCCAGCAAGGATCGCACGTCCGCCGGTTGCAGGCGGAGCGTGTCGTCGAGGGCGATCGCGACGCTGTCGGCCGGGATCCCCATCAACGTCTGCACGGTGAGGAGCGCGCTCATGTACGACAGTGAGTCCGCGGCGGCGACGTTGGCCTGCTGCCCCGCGGTGACAGTCGCGAGATCCACGTCCAGGTCGCTCGCGTCGCCCGCGTCGCGCCGCAGCGAGGTCATCTTGCGCAGGCTGTCCGCATCGCGCGCCGTCAGCCTCGACAGGCGAAACCGCGCCTCGGCGCCGAGGGCCCTCGTGTAGGTCGTGTCCACCTCGAGCTGGGCCGCGGCGCGCTCGGAGAGGGCGCGGAGATACGCGGCGCGACCGAGCGCCTCGGCGGCGCCGATCCTGGGGCCCCGCACCCATGGCGCATCGAAGGGGACGTCCACGAGGAGGTGGCGCTGCGGCGGGGCGCCGGAATGCTGGGCGGAGAGCGACGGATTCGGCAGCGCGCGCGCGGTGATCAGGGCGGCGCGCGCCAGCGCCGAGTCGGCGCGCGCCAGCGCGACGCGCGGGCCGGAGGCCAGCGCGGCGTGCGCGGCGCCGGCGCGCGTGACGTGCAGCTGCGCCCCCGCCGGCGGGGCGAACGCGAGCACGAGCACGAGCGCGGCGAGCAACGGCGGAATCGCCAGGCGCTCGGGGGGGAGAGAGTCGGGTCTCGTCACGGACGCAGCCTAGCGCTCCGACCTGTCGCCACAATTACACCCCCGTCCGCGCCGCCGCGGCGTGCCCGAGCCTCGGAAAGGTGACGGTGGCCGTCGTGCCGCGCCCGAGCTCCGAGGTGAGAGTCAGGCGGGCGCCGTGCTCCGACGCGATCCACTGCGCGATCGAGAGCCCGAGTCCAGCCCCGCCCTGTCGTGGTCGCGATACGTCGCCCCGGAAGAAGCGCTCGAAGACGTGAGGGAGCTGCTCGGCCGGGATGCTCTGTCCCGTGTCCTCGACGACGAGCGTCGGCGCCGGCGAGGGCACGACACGCACCCGCACCGTCCCGCCGGATGGGGTGAACTTCACGGCGTTGTCCAGCAGCACGCTCACCATCTCGCGCACCAGCGCTGCGTCGCCCGTCACCGGCGTCTCCTCGAACTCCTCGACGACGAGCGTCACGCCCGAGGCGCTGGCCAGCGTCCGCACCGAGAGCGCCGCGTCGATCACCACGTCGTCGAGGAAGAACCGCTCCCGCGCGACCGGACGCTCGCCCGCGTCGGCGCGCGCGAGCATCAACAGGTCGTCCACGACGCGGCCGAGGCGCTGGGCCTCGCTCACCACGCCGCGCAGCGTGCTCGCGTACGCGTCCGGCGTGCGCGGCTCCTGGAGCGCCACCTCCGCGCGCGTGCGCAATACGGCCACCGGCGTGCGCAGCTCGTGCGCCGCGTCGGCCATGAAGCGGCGCGTCAGCGCCATCGAACGCTGCACCGGCGCCGTCGACTTCTCCACGAGGATCAGGCCGCCCGCGAGCACGAGCACGACGGCCACCGCTGCCGCGCCGGCGAACGCCGCGATGAGCGAAGTGAATCGGTCCGCCAGCTCCACCTCGTCCGCCATCGCGACGGCGACGAGCGTGGCCCCGCTGCGCAGGGTGAAGCGCTCCGCGTGCAGCTTGAGCGTGCGCTCGTCTCCCGTCTCGATCTGCGCGTCGGCGCTTCCCGTCCGGGCGGCGGCGAGCGCCGCACGGCGGATCCACGCGCTGGCGGTCGCCGGCTTCACCGGGACGCCCGCGCTGTCGAGGAGGAAGAGCTTCCGGTCGGGGATGTGCAGCTCGTCCACGGCATCCACGACCTTGCCGTCGCCGACCCCCGCCTCCATCTCGCGGATGCGCGCCGCGCGGACCAGCTCCTGCGCCGCATCGTGGAGCGAGTCGTTGAGCTGCAGCGTGAGCTGCGTGTGGATCGCCGCGTAGAGTCCTCCGCCCAGCAGCAGCAGGATCAGGCCGAAGGTGGCGGCGTACCAGGCGGTGAGCCGGCGGCGCAGGGTGGCGAGGGGCTGAAGCGGGGTGTTCGGCGCCTCGCTCATAGCCCCAGCCGGTAGCCAGCCCCGCGCATCGTGTGGATCAGCTTCGGCTCGAAGCCGTCGTCGATCTTCCGACGCAGCCGGCGCACCAGCACCTCGAGCACGTTGGTGAAGGGATCGTGGTTGTCGTCCCACACGTGCGCGGTGATCGCCGCGCGGTCGAGCACTTCGTCGGGGCGAAGCGCGAAGCACTCGAGCAGCGCGAACTCCTTGGCCGTGAGCTCGATCGGGGTGCCGGCACGCCGCGCGCGACGCGCCGCGAGATCGATCTCCAGATCCGCGACGTGCACGATGCGGGGCCGCAGAGCCGGCCGGCGCCGGGCCAGCGCGCGCACGCGCGCCAGCAGCTCCTGGAAGGCGAACGGCTTCGTCAGATAGTCGTCGGCGCCCGCATCCAGCCCCGTCACGCGATCGCTCACCGCGTCTCGCGCCGTGAGCATCAGGATGGGCAGCTCCACCCCGTCGGCGCGCAGCGCGCGGCACAGGTCGAACCCGGAGCCGCCGGGCAGCATCACGTCCATGATCACGACGTCCAGCTCGCCGCGCGCCGCTTCACGCTTTCCCTCGGCGAAGGTCGCCGCCAGCGTTACGCGCCCCCCCTTGCCCGCCAGGCCGGCGGCGATTTCGCGGGCGAGCTCCGCGTCGTCCTCGACGAGGAGGATCCGCGGCAGCGGGGCCGCCGGCCTCGCCGCGCTCACCTGACGGGAGACGCCGTGCGTCGAGCACCGGGCGCGCGGAAGATCGCCTTCGGGATCATCACGTGGACTCCCACCGTGCCGTCCACGAGCTGCGTCACGTCCACGTCGCAGGCGACGCTCGTCAGCATGTACGCGTCGTCCCGCGAGAGTCCCTTCTCGGTGACCAGGAACTCGATCGCCTGGCGCACCGCAGTCTTCGTGGCGACGACGAGACTGGAGTCCGTTCCCATCGCGATCCAGTGCGTGGGCGTCTCGGCACGCGGCCAGGTGAGGTGCATGTCCTTGCGCACGATCACCTTCAGGCGCCCGCGCAGCGAGGTCTCCAGGGCGGTGATGTCCACCTCGCCGTTTCCCTGCCCCGCATGGCCATCCCCGACCTCGAGCAGGGCGCCAGCCGTGTGCACCGGGATGAAGAGCGTCGTCCCCGCGACGAGCTCCTTGCTGTCGAGGTTCCCCGCATGGATGCCTGGAGGCGCGCTGTTGAGACGTCCCATCCGTCTCGGTGGCGCCACTCCCATGCTGCCGAAGAATGGATGCAGCGGCACCTCGATCCCGTCCGCGAAGCGCGCGACCATCCTCTTCGCGTCGAGCGGGATGATCTTCATCCGCGAGTAGCCGAAATCCTCGGGGAGAAAGCCGCTCGTGGTGCCGAAAGCGTTGTACGCGTACGGAATCGCGAGGTCGATCTTCTCGATCCGCACCTCGAGCACGTCGCCGGAGTCCGCCCCCTCCACGAACACCGGACCGGTGAGGATGTGCCCTCCCGGTCCCTTGTTCTTCACCTCGGCGTAGATGTCTCGCAGCGACTGCTCCACGTCGGCCGGCTTCACGCCGGCGCCTTCCAGCCGGGTCGGGCTCGAGGTGATGAGCGTGCTGACGTCGAGCAGGTCGCCCGACCTGATGTGGAGCACCGGAGCCGCAGCCGCGTCGTAGAACCCCCATGCGACGGTGGCCGGCGAGGCGACGAGCCGGTGCATCACGGGCCTGGCGGCAGGCGCTGACTGGGCGGTGAGCGGGCCGCCCAGGACGAGGAGGATGGCGGTGCGGGCGAGCGTGCTCGGCATGTGTCGGAGGGGAAGAGAGTGTGTCATGATTCGAAGTCGAGGAGCAGCCGGCGGGCGCCCGCGGCGAGCGATTCGAGCCCGTGGCGCGGCGTCTCGAAGCGGAAGCGCATCTGCTGCACGCCGTCGTCTTCCTGCAGCTCGCCGAACACCGCGGCGCGCTCGTCGTCCAGCGTCGTCAACGCCACGAAGTCGCCCCCCTCTCGAGCGCCGAGCCGCGCCTCGCCTGTGCCGAGCGCATCGAGCCGGTCGACGAACTGCCGGAGCGCCTGTCGCGTGAAGAAGAATGGCAGCGCCGCGGCCAGCCCGCCCGAGCGGACGACGAGCAGGGCGCCGAAGGACTGTCCGTCGGGGAGCGGCTGCGCCTGGCGCAGCTCGAGCGTGCCGATGGCGGTGTTGGTGGCGAGGGCGATGTCGTGGGGCATCGTTGCGAAATAAGGGGCGGACCGCTCTCCGCGACAGGGGGACCCGGCGAACGCGGTGCGCGCTCTACGAGGGGGGCGCAGCGAGCAGTCCCCGACGGTGGCGTGCCGGCCGGCAGGGGACGGCACGGGGCGCCCGGTGGCCCGCGTGCGATTCGCTGCGGTTTGGTGCGGCTTCATCAGGAACTTGGGGGCCTTACAACTGATGCAGGACGAGTCGCGGGCGATTGGGGTCGGTGCGGCGGCCGGTTGGGCCTACCGGCCGGCGGGTCGTGTCAGGTGGCCGGCGGGTCGGGTCGGGTGG
>JBBQJC010000074.1:0-16272 GCA_038325515.1 Gemmatimonadales bacterium | reverse complement strand
GGCCGGATGGCAGCCCGGAGGCCGCCACTTCCTGCGCGAACTGCGTCCTCATCGCGGCGCTCATCGCGTGCCGGTCAGGAGGCGAAGGTGAGCAGTGTCTGGCTCGCACCGTGCTCGACGCGCAGCGCCACGTCGTGGCCGCGCCCGTCGGTCAGCACGTCCACGGCACCCACGCCGCCGATGTTGCGCGAGATGTGACGGCCCGCATCGGTGCGGTCGCCGAGCATGATCTGCAGGCGGTGGTCGTGCTCGTCCCACATCGCCGCGAGCAGCGGGTAGTTGTACTCCTGCGCCTGCGCGCCGAGCTCCAGGTCGTCCACCTCGAGGATCGTGCGACGGCCCACGTTCCGCGCGGTGAACTCGGCCAGCATCGACGTCCAGTCGAGCGAGCCGGCGCCTCCCGGCGTGTGCCGCGTCTCGCGCTCCGGGAGCGTGAGCGGGGGCAGCGGGTCGCGCGGCACGGTGAGCAGGGCGCAGGTGGCGCTGCGCAGCAGCTGCGACGTCACGCTGCCGAGGAGGGCGCGGGCGACGAAGCCGCGGCCGTGCGTCCCCGTCACGAGCAGGTCGGCGCCGATCTTGTGCGCGTAGGCGAGCAGCTCGGGGGCGGGGCGTCCGCGCCGCGTCACCGGGATCACCGCTACCCCCTCGGGGACGACGAGCTGCCGCATCAACGTCGCGAGCTGCTCTTCGGCCCAGCGCTGGTAGGGCTCCATGTCCTCCACGGCGAAGGCGTCCTCGTTGTGGTAGGGCATCACGTGCAGCAGCTCGACCCGCCCGCGGTCGGCGACGGCCTCGATGGCGGCCTGCGCGGCGCGGTTCGAGAGCACGCTGAAGTCGACGGCGACGACGGCATGGCGCGGCGCCTCGCGAGCGCCGGAGGGGACGGCGAGCACCGGCACGCGCGAGATGCGCGCGAGCTGCAGCGCGGTCTCGTCGCTGAACATCCGGTCCACGACCGTATGGCGACCGAGTCCCACGATCACGAGGGCGGCGCGCTGCTCCGTCGCGACGCGGGCGATGGTATAGGCGGGATTGCCGTCCAGCAGCATCACGGGGTGGGTGCGCTCGCGTCCCGTCACCCGGGCGAGCTGGGCCTCCACCGCCTCACGGCGCGCGCGGCGCGCCGGCAGGTTGCTCTCGCTCCAGAGCGTGAAGGGCATCTCCGGCGCCATGACCGGCTCGGCCATCGCGACCGTGAGGACGGCGAGGTTGGCGTGCATCTCCGCCGCCCGCGTGAGCGCCACCCGAAGCGCGCCGTCCGACTGCTCCGTGCCGTCCGTCGCGATAATCACCGTGGCGACGCTGCGGCCGCGTCCCTCCCACGGGAAGTGATGAGTGTTGCTGATGCTGCTGTTCATCAAAGTCTCCGGAGGCGGACGTGAGGACGAGCCGCCCTGGTGCGGCGGCTCGCCCTGACGTTCGGAGGATGGGATCAGAAGGCGACCGCGCCCTCGATCATGAAGCCGTTGAACTTGCCGCCGTTGCGAATGTCGTTCACCGGGAAGTCCTTGTACTCCTGCGTGACCCACTCGAGCTTCGCGAGCAGGGCCGGGGTGACGAACCAGCCGCCGGCGAGCTGCGTGCGATTGACCGACACGTTGTTCGGGATCCCGACCAGCGTACCGTTGGTGGTGTTGTACCGGGCGCCGACGAAGAGCTTCTCGTGGGGGGCGAAGCGGTACACCACGTCACCGGCATTCTGCTTCCAGGTGCGGTCGACCGTCTCGGACGCCGACTTCCCCTTGGCCGACTCGATGTTGCCGAAGAGCTCCAGCCCGCCGAACTTGATGAAGGGGTTGAGGACCATCGCGCGGATGTTGTCGCTCATGCCGGGGCGGACGTTGCCCGACCAGGCGTTCGAGGTCTCGTTCGAGGCGACGTTCTCGAGGACGTCGTAGTAGCGCGAGCCGGCACGGTCGCCGCTGTAAAGCGTGTTGTTGGCGGTGTGCGCGGTGCTGTAGACCGAGCCGGTGAGGCGGAAGCGCAGGTTGTCCAGCACCTGACCATCGTAGCCGAGCTTGCCGAGGAATGTGGGGGCGCGCTTCTCCGGCGCCGTCACCTGCCCGTGCACCTCACCCGCCGTGATGCCGGCCATCGCCAGGAAGCCGTTCTTGCGAGCATACGCCTCGGCGCCGATCTCCGTCGTGAAGGCATCCATCAGCATGTTGCCGACGAACGGGTTGTGAAGCGAGTTGCCGTTGTCCGTGCGGCGGAAGTGCTGGTCGCCGTAGTTGATCTCGAAGTGCCCGACGCGCAGCGTCACGACCTTCATGATGTCGTTGAGGATCGGGTTGTCGATCGGCGACGCGTCCATCAGGAAGTAGCCGTCCTTGACCCAGGTCTCCTGGTGGTGGCGGGCCGACGCGTACGTCGTCATCGCGATGCGGATGCCGGGCGCGAGCTGCACGCCCAGGTCGAGGTTCGCGACCGCGTTGTTGAAGCCGTTGCCCACGTTGATGAGCTGGTTCTGGTCCACGCCGGCGACGAGCTTCGGGGCCGACGTGTTCTGGTGGCGCAGCCCCTGGAACTGCTGGGTGAAGGCGCCGCCCCACACGAGCTTCATGCCGGTGAAGGGAACCTGATCGTCCTTCGGCGCCTCGAACACGTTGAGGCCGCGCTGGTCGGCGGGGCGGACGTGCTGCAGCTCGATCGGGCGATAGAGCAGCGACGCCGCGCTCGGCTTCGGCGCGTCGGTGGCGCTGTCCCGCTTGGTCGCGGCGGCGGTGGGAGCGGCGCTCGAAGTGGCCGCGGTATCGGTGCGCGTTCCCGCCGAGGCGAGAACGGTGGACTGGGCGCCTGCAGTGACCGCGGTTCCGGCGATCAGCAGTGCCGCAGTGATCGTATGCAGTCGGAGTGAGGAAGTCATGGCCGTATATGGATTGAGTAAGTGAGTCTGGAATTGTCGCGTCAGCCTGCGGTCAGCTCTTGAGCACGAGATCGAACTTCACCTTCACCTTGTCGCCTACCTTGATGCGCCCGAACATCAGCGAGGGTGCCTTGAGGTCCCAGCCGCTGAGGGCGAGCTCGGAGCCGCCGACGACGTGCAGCGTGCCGTCGGGCGCCTCGGTCGCGGACGCCGACACGTCGATCGGGTGCTCCGCGCCGCCGAGAGCCAACGTGCCGTGTACCGTGCCCACCGCACCCTCGGTCGCGCGGGCGACGTCGTACGTGTTCAGCTTGAAGTGGATCGACGGCACGTCGTCGGCCTTGAGCGCCTTGCGCATGTGATCGTTCATCGTCCCGTTGCCACACTCGATCTTCGCGGACTGCACGGTGAGATCGACGGTGCGCACCGCCTTCTGCGCCGAGACGGTGGCCTTCACGGCCCCGCTGCCGTCGGCGTTCACGGTGAGGTTGAACTCGGGCACCTTGCACTCGAAGCTCTTGATCGAGGAGGTGCCTTCCACCCAGAGCCGGCTCTGCGGCTGGGCGACGAGCTGCTCGCCCATGCGGCCCGGCACGATTGCCAGGACGGCGGCGAAGGCCTGTGTGACTGGGAGTTTCATGGTCCTACCTCGGTGGCTGTGGGCGGCGTTATCGTCGCCTCACCTGTGAGTTTAGGATTCGCCGCTCGTCGCCAATGCCGGGAGAAGGACTGAACATTCCGGAGAGACTCCGGGCGCCTCCTCAGTAGTTCTCCCTACAGAGGCGCGGGGCTCACTGGCCGTACTGCGCGGTGCAGGGCAACCGCACCCCTTCGTACGACTTGAGCGACAGCGTCGCCGTGCCGGCGTCGGGGACCGTGCTCTCGAGACGGAGGATCAGCCGGCAGCGGTCGTCCGACATCGTCACGCGGATGACTCCCTCGCCGTGATACCGGCGGGCGTCGCGCACGCGCATCTCCACGACGAGCGCCCTGAAATGGCCGGCGGGGACGTCCACCTCCCCGCGCCCGACCACGCGCAGAATGGTGGGGTTCCTGGACATGTCGAAGTGGCGCGCGACGCTCACCGTGCTGTCCGCGCTGAAGGGGAGGGTGCGCAGGTAGTACAGGAACGAGAGCTCGTCGAGCGGATGGCGCGACGACAGCTCGCCCGACAGTCCCCCCTCGGCGCTCCACCGCCCCTCGCCGGGGAAGATCTCCACGGCGTCGTCGTGCCGCGTCAGGAAGTGCCGCTCCCGCGACGTATACCGCAGCGCGGACATCTGCAGGGGATCCAGCCAGGACGCGTTCTGGTTCGTCGCGCGCAGGGGGCCGATGCGCCCCTCCATGTCCGAGTGCAGCACCCAGGTGGTGGTCCCGCGCACCGTCGCCGGCCCGCCCACCCACAGCGTCCCCCCCCCTCCCACGCCGGCGCGCACGCGCCCCGAGAAGTTCAGGCGCTCGCCGGGCGCGAAGGGAAGGCCGGCGGACCCCTGCGCGGCGGCGCCGGACACGGCGGCGGCGAGCAGCACGACGGCCGCGACGAGCGACCGGCGGAGGGTGCCGAGTGAGTGCGAAGAGTGGCGAGGCTGGCGCATGTCTTGAGCATCGCGCCGGCCCCGGACGGGGTCTGTCGGGAGGATTCCCGCACATCGCGCGGGAGAAACCCTGTCCTCCCGTGCCGGACAGCGGCGGCGCCGGTGAGACGCGATCCTGTGCGGGGCCCGGCTTCGGGCGTTCCCACCACGAGGCAGTCGATGCTGACCACTCCACTGGATTCCACCGACGCGATTCTGGAGGGCACGATCCGCGTGATCGTCGCCGACGACCACCCCATCGTGCGCACCGGGCTGCGCGTCCTCCTCGGCACCACGCCGGACATCGAGGTCGTGGGCGAGGCCGCGGACGGCGTCGAGGCGCTCGAGATCATCGAGCGCGTCGCGCCGCACGTCGCGGTGCTCGACATCGACATGCCGCGCATGGACGGGCTCGAGGCCACGCGCGCCCTCGTCGCCTCGGGCTCGCCGACGCGGGCGCTCATCGTCACGATGCACGTGGAGGCGGGCTACCGCGACAAGCTCATCGACGCGGGCGCCTGTGGCTACCTCACCAAGAACGCGGCCGATCGCGAGCTCCCACGCGCCGTGCGGACCGTCGCGGCGGGACGCGTGTACACGCAGCTCGATCCGCTGCGCGCCTTCGATCCCGGCCCGCAGCCCCACGCCCTCCCGACGCAGCGCGAACAGTACGAGCGCCTCAGCATGCGCGAGCGGACGGTGCTGCGACTCGTCGCCGAGGGATGGTCCACCACCGAGATTGGCGACAAGCTCCTCGTCAGCCCGAAGACGGCCCAGACCTATCGGGAGCGGATCGGCCAGAAGCTGGGCTTCGCCCATCGGTCGGACTACCTCCGGCTCTGCCTGGGCCTGGGCCTGCTGCACCCGAATGCCAGGAGGGACTGATGGACGCGCTGAACCCGGTCATCAAGGAGCTGAACGACGCGCAGTCGCGCGCCCTCCTGGCCCGCAAGCACGTCGGACGGCTGGCCTTCGTCCATGACGACGGCATCGACGTGGAGCCCATCTCGTACTCGTACGACCACGACTGGATCTTCGGGCGCACCAGCATCGGCACCAAGCTCTCCTCCCTGGTCCGCCGCCCCACCTGCGCCTTCGAGGTGGACGAGATCTCCGGCCAGTTCCAGTGGGTGAGCGTCGTGGCGCGCGGCACCTTCTACCTGCTCGACCCGGAAGCGGGATCCCCCGAGCTCTACCGCCGGGCGCTGCAGAGCGTGCGCGCGCTGGTTCCGGACGCACTCGGCCCGGGCGATCCCACCCCCGAGCGCTCCCTGCTGTTCGGCATGTTCGTCAGCACGATGCACGGGCGTGCCAGCCACGCGGTCGCGCCGCACGCGTCGGCGGCGGCGACTTGACTCGGCCCCGCGTCGCCGCCCTTGCCCGCGATCGGCGCGGACGCCATGTAAGGAATGGGGATTATCCCCACAGAGCTGCCGTGGATGCCATGACAGACGTCGCACGGATCGCCCACTAGTCTGGGATGGGCGCGGTGGTCCCGACGTGGCGGACCACGCTGACGCCCCACGCGGCTCGGCAGACGGGAGGAGATCATGCGCGACCAGAGTGGCGAGCAGGTCGGCGACGCGAGGGAGATCCTCCCGGGCGATCGCATTCGCGTCATCCTGGCGGACGACCACGCGGTGGTCCGCGCCGGTCTCCGCGCGATCATCAGCACCGCCAGGGACCTCGAGGTCGTCGCCGAGGCCGCCAACGGCCGCGACGCGGTGGAGGTCGCCTCGCGCTGCGCCGCCGACGTCATCGTGATGGATCTCACGATGGGGCAGCTCGACGGGATCGCCGCCACGCGCGAGATCGTCGCCGCCCCGTCGGACATCCGCGTCCTCGTCCTCACCATGCACGCGGAGGAGGACTTCCTGATCACCGCGCTCGACGCCGGCGCGTCGGGCTACCTCGTGAAGAGCGCCGCCGAGCGCGAGCTGGTGGACGCGATCCGTGCCCTCGCCCACGGCGACATGTACGTGCAGCCCACCGCGGCGCGCGTGCTCGCCGGCCGGGTGCAGCGCAACAATCCCGGTGCCCAGGAGCAGCGGCTCCTCGCCTCGCTCAGCGCGCGCGAGCTCGACGTGCTGCGCCTCGTGGCCGAGGGCTACAGCGGCCCGCTCATCGGCGAGCGGATGGCGATCAGCGCGAAGACCGTGGACACCTACAAGCAGCGCATCGGCGAGAAGCTCGGACTGAGCGGGCGGCCGGCCTTCGTGCGCTTCGCGCTGCGCGTCGGCCTGCTCAACGCTGGCGCGGAGGCGGCGGGCGGGCCGGCCGCGCCATGACACGGGAGCCGCGCGCGCTGGGGCAGGCCCTGCGCGACACGGAGCGCGTGCTCACCAGCGAGCTGCTCTTCGCCGCGCAGCTCTCGCCACTCGTCGCCTGGGCGATGGGATGGCCCGTCCACACGCCGCTCGAGGTCTCACTCGGCGTGCACCTGCTGCTTCTCACGAGCTTCGCCGCGCTCTACGCGGCCGGCGCGACGCGCTCGCCCGCCGGCCCGCTGCGCGGCGTCGTCGTGCGCTGCGCCACCGGTGCGATCCTCGCCGGCGCCGTGGCGGTCGTGCTGCGGGAGCGCGCGAACGCCTTCTATACCGCCTCGTCGCTCATGAACGCCATGGGGCTGCTCCTCGTCGCGCATCTCCTGCTCGAGGTGATGCGCACGGGGCTGCTCGCGCGGCGCGAGCTGTCGGCGAAGGGCCGCATGCCCCTCTCGGCGCTCCCCGCCGTCACGCTCGCCGACCTGCTGACCCGCATGACGGGGTGGGCGGTGCTCGCCTCGTGGGTGCTCATCTGGTTCTCGCACCGGCACGTCGTGATCCCGATCCTCCTCCTCGGCGGCGCGTTCCAGGCCCTTGCCCTCGTCGTCCTCGTTCCCGACGCCCTCGCGGTGCGCGGATGGCTCCCGGAAACGACGGTCGTGCCGATCGACGACGAGCCAGCGGAGCAGGAGGCGCAGCCCTTCCCGCCGCGCCTGCGCGTCGTGCGCGGCGCGCTCGCCGAGCGTCCCTCGGCCGACGCGAGTCGGCCACGGAGGTCCTCATGACCGCGAAGAAGACTGCGCCCGCCATCGCGCTCGGCGCGCCCCGCGTGCGCGAGCTGCGCCCGGACGAGTGCCTCGCCCTGCTGCAGCGCCGCTCGGTGGGACGCCTCGCCTTCTCGTTCCACGACCGCGTCGACATCACCCCGATTCATTACGTCTACTCGCTGGGCTGGATCTTCGCGCGCACGTCGCACGGCGCCAAGATGGAGACGATCCAGCACGTGCCCTGGGTGGCGCTCGAGGTCGACGAGGAGACGAGCCCCGTGGAGTGGGAGAGCGTCGTGGTACACGGCACCGTCTACACGATGGAGCGCAACGGCGGCATCACCGAGGCGAAGCTGTGGAGCCGCGGGATCGAGCTGCTGCGCCGCATCGTGCCGGGGACCGGCTCGGAGGACGACCCGGTCCCCTTCCGCTCGGTGGTGTTCGGCATCCACGTGGACTCCATGACGGGACGCAAGGCGACGCCCGCGAAGCCGCAGCGCGCGCGACGGCGTCCCGACGGCGCCGCCCGCCCGCCCCGCTAGCGGATCGTGAGCAGCGCCTGCCCCGCTTCGTATCCGGCGACGAGCGCCTCGTCCCGTCCCGCGCCATGATGCTGCACCGCGATGACCGACGGCGCCGCGACGCGGTGCGAGAGGTGGCTCGTGGCGCTCGCGCCGCCGCCGAGCATGATGGTCAGCGTGCGCTCGTTGCGGTCGTACGTGATCCCGGTGAGGCGGAAGTCGCACGCCACGAGCTGCGCGCCGAGCGACTCGTCGTCCACC
Source organism: Gemmatimonadales bacterium (assembly GCA_038325515.1). GTDB lineage: Bacteria > Gemmatimonadota > Gemmatimonadetes > Gemmatimonadales > Gemmatimonadaceae > AG11. Next base: position 8,019 of record JBBQJC010000074.1, on the reverse strand, counting down.
TCGAGCACGGTGGGGCGGCCCGCGTTGCGCTCCATGAACGCCGCGAGCAGCGCGGGCCAGTCGGCCGGCTCGTTCGAGAGATCGGTGGCGCCGGGGGCGGGCATCCCGTCGGGGACTCCCGCGGGGACGAGCAGCACGGCGCACGGCGCGCGGCGCAGCAGCCGGGCCGCCATCCCGGCGCCGGCGAAGCGCAGCAGCGTCCTCGGGGAGTAGCCGACCACCAGCAGGTCGGCGTTGTCCGTCGCGGCGAAGTCGAGCAGCGAGTCGGTGGGGCGTCCGGTCAGGATCACCGTCTCCACGGGGACGTCGGCCGGCAGGCGCAGCGAAGCCCTGATCTCCGCAAAGGTCAGCTGCACGCCGCGCTCGTAATCCGCGTCGTCCTCGCGAACCTCGCGCTCCACGAGCAGCGGCTCCACCGGCTTCACGTGGACGAGGAAGATCGCGACGGCATCGCCCAGCAGGGGGCTCGCCATCGTCCCGAGCTGGCTCCCCGCGTCTCCGGTGCCGACGGCGATGACGACGCGGCGCGGCAGGCGTGTCATCATCGGTGGCACGGCGAGCACCGGCGCGCCGACGGCCTGCGCGATGCCCAGCGGCGTCTCGCGCCGCAGCGTGCGCTCGACGCGGTTGTGGTGCACCAGCCCGGTCACCACCAGCCGTGCATCCCGCGCGCGCGCCACGGCGGCGATGGCGCGTGCCGTCCCGCCGAGCACGATCTCGGTGGGCCATTCCCCTCCGTCGCCAAGCTCGCGTGTCACCAGCGCCTCGAGCCGCGTCCGCCGCTCCTCGAGACGCGACGCCCCCGGATGCACGGGGGGCGGCGCGACTCCCGGCTCCGGCACGATGATGCTCACCGGCTCCAGCGCCGAGACGACCTCCACAGCGGTGTCGCTGCGCTCGGCCAGCAGTCGCGCGACGTGAAATGCCGGCGCCGACTCCTCGCTGCCGTCGGAGGCGACGAGCAGCGGACCGCCGGGAAGGAGTGCGCGCCGCGCGGAGTAGCTGGTGCTCTCGCCTGCGGCCTGGATGCTGGGCATTGGATCCTCCCCGACGGTGTGGACGTGCAGGCGACGATTGACGCTACGTCGCACCGCTGGCGCCGGGTGTCAGGAAACCGGCGACAGCTCCTCCCCGGCGCACGACGCATCGACCCTCGACCGGCGGTACCATGAGCGACACCATCGAGAACACCGGGCAGCCCGTGTACGCGCCACCGGACAGCCTGTCGGCGCTGCGCGGTATCGTCGCCATGGCGGTCGACGCGATCATCTCCACCGACGACAGCTACCGCATCACCCTGTTCAACCCCGCGGCGGAGCGGATCTTCGGCTACCGGCAGGAGGAGGTGCTCGACCAGCCGCTGGAGATCCTGCTGCCCGAGGGGGCGCGTGACGCGCACCGGGAGCATCTCGAGCACTTCCGGCGCTCGATCACGGAGGGCAAGGAGATGGGGGTGCGGGGGGAGATCTGGGGGCGCCGGCGCACGGGCGAGCTCTTCCCCGCCGAAGCGTCCATCTCCAAGGTGCGCATCGGCGACAGCACCCATTTCACCGCGGTCATGCGCGACGTCACGATGCAGCGGCGCACCGACCAGGAGCGCGATTCCCTCCTGCTCCGCGAGCGCGCCGCCCGTGCCGCCGCGGAGGCCGCCGAGCGGCGCGTGGCCTTCCTGTCGGAGGCGAGCGAGCTGCTCCACTCGTCGCTCGCCTACGAGGAGACCTTCGGCGCCCTGGTGGGGCTGATCGTCCCCGAGCTCGCGCGCTACTGCGTCTTCGACGTGGTGGACGAGGATGGCGCGGTGAGCCGGCTCCACGTGACGCACGCCGATCCCGCGATGCAGGAGATCGCCGACCGGCTGCGCTCGTATCCCCGGACCGAGACCTCCTTCTTCACGCGTCACGCGCTCGTCACCGGCGAGTCGGAGCTGCTCGAGTCCCTCACGGCCGAGATCCTCGCGTCGCGGGCCGAGGACGAGGAGCACCTGGCGATCATACGAGCCCTGGCGCCGACGTCGATGATGATCGTCCCGATGCTCGCGCGGAAGCGGGTGCTCGGCGCCATCCTGTTCGCCCGGGACGCGGCGTCACCGGCCGGCTACGACGCGGCGGACCTCGCGCTTGCCGAGGAGCTGGCCCGCCGCGCCGCGTCGGCGCTCGACAACGCCCAGCTCTATCGTCGCGCCCAGCGCGCCGTGCGGGCGCGCGACGACGTGCTCGGCGTCGTGTCGCACGACCTGCGCAATCCGCTCAGCGTCATCTCCATGTGCACCAGCTCGCTGCTCACCAACGGGACTGCCGACGAGGCGCGGACGCGGGACGTCCTGCATACGGTGCAGGAGTCGGCGCGATGGGCCCAGCGCCTCATCCAGGATCTCCTCGACGTCACGGCGATCGAGGCCGGAGGGCTCTCCATCGCGCGGCGCTCGGAGGACCCGGTAATGCTCGTCACGAGAGCCGCCCTCCTCTACGAGGAACTTGCCGCCGCGCGCGGCATCCATCTCGTCACCGAGCTACCCGATCAGCTGCCGAGCGTCGACGCCGACGCCGACCGCATCCTCCAGGCGATCGGCAACCTCGTCGCCAACGCCTTCAAGTTCACCCCCGCGGGTGGCGAGGTGCGGCTTGCCGCGCGTGCCGAAGAGGACACGGTGCTCTTCGTCGTGTCCGACAGCGGTCCGGGCATCCCCGAAGAGGACCGCCAGCACGTCTTCGAGCGCTTCTGGACGTCCCGGCGCAGCTCGGGCATTCGCGGCACGGGGATGGGCCTCGCGATCGTGAGCGGCATCGTGAGCGCGCATGGAGGCCGCGTCTGGGCGGAGGCGAGCGAGTCGGGGGGCGCGGCGATCGTGCTCGGCCTTCCCGTCGCTCAGGGCAGCGGCAGCGTTCCGAGCTGATACGTCGCCCCGAAGGACAGCGGCCCGCCGGCAAGCCGCGGCTCGTGCCGCATCGAGCCCTCGGCACCCTCGCGCACGTCGACGAGCATGCGCCGCTGCATGACGATCTGCGCCGGCTCCAGCACGAGGACCCGAACCGGGCCCGCGAGCAGCCCCGCGACCGTCGGCGCGCAGGCGCAGCGGGTGCGCACCATGAGACGCGTGCTGAACGAGTCCACCGGGAGCACGGCGAAGGTGCCCCACTCTTCCAGGACGAGCGCGCGGTGCGGCACGACCTGCGCCACGCGCCAGCTCAGGCTGCCCAGCCGCACGCCGAGCACCCGCTCCACGCGATCGTATCCGCCGAATCCGGCGCGCTCCTGCGCGATGCGCGTCACCCACAGCCAGACGGAATCCGCGGGCGCGTGGATCGTGATCGCCTGCTCCACACGGTGCCGCGCCTCGGGCACCAGCTCGTCGCCCGGCAGCGCTGCCTGCCGCTCTGCCTCGGTGGTGCCCCAGGCCACGCCGGCGGGCCGCAGCGCCACCACCGCGACCAGATAGGCCAGCACGAGCGTCGCCGCCCCCCAGCCCGCGCGGTGCAGCCGAGGGTGCGGCAGCCGGGAGGTCCCCTCCGCCTCCGCCATGTGCACGTCGGCATCCACCGTGGGCTGCACCCACTCGAAGACGAGGAGGAGCAGGGCGAGGTCGACCACCGCGCCCGCCACGCCGATCCACTGGCCCACCAGCACGAGCAGCAGCATCGACGCCGCCGTCGCCACCACCATCGTCTGCTTCCACCAGTCGCGAAGCAGCGGAAGCCGCAGCATGCCGAACCCCGCCGCCACGTAGCCCACCAGCGACAGGCTCCAGAGCAGCGCCAGGAACCAGCCTCGCGCGGCGGAGATCCCCCAGGTGGCGATGCTGGCGTGTGCCAGGCCATGGGCCACGACGAGTGCGGCGAGCAGTTGGCGTCTCATGCCACTCAATCTCGGCGCGGGCGGTGCCGCGGCCATCGGGAGAGTCACGGTTTCCGCCGCGGGAAGACGCGCACGCGGCGTCGGTGATTGGCGCACACGGCACGCGCATTATCCCGACAGCGCGCCGGGCGTACGGGCTGTAGCATGCGGGGATCACCGCACATCCCAGCAGGAGGACGTCATGGCCGGCATCTCGCAGGAGGTCACCCGCTTCGGCTCGACCGTGCGCGTGAAGGGGGCGCTGATGCTGGCGTGCGGGGTGGTCGCGCTCGTCTGGCAGGACGAGACGCTCGTCGCCGCGATGCTGATCACCGGATTGCTCCTCGCCGCATCGGGGCTGTACGAGATGGGGATCGCCGTGGCGTCGCGGGGCGAGACCCGTGGCTGGCCCCTCGCGCTCGCCGACGGCCTCGCATGCGTGGGACTCGCCGCGCTCACCGCCAGCATCACGCTGCTCCCCTTCCGCACCACGATGGTGCTCACCAGCCTCTGGCTGGCGTTGTATGCCGCGCTCGTCGGGGCACTCGCCTTCGCCTTGTGGCCCATGCCGCGCACGCGCGCCGCGCTCCTCGCCTGGGCGACGCTGGACCTCCTCCTCGCCGGCATGGCGCTCTTCTTCCGCGACGCGACGATCTTCACCCTCCTGTATGTGGGCGCCGGCTACGCCATCGCCTTCGGCCTCTTCCAGCTCGCGGCAGGGATCTGGATGCGGCGCGTCGTGCTCCCGTACGTGACGCCCACACGGCAGGCGGGCTGGAAGCCGGCGCGGCACGGCTGAGCCGCGCCGGCGCCCGCTCCGCCCGCATCAGTGCGCCGCCTCCTCGCCCGGCGGCACGATCAGCACGGAGCGCCGGCCGTCCCGCACCAGGTCGGTGCTCACACTGCCCAGCATCCACCGGTCCAGCCGGCCGTGCCGCGCACTCCCCGCCGCCACGAGGTCGATCTTCGCACCCTCGGCGTATTCGAGCAGCATCTCCGCGGTGGGGCGCGGAAGCTGGCGATGGAGCACGACGTGATCGAAGGTCACGCCATCCTCGGCGAGCTCCCGCGCCGTGCGCGCGAATCCCGCCTGCACCCCCAGCTCGTGGATCACCGACTCGCCGTCCTCGGGCACGAACGACGACAGCGGCGGGACGTACGCCAGCACGAGCATCGCCCCTTCACCAACGACGGCGCACGCGGTGCGCGCCGCGATGAGGCTCGTCTCGCTGAAATCGACCGCCGCGAGCACGCGCGTCGGCAACTCGGTCGCCCCGGCGACGACGCCGAGCACGGGGCAGGATGCGCTGCGCATCACGTTGAGCGCCGTCTCGTCCTGCACCGCGCGCTCGAAACGGCCGTGGCGCCGGAGCCCGACGAGCACGAGCACCGCACCCAGGTGCCGCGCCTCGTGCACGATCACCGAATCGGGCGACCCGAGCTTCACCCGCACCGGCCAGTCGATCTCCCGGCCCAGCACGTCGGAGAGCGCCTTCCTCACCTCCGTCTCCTGCTCGGCGTGCACTCCCTCACCCACCGCGGCGTCGCCAATGGCGATCGCGATGTCGAGCGGGGGAGGGAGCGGTGCGGAGCGCGTGTCGACCACGCTCAGCACGTGCACCTGGGCGTGATAGGTCGCCGCGAGCGCGGCCGCCACGTGTGCCGCCGCCACCGATGCCGGCGAGCCGTCCGTCGCCAGGAGGACGGCGCGGCCCGAGAGATCCAGAGGCCGCGCGTGTCGCGTCGCGGTTCCGGTTGCGTCGGACGCCGGCGTGTATGACGTGCGGCCAGAGGTGATGGACATGGGGTGCCTCCCGGGGTGTGGATGCTGCGCGCTGACAGGTTGAGCATCGGCGATCGGGCCGGCGCATGCCGTCAGGCGAAATCGGACGGCGTTCCGGACCGCGGCCTCCCATCCTCGGACGCAGAGCGCGGCCGTCCCGTCGCCGCGCGGCGCAGCATTCCTCTTGCGGAGACGAACATGTCACAGGCCAACGAGAGCGCGACGCGTCGCCCCATCGTCGTTGCGGTGGGGGCCACCGGCGGTGTCCCCGCGCTGCGCATCGCGCGCGCGCTCGCCGCGCGCGACGCCACGGAGCTCGTCATCGTCTCGGCGGTGGAGCCCCCGCCGCTCTACGCGATCGAGCCGCGCCGCGAGCTACTGGTGCCTTGGACGATCGAGGAGCAGATCGCCGAGCGCGGGCGCAACATCCGCGAACGGTTGCAGCGGCTCGGCTGGAGCGGGGCCGAGCTGGACAGCGTCATCGAGACCCCCTACGGCGACGCGGGCAGCGCGATCGCCGACGCGGCGCGCAGCCACGGCGCGCGGCTCATCGTGATGGGCATCGGCCCGCATTCCATCGCGCGCCGCCTGCTCGCCACGGGCACCGCGTGGGCAACGAGCCGCCGCGCGCCCTGCCCGGTGCTCGCCGTGTCCGACCGCGCGCGCGACCTGCCGCGCGTCGTCGTCGCGGCTACCGACTTCAGCCCGGAAAGCATCAACGCGGCGCAGCAGGCGCTTCCCCTGCTCGGCGACGACGCGGTCGTCTACCTCGTGCACGCCTGGTCGCGGCTCGAGAGCGCCATCCCCATCGCCGAGCTCACCGCCCTGAACGACGCGTATGCCGCCTCTCTCCCCGCGCGCTTCGACAAGGTGCGCGAGCTGCTGACGCAGGGGCGCACGCTCGGCATCCACACCGAGGCGGTCGAAGGAAAGGCCGCCGACGTCGTCCTGGCGGCGGCCCGCGCACGGCACGCCGATCTCGTCGTCGGCGGCACGCACGGTCACGGCGTCCTCGAGCGCTGGCTCATGGGCAGCACCTCCACCGCGATCCTCTACGGCGCGGAGTGCTCGGTGCTCCTCGCCCCCGAGCCCCCCGTCGCCGAGCGCACTCGTCTGCTCCGGCACATGACGGGCACGTCCACGGTCTTCGAGTCGGCGCAGTGGAACGACGAGCTGCAGGCGTTCGTGCGCCGCAACGCCGACCGGCGCACCACGCTCGAGATCGACGATCGGGACATCGGCGCCCAGGTGCAGGAATCCGGCTATGCCCTCGTCGGCGCGACGTACGACGCGCACGACCAGCATCTCGCCCTGATGTTCGGCGGCGGCGCCACGGGACGTCCGCACCTCACGCGCAGCCTCGGCAGCGTGCGCTCCATCGCCGTCGCCAGCGGCCCGCGCGACCAGGATCGGGCGCTGTGCATCGAGAGCGAAGGAGGGAGCGCGCTGCTCACATTCCTCGACGAGCAGCAGTCGGTGCGCTCGTCCGTCAACGCCTGACGGCGCGCTGCCGCACACCGGGCGATCGTGGAGCAATGGCACGCCACCGCCGGTCGCCAGGACGTGCCGTCGCAGTCGCCGCGCGACCGCAATGCTGTGAGGTTGATCGGGAGGTCCATCATGAAGACCGACATGGAGCTGCAGAGAGACGTCGCCGAGGAGCTCAAGTGGGAGCCCCGCGTGAAGGAAGACGAGATCGGCATCAGCGTGAAGGATGGCGTCGTGACCCTCACGGGGTCCGTGCCTGACTACTCGCAGCGCCGCGCCGCGGCGCGTGCCGCCGAGCGCGTGAACGGCGTGCGCGCCGTCGCGCAGGAGATCGAGGTGAAGGTGCCCAGCACCTTCCGTCGCTCCGACACCGAGCTCGCGCACCAGGTGGTGAACGCGCTCGCCTGGGACATCGAGGTCCCCGACCAGAAGATCAAGGCGCGCGTCGAGGACGGCTGGGTCACCCTCGAGGGCACCGTCGACTGGCAGTACCAGCGCAACGCCGCCGAGCGCTCCGTTCGCTATCTCACCGGCGTGCGCGGCGTGACGAACCTCGTCCAGCTCAAGACGCATGCGTCGCCCTACGACGTCGCCCAGCACATCAAGGCGGCGCTGCATCGGAGCGCCGAGGCCGACGCCAAGAAGATCGAGGTCACCGCGATGAACGGGAAGGTCACGCTCACCGGGACCGTCCGCTCGTGGCCCGAGCGCGCCGACGCGGAGCGCGCGGCGTGGAGCGCGACGGGGGTCACCTCGGTCGACGACCGGATCGCCGTCGTCATCTGATCCGCGCCCGTGGGGTGTTGGGGGGGGGCGGGGGGGGGCCGCCGCGGCCCCCCACCCCCCGGCGCAACACCCCCCCCCCCCCCCCGCGCCCCCCCGCCCCACCCCCCCACGGCCCACCACCCCACAAAGCC
>JBBQJC010000073.1:0-16291 GCA_038325515.1 Gemmatimonadales bacterium | reverse complement strand
GCCGGCTCGGCTGGATCGTGCTCGCCTTCACCGCCGCACGCTTCGCCGCGATGGGGTTCAACCGTATCGTCGACCGCGAGTACGACGCGCGCAACCCGCGCACGCAGATGCGCGAGCTGCCGCGCGGCGCGATGACCGTGGGAGAGGCGCGCGGCGCCGTGACGCTCGCGTCGCTGGTGTTCGTGATGTGCGCGTGGATGCTCAACCCGCTCTGCCTGGCGCTCTCGCCGGTCGCGCTGGCGTGGGTCTTCTTCTACAGCTATACCAAGCGCTTCACCCGTTTCGCGCACCTGGTGCTGGGACTGGGGATGTCGATCGCGCCGGTGGGGGGCTACCTCGCCCTCGCGGGGCGCTGGAGCCAGCCCTGGTGGCTGCTCTGCGTGCTGGCGCTCGCCGTCGCGACGTGGGGCGCGGGCTTCGACGTGTTCTACGCGCTCCCCGACATCGAGTTCGACCGCGCGCACCGGCTGCACTCGATCCCTTCCACGTTCGGCGAGCGGGGCGGCATCGCGATCGCGCGGACACTGCACGCCGTCACGGTGCTCTGTCTCGTGCTCGTGGGGGTCGCGTCGTTCACCCCCGGCTCGCCGCCGTCGGTGCTGTACTGGGCGGGGGTGGCCGTGGCCGTGGCGCTGCTGCTGTACGAGCATTCGCTCGTGAAGCCCGGCGACCTGTCGAAGCTCGGCGCCGCCTTCTTCACGATGAACGGGATCATCAGCCTCACGCTCTTCGCCTTCGTGCTGGCGGGACGGCTGCTCGCCAGCACCTCGCTCGACCTCACCGTCGGATACCTCGCGCGATGATCCGCCGGCCCCTTCCCATCGTGGTCGCCGTCACGGGCGCATCCGGCGCACCATACGCGGTGCGGCTGATCGAGCAGCTCCTGGTGGCGCGGCAGCCCATCCAGCTCATCGTCTCGGCGCACGGACTGCGGCTGCTGCAGACGGAGACCGAGCTGGTGTCGGTCGACGACCTGCGGACGATGTCCGGTGCGCAGGTGTGGGACGAGCACGTGACGGTCCACGACGACGGCGACCGCGGCGCGGCGCCCGCGTCCGGCTCGGCGCGCACGCACGGCATGGTGATCTGCCCCTGCTCGATGGGGACGATCAGCGCGATCAGCCAGGGGACTTCGCGCTCGCTCGTGGAGCGCGCCGCCGACGTGACGCTCAAGGAGCGCCGCCCGCTGATCGTCGTCCCGCGCGAGACGCCGTACAGCGCGATCCATCTGGAGAACATGCTGCGCCTCACGCGCGCCGGCGCCGTCGTCATGCCGGCCAGCCCCGGCTTCTACAACCGCCCGACGAGCATCGGCGAGCTCGTCGACTTCGTCGTCGCGCGCGTGCTCGACCATCTCGGCGTGGAGCACGCGCTGGGCCACCGCTGGGGGAGCACGGCGGACGACGAGACGTGAACGGTGGAGGATGAACGGTGAGCGGTGAACGTATGAACGATGAACGATGAACGGTGAGCGGTGAGCGATGAGCGGTGAGCTGCATCGCATCGGGCTGATCTCCGATACGCACGGGATGGTACGGTCGCAGGTGCATACCGCGCTCGCTGGAGTCGAGCTCATTCTTCACGCCGGTGACGTCGGGGGCGACGAGATCCTCGACGAGCTGTCGCTCATCGCGCCAGTGCATGCCGTCTACGGCAACACCGATGCGCCCGGCCAGCCACGGCTCGCCGAGCGCATCGAGCGCGAGATCGGCGGGCTCCGCATTCACGTCTCGCACGGCCACGAGGTTGGCAGTCCCACGCCGGCGCGGCTCCTCGAGCGCTACGCGGCCGACGTCATCGTGTACGGCCACACGCACCGGCAGCTCGTCTCGCGCGCCGGGAGCCGCCTCGTCGTGAATCCCGGCGCGGCGGGGGCACGACGCTTCAGGCTCGAGCCGAGCGTGGCGGTGCTCAGCATCGAGGACGGCGTGGCGAGCGTGGAGATCGTCGAGCTGGAGTAAATGGCGGGACCCCGCGGCCGTCATCCCGCTGGAGCGAAGCGAGGGTCGGGATCCACTTTCACGGTCGCGTGGCCAGCCACGCCTCAGGGACGCCGGATCCCGACACTCGCTCGCTTCGCTCGCTCCTGCGGGATGACAGCGCGCGGCTCGTCACACCTCCCTGAAGTGCGACGCCGGATACAGATAGTCGTCGTCGGAGTCGTCAACGATCCGGTAGAACGAACCGTTCGCCTCCACGCCGAGCATCTCGTAGATGCGGCCGAGCGTCAGGTCGTGGCAGCCGCCCGGCTCGTCACAGCCGGGATAGGTGAGCCAGGGCCTCACGCTCACGCACTGAACCAGCGTCGTCGGTTGCCATGAGGTCGCCATCCTCGCCCCCGCGTGGCTGCTGCCCGTGGATCGGGCACCGTGAGCACGGAGTTGCAAGAGGGGCGCCATCACCCGGCGACGAGGTCAGGCCGCCGGGATGACCTCGGCGTCGCCGAACAGAGGGTCGGTCGCTGCATCGTACGACAGTGCGGGGGGCTCGGCGAGGAAGGCAGGCGCCTGGCGGGCGCGCCCCAGCTCGGCCGGAAAGCGCCGGAACCACGAGGAGAGGAGCAGCAGCTCGTCCACCTCGTGCGAGGGGATCTGCGCCGAGTCGCGCTCGGCATCCTGGAACACGCTCTCCACCATCTGCAGCAGCCGCGCGCGGTCGTGATCGCTGCGCGGCATCTCGTACTCGGCGCGCACCCGCCCGCGGCGGATCAGGTACAGCCGGTCGTCGCCCTCGTGGCCCGGCACGTGATAGACGAAGGAGAGGGTCTCCACCGCGAAGCGGAACTTGATGAACTGGTCGCGCAGCTCCTGGAGCCGCTGGAGCTTGTCGCGCAGCGCTCCCGCGCGCTCGAACTCCATCTGCTCGCTCGCCGCCAGCATCTCGGCGCGGAGCTGGTCCATCGGGCCGTCGTCGGCGCCGTCGAGGAAGGCGCGCGCCATCGCCATCTGCTGGCTGTACTGCTGCGCGGTGCACCCGCCGACGCAGGGACCGAGGCACTTCCGGATCTCGTGGCGGATGCAGCCCGGCGTGCGCGGGAAGCCCTGGAACAGCTCCGGCTGGTCGGCGAAGTGGATCGGCTGATCGAGCCGGCAGTCGCGCAGGCCCAGCGCGTCGTTCAGCTCGCGCACCGCGTCGCTCACGCGCTGCGCGCCGTGGAAGGGTCCGTAGTAGATCTGCGCGTCGTCGGCGCCGGCGCCGCGCACGACGAGCAGCTTGGCCGCCGCCCCGCGCGTGAGCTTGATGAAGGCGAAGTGCCGCGCGTCACGCTTCATCGCCACGTTGAGCCGGGGGCGAAAGCGCTTGATCAAACGGAGCTCCTCGAGGAGCGCGGCGAACTCGCTCGGCGTATAGTCCCACTCGATGCGCGTCGCCTCGCGCACGATGCGGGCGCCCTTCTCGTCGGGCCCGCAGCGGAAGTAGCTCATGAGCCGGGTGCGGAGCCGCTTCGACTTGCCCACGTAGACCACCTCGCCCTCGGGCGAGAGCCAGCGATACACCCCCGGCCGGTCCTTGGCGGTGGCGCGCACGTGCGCGCGCATCTCCGCGACGAGGTCGTCGCTCGTCTTCGGCGTGAGAAGAAGCTTCTTTATCTTTGACAGCCTGCGCACAGAACCGTTGATCGTCCGTCGATGGCGTGAGTCTCGATCAGGCGGGCACCGCAGCGGAGGCATGGCTCCCCGCCGCGGCCGTACGCGGCGAGGGAGCGCTCGAAGTCGCCCTTCCCGCCGGTGGCGTCGCGGTAGTCGCGGAACGACGTCCCGCGCGCCGCGATGGACTCGGTAAGCACCGACACGATCCCGCCGTGCAGCGCCGCGACCTCCTCCTCCGTCAGCTCGCGCGCCATGCGCGACGGATCGATCCCCGCACGCCAGCACGCCTCGTTCGCGTAGATGTTGCCGATCCCGACGACGACCCGCTGGTCCATCAGGACCTTCTTGATCGCCGACCGGGACACCCGAAGAAGTCCCGATAGATGGCGGATGGTGAAGGCCTGGTCAAGAGGCTCGACCCCGAGCCCGGCGGCGTACTCGTCGAATCGCTCGGCCGACATCAGCGCCACGGTGCCGAGTCGGCGGATGTCGCGGTAGTGCAGGTCGCGCCCGTCGTCCAGCGACCAGCGGATCGTGGAGTAGGGCGCCTCCTCGGGGGGGAGGGGGCCGCGGCTCAGCAGCAGCGCGCCGGTGAAGCGCGGCTGCACGACGATCTGGTCGCCGCTGTCCAGGCCGAGCACGACGAGCTTCGCGCGGCGCCAGCACCGCTGCAGCATCGCCCCCTCGGTGCGCCGCGCCAACTCCTCGGGAGTCACCTCACGCACCACGTCGGGGCGCGTGACGGTCGTGGAGACGATGCGCCGCCCCGCGATCTCGCGGTCGAGGTCGCGGGCGATCGTCTCGGTCTCCGGCAGCTCCGGCACCGACCTATCCCCGCGCGATCTCGCGCCAGCCGATGTCTCGGCGGAGCTGCTTGCCGGCGAACTCGATCCGCTCGGCGAAGGCGAGGCTCGCCGCGCGCGCTTCGGCGACCGTCGCCCCGGTGGCGCTCACGGCGAGCACGCGCCCGCCCGCGGTGACGAGCCGCCCCTCGGCGTCGCGCGCCGTGCCGGCGTGAAAGACCACGACGCCGGGCTCGGCCGGGGGGATGGTGATGACGTCGCCGGTTCGCGGGGTGTCGGGATAGTTGGCGGCGGCGAGCACTGTCGTGACGCAGGCGCGCGCCGGCCACCCTGTCCTCCCGTGATCATCGTCCCGAGTATCGAATCCGATCAGTCCCCTCACTGGGATTCCGTCGAGGGAGGTGCCGCGCGCGACCGCCGACAACAGTTCGAGCAATCGCATGTCGTCGCCCATGGCCGGCATCAGCGCCTGCGTCTCCGGATCGCCGAACCGGCAGTTGAACTCGACAACCTTCACTCCCTGGGCCGTGACCATCAGGCCGGCGTAGAGCAGGCCGGTGAAGGGACGGCCCGCATCGGCGAGGGCGGCGAGGACAGGCTGGAACACCTGCGCGCAGGCCGCGATCCCTACGCCGTCGCGGCCCAGGCTGGACTCCGGCGACGCGGGATGCGGGCGGAGCGAGACGGGCAGATATGCCCCCATGCCGCCTGTATTGGGGCCGGCGTCACCGTCCAGCAGGCGCTTGTGATCCTGCAGTCCCGGAAGGGGGATGAACGAGTTCCCGTCGGTGATCGCGAAGATGGAGATCTCCTCCCCCTCCATGAACTCCTCGACGAGGACCTCGGCACCCGCCGCGCCGAAGCGGTTTCCCTGGAGCATGTCCTCGATCGCGGCGTCCGCTTCGCCGAGCGTCACGCAGACGATGACCCCCTTTCCCGCGGCGAGCCCTGACGCCTTCACGACGACCGGCGCGCCGAAGCGCCGCGCCGCAGCCTTGGCGGCGGCGAGCTCCGTGTGCATCTCGGCGCGCGCGGTGGGGACGCCGGCGCTCGTCATGAGCTGCTTGGCGAACGCCTTGGAGGTCTCGATCTCGGCGGCGGCGCGGGTGGGACCGAAGATCGCCAGCCCCGCCGCGCGGAAGCTGTCGACGATCCCCGCCGCCAGCGGCGCCTCGGGCCCAACGAGGGTGAAGTCGACCGCGCGGTCGCGCGCGAGCTGCTCGAGGGCGGCCAGGTCGGTGGTCTGCACGGGGACACACTCGGCGAGCTCCGCGATCCCCGGATTACCGGGTGCCGCGATGAGCTCGAGCGAGGGGTCTTCGTGCTTGAGCCGCCAGGCGAGGGCGTGCTCTCGGCCGCCGGAGCCGATGATCAGGACGCGCATGCCTCAAGATAGAGGGGGCGTTAGAGGTTTGACGTGTAAGGTTCGAAGCCGGGCCCCGGGACGCCGATGCGTCCCGAGGCCCGGCTTCTCACTTCTCCGTTCAAACCTCTCACTTCTCACTTCGAACCTCTCACGAGATCCCGACACTCGCTGTCGCTCGTGCGGGATGACGGTGCGGTCCTTACGCCGGCGGTCCCCCTGGTCCCTTGAACGCATCACGGAATGCGTCCTTCGCCCGGTTGATCGCGTCGCCGACGCCGGCCATCGCGTCGCTCGCCCGATCGGAGTAGTAGCTGGCTGCGTCGCGGTAGTCGCCGCCGAGCCCCTGGTCGCTCGCGCCGCGGCGGGTGTAGGTGCCGGCGATGATCGTGTCGTAGGCGCCGCTCGCGCGCCACCGCTCCAGCTCTCCCGCGCGCACCGTGTGGAAGGGGTGGTCGCGGAACGCCGTGTTGAGGAGCTGGAAGACGCGGTCCCACGCGTCGCCGCCGGTCTCGTACGTCGCAGCCTGCCGCATGAACTCCTCGACGCTTGCCGCGTCGCCGTAGTCCGGGCCCCCGGCGAGCTTCATGAAGCTGCGCTGCGCGGCCAGCACGTCCTGCACGGCGAGCATGCCGGCGCGGTCGGCGGAGAACTCGCTCTTGCGGTGCCACTCGAGCAGCGCGAGGTAGAAGGGGAGGAGGGCGATCCCGACCGGGAGCAGCGCCGACGATCCGATCACGAGGATGATCAGGGCGATCGTGCGGTAGGTGAGATGCCCGCTCATGATGTGCCCGAGCTCGTGGGCCAGCAGGAAGCGACGCTCCTCGTCGCCGTCGAGCAGCTCGAGCGCGCCCGAGGTGATGACGATGAAGGGGCGCTCGAAGCCGAGCGCATACGCATTCACCAGCGGCGACTGCGTGACGTAGAGCTCGGGCACCTCGGCGTCCATCGTCGCGCAGGTCTCGAGCAGCAGCGCGTGCAGCGCCGGCCGCTGGGCGGGCCCGACCTTGACGGCGTTCGCGAGGAAGAGCTGGCGGACCCCCCGCTCCTGGACGAACCCGGCGACCTTCTTGACGACCTCGTCGAAGCCGGGGATCGCGCGGAGGGTGTCGAGGGCGGCCTTGTCGGCGGGGTGCTCCCAGGCGCGGGAGGAGATCTGCGGTAACGCGACGGCCATTGGCGCTCCTGAAGGGGGGACGGTGGCGCCTACGGGTGCGGGGGATGGATTGTGTCAGGGAGGGCGGTTTACGGTTATTCTGGTTTTCGGTTTACGGCCGGCCTCGGGAGGCTCCTGCGTGCCGAGGTAGTAGCGTCCCGGGGCCGGCCGTAAACCGAAGAACCGTAAACCGAAAGTCCGTCAGTAGTTCAGTCCCTCCCCAGCGCCTGCTCCAGATCCGCCAGCAGATCCCTCACATCCTCCACCCCACAGCTGAGCCTGATCAGCCCCTCCGTGATGCCGAGTGCGGTCCGGTGCTCGACGGGGACGCTGGCATGCGTCATGGATGCCGGGTGGCTGATGAGACTTTCCACCCCACCGAGCGACTCGGCAAGGGAGAAGAGGCGACAGCGGCTGAGGACCTCGTTCGCCCGCTCCTTCGTGCCGAGCTCGACCGAGATCATTCCGCCGAATCCCGACATCTGCGACTTGGCGAGGGCGTGCTGCGGGTGCGACTCCAGGCCTGGGTAAAAGATCTTCTCATCCCCCAACCGTTCGGCCAGCCAGTTGGCGATCTGGCGGCCGTTCTCGTCGTGGCGGGGCATCCGGAGGTGCAGCGTCTTCGTCCCCCGGAGTGCGAGCCAGGCGTCGAAGGGGCCGGGGTTCGCGCCCGCCGCGTTGAGGTTGAACTGGAGCCGGGCGGCCAGGTCGTCATCCTTCAGGATGGCGATCCCCCCCACCATGTCCGAGTGCCCGTTGAGATACTTGGTGGTGGAGTGGAAGATGATGTCGGCGCCGAACTCGAAGGGGCGTTGGAAGAAGGGGGAGCAGAAGGTGTTGTCGACCACCAGGAGGGCATCGCCGCGGTGGGCGATCTCCGCCGCCGCGCGGAGGTCGGTGATCCGCATGAGCGGATTGCTCGGCGTCTCCACGAGGACCACCCGGGTGGCCGGCGTCATCGCGTCGGCGATGCGCTGCGGGTCGCGGGTGTCCACGTAGCTGAAGGTCATCCCGAACTTCGTCAGGATCTTGTCGAACAGCCGGAAGGTGCCCCCGTAGACGTTCTCGGCGACGACCGCGTGGTCGCCTGCCTTGAACAGCATCATGATGGAGGTGACGCACCCCATCCCCGAGCTGAAGGCGATCCCGTGGCGACCCCCCTCGAGCGCGGCTACGTTGCGCTCCAGCGCCTCCCGCGTCGGGTTCTTGCCTCTGGCATACTCATAGCCCTTATTCTGGCCGAGGGCGTCCTGGACGTAGGTCGAGGTGAGGTAGACCGGGGTCATGATGGCGCCGGCGAGGGGCTCGGGGCGCTGGCCGGCGTGGATGGCTCGGGTCGCGAAACCCGCAGCGAGGTCTTCGTCGAAAACGCGCGTCATGCCGATACTTCTCCAGGTCTGGGCGTGTGGGGGAAGGTAACGGCAGGGGGAGTGAGGGGCGAGCAGCCCGCCAGAATCAGGTAGCCGAAGGAACATCCGGGACGTTTTCGCCATCATGACTGAATCCAGCGCTTCCACCACCCCCTACTGTCTCATCGTCGACGACGAGCCGCGGCTGCGCCAGGTGCTCGTGCACCTGATGCGGAACGACGGCTTCACCTGCCTCGAGGCGGGGAATGGCGAGGAGGCGCTCCTGCAGCTCGAGGCGCATCCGGTGCGCCTCGTGATGAGCGACCTCCGGATGCCGAAGATGGACGGCCTGGAGCTGCTGCGTCAGGTGCGGGGCCGCTGGCCCGACGTCGCCGTCGTGATGATCACGGCGGTCGCCGACGTGGAGGTCGCGGTGAGCTGTCTCGCCATCGGCGCGATGGACTATCTCACGAAGCCCTTCCACCTCGAGGAGGTGCGAGCGCGCGTCGCGCAGGCGCTCGAGAAGCGCCGCCTCGTGATCGAGAACCGCGGCTACCAGGAGAGCCTGCAGGAGAAGGTCGCCGTGCAGGCGCGCCGGCTGGAGGAGCTCTTCCTCGCCAGCATCCAGTCGCTGGCCGAGGCGCTCGAGGTGAAGGATCCGTACACGCGCGGCCACTCGGTGCGGGTCAGCCACTACTCCACGGTGATCGCGCGCGAGATGGGGCTCGAGGGGGAGATGCTGCGCCAGGTGGAGCTCGGCGGCCACGTGCACGACATCGGCAAGATCGGCGTGCGCGAGGACGTGCTCAACAAGCCGGGGAAGCTGACCGACGCGGAGTACGAGCACATCATGACGCATCCCGTCGTCGGCTGGCGCATCCTGGCGCCGCTGCTCGGCGAGACGCCGGTGTCGCTCAACATCGTGCGCTCGCACCACGAGCGGTTCGACGGGCGTGGGATCCCCGACCGGCTCGCGGGCACCGACATCCCGCTCGAGGCGCGCATCGCCGCGGCGGCGGACTCGTTCGACGCGATGACGTCGGACCGCCCCTACCGGCCCGACGGGCTGACGATGGACGAGGCGATCACGGAGATCCTGCGCTGCAGCGGGACGCAGTACGATCCACAGATCGTGCAGGCGTTCATGAGCGCCGTGGAATCGGGGCGGCTGGCGCTCATGCCGCGGGTTCCCACCTTCGCCGGCGCCACGACGGCCTGAGTGGCGGTCAGTCCAGCTGGTAGCGGGGCGGTCAGCGCAGCGTCCGGAGGGAGCCGGCGCTCAGCGGGACGCCGGTGAGACGCTCCCAACTCGCCGACAGCTCTTCGGCTGGTGGCATTCCGACGCAGATGCAGAGCTTCAGCGAGCGTTCGTCGGTCGTCTGATTGGCGGGTGAGCCCGGCGTCGCGTCCCGCGCGATGGCGACGAACTGCTCCGCGCTCGCGACGATGACGCTGACGTCGTGCAGGATGCGGCGCAGCGCCGGAAGGACCGAGGTCGCGGTGACGCGCGCGCCGACGAGCAGCGGAGCGGCGAGCCCCACGGTGAGCGCGACGAGGTCGTCGCAGGGGACGAGGCAGAGGACCCTGTCCTCCTCGACGTAGTCGAGCGCGTCGGCCGCGCCGCGCGCGTCGGCGAGGAGGTCGCGGTGCGTGACGGAGCGGCGCACTCCCGCGTGCTGCACGACGACGATCTCCTCGTCGCGCCCGGGAGCGTCGCGCTCTCCTTCGAGCGCCAGCCCGTGGTGCGAGCCGAGGTCGACGATCTGGGTGCGGTCCGGCGTGACGACGCGCGCCGAGCGTGGGGCGTCGTCGAGGAAGACGGCGGGGAGGTGCACGGGGAGGCGATCGGCGAGCGCCTCGAGCGTGAGCACCGCGCCGACGTTCGCGTCCCGGCAGCGGTGGAGGATCTCGTCGGGACTCTCGTCGGCCGGGCAGAGCACCGCGCCGCGCCCGTCGCTCGCGGCGAGCGCCGTGAGGAAGAGCGGCGATGCTGGCAGCAGGATCATCGAGCGGCGGCCGGCGAGGGCGCGCACGAGGGGAGCGCTGCGCTGGAGGAGGGTGAGTCCTGCGGCGACGAGCTGCTGCGCCTCGAAGCTGTCGTCGAGCGAGGGGCCGGCGTGGCCGTGGCCAGCGGCGAGGGCGAGGGGGACGAGGGCGAGGGGGTTGCTCACGACTTGCTCCGTGCGGGTGCGCTGTTCACCCGCTGTATTCTAGCGACCGCCAGCGAGCTTGCCCGGTGCGGGGGCGATTATACCTTTCTCGTCCCACTGACAGATGGAGACGGGCATGGCGCAGGGCGGCTTGATGGTGAGCGTGTCGGGCATTCGCGGGAAGGTCGGCGAGGCGCTCACACCCGAGGTGGTGGCGAGATATGCGGCGGCGTTCGGGGCCTGGTCGATCGCACAGCCCGGCGCGTCGCGCAGGATCGTCGTCGGCCGCGACAGCCGGGTCTCCGGCCCGATGTTCCACCGCATCGTGGTCGGCACGCTGCAGCTCGTGGGGTGCGACGTGATCGACATCGGGTTGACGACGACGCCGGGGTGCCAGCTCGCCGTGGAGCACCACCATGCCGCGGGGGGGCTGATGCTCTCGGCGAGCCACAACCCCATCGAGTGGAACGCCCTCAAGTGCATCGGGTCGACGGGGCTCTTTCTCGAGGCGAGCCAGGGGGTGGCGATGCGCGCCCTCGTCGAGACGGGGATCCCGTACGCCACTTGGGACCGGATCGGCACCGTGACCGCCGACGAGGGGGTCGCGGCGCGCCACGTCGAGTCGGTGCTCGCCATCCCGTACGTGGACGTCGACGCCATCCGGGCGCGGAAGTTCAAAGTGGCGCTGGACTGCGTCCGCGGCGCCGGCGCCACGGTCATGCCCCTCCTGCTGGAGCGGCTCGGCTGCGAGGTGGTGTCGATCAACATGGAGCCGGACGGCCGCTTCCCGCGCGAGCCCGAGCCGGTGCCGGAGAACCTGAAGGAGCTCGAACGGCTGGTGGCCGAGAGCGGCGCCGACATCGGCTTCGCGGTGGACCCCGACGTGGACCGCCTGGCGCTCGTGAGCGACGCCGGCAGGGCGATCGGCGAGGACTATACCCTGGCGCTCGCGGCCCGGCTCGTGCTCAGGCACAGGCCCGGCCAGGTGGTGACCAACCTCTCGACCAGCCTCGTCGTGGAGGACGCGGCGCGGCATGCCGGCGGCGAGGCGGTGCGCGCCCCCGTGGGCGAGGTGAACGTCGCCGTGCGGATGCGCGAGCTCGGCGCCCCCATCGGCGGGGAGGGGAACGGCGGGGTGATCCTGCCCGAGGTGCATCTCGGGCGTGACGCCCCGATCGGCGCGGCCCTGCTTCTGCAATTGCTGGTGGAGGAGGGGCGGAGCCTGTCGGCGCTCGTGGACTCGATGCCCCGGTACGTGATCGTCAAGGACAAGCTCGACCGGCCGAACGCCAGCCTGGATGCGGTGTATGCCGCGCTGCAGCGGGCATTCCCGGATGCGACCAGCGACACCCAGGACGGGCTGCGGCTGTCGTGGCCCGACCGGTGGGTCCACGTGCGACCGTCGGGGACCGAGCCCATCGTGCGGGTGATCGCCGAGGCGCCCGACGAGGCCGGGGCGCGGGAGCTGGTGCGGCGGTCGAGGCAGCCGCTGGACGCGCTGCGTTGAAGGGCGGTTTGGAGTAAGGGGTTCGGGGTCGGGAGATTGGGGTTGGGCAGGAGTCGCCGGCAGACGATTCATCGCCGGCACCTCGGCCGTCGCCAGCGGTTCATTCATCGAGGACACGAGACATGTGCGGAATTGTTGGCTACATCGGACCCCGGACGGCGACGAGCGTGCTCGTGGACGGCCTCAAGCGGCTGGAATACCGCGGCTATGACTCGGCCGGCGTGTCGATGATGAACGGCGCCGGCCTCGAGACGCGGAAGGCGAAGGGGAAGATCGCGATGCTCGAGCAGGCGATCAGCGACGAGCCGATCGAGGGGAACGTCGGGATCGCGCATACGCGGTGGGCGACGCACGGGCAGCCCAACGAGTGCAACGCGCACCCGCACCACGACTGCACCGGGACCGTGTCGGTCGTGCACAACGGGATCATCGAGAACTTCGGCCCCCTGCGGGCGATGCTCGAGAAGACCGGGCACACCTTCGTGTCGGAGACCGACACCGAGGTGCTGGCGCATCTCGTCGAGGCGGCGTTCGACGGAAATCTCGAGGAAGCGGTGATCGATGCGCTCGCCCTCGTGGAGGGGACCTACGGGATCGCGGTGATCTGCTCGCGCGATCCCGACAAGATCGTCGCCGCGCGGAAGGGGAGCCCGCTGCTGATCGGGCTCGGCGAGGGGGAGAACTTCATCGCCAGCGACGTCGCGGCGATCCTCCAGCACACCCGCCAGGTGGTGTATCTCGATGACGGCGAGATGGCGGTGGTGACGAAGGACGGCTACAGCGTGTGCGATCTGAACGCGCAGGCCGTGAAGAAGGGGGTGAGCCGGATCGACTGGGATCTCGACCAGATCGAGAAGGGGGGCTTCGACCACTTCATGCTGAAGGAGATCTTCGAGCAGCCGCAGACGATCCAGAACACGATGCGTGGCCGGCTCGTCACGGACGAGGGGTTCTCCAAGCTCGGCGGTCTGAACCTGACGAAGGAGGAGCTGCAGAATCTCGATCAGATCATCATCACCGCGTGCGGCACGAGTTGGCACAGCGCGCTGATCGGGGAGATGATGATCGAGGAGGCGGCGCGGATCCGGTGCGAGGTGGAGTATGCGAGCGAGTTCCGCTACCGGAACCCGATCGTGACCGACAAGACGCTGTGCATCGTCATCTCGCAGTCCGGCGAGACGGCCGATACGCTGGCGGCGATGCGCGAGGCCAAGCGGCGTGGGGCGAAGACCCTCGGGCTCGTGAACCAGGTTGGCTCGACGATCGCGCGCGAGGACGACGGCGGGATTTACCTGCATGCCGGACCCGAGATCGGCGTCGCGTCGACGAAGGCGTTCACCAGTCAGGTCGTGGCGCTCGCGCTGCTGACGCTGAAGCTCGGCCGGCTGCGCAACATGTCCGTGGTGCAGGGGCGCGACCTCGCGCATGCGCTCGAGGAGCTGCCCGAGCAGATCCAGAGCATGCTCGATCGTGCCGAGGAGGTCGAGAAGATCGCCGACGCCTTCGCCGATGCGACGAACTTCCTCTATCTCGGCCGGGGCTACAACTTTCCCGTGGCGCTCGAGGGGGCGCTGAAGCTGAAGGAGATCAGCTACATCCATGCCGAGGGGTATCCCGCGGCGGAGATGAAGCATGGTCCCATCGCGCTGATCGATGCCGACATGCCCGTGGTGTTCATCGCGCCGCACGATTCCGTGTTCGACAAGGTCGTGTCGAACATCCAGGAGGTGAAGGCGCGTGGCGGGCGGGTGATCGCGATCACGAGCCGCGAGGAGCCGTCGTTGAAGGGATTGGTGGATTACGAGTTCCGGATCCCGCAGACGATCGACATGCTGAATCCCGTGCTGGCGGCGATCCCGCTGCAGCTGCTGGCGTACTACATCGCGAACAAGCGCGGGTTGAATGTGGATCAGCCGCGGAATCTGGCGAAGTCGGTGACGGTAGAGTGAGGCATCTCGGCTCCCAAGCGGTGAACAGTGAACGGTGAGCGGTGAACGGTGAACGGTTCATCGTACGGGCGAACGGTTCCAGGGGTGATCTGGGGACGGGCCTGGCGATTGCCGGGCCCGTTCTGCATACGCGTTGGAACGATGCGTCTGGAGGCCAAGTGGTGAGTCGAGAGTCGCGGAGCCGTCACATTCTTCAAGCATGCGGTTGCTCGAGGCGGTGCATGCGCGAATGCGGACGCGGCATCTGAGCCGTCGGACCGAGCAGGCGTATGTCGGATGGATCCGCCGGTTCATCGGCTTTCACCGACGGCGTCACCCCCGGGAGATGGGAGAGCGGGAGGTCGGGGAGTTTCTGACGAGCCTCGCGGTGCATGAGAACGTCAGCGCATCGACACAGAACCAGGCGCTGGCGGCGCTTCAGTTCCTCTACCTCGACGTGTTGGGGATGCCGTTCAGCGTCGGGGCGCTCGTTACTCGCGCCAAGCGCGGGCGGCGGCTGCCCGAAGTGTTGTCGCGGGCGGAGGTGGCGCGGGTGCTGGCGCAGCTGAGCGGGAGGGCGCGGTTGGTGGCGACGCTCCTCTACGGGTCGGGGCTTCGGCTCGAAGAGTGCCTTTCGCTCCGCGTGAAGGACGTCGACGCCGTAGAGCGGATCGTGAGCGTCCGCGCGGGGAAGGGAAACAAGGACCGGATGTCCGTGCTGCCGGAGGGAGCCGTCGCGGCGATGCTCGTGCAGCTGGGTCGCGTACGCCAGCTGCATGCGTCCGACGCGGCGGCCGGCGTCGAAGTTCCCCTGCCTGATGCGTTCGAGCGCAAGCAGCCGAGCGCCGGGCGTGAGCTCGGCTGGCAGTGGGTATTTCCGGCGTCGAGGCCGACGGGCGAGATAGGCGCCCATCCCGTGCGATACCACCTGCACCCGTCAGTAATTCAGCGCGAGATGAGCCGGGCCGTGAAGGCGGCGGGTATCACGAAGCGGGCAGGCTGCCACACGTTGCGGCATTCCTTCGCGACGCATCTTCTCGAGTCCGGGTATGACATCCGGACGATCCAGCAGCTTCTGGGGCATCGCGACGTACGAACGACGATGATCTACACGCACGTCTCGAGGCGAGGGTCGCTCGGAGTCGTGAGTCCCGCGGACGGGCTGGGTTGATCGTTATCACGCGACGGACTGGCAGGATAACGTGCAGATCGGCAGGTTATCGCGCGGGGGAAGGTGGGGTGGTTGATGGAGATACGAGTGTTGGAGGCGCGGCGATGGGTGCGGAGGCGGGGCGGGGAAGGATGAGTTGGGGAAAGACAATAGGCGTTAGCCGGACGCGGTCGGGACGAAAAAGGTGACGAGGGGAATGCGCTTGGTCTGCATCATTGGCCCGCGGCTCCGCGTGCCATGGCGGATCCGCGCGCTGGCCCGACCGCGCGAGGGCATCAGCGCCCCGCGACTCGCACTGGTCGTCGGCGCGCCGGACGCGAGGGGGCCGGCATCATGAGGTGCGCGGCGACCGAGGGCGCCGGACATCGTGCGCCGGACGTCAGCGCGCCGGCACTGCGTGCGCCGGACCGGCGGCGCCGGGATCCCAAGCCACTCGCCACGACGGCGAGGCGCCGTCTAACGTCCGTTGCAGCAGCCGGGCGATTTGCGGTGCGCTCGCTTCGCTCGCATTATGTGGTTCGCCCGCAGCTGAACTTGGGGCGTTAGGTGACTCAAACACTCAAATACGGCGATATGCTAGCTAGCCTCGCACTCTCACTGACGCTGCTGCTGCCGGACACAGTCACTCTCGCAGCCATTCAGCGCGAGTACGCGCAGATCTTCCGCGTCAATATCGATTCTGGCAGCGTTGGCTGGACGATCAATACCAATACCGATTCGCTGCCGGCGTCAAACCCCCTCGCGCGATTCGTCAATACGCACCGCCAATACCTCACCTATGTTGCTGGGCGGCCGCTTGAGCACCTGGCAAAGGGGCACCTAGCAGACCCCGTCGTTCGTGACTCGATCCGTGCGGCATACTATCGCGCGCTCGTCACTGACTCGGCTTACACACGTGCTATTCTCGTTCCTTTCGCGCGATCGCTTGAGGAGCAGGGCGTGACAGTGTTGGGAACTCCAGCGCTAGCGCGCGCAACCGTGAGCATCACCCGTGCGGCCTATGTGGCGGCCCGTTTCTTTGATCCGGACGTCGTTCTGGCAAACGGACGGCTAGCGACGCACGTCTGTGTCGTGCGGAATGGGCTGTTTGGGAGCGCTGGGCAGCGAGACTTCGTGCTAGAGGGACTCGCGTTTCGGAACCTGTCAACGATGTGAGACACCGGGGGAGCGGAGTTTACTGACCTACGTCCTGTGAGACCGAACCGGCGACGAGGAGTTTAGGGGGATTGATCCACGCGGCAGTGGGCAGCGCGGCGGGAACGGGCGGGCGCCGG
>JBBQJC010000072.1:0-16333 GCA_038325515.1 Gemmatimonadales bacterium | reverse complement strand
AGGCCGGCGCCGGCGGCGAGGGCGCGGCCGCGCACCGTGCACACCACCGGCTTCATCAGCGCGCGGATGGCGAGGAGCACGCGGCCATAGGCCTCGGCGTCACGCCGGTGCGCGTCGGCGCCGGCGTCGAGCTCGCGGCCGAGCGCCTCCAGGTCGGCGCCGACGCAGAAGTCGTCGCCCTCGGCGCCGAGGTGGATCACGCGGCAGACCGGATCCGCCTCGAACTGCGCGAGCGCGGAGAACAGCTCGTCGGCCATCGTCCGGTCGAGCGCGTTCTTGCGCTCGGGCCGCGCGAGGATGACGCGGCCGATCGCCCCATCGCGCAGGAGCCGGATGCTGGTCACGGCACCGGAGCGGCGGGCAGGCCGAGCGCCGCCGCTTCGGCGTCGGGGACGTCGAGCACCATGCGCAGCATCGCCGTGGAGAACACCTTCCCCTGCGCGTCGGTCTTGAGCGAAAGGGTGCCACCGCCGTCGAGGGCGCCGTGCAGCAGGAAGTTGAGGGCGTACAGGTTGGGCAGCTCGAATCGCTCGACCCCGCCGGTGATGACGCCGTCGAAGTGCTGCGTCACGCGCGACAGCGTGAGCGTCTTCGCCAGGAAGGGATACCACCCGGGCTCGAGCGCGATGACGCCGACGTTGGCGGTGTCGCCCTTGTCGCCGGAGCGCGCATGCGCGATGTCCACGAGACGCACCTTCATGCGAGCACCTCCACCTTGGTCTGCACGACAGTCTTGTCCACGAGGGCGGGCCAGTAGGCGACGATCTCCTCCACCTTGGGACGTCCGGCGGCAACGCCCGTCACGCTCGGTGGGCCATTGAGCAGGAGGGGGACGATCTCGCGCGTGAAGCGCTCGACCGCCTTGCGGTCGGGGCCGCGCACGCCGACACGGAACTGCACCTCCTGCGCTTCCGACGTCTGCGGGGCGAGCCTGCCATGCGTCGCGGAGACCCCGACGAACTCGGTGAGGATCTGGTCGAAGCGCAGCCCCATGGTGTCGAGCCGCTCGCGCAGGACGCGGTCGGCGAGCTGCGCCTTCTCCAGCGCAACGGGCCACGCGTAGACGAGCGTGCCGACCGCCTTGAAGCCGGCACGATACGCGACGGAGACCTTGAGCTTGTCCGTGGCGGGGCGTCCCTCGATGCCGAAGACGCGCACACGATTCTCGCCGTCGGCCTCGAGATGGATCGTCGAGAAGTCGGCGACGACGTCGGGCGTGATGTAGCTGTGCGGATCGCCCATCTCGTAGACGAGCTGCTCGGTGACCGACTGGACGTTGATGCGTCCCCCCGTCCCCGGGTGCTTCACGACGGTGAAGGTGCCGTCGGCGCGGGCCTCGACGATGGGGTAGCCGACGTTCGCGAGGTCGGGGATGTTGCGCCAGTCGTAGAGGCAGTTGCCCCCCGAGCACTGCGCGCCGCACTCGATGATGTGGCCGGCG
Organism: Gemmatimonadales bacterium; assembly: GCA_038325515.1. GTDB lineage: Bacteria > Gemmatimonadota > Gemmatimonadetes > Gemmatimonadales > Gemmatimonadaceae > AG11. The sequence continues at coordinate 14,892 of JBBQJC010000072.1, read as the reverse complement.
ATGATGCCGGCCGCGAGCTTGTCCCACTCCTCGGCGCCCCACCCGAACTCGTGGCGCAGGGGCGCCATCGTGAGGGCGGTGTCGGTGGAGCGTCCGGTGACTACCACGTTGGCGCCGAGCCGCAGCGCCTCGACGATCGGCTCGGAGCCGATGTAGGCGTTGGCCGACAGGACGCGGTCGCGGATCGCGCTGAGGGGCTCGCCGGTTTCCATGTTGGAGAGCGCGTGTCCCGAGGCGATCAGCTCGTCGATGCGCGGCAGCAGGTCGTCGCCGGTGACGACCCCGATCTTCACCTTGCCGGCGGCGCCGCGCGCGCGCGCCACCTCCAGCACCGCCCTGGCGCAGGCGTAGGGGTTCACCCCGCCCGCGTTCGCGATGACCTTCACGCCGCGGTCGGTGACGGCGGTCAGCACACTCTCCATGGCGCCGATGAAGTCGCGCGCGTAGCCCATGGCCGGATCGCGCTCCTTCTGCTTCTGCAGGATGGACATCGTGACTTCGGCCAGGTAGTCGAGCATCAGGTAGTCCACCTGGCCACCCTCCACCTGTCGCCGCGGCGCGTCGAGCCAGTCGCCCCAGAAGCCCTGTCCGGAGGCCACGCGGACGATGCGACTCGATTGTGTCGTCGGGCTGGACTCCATGCTGCTTGTCATACGTCGCCGTGTGCGGGGAGGACGAAGGGCCCGAGATGCGGCCCCGGGTTGGAGAGCGCCGCGCGAAGGGCGAGCGCGAGGACGTCGCGCGTCTCCTCCGGATAGACGATGGTGTCGACGAAGCCGCGGGCGGCGGCGTAGCGCGCGTCGAGCTGCGCCTCGTAGTCGGCGCGCATCTCGTCCACGGCGCGCTGCGTGTCGGGATCGAGCGGGCGCTTCTCGGCGGTGGCCCGGGCCATCGCCGGACCGTGCACCGCCTGCACCGCCGCCTCGCCCTCCATCACCGCCATGCGTCCCGTGGGCCAGGAGAAGATGAAGTCGGGGTCGAAGCCCTGGCCGGCCATCGCGTAGTAGCCGGCGCCCGACGCGTGATTGACGGTGAGCACGATCTTGGGGACGCGCGCCGTGGCCATCGCCTCGACGAAGCGCGCGCCGGATCGGATCACCCCCGCATGCTCGGACTCGGGGCCGACCATGAAGCCCGAGACGTCCTGGATGAAGACGAGGGGGATCCCCTGCCGGTCGCAGCGCTCGATGAAGAAGGCTACCTTCTCGGCGCTCTCGGCGTAGACGATCCCGCCGAAGCGGGGCTTCTCGCCGGCGCGTCCCTTGATCAGGCCGCGCTGGTTGGCGATGATGCCGACGGCGAGCCCCTCGATGCGCGCGTCGGCGCAGATCATCTCCTTGGCGAGATGCTCCTGGAACTCGGCGAGCTGCCCGTCGTCGACGAGGGCGCGCAGCACCTTGTGCATGTCGTAGGACATGCGGTGGTCGGTGGGGAGGAGGTCGTAGAGCGCCTCGGGCGGCGCACCGCCTTCCTTGTCGGACGCCGGACTGGCGTGCCGCGCCGGCGGGAGCTGGGCGACGAGATCGCGCAGCTTCGCGAGGCATTCGTCGTCGCTCTCCACTGCATAGTGCGCAACGCCGCTGATCTCGGTGTGCGTCGTCGCCCCGCCGAGGGTCTCGCCGTCGATCGTCTGGCCGGTGGCGCCCTTCACGAGGTTCGGGCCGCCGAGCCCCATGAACGAGGAGCCCTTCACCATCACGATCAGGTCGGAGAGCGCGGGGAGATACGCACCGCCGGCGATGCACTGCCCCATCACTGCCGCGAGCTGCGGCACGCGCAGGTAGCGGCGCATGATCGAGTTGTAATAGAAGATGCGGCTCGCCCCGTACTGCCCGGGAAAGACCCCGCCCTGGTAGGGGAGGTTGACCCCAGCCGAATCGACGAGGTACAGGATGGGGATGTGGCAGCGCATCGCGATCTCCTGCGCGCGGAGGATCTTCTTGATCGTCTCCGGCCACCAGGAGCCGGCCTTCACCGTCGCGTCGTTGGCGACGACCACGACGGGGCGCCCGTGGATGGTCCCCAACCCCGTGACGACGCCGGCGGCGGGCGCCTGTCCATCGTACTGGTCGTACGCGACGTACAGTCCCACTTCGAGGAAGCGCGAGCCCGGGTCGGTGAGCCGCTCGACGCGCTCGCGCGCGGTGAGCTTCCCCTGCTTGTGCTGCTTCTCCGCCTTGTCCGCGCCACCTCCCTCGCGGAGGCGCGTCTCGAGTGCGCGCAGCTCGGCGCTCAGCTCGCGTAGCCGCGTCATCACCGGCGGCTCAGGCTTCCTGATGCGACTGCTGCTCCGCGAACCAGCTCCTGATGTACTCGATCAGATCGGTGGTGGGAGTGCCGGGGCCGAACAGCCTGCCGGTGCCGAGGGCGTGGAGCGCGTCCATGTCTTCCTTCGGGATGATCCCGCCCCCGGTGACGAGGACGTCGGTGCGCCCCTGCTCGCGCAGCAGGTCGAGGACGCGGGGGAAGAGGGTCATGTGCGCGCCGCTGAGGATGGAGAGGCCGACGACGTCGACGTCCTCCTGCACCGCGGCGGTGGCGATCATCTCCGGGGTCTGATGCAGCCCCGTGTAGATCACCTCCATGCCGGCGTCGCGCAGCGCGGCGGCGACGACCTTGGCCCCGCGGTCGTGGCCGTCGAGGCCCGGCTTGGCTACCAAAACACGAATCGGACGCATAGTTGCTCGGCTGGTCGGCGATTCGGCTGCGCGGCGGTCGCGAATGGCGACGCGAACAGCCTTCAGCCGCGAAAGTTAGCGAGCGCGCCGGGGGCGCGGCAACTCGCGCTTGCGCGCCACGAGGAGCATCTCGCCCGAGCGGCGCGTCAGCGAGCGGTCCCTGAAGCCGTCCCAGGCCTCCTCCACCACGAGGCCGGCGTCGAGGCAGAGCTCGGCGAGGCGGGTCGCCGTGTAGAGCCGGATGCGGTGCTCGCGCGTCCCACTGCCCGACGGACCCTCCCAGGCGGTGCGGATGGTGAGGATGCCGGAGAGGGGATCGAACGACCGCTCGTGGCCGATCATCGTCCCGTCGTCGGTCTTCCACCAGTCGCGGCCGAGGAAGCGCGCCATCACGCCGTCGCGGCTGCCCCCGTGCCAGACCAGCGTGCCGCCCGGCGCCAGGACGCGCGCGAACTCGGCGATAGTGCGCGCGTCGTCGGAGGGAGCGGTGAAGAAGCCGAAGCTCGTGAAGAGATTCACCACCGCGTCGAAGCGGCCCGTCCAGCGCGCGGGCATGTGCCGCATGTCGCCGACGACGTACTTGAGGGTGGGGCCGGTGCCGCGCTTCCTGGCCAGATCGATCAGATGCTTGGAGTAGTCGAGGCCATCGACGCGGAACCCCGCTTCCGCGAGCAGATGCGCGTGCCGGCCCTGCCCGCAGGGGACGTCGAGGATGCGCGCGCCGCTCGGGAGGGCGAGCAGCTCCATGAGGCGCGAGACCTCCTCGCGGTCGCGCGCGAAATCGAAGATCGGCTGGTATTCCAGCAGGTAGTGGGCGTCGAAATAGGTGGCCCACCAGTCGGTGCTCTTGGTCTGCTTCTTCATCAATGGGTGTCGAGAGAGAGGCGTGAGAGGTTCGAAGTGAGAGGTGAGAGGTCGGGCCCCGGGAAGCCCATCCGTCCCGAGGCCCGACCTCTCACTTCAAACCTCTCACTTCCAACCTGCAGGTTAGAAGAACACCGGCTCCCTGTACGCCCCGAACACGTCCTCGAGCGCACGCCGGATCTCGAACAGGGTGCAGTACGCGCGCGCGCAGTCGAGGATGTGCGGGAAGACGTTGTCCGTCCCCCGCGCGGCCTCGCGCAGCGCGTCGAGCCGCTGCGTGGCGAGCGCGTTGTCCCGCTCGGCGCGGACCTTCGCGAGACGCTCCGCCTGCTCCGTCGCGACGTTCTCACCGATGCGCAGCAGGGGGATCTCCAGGGCGTCCTCGTCGCTGACGAACTCGTTCACCCCGACGATCACGCGGCGATGCTGCTCGATCTCCCACTGCTGGCGCGCGGCGCTCTCGTGGATCTTCCGCTGGAACCACCCCTGTTCCAGGCCGGCCACCACACCACCCTGCTCGGTGATCTCGGCGAACAGCGCCTCGGCCTCGGCCTCGAGCTGGTCGGTGAGCGCCTCCACGTAGTAGGAGCCGCCGAGCGGATCCATCACGTTGGGAACCCCGGTCTCGAAGGCGAGCACCTGCTGCGTGCGCAGCGCGACCTGCACCGCCTTCTCCGTGGGGAGGGCGAGCGTCTCGTCCATCGAGTTGGTGTGCAGCGACTGCGTGCCGCCGAGCACCGCGGCGAGCGCCTGGTAGGCGACGCGCACGATGTTGTTCATCGGCTGCTGCGCGGTGAGCGTGACGCCGGCCGTCTGCGAGTGGAAGCGCATGAGGAGCGACTTGTCGCTCTTCGCCCCGTAGCGCTCCTTCATGTGGCGCGCCCAGATGCGGCGCGCCGCCCGCAGCTTGGCGATCTCCTCGAAGAAGTCGTTGTGGATGTCCCAGAAGAAGGAGAGACGCGGCGCGAAGTCGTCGACGTTCAGCCCGCGCGCCACGCCGCGCTCCACGTAGGTGAACCCATCGGCGAGGGTGAAGGCGAGCTCCTGCGCCGCGGTCGCTCCCGCCTCGCGGATGTGGTAGCCGCTGATGGAGACCGTGTTCCACTTGGGCGCATGCCTCGCCCCCCACTCGAAGCAGTCGACGATCAGGCGCAGCGCCGGCTCGATGGGGAAGCACCAGGCATGCTGGGCCATGTACTCCTTGAGGATGTCGTTCTGGATCGTTCCCTGGAGCTTCTCGCTGGGCACCCCCTGCTTCTCGGCGGCGGCGATGTAGAACGCCCAGAGGATCGGAGCCGGCCCGTTGATGGTCATGGACGTGGACACCTGATCCAGCGGGATGCCGTCGAACAGCACCTCCATGTCGGCCAGGCTGGAGATCGCGACCCCCGTCTTGCCGACTTCGCCTTCGGAGCGCGGGTGGTCGGAGTCGTAGCCCATCAGCGTGGGGAAGTCGAACGCCGTCGAGAGACCCGTCTGCCCGTGCGCCAGGAGGAACTTGAACCGCTCGTTCGTGTCGCGCGCGCTGCCGAAGCCGGCGAACTGGCGCATCGTCCACAGCTTGCCGCGATATCCGGTGGGGTGGATGCCCCGGGTATACGGGTATGCCCCCGGCACCTCGCGCCAGGTCGCGCCTTCGTCGCCCACGTCGAGGGCGGTGAAGAGCGGGTCCACCTCCTTCGCGGAGTTCGTGAAGCCGATGTCGCGCTTCTGCCCCTTGTCGTAGCGGGCGCGCCAGGCGGCCACCTCGGCACGCAGCCGCTGCAGCTCGGCGGCGGGGTCCTCGAGCGCTTCGGGGGTGATGGCTTCGATGTCCCGGGTGGTTGTCATCAAGACGTCCGCGTCAGAAGGTCAGCGCTGCGGGCGAGAAGGGCGTCGGCAATTCCGAAGGGGGTGGACGTCCCCGCCTCCAGCTCCGGCAACCGCTCCTCGAGCCAGCTATTGGTCTCCGCGTCGCTCCACAGCCGCCGGCGGAGCTTGTCCTCGGCCACTTCCACGACCCGCTCGCGCAGCCGGGTCCGGCGGCGCTCGCGCAGCGTGCCGCTGGTCTCAAGATAGCGGAAGTGGCGGTCGATCGCGGCCATCAGCTCGTCGATCCCCTCCCCCTTCGCCGCCACGGTGCGCAGCACAGGAGGGACCCAACGTTCCGGCGAGTCGGCCGCGCTCGCCTGCCGAGCCTGCCGCGCGATGTTGCGCGACAGGTCCACCCCATGGTGCGCCGGCACGTCGCGCATCGCCGAGCCGGCGCGCATGCCGAGCATCACCTCGATCTCGTTGCGCAGGCGGTCAGCGCCCGGACGATCGGCCTTGTTGACCGTGAAGATGTCGGCGATCTCCATCAGCCCCGCCTTGAGCGTCTGGATGGAGTCTCCCGACTCGGGGACGAGGACGACGATGCTCGTGTCGGCGGTACGCGCGACGTCCAGCTCGCTCTGTCCCACCCCGACCGTCTCGATGAGGATGCGGTCCACGCCGAAGGCGTCGAGCACGTCGGCGGTCTCGCGCGTCGCCGCCGACAGCCCGCCCAGCGAGCCGCGCGTGGCGAGCGAGCGGATGTACACCCCGGGATCGAGCGCGACCTCCTCCATCCTGATGCGGTCGCCGAGCAGCGCGCCACCGGTGAACGGGGAGGTGGGATCCACGGCGACGATCCCCACCGTGAGCCCGGCCAGCCGGTAGGCGAGCGTCAGGCCGGTGGTCAGCGTGCTCTTGCCGGCGCCCGGCGGGCCGGTGAGCCCGATGCGGCGCGCCCGGCCCAGCAGCGGGTGCCAGGCGGCGAGCAGCTGCTCGAAGCCGGGACGGTGGTTCTCCACGATGCTGATCGCGCGGGCGAGCGCGTGCTTCTTGCCCGCGGCGAAGTCGGCGAGGAGGCGTTCGTGCATGACGGGTGTCAGGGGTTGGTGCCGGTGGCCGGCTCGTCGTGCTCGTCGCGGATGTCGCCGACGAGCTCCTCGAGCAGGTCCTCGAGCGAGACGAGGCCCACGGTGCGTCGCTCGCCGTCCTGGACGATGGCGAGATGGCGGCGCGAGCGCAGCATGCGGAAGAGGAGCTCGCTGCACGGCGTGTCGTCGCGGGCGATGGCCACGGGGCGGAGGTCGGGAAGCCGCTCGCCGCGCATCTTGAGGACGTCGAACGCGTGCATCATCCCGGTCACGTGGTCGAGGGTTTCCTCGAACACCGGCACGCGGCTGAACGCCGAGGTCGCGAACTCCTCGGCGATCTCGCGGGCGCTGGCCGAGGCGCTGACACCGAAGATCTCCTCGCGGGGGATCATCACGTCGCGCACCGCCTTGTCGCCGAACTCCATCACGCCGCTGATGATCTCCATCTCCTGCCGCTCGCCGACACCCTCGAGCTCCCCCTCGCGCAGGAGGTCCTGGATCGTGTCGCGCTCCTCGCTCCGCGCCGTGAGGGCCGCCGACGCGAAGGGACGGCTCGCGACGCGGCCGGCGATCACGATCGGCGCGGCGATGATCGCCGCCGCCTCGAGCAGGGGCGAGAGCAGCGACGCGGCGCCGGGCGCGAAGCGTCGGGCGATGGCGCGCGGCAGGAGCTGCCCCACGACGATCACCGCGCCCGCGAAGATCGCGAGGGCGATGGACAGCCCGCGCGGATTGCGCGCGTGCGTCATCGCCACGAGCTCGCCGCTCAACACGAGGATGAGCGCGACGGTGGCACTGGCGGCGATGATCAGCCGGTGCGGGCGCTCCAGGTAGGCGAGCGCCGCGCGCGACCCGCGGAGTTGCTGCTCCACCCAGTGGCGCAGCCAGATGCGGCTCACCGAGCGCATCGCCATTCCGCCCGCGGTGAGCGCGGCCACCGTGAGCAGCGCGACGACCAGCAGCACGGTCTCGGCGGTCATGCGTCGTCCCCGGACAGCGGCGCGACGCGCTCGAAGTAGACGCGCTCGATGCGGCGACGGCGCACGCGCTCGACGACCATCTTGTAGCTCCCCACGAGGGTGGCCTCGCCGGCGCGCGGCACGCGGCCGAAGGTCTCGTAGACCAGCCCGCCGACGGTGCTGAGATCCTCGCGCGTCACGTCCTGGTGGAGCAGCTCCGAGAGCGCGTCCAGGGTGAGCCGGCCGGAGACCCAGTAGCAGCGCCCCCCTTCCTGCTCCACCTCGGGCTCCTCGACGTCGTACTCGTCGTGGATCTCGCCGACGATCTCCTCGAGCACGTCCTCGATCGTCACGAGGCCGGCGGTGCCCCCGAACTCGTCGCTCACGATGGCGATGTGCGTGCGGCTCGACTTGAAGTCGCGCAGCTGCAGGTCGATCGCCTTGCTGGTCGGGATGAACGACGCGGTGCGCACGAGCGACTGCCAGCCGAGCATCGGCTCGTCGTCGTCGATCACGAACGGAAGCAGGTCCTTGGCGTAGAGGATGCCGAGCAGCCGGTCGAGCGTCTCCTCGTAGACGGGGAAGCGGGCGTGCTCCGAGCTGCGCACCCGGTCCACGACCTCGCTCCAGCGCGTGGTGACGTCGATGCCGACGATGTCGACGCGCGGCACCATGATCTCGCGCACCACCGTGTCGCCGAGCGAGAAGACGCCGTGCAGCAGCGCGGCCTCGTCGCGCGAGACGTCCGCCTCGGCGGCGACGACCTGGCGGAACTGCTCGGTCGCCTCCTCCTGCTGCTCGGCCCGCTCCTCGATCGTGGGCGGGGGCATCAGCCGCTCGAACAGGGCGTCGAGCCTGACGCCGGCGTGCAGCACGGGCGAGAGGACGACCTCGAGCACGCGCACGAGCGGGGCGAAGGTGAGGGCGAAGCGCGGAGCCGTGGCGAAGCCGAGCGAGCGGCTGATCCCCTCGACGACGATCACGACGGCGAGCGCCGCGGCGATCGCCTCCAGCCCACCGCGCAAACCGTCGCCGCGGCTGATGTCGAGCGCGCGGGCGAGCGCCGCACCGGAGACGAGGTGCGCGAGCACGCGCGTGAGCGCCAGCGCGCGGTGCGTGTACTCGCGATGGCGGAGCGCCCCGACGACCGACGGGGCTGGTTCGGGCTCGGGGTCGCCCCCGAGCATCGCGCCGTCGGCGGCGGCGGCCAGCGCCGCGAGCACCACCGAGCCCCCCGCGATGGCGAGCGCGCCAGCGTTCATGCGGCCTCCAGCGCCGAGCGGAGCAGGCGCTCCTGGCGCCGCCACATCGGGGAGGCGTAGCGCGTCTCCCCCTCCGGATGCTCGTGTCCCGCGATGTGGAGCATCCCGTGCACGACGAGCCGCATCAGCTCCTCCCGCACCCCCGACCCGTGCGCGGCCGCGTTGCGCCGCGCCACCGCCGGGGCGATGTACACGTCGCCGACGAGCGGTCCCTTCCCCCCGACGGACGCGAAGCCGAACGAGATCACGTCGGTCGGGCCCCTGTGCCTAAGGTGCTTCCAGTTGAGCGCGGCCATCTCGCGGTCGGTCACGAAGGTGACCGACACGAGCGCGTCGGCCACGCGCTCGGCGCGCAGCACGCGGTTGGCGAGCGCCCGCAGCCGCTCGCGCGATACGGGCAATCGCACCCCCACCGTCTCGACGTCGATGTGGCGGCTCATCGCGCCCGGATCCCCGCGCCGGTGGTCAGTCGCCGTCCCCGGCGTACGCCTTGATGATGTCGCGCACGAGGCGGTGACGCACGACGTCCACGTCGGTGAAGTAGTGGAACGCGATGCCGTCGATGCCGGGAAGGATCCGCTCCACCTGCATCAGCCCCGACTCCTCGCGCTTCGGCAGGTCGATCTGCGTCTTGTCGCCCGTGATGACGATCTGCGAGTTCACGCCGAGGCGGGTGAGGAACATCTTCATCTGCATGGCCGTGGCATTCTGCGCCTCGTCCAGGATGACGAACGCGTCGCTCAGCGTCCGGCCCCGCATGAAGGCGAGCGGGGCGATCTCGATGATGCGCGTCTCGAGCGCCTTCTGCACGCGCTCCTGCGGCATCATCTCGTCGAGCGCGTCGTAGAGCGGCCTCAGGTAGGGATCGACCTTCGCCTGCATGTCGCCGGGGAGGAAGCCGAGGCTCTCCCCGGCTTCCACGGCGGGGCGCGCGAGGATGATCCGCTTGACCCGCTTCTTCGTGAGCGCGTCCACGGCCGCAGCCATGGCCAGGAAGGTCTTGCCCGTGCCAGCCGGCCCGATCCCGACCACGATGTCGTTCTCGGCGATCTGCTTGAGGTACTCGGCCTGTCCGCTCGTCTTGGGCTGGATGAGCTTGCGCACGCCGGGCAGCGCGATGCGGCCGTCGCCGGAGCCATTTCCCTCGCCCAGCGGCGCGCCGTCGTCCTCGGCGAACCGCAGCACGTCGTCGGCGTCGAGCTCCATGCGCTGGCGCGCGCGATCGACCATCCGGCGCGCGATCTCGCTCGCCCGGTCGACCAGCTCCGCCGGCCCCGTCAGCGACATCGCGTCGCCGCGCAGCGAGACGCGCACCCCGCAGAGCCGCGAGAGCTCGACGAGGTTGCCGTCGTTCACCCCCGCGAGGGTGAGCATGTCCGCTCCCTCGGTGGAGACCTTCTGTGTGACTGAACCGTCGCTCACGCGGGATCCGACTCCAGTTTGATGTGCAGGTCCTTCAGTTCGGACGCGGGGACGGCCGAGGGCGCGCCCTCGAACAGCGCGCGCGCCGCCGTGGTCTTCGGGAAGGCGATGACGTCGCGCAGCGAGGTGGCGCCGGCGAGCAGCATCGTGATGCGGTCGAACCCGAAGGCGATGCCTCCGTGCGGCGGCGCGCCAGCGCGCAGCCCCTCGAGCAGGAAGCCGAAGCGCGCCTTCGCCGTCGCCTCGTCGATGCCGAGCAGGCCGAAGATGGTCTGCTGGACCGCCGGATCGCTGATGCGGATGCTTCCTCCGCCCAGCTCGGTGCCGTTCAGCACCAGGTCGTACGCCTGCGCGCGCGCCTCCCAGGGGCGGTCGGCGAGGAGATGGACGTCGAGAGGATGAGGCGCGGTGAACGGGTGGTGGACAGCGGCGAGCGCGCCCGAAGCCTCGTCGCGCTCGAACATCGGGAAGTCGGTGACCCACACGAAGGCATTCACGTTGGCAGGCACCAGTTGCATTCGCTGCGCCACGTCCTGTCGCACCCGGTCCAGCGCCACGCTCGAGACCGCATCCTTCGCCGCGACGTACAATCCGAGCTCCCCCTCCGCCAGCCCCAGCGCATCGGCCGAGCCGTCGGCGAGGAACTTCGCCGCCGGGCCCTCGAGCATGCCGTTCACGCGCTTGAGCCGCAGAAGGCCCATGGCCCCGGCGCTCCTGGCGATCGCCTCGATCTCGTCCACCTGCTTCCGGCTCAGCGCCGCACCGCCGGGCACGCGGATCCCGCGCACCCGGCCCCCCGCCTCGAGCGCGCTCTTCGTCACGACGAAGTCCGCGCCGCGGAAGACGGCGCTCACGTCGCTGATCTCCAGACCGTAGCGCAGGTCGGGACGATCGATGCCGTAGCGCTCGATCGCCTCCGCGTACGCGATGCGCGGGATGTGCGAGGGCACGAACGACTCGCCCTCCTCCCACAACGCGCGGATGAGCTGCTCGGCGAGGCGCGTCACGTCGTCCTGCGCCACGAACGACGCCTCGATGTCGATCTGCGTGAACTCGGGCTGCCGGTCGGCGCGGAGATCCTCGTCGCGGAAGCAGCGCGCAATCTGGAAGTAGCGGTCGTAGCCGGCGACCATGAGGAGCTGCTTGTAGAGCTGCGGCGACTGCGGCAGGGCGTAGAACTCCCCCTCGTGCACCCGGCTGGGCACGAGATAGTCGCGGGCACCCTCGGGAGTGGGCTTCGTGAGGATCGGCGTCTCCACCTCGAGGAAGCCCGCGTCGCTCAGGAAGCGGCGGGTGCGCTGCAGCAGGCGGTGCCGCAGGATGATGTTCCGCTGCAGCTCTTCGCGGCGCAGATCGAGGTAGCGGTGGCGGAGGCGGAGCTCTTCGGTGGCGAGCTGCTCCCCCTTGCCGCGCGCGACGGGGATGGCCGGCGTCTCCGCCGGTCCGACGATGCGGAGGCTCGTGGCCTTCACCTCGATGGCGCCGGTGCCGAGGTCGCTGTTGCGCATGCTCGCGGGGCGCTCGACGACGGTGCCCTCCACGAGGACGACGGTCTCCGCGCCGAGTGCGGCGGCGGCGACGCAGATGGCCGGATCGGTTTCGGAGGGGTTGAACGACACCTGCACGAGTCCGGCGCGATCCCTCAGGTCGACGAAGACCAGGCCGCCGAGATCCCGGGCGCGATGCACCCATCCGCCCAGCCGAACCGTGGTGCCGGCGTGCTCGCTGCGCAGCGCGCCGCAGAGATGGCTGCGATGAGTCGTCGCGAGGGGCGATTCAGACATTCGGTCGTGTTGGATGTGTGGGCGGCGTGGCGGCTGCGGTCGCGTGCAGGGCGGCGCGGGCGATGGGGCGCGCGCTTCCCGACCGGCCGCCGACGCCTGTTCGCGTTCAACCGTGGAACCTAGCGCGCAGAGCGGTAGCGGGGAAGCGCTCCCGTTGCGGTAACGGCCCGGGTCGAGTAAACTTAACTCTATGTGCCGCTTGACGTTCGACGTCGGCGCACCGCGGGGGCGCCGAGCTCGCTTCCGCCGCCGGCGATCTCGCGAGGAGGGCGTCGTGACGATGGATTCGACTCCGCCCACGACGGTACTGTCCCGATGACCCAGCGCGTGAACCTCCTGAACCTCACCCCCGACGCCGCGGAGTCCGCACTCGCCGGGGCGATGGCCGAGCTGGGACAGCCGGGCTACCGCGTGGCGCAGGTCGTCCGCCGCCTGTGGGCCAACCCGGTCACGTCGTTCGACGCCATGACCGAGCTCCCCGCGGCGCTGCGCGCGTCGCTGGCCGAGCGGTTCGACCTGCCGCGCCTCGAGCTGTCGTTCCAGCAGCAGTCCACCGACGGCACGCGCAAGTTCCTCTTCCGCCTCGCCGACGGCGAGAGCATCGAGACCGTCGCCATTCCCGATGGCAACCGGGTGACGCTCTGCATCTCGTCGCAGGCCGGCTGCGCGCTCAAGTGCGCCTTCTGCGCCACGGGGGCGATGGGGTTCAGCCGCAACCTCGAGGTGTTCGAGATCGCCGGCCAGGTGCGCGAGATGCGCCTGCTCGAGGAGCCCATCGAGATCACGAACATCGTCTTCATGGGGATGGGCGAGCCCATGATGAACTGGAAGGCGGTGGACCCGACGCTCACGCTGCTCAACGATCCGCGCGCGCTCGGCATCGGGGCCCGGCACATCACCATCTCCACGGTGGGGGTCCTTCCCGGCATCATCGCGCTCGGCCAGCGGCCGGAGCAGTTCCGCCTGGCGATCTCCATCCACGCGCCCAACGACGACCTGCGGCAGACGCTGATGCCGATCAACACCAAGTATCCCCTGTCCGAGGTGATCGAGGCGGCCAAGGTGTTCGACCGCCGGGTGACCTTCGAGTACGTGATGCTGGGCGGGGTGAACGACGGGATCGAGCAGGCACGCGAGCTCGGCCAGCTGGCGCGCGAGTGCCGCGCCTTCGTGAATCTGATCCCGCTGCATCCCGGTGGGTCGCAGGGGTTCGTCCCCACGAGCGGGAACGAGATCTCGCGCTTCGCCCGGCTGCTGCGCGACCGCGGAGTGGAGGTGGCGGTGCGCAAGAGCCGCGGCATCGACATCGCCGCGGCGTGCGGGCAGCTACGGGTCGAGCGGCTCGGCCGGCGCGCGCCACGCACTGCCGAGCAGCACGGTGACGTCCAGGTAGCGTGAGCTGTCGGGCCGCGCCTCGGCGCGCGCGGCGGGCCCGAGGACCTTCGCCGCCGCTGCCGCCCAGGCGGCGTGGCCCGAGCGGTCGAGCACGAGGGTGGTGTCGCGCAGCGGCCCCACCGTCCCCATCTCCACGACGTCGAAGCCGCGGTCGCGCAGGAGGGTCGCGGCGCGCCGCGCCAGTCCGCGCGTACGCGTGGTGTTGAGGAGCTGCACGCGGATCCGCACCCCTTCCGGGGCGCGCGGCAGGTCGTCGCGCGAGAAGAGGGTGGCGACGGGGCGCGGTCCGCTGCGCACGTTCAGCACGTACGCCCCTGCTCCCAGCACGACGACCAGCAGCACCACCGCGGCGGCGAGATACAGGCGCCGCTTCATCGCACCATGTTCCAGAGGGAAACCGCCTCGGGGAAGAGCCGCATCCCCTCGCGCAGGGACCACTCCAGGCGTGCGCGGAGCACCTGGCGGAAGGTGGCGTCGAAGTCGTGCGGCACCTGCGAGGCGAGGTAGCCGCGATCGGCGCGCGAGAACTTGCGCCCGGGCTCCAGGTAGTCCGCCATGTAGAGCGCGCGACCCAGCCGCCCCCAGGATGCGCAGCCGACCGTGTGGTAGCGCACGGCGTCGAGCAGATCCTCGCGCGCCTCTCCCTCGCGGCGCATGAGCTCCGCCGCGGCGGGGCCGTGCAGCATCTCCGTCTCGTAGCCGCCCGCGTTGCCGGCGAGCTCGCGTAGCTGCGCTTCGGGCGCGTCGCGCAGCGCGTCGTGCAGGATGCCGGCGTCGTGCCACATCGCCGCGTCGCCGGGGTCCAGCGCCAGCTCGCGCGCCCACTCGTCGAGGAGCGCCGTGACGCGCACGATGTGCGCGCGCCGCTTGTCGCCGACGCACGCCCAGTCGGGCAGGTCGAGGCCGTCGGTCACTCGGACGTCCCGAGCAGCGACTCCAGCTCGGCCCTCTCGCGACGCCAGAACGCGCGCGACGGAAGCCCCGGATGCGGCAGGGTGAGCCGCGCCGAATCGGCGCGCCGCGCGCCCATGCTCACGATGTCGAGGTCGATCGTGCGCGCGCCCCAGCGCGCGCCGCGCACCCGGCCGAGGCGCTGCTCGATGCGGTGGCAGGCGTCGAGCAGCGCCTCGGGTCCCAGGCGCGTCGCGAGCGCGACCATCTGGTTGAGATACGGCGGCTGCGCGACGGGTCCGAAGGGGGCGGTCTCCTCGATGCGCGACGCGGCCACGAGGCGCGTCGCGGGCACGACGTCGAGCAGGTGCCGCGCGCTCGCGAGCGCGGCCGCCCGGTCCCCGAGGTTGCTCCCCAGCGCCACGAACGCCAGCTCAGCCACGATCGCGCTCCACGACCACCTCGGCACACGCGAGCGGTCCCGGCAGGGCGACGTGCGGCTTGCGCAGCGCGACGCGGACATGCGCCACCTCGCGGCGCGCGAGCGCGGCGCCGGCGATGGCATCGCCGATGGACTCGAGGTAGTCGAGCGGGCCCGCGTCGACGACCCGCGTGACCAGCGCGTGCAGCTCGCGGTAGTCGAGCAGCGCGGGATCGTCCCCGGCGAGCGTGACGGTGATGTCGATGGAGAGCGGCTGCGGCAGCTCACGCTCGTGGGGGAGGATGCCCACGCGGACGTGAAACGCCATCTCCCG
>JBBQJC010000071.1:0-16446 GCA_038325515.1 Gemmatimonadales bacterium | reverse complement strand
GCGCCGCGGTCCTTGAACGAGCCCGTTCGCTGGGCGCTCTCGAGCTTCAGGTGCACGTTGCAGGGCAGCCGCTCGCGCAGCGCGAGCGCCGGCACCACCGGTGTGGCGACGATGCCGTCGCGAATCCGCTCGCGAGCGGCGCGGATGTCGGCGAGCGTGAGGGGAGTCACCAGAGTCGTGAGGGGTCAGGTTTGTTGATCGATGATTGTCGGCGCACTACCAGGATGATATGGCGTTCAACGAACCTGACCCCCTCACGCCCTCACGTGCTGTGCCCCCCTCACGTGTGACCCCCTCACGTGCTGTGAACCACGGAGGACACGGAGGACACGGAGGACAGCGAGTGCGGGCGTCGTCGGAGGCAGGACGAGTCAGGACGAGGGGTCAGGTTTGTTGATTGATGATTGTCGGCGCACTACCAGGATGATATGTCGTTCAACGAACCTGACCCCCTCACGCCCTCACTCTCGGATGCTATGGCGTTCAACGAACCTGACCCCCTCGCGCGTCTGAGGAAGTGCTCGGCATTGCGCACACCCAGGGCATCGTCTAACGTACAATCATGCAGACGACCTCGCGCCCGACGCTTCGCTGGTGGCGGCCCTCTTCCTGAGCGGCCCCCCGCATCGTCGTGCGTAGTTGATTCTCGCGGGCCGCTCCGAGCTGTGGAGCGGCCCGCTCGTGTCTCCGGCCCCGGTTCGACCGGGGCGAGCGCGATCGTCGGGCGGGATCCCAGGCTCGGAGGGCCCCAACATCGCCTTTCCGACCGGCGCGCCAGCGCGCATGGAGATCACGTCATGACCAGCTCGACCACCAGCGCCGAGCCAAGCGCGTCGTCCATGCCGAGCATGGCTGATGCTTCGCCGCGCGAGACGATCCTCACCGGCGACCGCCCCACCGGCCCGCTCCACCTCGGCCACTACGCGGGCTCGCTGCAGAATCGCGTGCGCCTGCAGCACTACCACGACCAGGTCGTCCTCGTCGCCGACCTGCAGGCGCTGACCGACAACGCCGGGCGCGCGGCCGACGTGCGGCGCAACGTGCTGACCGTCGTGCTCGACTACCTGGCCGTCGGGATCGACCCCGACGTCACGACGATCGCACTGCAGTCGGCGATCCCGGAGCTTGCCGAGCTGACTGTGCTCTACCTGAACCTCGTGACCGTGGCGCGGCTGGAGCGGAACCCGACAGTGAAGGGGGAGATCGAGCTGCGCGGCTTCGCCCGCGACGTGCCGGCGGGGTTCCTGACGTACCCCGTGAGCCAGGCCGCCGACATCACCGCCTTCCGCGCGACGCTCGTGCCGGTGGGGGAGGACCAGCGGCCGATGATCGAGCAGACGAACGAGATAGTGCGGCGGCTGGCGCACCTTGCGGGGCGCCCCGTGCTGCCGGAGTGTCGCGCCCTCCTCTCGAGCACGCCGCGCCTTCCCGGCGTGGACGGCCGCAAGGCGAGCAAGTCGCTCGGCAACGCCATCTCGCTCTCGGCAACGCCGGACGAGATCCGCGCCGCGGTGCGGGCGATGTTCACCGATCCGGGGCACCTGCGCGCGAGCGACCCGGGGCGCGTTGAAGGGAACGTCGTCTTCGCGCACCTCCGCGCCTTCGACCCCGACCAGGCCGCGGTGGACGAGCTGGAGGCGCACTACCGCCGCGGGGGGCTGGGAGACGCGGCGCTCAAGCGCCGGCTCGATGAGCTGCTGCAGTCGCTGCTCGCCCCGATCCGTGCGCGGCGCGCGACGCTCGCGGCCGATCCGGCGGAGGTGCTCGCGGTCGTGGAGCGGGGCAGCGCGAGGGCGCGCGAGGTCGCGGCGGGCGTGCTGGACGACGTGCGGGGGGCGTTTCATCTTGGGCCCGCGGCACGCCGGACACTCTGCCCATGATGCATGGCGCAGGGGTTACCATTTGGGGACCAAGCCTCCGGTGAAGCGGCTCGGGAGCTCGACAGGCAGCGAGATCAGGTGGCCTACCCCAACCTCACGCACCGTCCATGCAAGAAGAAAGGCATGACGTCACTCGCCTGATCGGCGTCGTCGTCGCGGTTCATCTCGCGCTGCACCTGTACGTGCTCGCGGTGACGCAGTTCGGCGTGCACCGCGACGAGCTCCTGTACTTCAGCATGGGGCGGCACCTGCGCTTCTGGCGCATGGACTTCCCGCCCCTCATCGCGGTGCTGGCCAACGCGAGCCGCGGGATCTTCGGCGACAGCCTGGCCTCGGTGCGGCTGTTCCCCGCGCTCGAGGGTGCCGTGTTGATCGCGCTGTCCGCCATGATCGCGCGCGAGCTGGGCGGCGGGCGCTTCGCCCAGACGTTCGCCGCCGTTGCGATGCTTTGCGCGCCGATGATCATGCGTACGAGCACGCTCTTCCAGCCCGTGATCCTCGACCAGATCTGGTGGACGCTCGCCCTGTTCGCGATCGTCCGGCTGGCGCGGACGAGAGACGACCGCTGGTGGCTGCTCGTCGGGGTCGCCCTCGGCTTCGGCCTCCTCACCAAGTTCAGCATCGCGTTCATCGGCGTCGGGCTGCTCGTGGCGCTGTGCCTCACGAGCTGGCGGCGCACGCTGCTCACGCAATGGCCGTGGATGGCGGCGGCCATCATGGTCGTCATCGGCGCGGCGAGCATCGTCGGCCAGGTCCGGCTCGGCTTCCCCGTCACCGCGCAACTGCAGGACCTGGAGGCGACGCAGCTCACCCACGTGACCTGGCTGTCGTTCGTCGCCGACCAGCTCCTGCTGATCGGCCCCGTGTCGTTCGGGGTTGCCGTCGCCGGCGCAGTGGCGCTCGTTCGCGGCGGGGCGCTGTCCACGTATCGCGTGGCCGGTCTCTCGTGCGCGATCGCCTTCCTGCTGCTGCTCCTGATGCACGGCAAGTCGTACTACGCCGGCCCCATCTACCCGACGCTGCTCGCCGCGGGCGGCGTGGTGCTGGAGCGGGTGCGCCGGCCGGGGCTCGGCACCGCGCTGCGCGTGGCGACGCTCGCCGGCGTCGTGCTGCTCGGCATCGTCGCCGTGCCGATCGGCATGCCGATCCTCTCGCCCCAAGCGACGGCGCGGTACCTGACGCGGCTCGGCATCGGCGCGGCGGTGCGCACCAATCACGGCAGCTACGACAGGCTGCCGCAGGACTACGCGGACATGCTCGGCTGGGAGGAGCGGGCGCAGGCGCTGCGCGCGGCCTATCGCTCGCTCACGCCCGGCGAGCAGCGCGACGCGGTGATCGTCGGCAGCAACTACGGTGAAGCCGGCGCGGCGGAGTTCTACCGCGAGCGGTACGCGCTGCCGCCCGTGGTCAGCACCGCCGGCTCATTCTGGTACTTCGGGCCGGGTGACAGGCCGGGGCGAGTGGTCGTCTCGATCGGCGAGCGCGCCGAGGGGATGCGCCGGTTCTTCGGCGACGTGCGGAGCTTCGCGCACCTCGCCAGTCCGTGGTCGGTGAGCGAGGAGCGTGAGCTGGACGTGCTGATCTCGCGGCAGCCGAAGACGACGCTGCAGGCGCTCTGGGCGCGGGAGGCGGGGAGGCAGTAGGGGCGGATCGCTGCTTGCGGGGCGTGCTGGCGGCGGGGGCTGGGACGCCATCGCATTTCCCGGCGGGGAGGATCGTGATGTGGTAGATGTCGCAGGGATCGAACTGGCGAGCCGAGTCACGCTTGCGAGGCGACATGCACGATGACGGCACGCACGACCTCGGTCGATTCGTGGAGGCGCAGGCACACGTCTATCGGACTGCCCTCGCCGAGCTTCGGCGCGGGAAGAAGGAGAGCCACTGGATGTGGTTCGTCTTTCCGCAGCTCGCCGGGCTCGGGCAGAGCGAGATGGCGAGGCGCTACGCCATCGCGGATCTTTCCGAGGCGGAGGCGTACCTGCGGCATCCGGTGCTCGGTGCGCGGCTGACGGAGTGCGCGGAGGCGGTGCTCGCGATCGATGGGCGATCGGCGCGAGAGATCCTTGGATCGCCGGATGACCTGAAGCTGCGGTCGTGCGCGACGCTGTTCCAGTGCGTGGCGGAGCGGGAGGGGGGGTCGGTGTTCGAGCGGGTGCTCGAGAAGTATTTCGGAGGGCGGGGGGACGAGCGGACGGAGGAGCTGCTGAGGCGAGGGCGACTACCGGGCGACTGAATCCGGACAGCCCCGTGAGCTCGACGACGTGGTGCTGCGTGTCTACCAGGCTGGCCTCCGGGTTGCACACTGCCACGTTACACGTTACACTTTGGCATGACGATCATCCGGTTCCGGCACAAGGGTCTGGGACGGTTCTTCAGCGCCGGCTCTACCGCTGGGATTCAAGGCAAGCATGCAGCCCGCCTGCGGTTGATTCTCGGACGACTCGGTGTGGCCGTGGAACCCCGAGATATGGGTCTCCCCGGCCTCGGCCTCCATCCGCTGAAGGGCACCCGCCTTGGCACGTGGGCCGTCAGCGTGAGTGGCAATTGGCGGGTGACGTTTCGATTCGAAGGGTCAGACGTCACGGATGTAGACTACGAGGACTACCATTGATGAAGCCGATCCGCATGCACCAGCCCCCGCATCCCGGCGAGATTCTCCGCGAACTCTGCTTGTCGCCCTTGCAGTTGAGTGTCACCGAGGCCGCCGACTCGCTTGGCGTGAGCCGAAACACGTTGTCGGCGATCCTGAATGGGCGAGCTGGTATCAGCCCCGAGATGGCGATTCGGCTGTCGATCGCCTTCGACACGACGGCAGAGAGTTGGCTACGGCAGCAGATGCAACACGATCTCTGGCTCGCAGAGCGGTCGCGGAAGCGGCTGCGCGTTCGCAAGCTGGCCGTGGCGTAGGGCCGCCAGCTATACGGTGCCCATCTCGTGCGAGCAGGTGAAGGCCGGGTCAGTCGCTGAAGAGCGGTTCGCCCACCCGCACGACGGCCACACTCAGCTCCTCGACCAGCTCGCGATTCCTGGCTTCGAGCAGTGATTCGCCCTGCTCGATCTTTCCGCCGGGGAATTCCCAGAGTCCGCCGTGACGCTCGTTCATTGGACGCTGGCAGACGAGGTACTTGTCCTCACGTGAGACGACGGCGGCGACGACGCTGACGTGGGCGTTCGACGATGACCGGCCCGCGTCGCCGAGTGCGAGCAGCTCCTCTTCATGCCGCGCCCACGAATTCCACCGAGACGTCTGCTTGCGCCTTGCCTTTGGCGCGCGGGCCCACCCGAATCACGACATCCAGGTCCAGTGCGTTGAGAAAGCGCTCGAGCCGCTCCTGGCTGAACCGAGCCAGCTTCCCGCGCATCAAGTCCGAGACGTCCGGAGCGGCGATGCCGAGGACGCTGGCTGCCTTGCGCTGAGTCCATTTCCTGTCCGCAATGACTCCGCGGACCACTCGCGCCAACTCTGCCTTCGCCAAGCGTGCGGTGGCATCGGGCAGACCCAGGTCTTCGAAGACGTTGCCGCTGCCGGCCTCGATCTCGACGCGCTCCTCAGTCTTCGCGCGCTTCGCCCTTGCAGTCATCGCGTTCTCCGTGACGATGGACAGTGCTCGTCGTGGTGCTGCTTCGCCGCCTTGAAACGCCGTCGTACGCGCTCGATCCTCGGGGATGCCGTCGAGCGCTTTCTTGCTTCCACCGACCCAGAGGAGCGGTTTCAGCGGCATATCGTCTGGATTGATGAAGTTAGCAATATTGCGATGACGGGTCAAGGGACCCTAGGTGTCAGTGGGAACCACGATCACGAGTCGTGAGCGCCCTCCTCACACCGTTGTACGAATTGTATCGATTGCGCTTAGTATCTCGAGAGCCGATTGCACCGCAGAACCGTCTTTTCGGCGCCAGGTTCGGCACTCCGTGCCAATCTCGTTGCGTTCCGGCAGAGCGCACGGCCCGCGCCGGCTGTCGTGAGTGGTTTCGGCTCCGCCGACGAGGACAGTCCCGCATGTTCGAGGCATTCGACCGATGATTCGACTACCGGCGAGTCAGGCCCGAGAGAAGTTCTCGGAGATCCTCAACGAGGTGGCCCATGGCAATCAGCGCGTGATGCTGCAGCGGCACGGGAAGGACTTCGCCGCCGTCATCTCTGCCGAGGATCTCGCGCGGTTCGAGGAGCTCGAGGACCGCGCCGACCTGCTGCTGATGGAGCAGGTGATCGAGCGGGGCGAGGCGCCCATCTCGTGGGAGCAGGCGAAGGCCGACCTCGACGCGAGGTAATCGGAGCGTCAGTGCTCCAACACAGCCCGGGCAGGACGACGCTCGGCCATCGGGCATTACGCGTTCTCTCGACTAGAGCTGCGACACGCCCATCCGTCCCGCTCCGAGCAGCCCCAGGTGCGTGTCTCGAAAGGCGGCGGCGAACTTGAGCCCGTAGCCGAGCGCCCGGTCGAAGCCGATATGGGCGACCCAGATCACGCAGATCCCCCAGTGCACCGGGAGGACGCCGCTCGCCATCAGTCCGGCGAGCGCCGCCGGTGCCACATAGCTGTGCACGACGTTGTACGTCATGGCGCCAGCTCGTGGACCACCCAGGTACCCGGTCATGCTGATGTCCGGAACCAGGAACAGTACGGCGAACAGGACCCATGATCCGCCGAGCGTGCCATAGCCGATGACGGCAGCGACGAGGACCGCCAGGCCCTCGAGCCGGAGCACGAAGCGCGGAACGCCCGACACTGCGGTGTCCATTGGAAGATCCCTCGCGGAACCAGACGACATTGCGCACTCCTGGAGTTCGAGTCGCCGCCTGGGCCGCGAGCCGGCCCGGCGCCGTCACCATCATCAACACTAGCAGACACTTTCGCGGCCGACCCGAGCAGTAGGGTCGTGCTCCAGCGCGGGCTCGACGGCATCAAGCTACGTGAAGGCCTCTCATAGCGGCCTGCGCCCTGGCTGAAACTCCATCCCCATCTCGATCAGCTCCATCGCGTCGTTCCCATACCAGCTGCCGAGGCGGGCGACGACCGAATCCAGCGCGCTGGGCGGAGGGCGCTCACGGCACCTGCGTCCGCCCGGCCGACGACACCGGCTTGCTGACGAGGCCCACATCACACTCCGCGAAGCGCCGCACGAGGAGCAGGTAGACGATGACGACCGGCACCGCGACGAGTGGCAGTGCGAGAATGGGGACAGCCGGGAGGGCGAGAGTGAGGTCCCGAAGCGCGTCGTGAAGGAGAGGCTCCACGACAGCGCCGCCGCGAACGCGGTACATCTGCGATGCGAGGAGGGCGAACGCTGGCAGCATCTGCAACCAAACCGTTCGCACGAGGTGCGCCTTCCGCTCGTAGCGGGGCGTGCCGAGGAAAACGACCGCCAGACCCAGCGTGAGGAGCGCGGCGGCGCTCGTCAGCCACCACCTCGCGTCCCACCGTCGATGTGGCCTGGCGCCGGCATCGTACTGCGCCAACGTGAGCGGCATGCCGTAAACCTCCGCTGTCGCTCGCTCGAACTGCCACTCCACGAAGTGCGGGCTGCTTTCCTCCCTCGACGTGAAGGGGTTGTACAAGACTCTGCCAAGGATTGACGCCGTGTCTGCGGCGACGCGCTCACCCCATGGAGCGACGATCGCGGGAGGGACGCCGACCGGCGCGCGCCGCCAGTGATCGAAGCGCACCGCGGTTCGATCGGGAAACCACTGGCCGGTGGAGGAGGTCGACGGAGCGCCGGCCGTCAGGGACTCGAACCTCGGGATGCCCGCGCTGCGCGCCGCCGTGCCAATGCCGATGCAGAGGGAGGTGACGAGGACGGAGGGCACTACTATCGCGAGCAGGCGGGCACGGTTGGAAAGCGGCATCGCCATCATCCATCGCGTGCGCGAGCGGATCGGGCCGGGGAGGACGACGAACGCGATGCAGGCGAAGATGAGCGGGTCGCCGACGGCCGCTTCGAGCAGGAGGAGCACCCAGAACAGCACGGGGTTCCACCCGAACGTCGAGCGAGCGACGGCCCATGCCAGTCTCGCGTGAGAGATGGTCGAGGCTGTTGCAATCGTGCCGGCGGCCGTGACACGGGGCCGGTGGCCGAGCCGATGCGACTTCGCGGCCAGGCGTCCCGCCGGAGCGAGTTGCGGGACAGCGGCGTCGCTGGTCCAGAGCACGGCGAGGGACGCGATGCTGCCGAGCGCGAAGAGTGCAGTGGCGACGGAATGGGGAAGGCGCCAGATCGCGACGCCACCGGCGATCGCGATGGCGGCCAGCACCGACGCTGCCGAGCGAGCGCTCGGCGAGCCACGACCGACCGCGAAGGAGCCGAGCACGTCGAGCGTGGCGAGCGCGAAGACGGCGACGATCAGCGCGTGCGGCGTGTCCCCGTTCCCCCGGAAGAGCACCATCGCGCTCCATGTAACGATGGGGACGATCACCAGCGCCAGCGTCGCCAGCATCCGCGCCATGACCAGATCGCGGCCCGAGATCGGCAGCGCCGTCTCGAACGCCGTGATGCGGCGCGGCGCCACCCTCCATCCCATGAGGGAGATCAGCGCGACCAGCGGCAGTGCACGGAGGAAGGGCAGCACGACCAACACCGCGCTGGCGAACAGCACGTAGCGCGCCGGCTCGCGTTGACGAAGGTGCCAACTCACCAGACGGGCGATCATGCCGCTCCTGTGCCGGCAAGCCGCTCGTCGCCGAGGAGTTCGATGAAGAGCTCCTCGAGCGGGACGCTCGTGCACGAGATGTCGGCGAGGTGGAGCGAGCCGCGCAGGAGATCCGCGACGGCGCTCGGCGGGCCACGGAACACCGCGTGCCATTCGCCGAGCACGCCGCGCACGTGGAGGCAGCCGGCCACTTCCCCGATCGCTGCCGAGCTCACGCCGCTCGAGCGCGGGATCATGGCGACGCAGTGCGACTCGCGGAGCGCGTCGAGGGGCTCGTCGAGTGCCACACATCCGTCGTTCAGCACCACGACCCGGCCGCCGAGCCGCTCGACGTCGGTCATGTGGTGCGAGGAGAAGAGGATCGCCGTGCCTTCGCGATTGAGGAGCTGGATCGACGTCTCGAGGAACTCGCGGCGCGCCGCGGGATCCAGCCCGCCCGCCGGCTCGTCGAGGATCAGCAGCTCGGGACGGTGGCAGACCGCGCAGATGAGTGCGAGCTGGCGCGCCTGTCCCTTGCTGAGCACGTCGATGGGATACGGGCGGACCGGGAAGGCGAATCGATCGAGGAGCTGCCTCTCCAGTACGGCGTCCCAGGTGGGAAAGACCGCCCTGTGGAATGCGAGGATCTCCGGCACCGTCATCGTCGGCGGCAGCATCTGGTCCTCGGCCACGTATCCCACGCGCCGCTTGACGGCGACCGGGTGCTCGGTGGGCGAGAGCCCGAACAGCCGCACCGTGCCCGCGTCGGGGTGGAGCATTCCCATCGCGAGGTTGACGAGCGTCGTCTTGCCCGAGCCGTTGCGGCCGAGCAAGGCCACCACCTCTCCGCGGCCGATCGCGAAGGAGACGTCGGCGATGACCGGGCGCACGTAGGTGGCGTACCCGCGGGCGACGTGTTCGAACTGGAGGACAGGGACGGTGGTCATACCGCGTTCCGTCTGGGGTGGTGGGTGAGGCGGCGGTCGGCGCGCTCGAGCAGGGCCACTACCGCGTGAAAGCCGAGACCGGCGAGACGGGCTTCACGCAGGAGGGTGTTCGCGGCGACGTTCAGCCTGGCACTCTGCTCGGCCCTTGTAGCGCGGGGGGGGCGGGCGGCGACGAACGTTCCGCGGCCGTGCTCCTGGAGGACGTAGCCCAGCTTCTCGAGCTCGTCGTAGGCCTTCTTGACGGTGAGCGGGGCGATGACGAGCTGTTCGGAGAGCTCGCGATGGCTCGGGAGGCGGTCGAGGGGGGCGAGGCGGGCGCCGGCGATGGCGTCGACGATCTGCCGCATGATCTGGCGGTAGATGGGGAGGTCGTCGGCGGGGGAGACGTGCAGGTGCATATGGTGATATATAGCAGTATATCAGATTGGGCAAGAGTGGTGATGGGGGCGGAGGGTCGGGGGGAGGTTCGGGGAGGTTCGGGGAGGTTCGGGGAGGTTCGGGGTCAGGCTCGTTGAATTACGATCATCCGCGCGCGATTCCGATGACGCGCGTGCCGTGCTTTTCGGCGAAGGTGCGGCATGTCTCGCCAGCCGCGTCTCGTCGTTCCGGGCGAACCGCTCCATCTGATGCAGCGCGGCAACAACCGGTCGCCGGTGTTCCTCGCGCCGGAGGAGCTGAAGACGTACCGCGCGCTGCTGCAGACGGCGACGGCGGACGCGGGATGCGCGATTCACGCGTACGTCCTGATGACGAATCACGTCCATCTCCTGGTGACCCCCGCCGACGCGAGCGGGGCGGCGCGTCTCATGAAGGAGCTCTCGCAGGGCTACGCGCGCTGGTTCAACCGACGGCATCGCCGGACCGGCACGCTGTGGGAAGGGCGGTATCGATCGGCCGTGATCGACAGCGAGCGGTACCTGCTGACCTGCCACCGGTACATCGAGCTCAATCCGGTGCGCGCGCAGATGGTGTCGCGGCCTGAAGATCACGCGTGGTCGAGCGTGCTGTGCAACGCGTGGGGCGCCGAGGACGCGCTGATCACGCCGCATCCGCGGTATGAGGCACTCGGCGCGACGGCGGAGGAACGCCAGGCCGCGTACCGCGGGCTGCTGACGGAGCCGCTGGAGGAGGAGGCGCTCGCCGCCGTTCGGCGGGCGACGCACACGCGCACCGTCGTGGGCGGGGAGGAGTTTGTTGAGCCGCTCGCGACGCGGTTCGAGCGTTCGCTGCCGCCGCGGACGCAGGGCGGGGATCGGCGAAGCGAGGCCTTTCGCGGAGGGTGAGGCATGGGGACGGCGCGATGCACGTGGTCACCGCGCCGGGCTCAGGGACGCCCGGTCAGGGCAACCGTGGGGGGCGGACGTGGCGGGGGGGTTTCAACGAACCTGACCCCACAGCTGTCCTGATCGGCATCGTCTACTTCTCTCCGACGTTCTCCAACACGCTGCTGTTTCTCGGGTTTCCATGGGCGGTCACCGCGCCGCTCTTCATGCTGATGCTGGCGATCATGCTGCGGAGACGGCAGAGTGCGAGCGCAGTGGCGCTCGCGGAAGTCGGCGCCGCGGACAGCTGAGCGCATTATCGCACCGTCGGCTGTCATCGGGCACGAACCGCGCGGTGTTGCCGCCAACTGGCTCGCCTGCTTCCGGGCTCGCATGCAGTTTCCTCGACGCGCCGGACACGGGGCAGTACATGACGTGTGGACATCGCGGGCGCTGACGTCCTATCACATGGAGTGGCGATGCGTGCGAGCGTGAGGAAAGCACTACTGCGTCTGACGATGGTAGCGAGTCTGGGACTGGCGGCGCTGGACATCGCGTACGCGCCGAGGCACGCGAGCATCTGGATCTTCGTGGCCGGGCCAAACGGGGTGGAGCAGCCGATCACGCGCGAGCTCGAGCTCGGCCGCTACAGCCCGGGTAGTGCGCCGTCGCAACCGCTGCTGCGTCGATTGGCGAACCGGCTCGCGGAGCGGGAATTCCCGGCGGAGAACGGCACGGCGGTGCGCCGCTACGTCTCGGCGCCCGAGCGGGACATGAATGCGCTGCTACCCGATCTGCTGATGCTGCTGGTGGGGACCTGCATCGTGCTGTATCTGGTGGCGCGGCGGCGTGAGAGCGAGGAGGCGGGGCCGGACGCCTCGCTCGGCTCCGGCGCGCGGGGGGCGCCGGCGCTCGGCCGGGGGCCGGAGGCGGGAGCGGGCCGGCTGGGGCGTCGCGAGCGTGCCGATGCGAGGGTCGAGTAGAGTGAGGGCGCTGCTGATCCTGCTCACGTGCGGCGGATGCGCGATGGCGCGCGTGCCGGAAGCGACGAGTCCGTCCGAGGCGGCGGTCTACGCGGCGCTCATCGATTCCCTCTACCAGCACCCGCTTCCGGAGACGCTTCTGGTGTCCGACAGCACGCTGACGATCTGCGTGCCGCGGGGCGGCGCTGCCAGCTGGCGCGCGCAGCTCGATTCGATTCCTTCGGGCCTGCCGGCGGCGCTCGAGACGATCAGCAGCGCCAAGCGTTCGAGCGCATCACTGCCGTTGCCGCGACCTGTCAGGATCCTCACGGAGGCGACGCTGCGCGAGCTCTTCGCCGGGGGTCCGCGCCGAGGATGGGAGGAGTTCGCGCGGCGGTATCCGGGACAGCGCAGATACTCGGCATTCTCGCCTGTCGCGTTCAGCTCCGATGGCGGGGAGGCGCTGGTGTATTACGAGTATCACTGCGGCGGGCGGTGCGGCGCGGGGATCGTCGTGTGGCTGACACGGCGAAGGGATGGGCGGTGGGGGGTGCGGAAGCTCGTTGGGCTGTGGGTGTCGTAGCGCGAACAGACGAGGGTCAGGTTCGTTGAATTACGGCTTGCGGCGCACGGCCAGGATGAGGAGGACGGGTCAGGTTCGTTGATTCTGGTTCAACGAACCTGACCCCATCTCCCCATCTCCCGGCGAAGCGAGGGATTTCGCGGAGGGTGAGGCATGGGGCCGGCGCGATGCACGTAGACACCGCGCCGGCCTCAAGGACGCCCGCCGGTCAACCG
This sequence comes from Gemmatimonadales bacterium, assembly GCA_038325515.1. Lineage (GTDB taxonomy): Bacteria > Gemmatimonadota > Gemmatimonadetes > Gemmatimonadales > Gemmatimonadaceae > AG11. The sequence goes on along the minus strand of JBBQJC010000071.1, from coordinate 3,969 downwards.
CGGTGGGGCGGAAGTGGCGGGAGGGGTTTCAACGAACCTGACCCCCAAACGGGACCCAAAACGGGATGACAGCTCCGTCGCGACGGAGCTGTCATCCCGATGGTTCAACGAACCTGACCCCCAGTGCGGGGACCTAGCCTGCCGAGCAGTGCGATGATCTGCGCGGGGGCCGCGCGCTCGAGGGCGGCGATGACGGGGAGCGCCAGGAGGACGGCGATGGCGAGGGTGGCAACGGGCCACCCGGCGATGCAGTCCTGCCAGAGCTGCCGAGTCATGCCGACGACGAAGGCGAGAATTACCACGCGGCTCATCGCGGAGACTGCCGGTCTGGTGATGGTCATGACGTCACCCCCTGGGCGGGAAGGGGTCGGCGCCGTGACTGTCGCGAGCGCGGATGCGACCGTCCCTGCCCTGGACGATGAGCTCACTGCCGTTGGCCCTGGCGATCGCGCGCGCGATGCTGATGGCGAGGCGCTGGTTGCGCGGCGGGATGAGATCGCCGGGGTGGCCCTCGACCCTGACCGAGTAGCGGCCATGGCGGGAGACTACCCAGATGTTGGGGCCCTTCTGTCTGGCGTACATGGAACCTCCTGCGTGATTGAGTGAGTGAGTCAGGCGGCCGCGGTCGCGGCTGGTACAGGTGCAGGTGCAGGTGCAGGTGCAGGTGCGGGTGCCGGGACAGGTGCCGAGGCCGAGGCCGGGGTGACACCGGTGCGCACCACGCGCTTGACCTTGTTCCACTCCGAGAGGAGAAGCTCGTCGTCCTGCAGCGCGACGCGGATGAAGCCGTCGAGGATGTGCACGAGCTGCCGTCCCGCGCGGAGCTTGACGCGGACGCCGGTGGTGGCGCTGCTCTTCCGTCCCTCGTTGCGCGACCGCAGGTCGATCGACTGCAGCATCTCGTCGGTGGCGGCGTTGAGGCGGGCGACGAAGTCGCCGGGGAGCCCGGAGTCGATGAAGACGCCGGCGTGCGCCGCGGCGACCTGGGCCATGCCGCGGGCCGAGGCGGCGATGCGCTCGACGGACGGCGCGCCGCGGGGGGAACGAAGCGGGATCAGCTCGTGGGTGTGCGGCAGCTCGACGCGGGCGATCCTGCTGATGGGCGCCATGTGATTGCGGACGAGGTCCGCTCGGAGGGCCCGTGTCCGCTTCGTGTCGGTCTGCGAGAACTTGGCGCTGCTGTCCTGCACCGTGGTGTGGCCGACGAGGTCGGCGATGACGAGGTCGAGCTTCTTCCGCGCACCGCTGGCGGCGATCTCGGGAAGCCGGGCGGCGTGCTCGTCGAGGAAGTCCCGAACGGCGCGGAGCGACTGGAATGTGTTGCCCTGTTGCGTCTGCATGGTGCTCTCCCGTGTGTGACGGCGCGATGGGTGGAACGCCAGCGGCAGTGCGCCGTGTGACTGCCGATGGGGATGCGATGCGTCTCGTTCGTGGTGCGATGCGTGGGGTTCGTGGTGCGATGCGTCTCGGTCGTGGTGCAATGCGTCTGGTTCGTGGTGCGATGCGTCTCGGTCGTGGTGCGATGCATCTCGTTCGAGGTGCGATGCATCTCGTTCGTGGTGCGATGCATCTCGTTCGAGGTGCGATGCGCCGTGGTTGGCGCTGCTGGCGAAGCGGTGGTGGTGGCTGGCGAGGTGGCGAGCGTCGCCGCCGGGATTGTCGATGCTTCAGCGCGTGCGATTCGCGCGATGCCGACGCCGGTGGGCGTTGGAGGCGGAGTGGGCGTCGTGCGAGGGACGGCGGCCGGAGCCAGCCCTTTAGTGGTGATCGTGCGCGGCGCCGTGGCTGGCGTCGTCGCAGCGACGGCCGGCGTTCGCGCGAGCGTGGTGACGGTGCGATGCGGAGTGGGCGTCACCGGCGCGTGACCGGTTGGCGTCATAGCCCTGGTGGTCGTCGTCCTGCCTCGACCGGGTGACGTGCGGCGGTGGCCGACCGGCGCGAGCGCGATGGCGGACTGCATCCGGCCGCGAGTGGTCGTGATGGGATGCGGAACCGCCGGCGTGCCTGAACGGATGATTGCGGTAGAGTAGACGGCTGTTTGGGTGAGCCGAGCGGGTGATGACTTTCGCTCGGCGATGGTCGAGGTCAGCTCGACGGCGTCATCGGCCCGCTGGACTGTGCCGCCGGCGTGATGTGCATCGCCGACGGGGGCGTGACGGGGGGATGACGCGGGCTGGGCGGCGCGAGCCGAGCGGCGTGCGGGGGGGACGGCCCGGCAGGCCGGGAGCGACCTCGTGTTCGCGCGGAAAGGAGATCGTTTTCCTGATCTCCCACACTGCGGTGGCACGGTTCAAGTCAATAGGCAATCATTGCCGGCGTCACGTCCGCGTCATCGGTTCGCGAAACTCGGCGAGGCTGCCGCCCGTACAGCCTGATCTCGGCGCTTCGCGAAGCCGCGGACCCACGCCAGACGTCGTCGTGTCGCCACACCAGGTCTCCATGCCTGCAGCGCGCGCGCTTCATCGCCGGACGTGTGACGGGTCGCCGCGTGCGCCGCCGAGTGTGCGAGGTATCCGCACCCGGGCCCATCACGACGCGCTGCGTTTCCGCCGTCGGGTGCGCTCCCTTCCTATTTGATGCGAAGGTGGAGCGCCGGCAGCACCTCACAGCACACAGGAGAGGTGAACCATGTACCGGTTTTCGACGCAGCTACTGCTCAGCACCGCGGGCGCGCTTGTGGCGATGGGCGCGCCGTTCGAGGATCCGCGCATCGCTGGAGATTCGGAGGGGACTCGCGCCGCCACCGACGGGGCCATGTCGACCGACGTGACGTTCGTGCAGCACTGCGGCTACTGGTCGCACTACGACCCGAAGGCGCGGACGTCGGCGTGGCCGCTGCCGCATGGGCTGACCGCGGGGGAGATGGCGACGTACGGCACGCTGTACGGGGCGCTGCGCGACGAGCCGAGGGCGGGGGATATCTTTCTCCAGTGGGCGCCGAGGGTGAAGAGCGTGGTGCACGTGGGGATCGTGGTGGAGGTGCTGGCGAGCGGGCGGTTCAGCCCCACGCATCCGTACCACGACGTCTACACGCTGGAGGGGGACACCGACGCCCTCGGGCGGCGGCGGGGAGGGCGCAGCATGCGGGTGCGCCGCCGGCTGAGTGCCGCGCAGGGCGACCGCTACCTGCGCTGGACGGCGATGGAGTTCCGCGACGTGCTGTTGCCGCAACTGGCGCAGGCGCCGCTGATCGTGCGGAGGACGGCGTGACCGCCGTGCGGGTGGACCCGCTGGCGCCTCCAACGGTGCCGGTGACGGCGGAGAGCGTGCAGGCGTTCGCTAGCGCGTGGCGGATCGTGGAGAAGTCGATGACGGCATTCGCAAGCCGCGTGTCGGACAGCAGGGCGGACCAGGAGGACCTGCTGCAGGAGGCGCGGATGGGGCTGTGGATGGCGGATCCGACGCGCTACGACCTGCGGAGCAAGGAGGACGTTGCGTACCTGCACCGGGTGCTGATCTGCCGGATGTGGGATGCGTGGGGTGAGGAGCGGGGACGGAAGGGCCCGTCTGGTGAGGACGGGGGCGGAGATGCCGGGCGATGACGAGTCCTGAGCGGGCGCGCCGAGTGGTGGGGGCTGCCTATGCGCGGCGCGTGGGGTCGGCGGAGACGATTGCCGTGATCGAGCGGCTGGAGGGGGAGAACGAAGCCATGCGCGTGGAGATCGCCCGGTTCAGGGCGGAGTATCCGACGCGGACGTTGAAGTGGGTGGTGTGGCGATTGATGGGGATTTCGCTGGTGGTGGTGGGGATGATGGTGGGCGGGTACTGGCTGGGGTTCACGGAGGAGGGGTTCTCGTTCCGGTATGGGGTGCGGGAGGGGTGGAGAGCGCCGGAGCATGGAGGCTCGGGCTGGGGCTGGAGCTCGGGCTCGGGCGCGGCCGCGGCGCATGCGGCCTGGGTGCGGGCCAATGGGGCTGGGGGTGGGGGTGGGGCCGGAGGCGGAGCTCGGGCGGCGGCGGCGGCGGCGGC
>JBBQJC010000070.1:0-16942 GCA_038325515.1 Gemmatimonadales bacterium | reverse complement strand
CTCCCCGAACTCGGCGAGCCCCCGCGTGCGCGGTACGATCGACGCCTCGGCACCACGGTCCGAAGCCGGCCCACCGGGTGACTCCGCCGCCGCGACGGCGGGCAGCCAGAGCGTGAACTGCGAGCCGTCGCCCGGCACGCTCTTCACCGTGACGTCGCCGCGCATCAGCCGCGCGAGACGCCGGCTGATCGTGAGGCCGAGACCGGTCCCGTCGCGTTGCCTGGTGTGGCCGGCCTCGGCCTGCACGAAGGGCGAGAAGATCATGTCCTGCTGCTCCGCCGCCACCCCGATGCCGTTGTCGATCACGCTCATGGCGATCCAGGGCCCCGCCCCGTGCAGATAGTGCGACTCCACCTCGCGACGTGACGATACCTGCACGCGGATCTCGCCGCCCGGCTCGGTGAACTTCGTCGCGTTCGACAGCAGGTTCGCAAGGATCTGCAGCACCCTGTCGCGATCGCCGAGGAACTGCAGCGGCTGATCGGCGTCGTCGGCGACAGACAGCGCGATCCCGCGCGCTTCGGCCTGCGGCTGCGAGAGCACCACCGCCGCCTCCACCACTTCGGCGACGCTCGCCGGCCGGCGCTCCACGGAGAGCCGTCCCGCCTCCACCTTCGCCAGGTCGAGGATCTCGTTCACCAGCCCGAGCAGGTGCTTGCCGCTCGCCGAGATGCGCCCCACCTGCTGGCGCTGCTCGGGGGTGAGCGAGCCGCCGACCCCGAGATCGAGCAGCTCGGAATAGCCCAGCACCGCGTTGAGCGGAGTGCGCAGCTCATGGCTCATCACGGCGAGGAACTCCGACTTGGCCTGGTTCGCCGCCTCGGCTTCGGCGCGCGCCGTCCGCTCGCGCTCGAGCTGCCGGTCGCGCTCCTCGGCGTGCTTGCGCTCGGTGACGTCGCGCAGCGAGACGAGGGTGGCCGGCTCCTCCTCCCACGCCGCGTCGACCAGCCGGAGCTCGGCAACGACGATCCCTCCCCCGCGCCGCACGATCTCGATCTCGGTGGCTTCCGAGAGGGAGAGTGGATACCCGAACTCCTGGCCGACGAGCTCCTGGGCCGAGCGGCCGAACAGGCGGAGCGCCGCCGGGTTGGCGAAGCGGATGCGCCCGTCGGCGACGACGACGATGCCGTCGGCCAGGCGGTCGACGATCTGCCGCAGCACCGCCTGCGAGGATCGGCGCGCGGCGCGCCGGTCCGCCGCCTTGCGGCGCTCCGACGTCGAGACGTCCTCCTCCCCGTCGTTCGGAGGAGGGGGAGAGCTAGACGTCGCCCCGCTCGCCATCGTCATCGAATTGCGGGTTGCCGGAGAGGATGCCGACGACGTGCCGGAAGGGCTCGCCGATGTGCATCCCCGTCCCGTCGATCGTGTACTGATGAAGCTGCGAGTCGTGCTGCGAGCCGCGCATCTTGAGCACCACGATGCTGCGCAGCATCTCCCCGAACGCCTCCACGTAGCGGAGCAGGATGATGGAGTCGGTGAGGGTCGAGATGTGCTTCTCCGTCACCGAGCCCCCGCCCAGCAGGTTCGGCGTCGTCGAGGTGAAGAGCCCCGCCACCTCGTGCGTCTTGAGATAGCTCGTGAGGCTGATGACGAACTCGCGGAAGCTGCGGAGCGACGACACGCGCTCGAGCGCCGAGAGGCTGTCCACCGCCACGCGGTTCGGCCGGAAGTCGGCGATCATCTGCTGCATCTCGACGAGGTGATCCTCCATCGCCATGGCATGGGGATACCGGTTCACCACCATGAGCCGTCCCGACCGCTCCATCTCCTCGAAGTCGAAGCCCCACGCGCGGGCGTTGCGGAAGAGCTGGTCCTTGCTCTCCTCGAAGGCGAAGAGGAGGCAGCGCTCGCCCGACCGCATTCCGCCCGCCAGGAACTGCGTGACGAGGAGGGTCTTGCCGGTGCCGGTCGCACCGGACACGAGCGTGATGGAGTCGCGGAAGAATCCCCCGCCACACATGTCGTCGAGCTTCGAATCGCCCGACGTGACACGCACGGTCGACGACGATTGCGTCAGCTCGATCCCCGACAGCGGGAGGACGACGATCCCCTCGCGCGAGGTGATGGTGAAGGGAAACTCGCCCCGCTGGTGCGGCGCGCCGCGCAGCTTGAGGATCTCGATCGTCCGGCGCCGGCGCTCGTTGTCCAGCAGGTTGCGAAGGATGATGACGTTGTCGGCCACGAATTCCTCGACGCCGTGCCGCGTCACCTCGCCGTACTCCTCGATCCGCTCGGCGGTGAAGACGACCGTCACTCCCATGCGCTTGAGCACCGTCGTGATGCGGAACAGCTCGGCCCGCAGGATCGGGTGCTCGGAGAACTGGATGAACAGCGCGTTCAGCGAGTCCAGCGACACGCGCGTCGCGTTCGTCTCCTTCACCGCGCGCTCGATGCGCGCGAGCAGACCGCTCAGGTCGAAGCTGCCGACGACCGCGGTTGGCTCCTCGGGATCCGGGGCGGCGTCGACGAAGCGCCACTTCCCCTCCTCCTCCCACTTCGCGATGTCCCAGCCGAAGCTATGCACGTTCGCGCGGATGTCCTCGACCCGGTCCTCGAAGGTGACGAAGACCCCGGCCTCGTCGTTGTCCACGATGCCGGACACGAGAAACTGCGTCGCGAAGATCGTCTTGGCGCTCCCGGCCGAGCCGGCCACGAGCGTGGCACGGGCGACGGGGAGACCACCATCGGAGATGACGTCGAATCCCAGGATGCCGGTCGGGCGCTTGGTCACCGGAACGAGTGCGTCGCCGCTCATGGTTGCGGAGTGCGGGGCTGAAGGGCCAGGGCCGAGAGCACCTGGTTCACGTCGCGAAGATCACCGGTCACCCGGCGGCGGGGCATCGGAGACACCCGCACGACGGTCGGGGTCGTCAGCACCCGGAACTCGTCGGCGGCCCCCGGATCCAGCAGGATGTCCACCGTCTCGATCCGGGCCTCCCCGTCGGCGAGCTCGGCACAAGCGCGCGCCAGATTCGCCGCCGCTTCGCGCGCGCGGGGCGAGTCACCAGCCACGAACAACTTGAGGCAGAGCTCTTGTATCATGAGAGTACGGAGGGGTCTGGCCGTGGTGGCACTGGCGCAAAAGCAAGGTGCGGGCCGAACCGATTCCAGTTTATTGATCTCCACGGAACGTGACTTGCCGACCACGACGCCCGGGCGAACACCGGGCGCCCTTCACCGCCCCACCGCCGATCCCCTCCGACTTCCCCGATGCGGCCACCACACCACGACAGCGCACCAATCCCCTTCTCCGCAGAGGTCGTCTTCCCTGCGGGAAGCGCGATGGGGATGATGGGCCGCACCACCGACTGGGGTGCCACCCCGCTCGGACCGGTCGAGGAGTGGCCGCAGAGCCTGCGGACGGCGGCCGGGATGGTGCTCCGGCAGGGGATTCCGCAGTGTCTCTGCTGGGGGCCGGAGCTGCGAGCGATCTACAACGACGGCTACCGCGTCATCCTCGGCGACAAGCACCCCGCCGCGCTGGGCCGGCCGGTGCTGGAGAGCTGGGCCGAGATCCGCGAGGAGATCGCCCCCCTGTTCGACCGCGCCCTGGCGGGCGAGACGCTCTATTTCGAGGACCTCCGCCTCCGCGTCACCCGCTACGGACGTGAGGAGGACGCCTACTTCACCTTCTCGTACAGCCCCGTCGTCACGGAGTCGGGGGCGATCGGCGCAGTGCTCGTGAACTGCATCGAGACGACGGAGCAGGTGAGCACCCGCTCGCTGCAGGCGGAGCGGGACCGCTTGCTCGAGGAGCTCGAGGTGGAGCGCGCCCGGCTGGGCTACGTCTTCCAGCACGCGCCGTCGTTCCTGGCCGTGCTGCGCGGGCGCGACTTCGTCTTCGAGCTGGCGAACGACGCGTATTACCAGCTCGTTGGCCACCGCGAGCTGATCGGCCGGTCGGTCTGGGAGGCGCTCCCCGAGGCGCGCGGCCAGGGGTTCGAGGAGATGCTCGACCAGGTGATGGCCACGGGCGAGCCCTTCGTGGGGCGCGAGCTCGCGCTGACCATCGTCCGTTCGCCGGGCGCCGAGCCGGAGGTGCGATACCTCGACTTCGTCTACCTGCCGCTCATCGAGTCCGGCGGGGCGCGCTCGGGGGTCATCGCGCACGGGACCGACGTCACCGAGCAGGTGCTGGCGCGCCACGAGATCGAGCGGCTGCTGAGCGTGAGCGAGAGTGCGCGTCTGGAGTCGGAGCTGGCGAACCGCGCCAAGTCGGAGTTCCTCGCGGCGATGAGCCACGAGCTGCGCACCCCGCTCAACGCGATCGGCGGCTACGTCAGCCTGATGGCGATGGGGATTCACGGCCCGGTGACCGAGGATCAGCGCGAGGCGCTGCGACGGGTGAGCACCAACCAGGAGCATCTGCTCACGCTCATCAATGAAGTGTTGACCTACGCACGGCTCGAGGCGGGGCGCACCGAGTTCCGCATCCAACCCCTCTCCGCCTGCACCCTCCTGCTGGGGGTCGAGGCACTGGTCGCCCCGCTGGCGGAGGAGCGGGGGATCGGCTACGGCGTGCGCGGGTGCGACGACGCGCTGATGGTGATGGCCGACGACGAGCGGGTCCGGCAGATCCTGCTCAATCTCGTCACCAACGCGATCAAGTTCACCGCGAAGGGAGGATGGGTGGAGCTGTCCTGCGACGCCGACGAGCAGTGGGCCTGCCTGCGGGTGCGGGACAACGGCCAGGGGATTCCGGCCGACAAGCTGGACACGATCTTCGACCCCTTCACGCAGGTGGGCCGGAGCTTCAATCGCCCCGCGGCGGGGGTGGGGCTCGGCCTGGCGATCAGCCGCGATCTCGCGCGGGGGATGGGGGGCGAGCTCCTCGTCGAGAGCGTGCTCGACGAGGGGAGCACCTTCACGCTGCGGCTGCCCCGGCCGGCATGACGCCACGCATCGAGGACTTCGCCCTCCTCGGCGACTGCGAGAGCGCCGCCCTCGTCGGACGCGACGGCTCGGTGGACTGGCTCTGCTGGCCACGCTTCGACTCGCCTGCCTGCTTCGCCGCCCTCCTCGGAGACCGCGGACACGGGCGCTGGCGCATCGGGCCCGCCGACGAGCGCGCGCGCTCCGAGCGGCGCTACAAGGGCGACAGCCTCATCCTCGAGACGACCTTCACCACCGCTGACGGGGTCGCGACGCTCACCGACTTCATGCCCCCCGCGGGGTCGCGCTCCGACCTCGTGCGCATGGTGACCGGAGTGCGCGGCCGCGTCGCGATGCGCATCGAGCTGGTGCTGCGCTTCGGCTACGGCGCGATCGTCCCCTGGGTCACGCGCGGCGACGAGCAGACGCTTCACGCCATCGCCGGTCCCGACATGGTGGTGCTGCGCACCGATACCCCGCTGCATGGGGAGGACCTCGCGAGCGTCGGCGAGCTCACCATCGCCGCGGGGGAGACGCGCTGCTTCACGCTGAGCTGGAACCCGTCGCACGAGGCGCCCCCCCCGCCGATCGATCCCCATGCGGCGCTGCGCGAGACCGAGGCGTTCTGGCGCGAGTGGGCCGCCCGCTGCAGCTACGACGGCGAGTTCCGCGAGCCGGTGCTCCGCTCGCTGCTGACCCTCAAGGCGCTCACCTTCCGCCCCACGGGAGGGATCGTCGCGGCGCCGACCACGTCGCTCCCCGAGGAGCTCGGCGGCACGCGCAACTGGGACTACCGCTACTGCTGGCTGCGCGACGCCACGCTCTCGCTCGTTGCGCTGATGGATGCCGGCTATTTCGACGAGGCCCGCGCCTGGCGCGACTGGCTACTGCGCGCCGCGGCGGGGAGCCCGGAGCAGGTGCAGATCATGTACGGCCTCGCCGGCGAGCGGCAGCTCCTCGAGTGGGAGGTTCCCTGGCTGACCGGCTACGAGGGATCGCACCCCGTGCGCATCGGGAACGCCGCGCACGGCCAGCTCCAGCTCGACGTCTTCGGCGAGGTCATGGACGCCCTGCACCAGGCTCGGTTGGGCGGGATGCCGGAAAGCACGGAGGCCTGGGCGCTCGAGTGCGCGCTCGTCTCGCACCTCGAGGAGAGCTGGGCGCTCCCCGACCACGGCATCTGGGAGGTGCGGGGCGATCCGCAGCACTTCACCCATTCCAAGGTGATGGCGTGGGTCGCGCTCGACCGCGCCGTCAGCAGCGCCGAGCAGTTCGCGCTGGAGGGACCAGTCGACCGCTGGCGCGCGCTGCGCCAGCGGATCCACGACGAGATCTGCGACCGCGCCTGGCACGCGCGAGTGGGATCGTTCGTGCAGGCGTACGGGTCCGACCAGGTGGACGCGAGCCTCCTCCTGCTCCCCCTCGTCGGCTTCCTGCCCGCGACCGATCCGCGGATCCTCGGCACGGTGCGCGCCATCGAGGAGCGGCTGCTCGTCGACGGCTTCGTCTACCGCTACGACAGCGCGCTCACCGATGACGGCCTCCCTCCCGGCGAGGGCGCCTTCCTCGCCTGCTCCTTCTGGCTTGCCGACAATTACCTGCTGCAGGGCCGCGAGGAGGACGCACGCCGGCTCTTCACCCGGCTGCTCTCGGTGCGCAACGACCTCGGCCTGCTCGCCGAAGAGTACCACCCCGGCCTCCGCCGGCTGGTCGGAAACTTCCCGCAGGCCTTCTCGCACGTGGCGCTCGTCAGCACCGCGCTCGGCATGCGCCGCGAGGGGAAGGCCACGACGCCGCGCCGCACCGGCTGAGGGCAGCTCAGGTCATCGCCGCGGCTCCCACGTCGGGGTGCTGTCGCACGAAGGCGATGAGCCGGTCGGCGTAGGATCGGAACGAGGGACAGGTGATCCCGCTGCCGGCGAGGTCCTGCCGCGCGTGCTCGGTACCGAAGGTGGTGGGGAGCACGAAGTAGTCGATCGCGCTCGACGGGATGCGCATCAGCCGGTAGACACCAGGCACCCGGTCGATCATCAGCTTGGCCACGCGCCGCGGGAGCCGCACGCGAAGCATGTGCCGGTGCGTGCTCCGCCCGATCTCGCGCAGCATCTCGTCGACCGTGAGCGGCGCCGGATCGGCAAGCTGGTAGACGCGGCCGAGCGACTCGGGCCGCGCGCTGAGGTAGGCGATCGCGCTCACCACGAAGTCGCGAGGCACCACGTTGAACCGCGTCTTCGTCGAGTCCCCCACTACCGGCATGACCGCGAGGGGAGGCTGGCGCAGCAGCCACTGGATGACGAAGTAGGGACCGTCGTACTTCTGCGTGGCGCCGGTCGCGCTGTCGCCGACCACGACCGCGGGGCGATAGATCGTCGCCGGCAGCCCGGCCCGCATGGCGCGCTGCACCTCCACCTCGGCGAGGTGCTTCGTCTCCTCGTAGTGATTGTTGAACGACTGCCCCTCCTCGAGCATCTCCTCCGTGAAGGTCCCATCGTAACGGCCGCTCACGTAGCAGGTGCTCACGTACTGGAAGCGCTGCAGCGAGGGACAGCGGCTCGCCAGCGCGAGGACGTTGCGCGTCCCCTCGACGTTCACGCGCATGGCGGCGTCGCGCCCGACCGAGAGGTCGTAGATCGCGGCGAGGTGGAAGATCTCGACGATGCGCGCCTCCAGCGCGGCAGCGCCGGCGAGCCCGAGATCCGGCGCGGCGATGTCGCCCTCGACGATGCGCACGCGTCCCGCGAGCGGCGGATGCGCCAGGATGATCTGCTCCAGCCGCTCCTGCGCGAGGGGCGCATACTTCGGCTGGACAAGGCAGACCGCCTCGGAGCCGGCCGAGCGCTCGAGCACGCGCGGCAGCAGCTCGCTCCCCAGGAAGCCCGGGAAGCCCGTGAAGAAGATCGCGTTCATCGGAGCCCCGGTATCCAGCGCAGCACCCGCAGGAGCTGCGGCATGGCGAGCGAGTACACGCGCTCGGGAATGAAGGGTGGCGGTGCGAGCGGCATGAAGCGCTGGACGGCGATCGTCTGCGCCTCGGTGTACTTGAGGATCCCCTCCGCGCCATGGCGGCGGCCCAGCCCCGATTCCTTCATTCCCCCCACGGGCGCCGACGTCGCCGTCCAGGTGGCGGCGTAGCTCTCGTTGACGTTGACGGTCCCCACCTGCAGCCGGGCGGCGACGCGCACGGCGTGCGCCGTGCTCTTCGACCAGACGCTCGCATTCAATCCGTAGCGCGAGTCGTTGGCGCGCGCGATCGCCTCGTCGTCGGTGGCGAAGGTCGATATCGCGAGCACGGGACCGAAGGTCTCCTCGGCGCACATGCGCATGTCGGGAGTCACGCCGGTGAGCACCGTCGGCTCGTAGAACAGGGGCCCGAGGTCGGGCCGCCGGCGTCCGCCCGCGAGGAGGATCGCTCCCTTCGCGATGGCGTCGCCCACGTGCGCCTCGGTCGCCTCGAGCTGGCGGGGCACCGTGAGCGAGCCCATGTCGGCGTCGTAGTCCAGCGACGCGGTCAGCCGCATCGCCTTGACCCGCTCCACGAGCCGTTCGGTGAACCGGTCCGCGAGCGACTCGTGCACGTAGAGCCGCTCGATGGCGACGCACACCTGCCCCGCCCCGATGAAGGCGCCGCGCACCGCGCCATCGACGGCGGCGTCCACGTCGGCGTCCTGCAGGACGAGCATCGGGTTCTTTCCCCCGAGCTCGAGCGAGTAGCCGATGAGCCGCTCCGCCGCCTGCACCGCCACCAGCCGGCCGGTGCGAGTGCTGCCGGTGAACGCGAGAAAGTCCACGCCGGCGATGAGCGGCGGCCCGAGCACCGGTCCCGGCCCCGTCACCACGTGCAGCACGTCGTCGGGCAGGCCGGCCTCGTCGAGCAGGGAGGCGCACCAGAGCGCGGTGAGCGAGCTCTGCTCGTCGGGGCGCAGCACCACCCCGTTGCCCGCCGCGAGCGCCGCGAGCACGTCGGTGATGCCCAGGATGAGCGGGAAGTTCCAGGGGGCGATCACGCCGACGACGCCGACCGGCTGCCGGATGACGCGCACTGAAGTGATCCCCGGCAGCGCCCCCGCGTGCCGCGCCGTGCGCAGGTAGCGCGCCGCGTTCTGTCCGTAATGCCGGGCCACGACCGTCGTGTCCAGAACCTCCTCGAGGGCGTGACGCCGAGCCTTGCCCGACTCGAGCTGGATGAGGTCGAGCACCTCCTCGCGCCGCCGCAGCAGGAGATCGTGGAAGCGGAGCAGCACCTTGCCCCGCGCGCGCGTCGTCCGCCGGCCCCACTCGCCCTGCGCGGCGCGCGCCTGTGCGATGGCAAGCGTCACGTCCGCCGGGACCCCCACGGGAAGGTTGGCCAGCACCTCACCAGTGAATGGGGCGAGCACCGGCGCCCGCGGGCGGTCCGGATCGGCCAGCGTGATGCGCGACAGGAGCCGCGAGAGCAGCGCTTCGCTCAACCGCGATTGCGACGCTCTCGAATACACTGGTGGCTCGACGATGCTCGCTCGGACAGTTCGCTGCTCCATGGGCCGACGCTCCTCTCGGGTAGTTCAACCTTCATTCAGTGTAGCACCGCAGCCGTCAGGTGGGGCCTGACAGCGCTCGGTCGTCTCCGCCCCGACCCTTCCCGGATAGCGCGACGCGAACGCGCCCCTCCCGTGGAGGCGCCCGATGCAACAGACGATCAGCCCGACGATCCCCCCCTCCGCGGGGAGCGTCGGCACCCTCGTTCCTCCTCTTTCTGCTCCCCCTGCCGCGCCGGCTCCGGCTGGTCCGGGTGCCCGCCTGCCCTACGACAAGGACGACGCGGCCGATCATGCCCCGGCTGCCGTCTCGGCGCGGCAGCGGTTCATCGCCGAGCACTGCGACTGCGCCCCCGAGCACATCGCCCGCTTCTCGTTCGCCCCGGAGAGCACGCGCGGCAACATCGAGTCGCTGACGGGGGCGGCGCAGGTGCCGCTCGGCTTCGCCGGACCGCTGCGCGTGAACGGCGAGCATGCGCGCGGCGACTTCCTCATCCCCCTCGCCACCACGGAAGGGTCGCTGGTCGCGTCGTACAATCGTGGCATCGCTCTCGTGAACCGTGCCGGCGGGGCCACCTGCACCGTCTCGGCCGACCGGATGCAGCGCGCCCCGGTGTTCATCTTCGACTCCGCGCGCGACGCGCGCGACTTCGCCTGCTGGGTGCAGGAGCACATCGAGGAGATCCGCCGCGCCGCGGAGTCCTCCTCGCGCGTCGCCCGGCTGCAGCGCATCGAGAGCTACCTCGCGCACAAGTTCGCCTTCCTCCGCTTCGACTATACCACCGGCGACGCCGGGGGGCAGAACATGGTGGGGCGCGCCACCCTGGCGGCCTGCGAGTGGATCGCCGCCAACAACCCCGCCCTGCGCCGCTACTTTCTCGACTCGCAGTTCTCGAGCGACAAGAAGGTCTCGTACATCAACACCTTGCGCACGCGCGGCAAGCGGGTCACCGCCGAGGTGGTCGTGCCGCGCGCGCTGCTGGCGGAACGGATGCGCGTGACGCCGGAGGAGCTCGCGTACTGGGGAGGCGTCGGCGGGGTGAGCGCGCACCTGGCGGGCTCGATGAACAACGGCCTCCACGCCGTGAACGCCATCGCCGCGATCTTCATCGCGACCGGCCAGGACGTCGCCAACGTCGTCGAGGGGTCGGCGGCGGACACGTATGTCGAGGTGACGCCGGCGGGCGATCTCTACGCGTCGATCACGATCCCGTCGCTCATCGTCGCCACGCACGGCGGGGGGACGCACCTGGCCACGCAGCGTGAGTGCCTGGAGATCATGGGGTGCTTCGGCGAGGGGAAGGTACGCAAGCTCGCGGAGATCATTGCCGGAGTGGCGCTGGCCGGCGAGCTCTCGCTGGCCGCGGCGATCTGCACGCACGAGTGGGTGAACGCGCACGAGCGGTTCGGCCGCAACCGCTGATGACCCGCCGGGCCGCGGATCAGCCTGCGCCGGCCGCCGGCACCGCGGTGCCCCCGCGCGGCGCGCCGCGCGCGCGCCGTCACGCGCGGCATGCGCCAGCGTCCGCCGCCACGCCGGCGTTCGAGGTGATGGTCGAGCGCGCTCCGCCCGGGCTGGTGCGCCGCTTCCTCACGACGCAGCGCCACGCGGCAGGGCTCTTCGCCGGCGCGCTCGTGGCTCACGTGGCGGCGGCGCGCGCGCGCGGCGAGCGGATGGGACCGCGCCTCGCGCTCCAGGCCGCGCTCGCCGCCCTCGTCCGGCCCATGCTGCGGCGCGAGCTGCGCGACGCCCCCTTCCCCGTCCAGCTCCGGCGCCGGCTCGAGCTGCTCGGCCCCACCTACATCAAGCTCGGCCAGATCCTCAGCCTCCGGGAGGACATCCTTCCGCGCTCGGTGACGAGCGAGCTCCGCCACCTGCTCAACCAGCTCCCCGTCGTCCCGTATCCTCGCTTCAGGGAGCTCGTCGTCGAAGGCCTTGGCCGGCCCATCGAGCTGATGTTCTCGTGGATCGACCCCGTCCCGCTCGGCTCGGCGTCGATCGCGCAGATCCACCGCGCCACGACGGTCGAGGGGGACGATGTCGTGCTGAAGGTCGTGAAGCCAGGCGTGCGCGAGACGCTCCGCCGCGACGCGCGGCTGCTGCGCTGGCTCGGCGCGCTGCTGCAGGCCGTCATCCCGCACTATCAGCCGCGGCGCATCATCACGGAGTTCGTGACGTATACGGCGCGCGAGGTCGACCTCCGGCGCGAGGCGAGCAACGCCGAGACCTTCCGCTCGAACTTCCGCGACATGCCGGACGTCGTCTTTCCCGTCATCCACGAGCGCTACAGCGCGGAAAGCGTGCTGTGCATGGAGTTCCTGGCCGGACCGCGCCCCGACGCCCCGGAAGCGCGGGCTCTGCCCCTGCCCGATCGCGAGCGCCTCGTGGAGCTCGGCGCGTCGAGCATCATCCGGATGGTCTATCGGGACGGCTTCTTCCACGCCGACCTCCATCCCGGCAACCTCGTGGTACTGCCGGGGGCGCGCGTCGGGTTCATCGACCTGGGGATGGTGGGCCACCTGGACGGCGAGCTCCGGCGGCTCCTGCTCTTCTACTACTACTCGCTCGTGACCGGAGACGCCGAGAGCGCGTCGCGCTATCTGGCGGCCGTCGCGCAGCCGGTGCGCGGAAGCGATCCCGCCGGCTTCCGCCGGGAGGTGACCGAGATCTCGAGCCGGTGGCGCACCGCGGCGAGCTTCGACAGCTTCTCGCTCGCGCAGCTCATCCTCGAGTCGGTCACCGTCGGTGGCCGCTACCGGATGTACTTTCCCGTCGAGATGGTGCTGATGGTGAAGGCACTCATCACCTTCGAGGGAGTGGGCAACGTGCTGCTTCCCGGCATCGACGTCGCCAACGTCTCGCGGAAGCACATCCGGCGCATCTTCCTCGAGCAGTTCAGCCCGATGCGCATCGTGCGCGAGGAGCTGCGCGGCGCGCCGGACCTGATCGACGCGCTGGCGAAGATGCCGCTGCTGATCACGGAGGGGGTCCGCGTCCTCGAGCGCTCCACGCGCGCGCCGGCGCCCTCGCCCTTCGCCGGCATCCCGTCGGCGGTGCTCGCCGGCTTCTGTGTGGTGGGCGGAGCGCTGCTGCTGGCGCTCCACGGGCCCTGGCCCGCGTGGACGCTCCTTCTCCTCGTCGGGCTCGTCGTCGCGGTGCGCGGAGGGAGGGGCTGATGCGACTCGGCATCCACCTGCCGGCGAGCTCGGTGTATACCGCCCCCGCATCGCAGGAGACGCACGATCCATTCGATCCCGAGTGGGCGCGCTCGATCGTGACGAAGTGCATCGCGCCGATGCTCGAAGGGTGGCTCCGTCCCACGCTCGTGGGCGCGGAGCGCATCCCCGACGAGGGGCCGATGATCCTCGCGGCCAACCACAGCGGCAACGCCTTCCCCTACGACGGCATCGCCCTCGACGCGCTGCTCTGGGAGCGCGGCGGCCTCACGCCGGCGTCGAAGTTCCGCACGGTCTACGAGCACGAGCTCTCGTTGACCTGGTGGATGCGTCCCTTCGGCATCGACGACTTCTGGCGCCGTGGCGGCGGGGTCGACATGACCTTCGACAACTTCGACCGGCTGCTCCGCCGCGGCGACCGCGTGCTCTACTTCCCCGAAGGGGTGCCGGGGATCGGCAAGGGGTTCAACCACCGGTACGAGCTGCAGTACTTCCACACGAGCTTCGTGCGCCTCGCCGCGCGGCATGGGGTGCCGGTCGTGCCCATGCACATCGTGAATGGCGAGTGGATCCATCCGTTCGGCTACACCTTCCGGAGGCTCGACGCGATCATGCAGCGCATCTGGATGGTCCCCTTCCTCCCCCTGCCGATCGGCCTGCTCGCCATCGTCTTTCCCTGGTTCTGGTTCTTCGCCTTTCCGGCGCGGCTCGTCTTCGTCGTCGGTACGCCGATCGACGTACGCGCCGTGCTGCGCGAGGCGGGCGCGCTGCATCCCCACGATCCTGACGACAACAGCGTGCGTCGCGCCGCCGGCCGGATCAGGAAGCGCATGCAGCGCGAGCTGAGCGAGGCCGTCGAGCGGCATGGCATGAAGCGCTACGACTTCCCCGGACTGTTCCGCGCCCTGCGCGCCTCCAGGGGGCGGCGGTGGCGCTCGGTGCCACCGGGATGGCCCCTCTCCTTCATCCGCCACGAGCGCGACCTCGGCCGGCCTCCCGCGCGGGGCCGACTGCACGCCATCCTGAGAGATCTCGACCTGCTCGCGTTCTACATCCCCTTCGGATGGCCGCTGCTCACGCTGTCGCGCATGTGGCGGCGCCCGCCGTGCGGGTACAGAGGATCGAGTCGCGAGGAGCGCGCGATGAAGCAGGGGCGGTTCGTGTGGAAGATGGCGGATAGACCACTACCGCCACGATAGGGCTGGCGGGCACCGCACTGCGGGTACCGCGGGGAACCGTCGATCCCACTACCGCCGGGGCGGGTAGACTGTACCTGTACTCGCTGGTACATGGATCCGGTTCCAGCAGGAGTGCCTGGACGCCGCAATCGCCGGAGCCCGCGGCGGGTATTCTGGTATGTCGCTCCGACGAGCGTCGCCGCGAGACGCACCCTTCTGCGCGTACGGCGCGCAGTTCCTCCGTGTCCTCACGCCCCCCGCCCCGTCCTCCTTCTCCGGAACGGCACGTCCTTCACCGCCGTCATCTCCTGCTCGCGCCCCGCCCCGACCGAGCCCCATAGCGTTCGCGTGTCGTCGGCGAGCACGTCGCGGCGCAGCGTGATGCCGAAGCGGGCGAACACCGGCTCCAGCTCATCGGCGCGGCGGCGCAGGTCGGCGCGGGTGTCGGCGTAGGCCAGCTCGCAGACGCGGTGCCGGTCGCTCAGGCTGAGGATGTTCGAGAAGAACATGCCGTACTCGTCGCGTGGGGGCTCGAAGAGCAGCACCGTCGCGCCGGGGTAGCGCTCCGTGTACGCGGCGAGCCCCACCTCGAGGCGCGAGTGCACGAGAGTGCGGAAGGTCTGCGAGAGGACGGCGGGAAGTCCCCCGTCGAGCAGCGCGTTGCGCGCCAGCAGGCCGCGCTGCTCGCCGGTGCTCGTGTCCACGGGAACCACGGGATTCACGCAGATCAGCAGCTCGATGCCGTAGTCGAGGGCGACCGACGCGTGCAGCGTCTTCAGCAGCACCCCGTCCACGCAGTAGCGGCCGTCGATCAGCACCGGCGGGTACACCCCGGGAAGCGCGGTGCTCGCCTGCACCGCCTTCGAGATCGGCACGTGCGTGTGGCCCGGTCCGCCGAAGCGGATCGGACGTCCCGACTCCAGGTCCGCCGCGACGCACACCAGCTCCGTGCGCAGCTTGCGGAAGTCGTCGGTCCGTCCCGGCCGCGCGAGCACCCGCGACAGGTAGCGCCGGATCGGCTCGTTGTCGAAGATGCCGGCTGGCAGCGCGCGCGTGGTGCGGCTGAGCGCCGCGAGCAGCGAGCGGTCGGCCGAGCGGCGCGTGAAGTACCAGAGCGCCTGCGCGATGAGCTTGGGGAGCGACACTCCGCGGCTGGCGAACTCGCGGTAGTTCGGCGTGAAGAAGAGCTGCGGATCGAACGGCTCCTCCCCCTTCACCCGCTCGTTGAGCAGCCGCGCCAGCAGGAGCGGCGACATCCCGTTCGCCAGGCACGCCGTGATCAGTGCGCCGGCGCTGACGCCGACATAGCAGTTCAGCGCGGTGAGATCGAAGCCGTCGAGCGCCTCCTGCAGCGCGAACAGCGCCCCGATCTCATAGACCGCGCCCGCCGGCCCACCGCCGGCGAGCGCCAGCCCGATCCCGCCCGTCCCGACGGTACCGCGCCGCGGCACAAGTCAGCTCACGCGAGTCTCGGCCGCCGGCTTCCGCGTACGGGACGCGGCGGCCGCACTCCGCACCCGCGGCTTGCGCTCGAGCGTCGTCGCGAGCCCCTCGATGCGCTTCGTCAGTCCCTGGATCTCGCGCTGCGTGGGCACGCCGAGCCGGTGCATCACGCTGGCGACGATGTCGTCGCTCCGCCGCTCGATCGTCGTGACCGCGCGACGCGGCGCCTGCTTCGCCGCCTGCTTCGCCGCCGACAGCACCTCGTCGAGCCTGGCCCGCGAGCGGCGCTCCACCCCCTCCCCCTTCTTCACGAGCGAGCGGAAGAACTTGCTTCCCTCCTCCTCCGTCAGGGCGAGCGCGCCGAGCCCCGCGAGCCAGACCTGCTCAACAGACTCCTGCACCGCCTGCGTCCGCGCCGTCTTGCGAGTTGCCTGTGCCATTGCCCACCTCCATCGAGTCGTTCGCCGCCATCGATGTCCCGTCTGGAACACGAGTCAACATGCAGCGCCGCGGGCGGCCTGCCCGTCAGGCAATGCTGGACATCGCCCAACCGGCGCGAGGCGACACCGCGCGACACCGCGCGACACCGCGCGACACCGCGCGACACCGCGCGACACCGCGCGACACCGCGCGACACCGCGCGGCGCGAGCGGATCGGTGTCGCCATCGAATCGGGCGCCTGTCCGGCATCGCCTGACTTGACGGCCGATTCGATCGTGCAATATTGGACGCGAGCGAGAGAGTAGCGGTTTCCACTCGAACGCTCGACCGGACGGCAGGACGCTGCCGCGAGGCACTCACCGGCGCTACACACGGTGAGCCGGTTGCGAGGTCGCTGGCCGCAACTGTAGTTCTGACAGAGGTCGGGACACGTCCCACGGAACCGCCCGTGGAACGAAGGGGTCCAGAGCCAATCGTGGCAATCTCACGATGTCTAGCTGATGACTCTGGACCTGCCAGCGAATGAAGGCTTCCGATGCGAGCTGTCGCACCGGAAGCCTTTCTTTTTCCGACAGCTCCCGATCCCTCCGCCTCTCACGCACGAGCGAACCGATTCATGAGAGCCCGCGACATCATGACCCCGAACCCGGCCGTCGTCACCCCGGATTCCCCCATCGCGCTCGCTGCCGAGATCATGCTCGACCTCGACGTCGGCATGGTGCCGGTCGTCGACGACCGCGTGCACATGCACCTGGCCGGCGTCATCACCGACCGCGACATCGCCATCCGCTGCGTGGCGCGCCGGCACGGCCCCACCTGCCGCGTGCGCGCCCCCATGACCGCCGACGACCTGCACGTCGTCGAGGCCGACGCCGGCGTCGGCGAGGTCATCGCGATCATGGAGCAGGACCGCGTCCGGCGGGTTCCCGTGATCGACGACGCGGAGCGGGTCGTCGGCGTCATCGCGCAGGCCGATCTCGCCACGAAGCTGGGACCGACGGAACCGCTGCGCGTCGAGCGGCTGGTCGAGCGGTTGTCGGAGGCGGCGTCGGTTCCGGCGCCGGCGCCCTGAGCGCCACGTCAGAAGCGTGCTGACGAATCACTCGAATGACACGGTGATCTCAACCCGTGAATGCAACACTTGAACGCATTCACCGGGAGCGAGACATGGGACAACGATTATCGGCGGCGCAGCACGCGGTGTTGTGGTCGCACTGGCAGCGTGGCGAGACCGCCGTCCAGATCAGCGACCGCCTGGGGTGTAGCAAGTCGACGATCACCTGGGTGGTCGGGCGGGCCGGCGGGCTCGCGCCGCGC
>JBBQJC010000069.1:0-17019 GCA_038325515.1 Gemmatimonadales bacterium | reverse complement strand
TCGGCGCTCCGCTGCTCGGCGACCTTCGCCACCCGGTCGTCCACGTCCTTCTCGGTGGCGGCGAGCTGGTTCTGCTCGGCGATGGCGTCGATCAGCATGTCGCGGCGGACCTGCTTCTCCGCCACCGTGACGAACTCGCCGGCGAACTGCTGCTTCTGCTCCGCCGGAATCTGATAGGCCTGCATGTATGCGTCGATCGTCCGGTCGATCCAGCTCGGCGGGATGGGGAACGGATTGGCCTCGGCGATCTGGTCGAGCAGGCTGGCGCGCACGCCCGCCTCGGAGTCACGCGTGGCGTGCTCCTCCAGATCAGCTCTCACTGCGGCCTGCAAGGCCGCAAGTGAGTCGAAGTCGCCGACCTCGCGGGCGAATGCGTCGTCCAGCACTCCGGCCGACTTGCGCTTCACCTCCTGCAGCGTGACGCGGACGTTCTTCGTCTGACCGCGCTGCGCCTCGTCGGGGAAGTCCTCCGGCCACTTCACCACGCGCTCCTTCGTCTCGCCCGGCGCAAGCTCCATCACGAGCTCCTCGATCCCGGCGATCGCCTGTCCGCCGCCGAGGACGAGGTCGTAGGGACTTCCTTCGGGGACCTCCCCGCCGTCGGTCTCCGGGGTGGCGAGCAGGACCTTCACCATGTCCCCCTCGCGCGGCTTCTCTTCCACCGGGCTCCAGGTCGCCTTCTGGTCGCGGAGCGTGTTGAGCTGCTCCTCCACCATCTCGTCGGTCACGGCGGTGCTCCCCTTCGTGACCTTGAACCCCTCGGTGCGGGCGAGCTCGATCTTCGGGCGGACCTCCAGGTGCAGCTCGAAGGTCAGCGGGCCGTCGTCCTCGAACTTGACGTCGTGGACGTGCGGCTGCGCGGCGACGTCGAGCTTCTCCTGCTCCATGACCTGCTTGAACGCGTCCTGGACCAGGGTCTCGATGACCTGCTGGCGGATGGCGTCCTTGAACCGCTTGCGAACCATGGCGGCCGGGGCCTTGCCGGGCCGGAAGCCGGGGAGCCGCACCTGCGTCGCGTAGCGCTTCGCCGTGGAGTCCTCGGCAGCGGCGACGTCGGCCGCGGGAATGGTGACCTCGAGGAGGCGCTCGACGCCCTCGCTCTTCTTCGTCGTGATCTGGATGTCCATGGTTCGGTGCGTACCGGTAGCAGGGCCCCGACCCAGCCCCCGGAACGGGAGCAGCTGCCGACGGGCTCAATTCATCCTGGAAAGCTAATCCCGGGGGGAGGGGCCTTGTACCACCGCCCCATCCCCGGGGGAGGCTTCAGGGGGATGAATCCGCCGAACCGGAATCGGGTCCCGGGCCGGTTATCCGGGCTCAGGCCGCCCCGATCATCTCCGCCACGATCTTCCCCGAGCTCAACACCCCGGGAATCCCCGCCCCGGGATGGGTCCCGGCCCCGGCGAAATAGAGGTTCCCGACGTCCTCGCTCCGGTTGTGCGGCCGGAACCACGCCGACTGCGTGAGGATCGGCTCCACGCTGAACGCGCTGCCGAGATGGCTGTTCAGCGTGTCGCGGAAGTGCAGGGGATCGATCATGTGCTCGCTCACGATGTGCCGCGACAGGTCCGGCATGTAGCGGTCCTCGAGGAACTTCACGATGCGATCGCGATACGGCTTCGCCGCCACGCGCCAATCGGTGTCGCCACCCAGGTGCGGCACGGGGCTCAGCACGTACCAGCTGTCGCACCCCGGCGGCGCCAGCGACGGGTCCGTCGCCGTCGGCCGGTGCAGGTACAGCGAGAAGTCGGGCGACAGCGACTTCCGCGTGAAGATGTCCGCCAGCAGCCCCTCGTAGCGCGGCCCCATCAGAATCTCGTGGTGCGCGAGATCCTCGTACTTCCGGTCGGTCCCGAAGTACAGCACGAAGAGCGACATCGAGTAGCGCATCTTCGTCATGCGGCGGTCGCTGTTCTTCCGGCGAAGCGCGGCCGGCACGAGATCCATGTACGTGCGCGCCACGTCGCCGTTGCTCACCACGGCGTCGGCACGCAGCACCTCGCCGCTGGCGAGCCGCACCCCCGTCGCGCGCCGCGTCGCGACGTCGCACTCGATCGCGCGCACCTCCGTTTCCAGCCGCAGCGTCCCCCCGAGTTCGCTGAACAGCGCGACAAGTCCGCGCACGAGCGCCCCGGTCCCCCCCATCGCGAACCAGACCCCCCACCGCTGCTCGAGCGAATGGATCAACGCATAGATGGAGGTCGTCTGAAAGGGGTTGCCACCGACCAGCAGCGGGTGGAAGGAGAAGACCTGTCGCAGCCGCTCGTCCTTCACGAATGAGCTCACGAACGACGCGACCGACCGGTGCGCGCGCAGCCGGACGAGATCGGGCAGCACCTTGAGCATGTCGGTCATGCGATCGAACGGCGTGTCGATCAGCGCCATCCCGGCGTCGAAGATCGCGTCAGTGGCGTCGGCGAAGCGGAGATATCCGGCGACGTCGGCGGGGCGCATCCGCTCGACCTGCTCGATCACCTGCGCGCGGTCTCCGTTGTAGCGGAACACCGAGCCGTCCTCGAACCGGATGTTGTAGAAGGGGTCGATCGGCACGAGCCGCACGTAGTCCGACATCCGCTTCTCGCTGCGCACGAACAGCTCGTCGATGAGCCAGGGCGCGGTGATGATCGTCGGGCCGCCGTCGAAGGTGAAGCCGTCCTGCTCGTAGACGTACGCGCGCCCACCCGGCTTGTCCCGCTTCTCCACGATCTCCACCTGATGCCCCTGCTGCAGCAGCCGGATCGCCGCCGCGAGCCCGCCGAAGCCGCCGCCAATGACGACGACCTTCATCGCGCGCGCACCGCGAGCACGAGCGGCAGCGCCATCGCCGCGCCGCCGAACAGCACCGCCCACCACATCCCGCGTCCGGCGCAGATGAGCAGGGGGAGCACCCCGTTCGCCGCATACAGCGCCAGCGGCAGCGCGCTCGGCGACACCCGCGCCGACCACACGCTCGGCGGCACGATGGCGAGCATCACCCGCGCGACGATCGTCCCGGTCACCAGCCATCCCAGCCAGTTGGCGAGCGGCATCCCGTAGAAGAGGCTCGAGAGGAATACGCGCTGTGGGAGCGACGCGCCAGTCGCCGCGGGGAGGTGCCAGAGCCAGTGCGTCGTCGCTACCATCGCCGGGTCCATCGACACGTCCCACGCCGTGAGCACTACCGCCGCAACGGCCGCCCATCGCCAGCGATTCCAGGTGCCGTCGCCGGCGGGAAGCAGCCGGCCACAGATGGCGAGCGACGCGTAGAGCATGAAGAACCACGAGGTCGGGATGTTGAACGGCACCCGCCCGCCGATCAGGTAGCCGAGCTGCGTGGTGTACGAGTACGGCCCGAAGGGATAGCCGGTGGTGGTGCCGAGGAGCTCCGCCGCGAGCGAGATGGAGAAGCCCGCGGCGAAGACCAGCAGCGCGCTGCGCCACCCGAGCCGCATCGCCGCGTGGACGATCGCCGCGGCCGCGCCGAGCACCACGGTGAGCTGGCCGGCGAAGCGGAACATGAAGGCGGCCACGCGCTGGCTGTCGGGGGTGAGCAGCCAGGCGGGAGCGGGCGGGGCGAGGAACGTGGCGAAGGCGATCCCCGAGAAGAGCAGCATCGCCGCGTGCGCCGCGAAGGCGGCCTGCGCGGCGCGCTCACCGCCGGCGCGCGCCATCACGCCCACGTGACCTCCGCGCCACCGCGCGGCGCGACGCTCGACGGACCGGCCGGCACGCGGAGGGCGCGCAGGAGCACACCCGCGCGCGCCATGGCGCCCAGGCTCGCCCGACGCGTGAAGGTGTCGTAGCCCTGTTCCTCGATCGCCCGCAGGATTGACGCGTACCCCGTCGCGCACGCCGTCGCGCACCGCCGCGAATCGGGGGAGAGCAGGGCGATGCCGGGCATCGCCGATTCGTACAGCGATCGGGCACGCGCGATCTCGAACGCCATCAGCGCCCGCCAGCGCTCGTCGCGGCCGAGCCTCGCCTCGCCGGCGAGCACCTCGGCGCTCGACAGCCCGTGCGCGCGGAGGTCGGCATCGGGGAGGTAGCAGCGCCCGCCGCGCGCGTCCTCGCCCACGTCGCGCAGGATGTTCGTGAGCTGCATCGCGACGCCGAGCGTCCGCGCATGCGTGCGGGCACGGCGCTGCGCGTCGGGACCCCCCTCCGCGCCGAACACGTACGTGCACATCTCGCCCACCGAGCTGGCGACCCCTTCGCAATACGACGTGAGCTCGTCCCAGGTCGCGTAGGAAGCCGGCGCGCAGTCGCGGGCAATGCCGTCGAGCAGCTCGAACAGTACCGGGGCTGGCACCCCGTAGCGCCGAGCGGCCCACGCCACTTCGCGGAAGACGGCGTCTCCCGGATCGCCGGCCAGCGCCTCTGCCAGCCGCTGGCGATAGTCCGCCAGCATCGCCGTCACCGCCGCCGTCCGGTCCCGTGGCGAGAGGTCGACCATGTCGTCGGCCACGCGACAGAACGCATAGAGCGCGAAGGTGGCGCGCCGCTTCTCCGCGGGGAGAAAATGGCTGGCCAGCCAGAAGGTGCGCGCGTGGCGGCGCACGATGGACCGGCAGTGGGCTGCGTCGCGCGCGCTGGCTTCGCCGGACATGTCGCCGGCCGGTGGTGTCGGGTGGGCAGGATAGGGACGCACCCCCGGTTAACGCACCGCCCGCTCGGCGGTTCCCATCGCGCTCGGATCGCGCTTCACCGGCTTCCGATTTCGTAAACGCATGGTGGCGCACCCTTTGTGACTTCTTTGCGCGATTCGCTCGGCGATGTGCCGAACATCTCGGATGTGGCGGAGTCCAACCTGATCGAGGCGCATCGCGCCAGGCCGACGCAGGCCGCTACGCCCCCTCCCTCCGTTCGGCGAACGACAAATGAAAGACGGAATCAGTTGGTCGCGCATCGCGATCCCGCTGCTCGCAGGCCTCGCGGCTTGCTCCGACATCACCACCCCCCGCCCGCTCTCGGCGCCCCTCCTCACCGTGAACCGGGTGAGCGTCGACACGACGCAGAGTGGCGCGATCCTGCTCGACGTCTCGGCACCGGCGTTCGCCACGATCCGGGTCACGTACTGGTGCGATGACGCAGCACCGTTGATGGTCACCGCCGTGGAGCAGCAGAGCGTCACCAGGGTCTCGCTGCCGCGCCTCGAGGCGGGAGAGCGTTATCGCTACTCGACCGTCGCGGTGAACGTCGCGGGAGTGCCCGGGCCGGCGAGCGAAGGCGAGTTCGCCACACTGCCCCTCCCGGACGACCTCGCGCAGGTGCAGTTCACGGCGTCCGGCGCCCCGACGGAACCGCTCGCCATGCTCGAGGTGAACGGGCACTTCCGCGGCCTGGTCGCGGTGGATGGCGCGGGTCGCCCCGTGTGGTGGTTCCGGACGCAGGGCTCGCCACAGGGAGTCGCCCGTCGCGCCAATGGCAACTTCGTGCTGGACGACAACAGGAGCGCCCTGGTCGAGATCACTCCCGGCGGGGACGTCGTTCATACCCTTCCCCTCTCCGGAGGCGGCCCTGTCGGAGGGTGGAGTCATCACGACGTCCTCGTCACCCCCGCGAACACGGTGCTCTTCCTGGCGCAGGACACGCGCGCCGTCGGCGATTCCACGCTCACGGGCGACGCGATCTGGGAGTGGAATCCCGAGAGCGGCGCGCTGGCGCGCCGCTTCAGCACCTTCGACGCCTTCGATCCATCGCTCGACGTCGGCACGCACTCCATCCGGACGGACTGGTTGCACGCGAACTCGCTCGCGTACGGCGACCACGGCAACGTGATCCTGTCGTTGAACTGGATCGATCAGGTCGTGTCGATCGCCCCGGACTTCGCGTCGCTGGAATGGCGGCTCGGCGGCCGCGGCAGCACGATCGCGGTGGATGCCGATGCGTCGTTCCAGGGACAGCACACCGCCCAGCTTCTCCCCAACGGCCACGTGCTGATGTTCGACGACGAGCGTGACCGCGGTGCCGCGCTCGGGTATTCCCGCGCGCTCGAGCTCTCGCTGGAGGGCGGAAAGGCTCGCCGGGTCTGGTCGTACCGCGCCACTCCGGACATCTACACGCCCTACATGGGCTCCGCGCGACGGCTGCCCAATGGCAACTCACTGGTTCACTTCTCCATGCCGGCGGGGATGAGCGGTGCAACAGGCCCCGTCTCGACGCAGGAGGTGACCCCCGGCGGCACCGTCGTCTGGAGGCTCGTCGCGACGAACCTGGGCGGCGTCGGTGCCATCTACCGCGCCACGCCGATGGAGTCGATCGCGGACGAGGTGCTGGTGAGGTGAGAGGAATCCCCGCGCCGGTCAGGCCCGGCGCGGGCTCGGGCTCCCCACGACCTCGTTGAACGCGGCGAGCGTCTGTCGCGCCGTGTCGTCCCACGAGAAGCGCGCCTCGTGGCGCCGGCTCGCGGCGCGCACGGCACGCGCGTAGCGCTCGTCCGTCGCGAGGCGCAGGATCGCCTCGGCGAGCTCCCGCTCGTCCACCGGATCGACGAACAGTGCGGCGTCGCCCCCCACCTCCGGCAGCGACGACGCCCTCGCGCAGATCACCGGTGTGCCGAGTCGCATCGCCTCCAGCACCGGCAGCCCGAATCCCTCGTACGTGGAGGGCACGACGAGCGCCGCCGCGTTGCGATAGAGGGTGACGAGGTCGTCCTCGCTGACGAATCCCAGCTCCTGGCGCCACGCCGCATGCGCGGCCTCCGGCTCCCTGTCGTCGCGCGGGCCGGCGAGCACGAGCCGCAGCTCGGGACGCGCCGCGGCCACGAGCTCCATGGCCCGCTCGAGCAGCGCCAGGTTCTTCCGCCGGTCGGCTGCCCCCACCGCCAGCACGTACGGCGCCTCCACGCCGAGGCGCGACAGCGCCGCCGTGTCCCGCTCCCTGGCGGGCGGGGTGAGATCGTCCGCGGCGAGCAGTGTGACGCGCAACCGCGCAGCCTCCACGCCAAGCACGCGCTGCACCTCGCCAGCGGTGAAGGAGGAGACGGCGAGCAGCAGCGCCGCGTCCCGTGCCGTCTGCCGATAGCGGCGACGCCACCGGTGGTTCTTCCGCCATTTCCAGAAGCGCGGATCGGGGAAGGTCAGCGGCGCCACGTCGTGGATCGTCACGACGACCGGTGTAGCCGCGGGCCCGCGCCCGGCGAAGTTCCAGGGATACCAGACGAGGTCCGCCTTCGTCCGCCGAAGGTCGCGGATGGGGCGCACCGTGAAGCGTTCCGCCTGCATCTCGCTCTCGGCGAGCATCCGCTCGACCACGGGGACATCGCGCGCGCGCTTGACGAAGATGAGCAGTTGCAGCCCTGGTTGCAGCGCGACCAGGCGCGGCAGCAGGGCCCGCACGTACCGGCCGATCCCGCGCTTCTCGCGGGCCAGCCGGGTCGCCTCGACGGCGACGACGAGGCGCGCCGCGTCTCCACGGCCTGCGTCGCGGGCACGTCGAGCCGGCAGTCCGGCGGACTGCGGATCGAGCTCAACGAGGCTGCCCTGCGTCGTCATGCGCGCGATGCCGTAAGATCGAGGAGCGGGAGGACGCGCGCCTTCGCACGCATCGTGTGCGACACGCGAGCACGCACACACCCTCTCGTCACGCGCATTGCGTTCCGCGTGCTCCTGCCCCGGCGGTGCACGAGCCAATGCGAGAGAGGGGACTTGAACCCCTATACCTTGCGGTGCCAGATCCTAAGTCTGGTGCGTCTGCCAGTTTCGCCACTCTCGCTCTCACTGAACGTTAGGGCACCATCCGCGCGGTGACAACGATTTCTCCGCCCGATGCCCCAAAGCCGAGAGGGCCCACAGGGAGCAACTCCCCGTGGGCCCTCTCCGGTCACCGCGCGTGTCGGACGCGAATCAGCCGCCCACCTGCACCGTCACGGCACGCGTCGTCCCCCCCTGGCCCAGATCGTACACGAGGAAGGTGACCAGGTCGCCGCTCTTCATGCCGCGGAGCACCGCCTCCAGGTCCGCCGCCGAGTTCAGCGGGCGGTGCGGGCCCGGGTTCAGCACCTGCAGCAGGATCGTCCCGTCCGCGGCCAGCTTGCGGTACGACGGCCCGGTCGCGCTCACGTCGCTCACCAGCAGCCCGCTTGTGTACTTCGACGCGATCTGCGCGCGCGTCACGAGCTCGGGCGACACGGGCTCGACCGTGATCCCGATCTTGTCGAACCGCCGCGAGTCGGACACCGGCATCTGGCGCTGCTGGCTGCCGCGATCGGCCGCCGCGAGCTGCGGCGTCTCCGGCGCCTCGGCCAGCTTCACCCGGAAGCTCTTCCGGCTCCCGAAGCGCATCACGTCGAACTCCACGGTCTCGCCCGGCTTGTGCGCCCGGACGATGCGCTGCAGCGTGCTCATCCGGTCCGTCGGCTTGCCGTCCGCCGCGATGATGACGTCGCCCGGCTCCAGCCCCGCCTTCTTCGCCGGGCTGGCGTCGTCGTTCGGGGGGAAGCTGTAGTTCTGCACCAGCACCCCCGTCACCTCCTTCAGCCCCGCCGACTTGGCGTCCTCCGCCGCCGCGTTCACGATCCCCACACCGATCACCGAGCGGCGGACCTTGCCATAGGCGATCAGGTCGTCCATCACCTGCTTGGCGAGCGTCACCGGGATGGCGAAGCCGTAGCCGGCATAGAAGCCGGTGCTGCTGGCGATCGCCGAGTTGATGCCGATCACCTCACCCCGGATGTTGACCAGCGGCCCACCCGAGTTGCCCGGGTTGATCGCCGCGTCGGTCTGGATGTAGTCGGTGATGGCGTAGTTGCCCTGGAGCAGGCCCGGCAGGGGCCGTCCCTTGGCGCTGATGATCCCCGCCGTGACGGTGAAGTCGAGGCCGAGGGGGTTGCCGATCGCCACTACCCACTGGCCGACGCGCGAGCGGTTGTCGTCACCGAGCGCCGCGACGGGAAGGTCGCTGCCGCTGATCTTGATCACCGCCACGTCCGTCGAGGGGTCGCGCCCCACGACCTTCGCGTCGAACGAGCGCTTGTCGAG
Source organism: Gemmatimonadales bacterium (assembly GCA_038325515.1). Taxonomy (GTDB): domain Bacteria; phylum Gemmatimonadota; class Gemmatimonadetes; order Gemmatimonadales; family Gemmatimonadaceae; genus AG11. Next base: position 8,062 of record JBBQJC010000069.1, on the reverse strand, counting down.
CAGCGTCACCGTCACCTTGTCCGCGTCGGCGACCACGTGGTTGTTGGTGAGGATGTAACCGTCCTTCGAGACGATGAAGCCGGTGCCGCTGGCCTCCTGCGGCTCGTCGCGCTGCTGCTGCTGCTGCGGATCGAAGTTCCGGAAGAAGTCCTCGATGCCGGGGCGCGAGCTGCGCGTGCGCACGGGGCGGAGGCGCTGCGTCTGGATGGACACGACGCTGGGAGTGACGTGGTCGGCGATCGCCTCGAAGGCGTTGCCCGTCTCCGCCAGCGACTGGACCTGCGACGACGCCACCTTGGCGCCGCGGCCCTCCTGGGCGAAGCCAAACCGCGTCAGGTCGAAGCCCGATGCGAAGAGGAGACCGCAGACGAACGCGGTCACCACCGCGGCGGCGAAGCGCGCGCGAGAGAAGTTGGGTTTCATACCGTTCAACCTGCTCCTGATGAGAGTCCTGGACTGCCTGCCTACCATACGCGAGCGGACGCCGAGTGTTCCCCATACGCGAGCGGACGCCGCGTGTTCCCATGGATGAGACACATACGGCGCCCGCCCGGTTTCCGCTACGGCTCGACGGCCCTACTTCTTGTCGTCGACGATCTCGTAATCGGCCTCGACCACGTCCTCGGCGCCCGGCGCGGCACCGGCGTCGCCCGGTGACGCGGTGGCACCCTCGGCCGAGCCGGCCGGCGCGCCCTCGCCACTCTCCGCCCCCTGGTTCTGGGCGTAGAACGACTGGCCCGCCTCGCCGAACACCTTGCTCAGCTCTTCCTGGGCGGCCTTGATCTCGCCGATGTCGTCGCCGCGCAGCGCCTTGCGCGAGCGCTCCACGGCGCCGTCGAGCTTGGTCTTGAGCTCCGCCGGCAGCTTGTCGGCCCACTCCTTGGCGTTCTTCTCCACCTCGTACGTCATGCTGTCGAGGCGGTTGCGCGTGTCGATCTCCTCACGACGCTTCTTGTCCTCGTCGGCGTTCTTCTCGGCGTCCTTTACCATCTTGTCGATGTCGGAGTCGGACAGGCCGCTGGAGGCCTCCACGCGGATCTTCTGCTCCTTGTTCGTGGCCTTGTCCTTGGCCGCCACGTGCAGGATGCCGTTGGCGTCGATGTCGAAGGTCACCTCCACCTGCGGCATGCCGCGCGCGGCGGGCGGGATTCCCGTGAGCTGGAACTTCCCGATCGTGCGGTTGTCGCGGGCCAGCTCGCGCTCGCCCTGCAGGACATGGATCTCCACGGTGGTCTGGTTGTCGTCGGCCGTGCTGAAGGTCTCCGACTTCTTCGTCGGGATCGTCGTGTTGCGCGGGATGAGCACCGTGGTCACGCCGCCCAGCGTCTCGATGCCGAGGGAGAGGGGGGTGACGTCGAGGAGCAGGACGTCCTTCTGCTCGCCGGTGAGGACGGCGCCCTGGACCGCCGCGCCGATGGCGACGACCTCGTCCGGGTTCACTCCCTTGTTCGGCTCCTTGCCGAAGAACTTCTTCACCTCGTCCTGGATCTTCGGGATGCGCGTGCTGCCGCCGACGAGGAGCACCTCGTCGATGTCCTTCGGCTCCAGCCCCGCATCCTTCAACGCCTTGCGCATCGGCTCGATCGTGCGCGTGATGAGGTCGTCCACGAGCTGCTCGAACTTGGCGCGCGAGAGCGTGTAGGTGAGGTGCTTCGGGCCGCTGGCGTCGGCGGTGATGAAGGGGAGGTTGATGTCGGTGGAGTTGGTGCTGCTGAGCTCCATCTTCGCCTTCTCGGCGGCCTCCTTCAGGCGCTGGAGCGCCATCGGGTCCTTCGAGAGGTCGATCCCCTGGTCGCGCTTGAACTCGCCGACGATCCAGTCGATGACGCGCTGGTCGAAGTCGTCGCCGCCGAGGTGCGTGTCACCGTTGGTGGACTTCACCTCGAACTGGCGCGATCCGTCCACGTCGTAGAGCTCGAGCACGGAGATGTCGTACGTGCCGCCGCCCAGGTCGAAGACGGCGACCTTCTCATCCTTCTTCTTGTCCAGGCCGGAGGCGAGCGCAGCCGCGGTGGGCTCGTTGATGATGCGCAGGACGTCGAGGCCGGCGATCTTGCCGGCGTCCTTCGTCGCCTGGCGCTGCGAGTCGTTGAAGTACGCCGGCACGGTGATGACCGCCTTGGTCACCGTCTGGCCGAGGTAGTCCTCCGCGGTCTGCTTCATCTTCTGGAGGATCATCGCCGAGATCTCGGGCGGGGTGAACCGCTTGCCCTGGACCTCGACGGCGACGACGTCGTTGGAGCCGGAGGTGATGGTGTAGGGGACGCGCTTGGACTCGTCCTGCACCTCGGTCGTCTTGCGGCCCATGAAGCGCTTGATGGAGAAGACGGTGTTCGTCGGGTTGGTCACCGCCTGGCGCTTGGCCACGGTCCCCACGAGGCGCTCGCCGTCCTTGGTGAAGCCCACGACCGAGGGGGTGGTGCGCCCCCCCTCGGCGTTGGGGATCACGACCGGATCGCCCCCTTCCATGACGGCGACGACCGAGTTGGTCGTCCCCAGATCTATGCCGATGACCTTGTCAGCCATGTGTGTCCTCGATGATGTGGGATGCGTGCGGCAGATGGCTGCCGCCGATGACGGTAGAGAGGGCAAGTCCGGGGCCGGTGACGCTCCGCCAGACTGGCAGGGCGGGTGGGGAGGCAAGGGGGGAGAGCCTGACACGGTGACGGCCTTCTCGCTGCCCATGCCGTCGCGGCAGGGTAGGCCAGGAGGCCGGTCCGAGCGTGCGGAGCGAGCTTCGTTGCCCGCGCTCCGCTGCCCGGGTATCTTCCGCCCTGTAGTCCCCCACCTTCTCCGACAATTCGGCCACATGCTGAGCCGCCTCATACCGCGCGACGAGCAGTTCTTTGAGCTATTCAACCAGCTCGCGGAGCATCTGAAGACCGCCGCGCATCTACTCGACGAGCTGTTCGCCGATCCGAGCCGCGTCACCGACCTCGTGCGCCAGATCAAGGACGTCGAGCATCTCGCCGACGGGCTGACCCTCGAGATCAGCACGCGGATCGACAAGAGCTTTATCACGCCGATCGACCGCGAGGACATCCACATGCTCGCGTCGCGCCTCGACGACGTGATCGACCGGCTGGACGGCACGGCGCGCCGCGTGGTGATGCTGCACATCAACGAGGTGCGGGAGCCGGCCAAACAGATGGCCCACGTGATCGTCGGCGCCGCAGACGTCATCGCCAAGGCGGTGATGGCGATCAAGAAGCCGAGCGAGGTCGCCGGCTACGCCGCGCAGATCAAGCAGTACGAGGAGGAGGGTGACGCGCTCTATCACGCGGCGGTCGGCGCGCTCTTCGCCGGCACGCCCGACGCGATCGAGGTGATCCGCTGGAAGGAGGTCTACGAGACGCTCGAGACGGCGATCGATCTCTGCATGGGCGTCGCGAACGCGGTGCAGAGCATCTCCATCAAGAACGCCTGAGAACGAGCCGTGGTCTGGTACGTTGTCGCGATCATCGCGTTCGCCTTCCTCTTCGACTTCAGCAACGGCTTCCACGATTCGGCGAACTCCATCGCCACGATCGTCGGCACGCGCGTGCTCAGCCCCCTCGCCGCGGTGATGTGGGCGGCGTTCTTCAACTTCGCCGCGCTGTTCACCGGCGGGGTCGCGGTGGCCAAGGCGGTCGGCGGCGGGATGATCGAGCAGAGCATCGTGGACCCGAACGTCATCTTCGCCGCGCTGCTCGGGGCGATCATCTGGAACATCATCACCTGGTCGTACGGCATCCCGTCGAGCTCCTCGCACGCGCTGATCGGCGGCTACGCCGGCTCGGCCATGGCGAAGGGGGGGATGGCGGCGATCACCTGGGGGACGAAGTGGATCCAGACGCTCTCCTTCATCGTGATCTCGCCGCTGGTCGGCTTCGCGGCGGGGTTCATCCTGATGGTCGCCTGCTACTGGACCTTCCAGCGCATGAGCGCGGGGCGCGCTGACCGCGTCTTCCGGCCCATGCAGCTGCTCAGCTCCGCCGCGCTGTCCTACTCGCACGGCGGCAACGACGCGCAGAAGACGATGGGGATCATCCTCGGGCTGCTGGTCGCCACGAAGGGGACGTTCGCCGCCCAGACCGGGATCCTCCACCATCTGTACGTGGAGGACTTCAAGACGATCCCGCGCTGGATCGAGGTCGGAGCCTACACCGCGATCTCGCTCGGCACCCTGTTCGGCGGCTGGCGCATCGTGCACACGATGGGCTCGCGGATCACCAAGCTGCGCCCGATCGGCGGCTTCGCCGCGGAGACCGGGGGCGCCATCGCGATCCAGCTCGCGACGCACTGGGGGATTCCCGTGAGCACGACGCACACGATCACCGGGTCGATCGTCGGCGTCGGCGCCACCAATCGTCTGTCCGCCGTGCGATGGGGGATCGCCGGCCGGATCGTCTGGGCCTGGATCCTCACCATCCCCGCGGCCGGCGTGATGGCCGCGCTGTCGTACTGGATCCTCTCGCGCGTGATCGTGCTGTAGTCCCTGACCGGCTCCACGCTCGACGAAAACGCAGCCGGGCCGTGCGCTCTTCAGTGCACGGCCCGGCTGTCTCCGTTCGGCCGATGCCTACTTGACCGTCGCCGTGATCACCGGCTTGAACAGCAGGCCGTTCTGCGCGATGGTGTTGCCACGCTGCACGAAGCTGCCGTTCACGTCGAAGTCGACGAGGGTGGTCACCGTGTCACCCGTCTTCACCGTGATCGGCGTGGTCAGGTTGACCTTGAGCCCACTGCGCGACGCGCTCGGAAAGGTGACGCTCGGTGACGACGTCGCGGTGAGAACGGCGCCGTTCTTGAGCGTGACGCTCGACTGCGACGGGTCGACGCGACTCACGGAGTCGGACGAGAAGGGGGCGTCCGTCAGCTGGACGCGCATCGCGCCGGTGCCGGAGCCGGTCGCGCTCCCTGTGTCGGAGCAGGCGCCGATGGCGGCGAGGGACGCGATGGCGAGGCCGACCGCGCCGACGCGGAACGAGTGAGTTGTCCTCGTGAGAGCTTCTCCCGTCGAGTGGAAAATGCATGCCGCCGCATCGAGCGAGGGCCCGAAGTCGATACCCCGAAGCAATGCATTCGCCGCGCCCAGGATTTGTGATGTGAGTCACCGTCGGCAGACTCCGGAGCGCGGTCGGCGAGCCCGGCGGCGGATGTCTCGATCCTGTCACGGAGCGCGTGAGCGCCTCGCACGCGGCCGCCGCATCCCCATCTTTCTGATGTCACCACATCCCAATGGAGATCCATGCGACGCATCCTTGCCGCCGGACTGTCCCTCGCCCTCGTCCTCGCCGCCGCCTGCGGCGACGCGTCGAAGAAGGGAAGCGACACGACGGCCGCCACCACCCGCGCCACCACCTCCGGCGCCGACCTCACCGGCGCCGGCGCGACCTTCCCCAATCCGCTCTACTCCAAGTGGTTCAACGAGTACGCGAACAAGACGGGGGTCAAGATCAACTACCAGTCGATCGGGTCGGGGGGCGGCATCCGCCAGCTCTCCGAGCAGACGGTCGACTTCGGCGCGAGCGACGCGCCGATGAGCGATGCGGAGCTCGCCAAGGCGAAGGGGGGCGCGGTGCTGCACATCCCGACGACCCTCGGCGCCGTCGTCGTGACCTACAACCTCCCGCAGGTCACCCCGCTGCTCAAGCTCACCGGTGAGGTCGTCGCCGACATCTTCCTCGGCAAGATCACGAAGTGGGACGACGCGCGCATCGCGACCCTGAATCCCGGCGTGAAGCTGCCGGCGTCGGACATCCTCGTGGTGCATCGCTCCGACGGCTCGGGGACGACCTACGTCTTCACCGACTATCTCGCGACCGTCAGCCCCTCGTGGGCGACCAAGCCGGGGAAGGGGAAGGAGGTGCAGTGGCCGGCCGGGCTCGGCGCGAAGGGGAACGAGGGGGTGGCGGGACAGGTGAAGCAGACGCCGGGGGCCATCGGCTACGTGGAGCTCGCCTATGCGAACCAGACCCAGCTCGCCACCGCCCAGATCAAGAACCAGAACGGCGAGTTCGTCGCCCCCTCGATCGCCTCGGTGACGGCGGCCGCGGCCGGCGCCGCGGCGAAGCTCCCCGCCGGCACCGATTACCGCGTGTCGGTCGTGAACGCCAGCGGGGCAGGGGTCTACCCCATCTCGTCGTTCACCTGGATCCTGCTCTACGAGAAGCAGGCAGATCCCGCGAAGGGGAAGAAGCTGACCGACTTCCTGAAGTGGGCGCTGACCGACGGCCAGGCGATGGCGGCGCCGCTCGACTACGCGCCCCTCCCGGAATCGATGCGGAAGTCGCTCGTGGAGCGCGTGGCGGCGATCAAGTAGCGGCGCTCGTCCGGGACTTGCTCTTCTCGGCGGGCCGGTGTGGAGTCACACCGGCCCGTCTACCCTCCTGACTGTCGCATGCCGGAAGCCGCCCCAACGCTGTACCTCAACCGCGAGCTGAGCTGGCTCGCCTTCAACGCCCGCGTCCTCCACGAGGCGACGGACCCGCGCGTGCCACTCCTGGAACGGCTCAAGTTCCTGGCGATCTTCAGCAGCAACCTCGACGAGTTCTTCATGGTCCGCGTGGGCGGGCTGCGCCGGCAGGTCGCCTCGGGGGTGATGAGCACCACCCCCGACGGGCTCACCGCCTCGGAGCAGCTCGCCGCGATCCGCGCGCGCGTCGCGCTCCTGCTCGAGGAGCGTCGGCGCGCGTTCGCCGGCCTGCTGGGGGAGCTGCACCCGCGCGGCGTCCGCATCGTGCGCATGGCCGAGCTCACCTCCGCCGAGCGCCGCGCCGTCGACGAGCAGTTCGAGTCGCAGACCTTCCCGGTGCTCACCCCGCTCGCGGTCGATCCGGGACACCCCTTTCCCTATCTCTCCAACCTCTCGCTCTCGCTGGCGGTGGAGGTGCGCGATCCCGAACATGGCACCGTCCACTTCGCCCGCGTGAAGGTCCCCAAGCCCCTCACGCGCTGGATGGCGGTGCCGGGCCGCACGAACGAGTTCGTCCCCCTGGAGGAGGTGATCGGGGAGAATCTCGAGGCGCTCTTCTCGGGGATGGAGATTCTCGGCTGGTACGCCTTCCGCGTCACGCGCTACTCCGATCTCGAGCTGACGAACCTCGAGGAGCCGGAGGACCTGCTGGAGACGATCGAGGAGCGGGTGTTCGAGCGCCGCTTCGGCGAGGTGATCCGGCTGGAAGTGCAGGACGACATGCCGGCGCACCTCCGGTCGATGCTCATCGAGGAGCTGCGCGATGCCGACCTGCTCACGAAGACCGCGCTCAACGAGAGCGACGTCGAGGAGTCGGGACACCTGCTCGACCTCGCCGATCTGATGGAGATCGCCGCCCTCGACATCCCCGAGCTGCGCGATCCCTCGTTCAATCCCGCCGTACCGAGCGAGCTGCGCGACTCGGAGCGCTCGATCTTCGACGTCATCCGCGAGCGCGACCTGCTTGTGCACCATCCGTTCGAATCGTTCCCGGCGACGGTCGAGCGCTTCCTGCAGACCGCCGCGATCGACGAGCACGTGCTGGCCATCAAGCTCACCCTCTACCGCACGTCGGGCGACACGCCGATCGTGCGCGCGCTCACCGAGGCGGCCGGCAACGGCAAGCAGGTGGCGGTGCTGATCGAGCTCAAGGCGCGCGGCGACGAGTCGAACAACATCACCTGGGCGCGCACGCTCGAGGATGCCGGCGTCCACGTGGCGTTCGGCTCGGCGCTGCTCAAGACGCACACGAAGACCGCCCTCGTCGTGCGTCGCGAGCCCGACGGGATCCGCCGCTACGTGCACATCGGCAGCGGGAACTACAACTCGCGCACCGCGCGCCTCTACACGGACGTCGGCCTCTTCACCTGCAGCCCGTCCATCGGCGCCGACGTGAGCGACCTGTTCAACTCGCTCACCGGGATCTCGCGCCAGCGTCTCTACCGCAAGCTGCTGGTGGCGCCCGCCAACATGCGCGAGCGGTTCGTGGAGCTGATCCGCCGCGAGAGCGAGCATGCCCGCGCCGGCCGGCCGGGCCGCATCGTCGCCAAGATGAACGCCCTCGTGGACTCGGTGGTGATCGATGCGCTCTATCGCGCGTCTCAG
>JBBQJC010000068.1:0-17626 GCA_038325515.1 Gemmatimonadales bacterium | reverse complement strand
GTACTCGTCGCAGTTCATGACGAGCAGGTCGCTCGACGACTCGCGGATGCCGACGCCGATGACGTACTTGCCGTACTCCTTGAGCTTGTTGACGAGGCTCGCGAAGTCGCTGTCGCCGGAGAGCAGGATGTAGGTGCCGATCTCGGGGCGCGTGAAGACGAGCTCCATCGCGTCGACGGCGAGGCGGATGTCGGTGGCGTTCTTCTTCGACGTCCCGTAGGCCGGCGCGAAGATCATGTCGATCGACGACTCGGCGAGGGGAACGATGTACTGCGGGTAGCGGCGCCAGTCGGCGTAGGCGCGCTGGACGGCGACCTTGCCCTTGATGATCTCGGAGCCGAGCAGGGTGCGGAGCTCCTTGCCGAGGTCGGAGCGGATCCCCATCGTGACGTTGTCGAAGTCGATGAGGAGAGCGGCGTTCGGTGCGTGCATCGGCTGGGCGTAGCTGGCCGGCGCGGCGTGCGGGGCGCTGAGCGCCTGGGGTCCGCGGTGAATGAGAGCGGCGCCGGAGCGCGACGGTCCATTCCGCGTGGAGCGTGGATTCATTTTTCCCTTGCGTCGAACGACGCATGGCGTGTGAGCGGGCGTGCCGCATCTGCGGAGTGCGCCCGTGCCCTCACCTTGCGGGTCCGCCCGATCGAGAAGCGATCGGCAAGCGCAGAGGCCGCGTGAGAGTCGGATCGCGGTGCGCTCGTACACCGGCTCGCCCCACTGCGCGGAGCGCAGTCTGCAGGGCGGCACCGATCACGCCGACACCGTCATGACTGGTCATCCCTGGCGCCGCGGGCTCTCGAGCTCGCGCCTCCCTGAATGGCCAAGCCCCTAATCTATGGTGGCTCAAGGAGATGCGTAACCCCAGCCCCCCATGCCCCGAGTGCCGTCCCGGGCGCGCGGGCCGTTCGCGACCCACCGTCCCGCCTGTATCTTCCCCTCATCGTCCCTCTCGCGCCGCGCATGGAGTGCCAGTGAAACCGGTCGGGTTCCGCGCTCGCCTCTTCCTCATCCTCCTCGGCTTCGCGCTCACCCCAACGATCGTGCTCGCCACGGCGTGGGAGCTGACCGTGGTGCGGGCGCTGCCGCTGCTCGGGTCGACGCCGGCCATGGAGCGCATCGCCGGCACTGGAGCGCGCGCGATCACCGCGGCGCGCGGCGCGGCGCTGACGCCGGCGGGGCGCGCCGCGCTGGACGAGCACGAGCATGCGCTCTCCGAGGGACTGCTGCGGGCGCGGCAGATGGAGTTCCTGATGACGCGGCGCGCCCCCGTGACGGCGGCGGCGGTCGCGCTGTTCGCCGCGCTGCTGCTGGGCATCGTGGCGTCGCGCGTGGCGGGGCACCTCTCGCGGAACCTGAGCCGGCCGCTGAGCGAGCTGGTAGGCTGGACGGCGACGATCGGACGCGGCGAGCCGCTGCCCGACACGCCGCCGCGAAAGGGGGCGCCGGAGTTCGTGCTGCTGCGCAACCGGATGCGGGAGATGGCGACCGAGCTCCGGCACAGCCGCGCCAACGCGCTCGAGGCCGAGCGCGCAACGGCGATGCGCGAGTCGGCGCGGCAGGTGGCGCACGAGCTGAAGAACCCGCTCACCCCGATCCGCTTCGCGATCGCGCGGCTGCGGCGGGAGGCGCCCGAGTCGATGACCGAGACGATCGACGTGCTCGAGGTGGAGTCACGGCGGCTGGAGGAGATGGCGCACAGCTTCGCGCTGTTCGGCCGCCTCCCGGAAGGGCCGCAGGCGCCGGTGGATCTCGGCGAGCTGGCGCGCGCCTCGGCGCGCAGCGCCGTGCCGCGCGAGACGCCCGTCAACATCCGCGTCGCCGACGATGTGCCGATGATTCCCGGGCACGTCGACGCGCTGGGTCGCGCGCTGACCAACGTCCTGCTCAACGCCGTGGAGGCGAGCCCCGAGGGGGCGCCGATCGACGTGCACGTGCAACTTGCCGGCGTGACGGGACGTAGCATGGTGGAGGTCGCGGTGCGCGACCGCGGCTGCGGCATCCCGGAGGCGCGGCTGGCGCGCATCTGGGAGCCGTACGTCACGCACAAGGCGGGGGGCACGGGACTGGGCCTCGCCATCGTCCGCCAGACGCTGCTCGCGCACGCGGGCGACGTGTCGGCGGAGAGCCATGCCGGCGACGAGCACGGCACGACCATTCGACTCTTCCTTCCGGTGGAAGCACCGGCCACTGAGGGCTGACTGATGCAGGGACCCGAAGGCGTCTTCGCGATCGTCGGTGTGTTCGGCACCGGCGTGTACTTCATCCACTCGATCAAGCAGATCTATCTCAAGCGCCTGGAGGCGCGCCGCGGACCCGGGTCGCCGGAGCTGAGCGCGGGGATGGACGCGCGGCTCGAGCGGATCGAGCAGGCCGTGGACGCGATCGCGATCGAGATGGAGCGGGTGTCGGAGGGGCAGCGGTTCACGACGAAGCTGCTCTCCGAGCGGAGCACGAGCGGCTCGTCGCCCGACCTGAGATAGCCGGCGCATGTCGAGCGTGCTGATCGTCGACGACGAGCCGAACATCCGGCGGATGGTGGGGGCTCTGCTCACGAGCGAGGGGTTCGAGGTTCGCGACGCCGCGGAGGGGGTCGTGGGGCTCGCGCGCGTGGGGGAGAGCTGTCCGGACGTCGTGCTGCTCGACCTGATGATCCCCGGCGAGCTCGATGGGCTGGCGACGCTGGCGCGGCTGCGCGAGATGGTGCCGGAGGTGCCGGTGATCATGATGAGCGGGAAGGCGGGGCTGAGCGACGCGGTGAAGGCGACGAAGCTCGGCGCCTTCAACTTCCTGGAGAAGCCGCTCTCGCCGGAGGGGGTGCTGCTGGCGCTCGCGTCGGCGCTGGAGCTGCGGCGCGTGCGGCGCGAGGCGCGCGCGCTGCGCGAGGATCTCGGGCTTGCCGGGGAGATGATCGGGGCGAGCCCGGCGATGGAGCGGGTACGCGAGATGATCGCGCGCGTCGCGCCGACCGATGCGCGCGTGCTCGTGACGGGCGAGTCGGGAACTGGCAAGGAGCTCGTGGCGTCGGCGATCCACTTCGGAAGCCCGCGGCGCGAGCGTCCCTTCGTGCGGGTGAACTGCGCGGCGATCCCGCGCGACCTCGTGGAGAGCGAGATGTTCGGGCACGAGAAGGGAGCCTTCACCGGGGCGACGGACCGGCGCATCGGGCGGTTCGAGCTCGCCCACACCGGGACGCTCTTCCTCGACGAGGTGGGCGACCTGGGTGCGGAGGCGCAGGCGAAGCTCCTGCGCGCCATCGAGGCGCGGGAGATCGAGCGCGTCGGCGGGGGGAAGCCGATCCGCGTGGACGTGCGCATCGTCGCTGCGACCAACCGCGACCTGTCGCGCGCCGTGACCGAGGGAACGTTCCGCGACGACCTGCTCTTCCGTCTGAACGTGATCCCGATCCAGATCCCGCCGCTGCGCGAGCGGCCCGACGACATCCCCGCGCTCGTCGCGCACTTCTCGGCGCTCCATCGCGCGCGCACGGGGCGGCGTCCGCCGCAGTGGACACCGGAGACGCTGGCGATGCTGGCGCGCTACCGGTGGCCGGGCAACATCCGCGAGCTCGCCAACATCGTGGAGCGGCTGGCGATCCTGCATCCGGGCGAGCACGTGGGCGAGGCCGAGGTGCGCGCGGTGCTGCCGATGGACGGCGGCACCCGGCGCGAGCAGCCCCTTCCCGACCCCGCGTCGCTCGATCTCCCGCTGAGCGACACACTGGACGAGCACGAGCGCACGCTGATCAGCCGGGCGCTCTCGAGCGCGGCTGGAAACGTGGCGGAGGCGGCGCGGCGCCTGCGGACCGACCGGGCCAACCTGTACCGCCGGATGCGCCGCCTCGGCATCCCGATCGGCGACGAATGACCGACCCACCCGAACTCGCGCGAGTGCCGTGACGACGATACGAACCCTTGCCGCGGCGCTGGTGCTGGCCGCCGCGCCGCTCGTGGCCCGCGCGCAGCAGCGAGACACGGTGCTGGCGCGCGACCAGCTCCCCGTGGACGTGGCGCGCGAGGTGGTCGCGCTGTTCAACGCGACGACGACGCTGCGCGCCACCGACCAGCTGGAGATCGTGGCGGGGCGGGAGGTGGCGGGTGACGTCGCCGTGCTGAACGGGCCGGTGATCATCGCCGGCCACGTGAAGGGGCGCGTGCTGGCGATCAACGCCGACGTGCTGCTGCGCGAGGGGGCGCGCGTGGACGGCGACCTGCTCGTGGTGGGCGGCGAGGTGGAGGGGGCGGAGCTGGCCAAGATCGGCGGCGAGCTGCGCGTCTATCATCCGCCGCTCCGCTTCACGCGCGAAGGTGACCGGCTCGTCGCCCAGACCGAGCCGCGCGGGCAGGACGAGCAGTGGTGGCGCCGCATCGAGCGCGCGGGGCGCCGCAACTTCAACCGGCTCGAGATCGCCAACGCGGGGGTATACAACCGCGTGGAAGGGCTGCCGATCCGCATCGGACCTGTCCTCTACCGCGACCAGGGGTGGGGACATCTCCGCCTCGACGCGACCGCCGTGGCGCGCACCGCGAGCAGCTTCACCTCCAACACCGCCGACGTCGGCTACGACGTGCGCGGGGAGATCCGGGCGGGGCGCGAGTTCGGCGCGAGCCTGGGCGGGCGCCTGCTGGACGTCGTGGACGCCGTGGAGGACTGGCAGCTGAGCAACGTGGAGACCGGCCTGGCCACCTTCCTCTTCCATCGCGACTACCGCGACTGGTACGGCCGGCACGGCGCGCAGCTCTACACGGCGCTGCGCGCGACGAATGACGCCGACCTGACGATCTCGTTCAGCGACGAGCGGTGGCGCTCGCGCGAGGCACGCAACCCCTTCTCGCTCTCGTTCAACGACGCGGAGTGGCGCGCGAACCCCGCGGTGGACGAGGGGCGCTTCCACGTGGCGCGTGCCCGTCTGCGCGTGGACACGCGCAACGACAACTTCAATCCGTGGGCGGGCTGGTATCTGCTGGCCGATCTGGAGCGCGGCGCGGGGCTGCTCGCCGCGCAGGCGCCGGTGTCGCCCCTGACGCGAGGGCCGAGCGCCGGCACGACGCGCTATGCGCGCGGGTTCGTGGACCTGCGGCGCTACAACCGCGTGGCGCCCGACGCGGCGCTCAACCTGCGTGTCGTGCTCAGCGGGTGGCTGAGCGGCGATCCGCTGCCGCTGCAGCGCCGGCTGTCGATCGATGGTCCGGGCACGGTGCCGGGCTTCGGCTTCCGCGCCACCGGCGGGACTGACGTGGGAACGTGCACCTCCGGCACGGCGGCGAGCGGGCATCCCGCGCAGTGCGAGCGCATCGCGCTCGGGCAGCTCGAATACCGCAACGACCTGCGGATCTCGTTCAGCGACTCCTCCACCGGAGTGCGGCGCAACCGGTTCCGCGCGGACGGGGCGTGGGTGTTCTTCGCCGACGCCGGACGCGGGTGGCTCGTCAACGCGCCGGGAAGCCCGCTCAATCTGAGCCGCACGAAGCTGCCGCCGCTCGCGAGCTATCGCACCGACATCGGCGGGGGCCTGGATTTCGACCAGTTCGGCATCTACGTGGCGAAGGCGCTCTCGGAGCCCACCGAGCCGGTGAAGCTGTTCGTGCGCGTCAGGCATCGCTTCTAGCGCCGTGCGCCGCCCCTCTCTCGCGCTTCGCTCGCTGATCCTGTCCGCCACCCTCGTGCTGGCAGCGGGCCGGCCGCTGCACGCGCAGCGCCGAGTGCAGCTCGACGTGACGCTGCCGGGGGGGGCGCCGATCGTCACCGCGACCAACCTTTTCGCCGATGCCGACATGCGCGACCTCGTGCGCAGCGGATTCCCGGCGTCGCTGCGCTACCGGCTGGAGCTGTGGCGCGTGGGCGGGCTGTTCAACGAGCTCGAGAAGCGGCTGGACTGGGAGATGATCGTGCAGTACGACCCGACCGCGCAGCGCTATCGCGTGGTGCGGCGACAGGACGACAAGGTGGAGGACCTGGGCAGCTTCGCCACCCTCTCGAGCGCGCAGGGGGTGATCGAGCGTCCGGTGCGCGCGCAGCTCGTCCCCGACCGGAGCGGGAGCAAGTACTACTACAACCTCGCGCTCGACATCGAGGCGATGTCGGTGAGCGACATGGACCAGCTGGAGCGATGGCTTCGCGGCGTGAAGGGGAATACGGCGGCGACGGCGGTGGGTGCCGGGGTGCGCACGCTGATGCTGCGGATGCTGGGGGGGGAGAAACGCCACAACGAGAAGCGAAGCGCGAGCTTCGTGAACTGAGGGGTCAGGCTCGTTGAAAAATGGTGCTTGGCAGCACCATTTTTCAACGAGCCTGACCCCTTGAACGGACCCCTTGAACGGAAAAGAGAGCAGCTCAGTCCCCCGCTGCCCCCGCATGATACGCCTGGCCGGCACGATGGTGTTGCCCCGGGCCGCCTCGATGCTCCAGTGCCTCGAGCTGGTGGAGGATGGCGTCGCCGTAGAAGGTACGGATGTAGCGGGCCTGGGTCTGCGTGAGCCGGCGGACGGCCCACGAGAGGTGCACGAAGTGCGGCTCGACGGGATGGGTGAGCGGCTGCATCCCGATCTCGTGCGGCAGGCGGTTCCCCTTCTTCGTGTTGCAGGGCGAGCAGGCGGTGACGACGTTGGTCCAGTCGTTCCCGCCGCCACGCGAGATCGGGATGACGTGGTCGCGGGTGAGCGACTCGCGCAGCCGGAGCTCGGAGGCGGCGCGCCCGCAGTACTGGCACCGGTAGTGGTCGCGCGCGAAGAGGAAGGTGTTCGTCACCTGCCGGCGGAAGCGCCGCCGCACGTGGATGAACTTCGTGAGCCGGATGACGGCGGGCCGCGGCATGGTGAGGCGCTCGGAGCGCACGACGCGGTCGTGCTCCGCCTCCACGATCTCGGCCTTGCCGTCGATCACGAGGCGGAGCGCCCGACGCATGGGTACCATGGTCAGGGGCTCGAACGAAGCGTTCAGGGCCAGACACCCGACGATCAATCGTTCCTCCGGCGCAGTCCTACCACCTGAAGCTACGGGGATGACCGGGGGGGAACAAGAGAGCGCCCCCCGGCGCGCGATGCGTGCCGGGGGGCGCTTCGTTCGAACCGCCGTGGACTAGCGCGACGCCGCGGCCGGCGCCGCGAGGGGCGTGAGCCAGCCGTAACGGTCAGCGATCGTCCCGCGGGCGATCCCGAGGAACTCGGACTGGATGGAGCGGGTGACCGGTCCCACCGTCCCCGTCCCGACCGGGATCCGGTCCACGCTGCGGATGGGCGAGAGCTCGGCCGCCGTGCCACAGAAGAACAGCTCGTCGCAGATGTAGAGGAACTCGCGCGGCAGCACCTGCTCGCGCACCTCGAGCCCCCTGTCGCGGGCGATGCGGATGATGGAGTCGCGGGTGATGCCGTTGAGGATCCCCGAGGCGAGCGGCGTGGTGTAGAGCACGCCGTCGCGCACGGCGAAGAGGTTCTCGCCGCTCCCCTCCGACACGAAGCCGAACGAGTCGAGCATGATCCCCTCGGCGTAGCCGTCCTGTCGCGCCTCGACCTTCGCGAGCTGGCCGTTGAGGTAGTTGCCGCCGGCCTTGGCCATCGCGGGGAAGGTGTCGGGGGCGGCGCGGCGCCAGCTCGAGATGCAGACGTCGACGCCGTTCTCGAGCGAGTCGTGGCCGAGGTAGGAGCCCCACTTCCAGGCGATGATGAAAGCCTCTACCGGCACGCCGATCGGGCTGACGCCCATCTGCTCGCCGGCGCGGATGACGACGGGGCGCAGGTAGCACTCGCGCAGCCCGTTCGCGTTCATGGTATCGACGCAGGCCTGCACCAGCTCGTCCACCGTGTGCGGCAGCTCCATCCGGTAGATCTTGCAGGAGTCGTGCAGCCGGCGCATGTGGTCGGCCGCCCGGAAGATGGCGCCGCCGCCTGGGGTATCGTAGCAGCGAATTCCCTCGAACACGCTCGAGCCGTAGTGCACCACGTGGCTCATCACGTGAATGGTCGCGTCATCCCAGTTCACCATCTGTCCGTTGCGCCAGATCTTCGTCGTCCGGCCGGATGCCTGCGTCATGCGTTTCGTCCTGTTCAGGGTCTGGGGTGAAGCTTAATCGCTGCACGACGCCGGAAGGCAGGAGTGTGCTACGGCTGGGCGGCGAGCCATTCCTGGAGGCATCTCGCCGACGCCTGCACCCGGGCCGGCAGCCCTTCGTCGGCACCGAGGAGGACGCCGTCGCGCACGAGGGGGCGCCCGTCCACGGCGACGAACGACGCAGGGGTGCCGGCGAGGGCGAAGACGGCGGCCGCCGCGGGATCGTGGAGCGGCCCGCGGCGGTGCGCGTCGAGCGGGAATGCGGCGAGGTCGGCGCGCTTGCCCTCCTCGAGGGAGCCGATCTCGCGTTCCAGACGGAGCGCCCGTGCGCCTCCGAGGGTCGCCAGCTCGAGCGCCGCGGTGGCGGTGAGGGCGCCGGCGCGCTGCTCGCGCGCATTGGCGAAGAGCGCGGCGACGCGCGCCTCGTCGAGCAGGTCCATGCGGTCATTGCTCGCCACGGAGTCGGAGCCGAGCCCGGTGCGGATTCCCGCGGCAAGAAAGGCAGCGAGCGGCGCGATGCCGTGCGCCAGCCGCGCGTTCGACGCGGGGCAGTGCGCCACGGCGCAGTCGTGCGCGCGGATCGCCTCGACGTCGGCGTCGTCCACACGGACGCAGTGGATGAGCAGCGGATCCGCCCGCAGCACGCCGAGCGACTCGAGCAAGGCGATTGGCGAGCGGCCGCGCGGGCTCACCGCGATGCCGCGCGCGCGCAGCCCGTCGGCGAGCTCGCCTCGCCCATCCACGACGAGCTCGGACTCCAGGGCGCTCTCGGCCACGTGCACGGCGATGGGCAGGGAGAGCTCGCCGGCGAGCCGCGCCGTGGCACGGAAGAGCGCGTCGGAGACGGTGAACGGCGCGTGCGGCGAGACGCCGGCGCGGACGAGCGCCGTCTCGCGGCACCGCATGTCTTCGACCTTGCCGCACAGCTCGGCCATCGCCTCGACGCATTGTGCGGGGTCGGGACCGAAGACTTCGCGGTAGCAGATGCCGCGCACGCCGCGCTCGAGCATGGCGTCGAAGCCCGTGCCGGAGTCGCCGGTGTCGGCGAAGGTCGTCACCCCGCCACGCACCCCTTCGTCGACGCCGAGCCGCGACGCATCGAGGAGCATGGCCGGCGTGAGGGCGCCGCGGCGCGCGAAGGTGAGGCGGAGGATCCACTGCCGGAACGAGAGCCCGTCGAGGAAGCCGCGCATCGCCGTCAGCTCGAGATGGCAGTGCGCGTTGACCAGCCCCGGCATGAGGATCGCCTCGCCGAGGTCGACGTCGACGTCGGAGGCGGAGGCGGAGGCGGAGGCGGGGGCAGCGGCGCGCAGACCGACCCAGGCGATACGGCCCTGATGCTCCACGACCGTGCCGTCCTCGATGGGGGGCGCGCTGATGGGACAGACCCAGCGCGCGTGGTAGCGCGTCATGCCGGCGCCGTCATCCGGCGAAGGCGCCGGTGCGCGAGCCGTGCCGCTCGGGGTCGTACAGCGCGTCGTCGATCGCGCCGGCGCGGCGCGCCATCTCCAGCGCCGCGTCGAGGTTGGCGACCTGCTCGCGCGAGTGGCCGTCGGAGCCGAGCGAGAGGCGCACGCCCTCCTGCACCGCGCGCCGCACCAGCCGCTCGTGGGGCCGGTAGCGCGAGGAGATCTCGAAGGCGACACCGGCGGCGGCGAGGGCACGGACGGCGCGCTCCTCGAGGGCCTCGGTCCAGAGCTCTCCGGGATCGATCTCGCGGAGCGAGAGGGGGACGAGTGTCGGGTGCGCGAGGATGTCCACCGGCATCTCGGCAGCGAGCGCCTCCAGCGACGACACATGCACACCCATGTATTCGGCGGGGCTCATCCCCCTGGGCGGGGTGCGGTTGAAGGCGCGGAAGAACGAGCCGTCCGGCAGTCGCACGGCGTGCAGCGAGCCGACGCGGTGGGTGAAGCGGCGGACGAGCGCCGGGGAGAGCTCGCGCCAGAGGGCGTCGTGCCAGCAGAACTCCCCGCCGCGCAGGACGGGGTGGCGATCCAGCTCGTCGAGGTAGCGGGCGACGGCGGCCGGCGAATCGACGGTCGTCGGCGCGTCGCGCGAGACGTGATCGGTGACGCTCGGGCGGACGCCGAGCGAGGCCGCGCGCTGGACCACCTCGCCGACGGTCAGCGCGCCATCGGAGAATGTCGAGTGCGCATGGCAGTCCGTCGGCATCCAGCTCATCGGGGCGGGATGGCGAACGGGTTGTTCGTGTCGCGGGGCGCTTTCGCCGTGGTGTCGCGTCGCAGCGTATCGCGGGGGGGGCGGCCGAAGGGGCGCGAGGCGCGAGGCACCGGTGCCGCGCCCGGGACGATGACGGTGCCCGGGCTGCCGCGCGGCTGGCGTCCCGGCAGGTAGCCGGTGTCGCTCGGCTGCGGCTGCGCCGGAGCTGGAGTCGGGGTCGGCGAAGGAGCGCCGATTGGCGGGAAGCCGAACGAGGTGTCGGTGGTGGCCGCTCCCCCGATCGGCGCGCCGGTGGGCATGCAGGTCTGCACCGGATCGGTGCCGGCGATGAAGTACTCGGTGACGCTGCCGGCGCACCCCGGGCCGGCGAGCATTCCCGTGGCGGGGTCGATCTGCTTGACGACGATGCCGTCGGGGCGCGGCCAGTCGGGGGGGGCTGGCTTGCGGCGGTAGACCTCGTTCATGAACGCCGTCCACGCCGGCGCGGCGAGGATGCCACCCTGCGCATTGGACTTGATCGTCTTCGGCTTGTCGAGCCCCATCCACACGCCGGCGACGAGATCGGAGGTGTAGCCGATGAACCAGACGTCGGTGCCGTCGTTGGTCGTCCCCGTCTTGCCGCCGGCGGGGATGTGGAACTGCGCGCCGACCGATCCGGCCGCGGTGCCGCGCTGGACGACGTCCTTCATCATGCTGACCATCAGCCACGACTCCTCCGGCGACATCACCGGCACGCGCACCGGGGCGGGCTCCCAGAGGACGTCGCCCTTGGCATTCTCGACGCGCACGATGGCCGTTGGAGAGCTACGAGTTCCCATCGTCGCGAAGGCCGAGTACGCCGCGATCATCTCGATCGGGTAGACGTCGGCGGCGCCGATGTAGATCGACGGATACGGCGGGATCGGCGTGGAGATGCCGAACTTGTGCGCCATGTCGATGACGCTCTGGGCGCCGAGCTCCATGCCGGCCTTGATGGCGATGATGTTGCGCGACTGGTAGAGGCCGCGCCGCATGGGCATCGGGCCCTCGAAGCGTCCGTCGTAGTTCTGCGGGGTCCAGCTCCCTCCACCCGCCTGCGGGACGGAGACCGGCGAGTCGTCGATGATGTACGACGGAGGGCGGCCGTTCTGCACCATATCGGAGTAGACGACCGGCTTGAAGGTGGAGCCCGGCTGGCGCAGCGCCTGGGTGGCCCGGTTGAACTTCGAGTCGTCGAAGTCGCGGCCCCCGACGAGGGCGCGGACCGCGCCGGTGCGCGGGTCCATCGCGACGAATGCGCCCTGCAGATACGGCGAGTTGGCCGCGGCCACCTCGCCGGCGCGGTCGCTCGCGCGGGACATGTAGTACTCGTACGACGGATGCTTGTACGCGCCGTAGCGTCCCGACTCCACGGCGCGGAGCTGGTTCTCCAGCGCGCGCTCGGCGGCCGACTGGAGGTCGACGTCGAGCGTCGTGTAGACCTTGAGCCCCTGCTCGTAGAGCCGCTGGCCGAACTGCTGCTCGAGCTGCTGGCGGACCCATTCCACGAAGTACGGCGCGACGTCGCCCGCCTCGGACTTGCGGGCGAGCTGCAGCGGGTAGGCCTTGGCGAGGCTCGCGTCGGCGTCGCTGATCCCCCCTTCCTCGCGCATCACCTCGATGACCGTGTTGCGGCGCTGGATGGCGCGCTCGGGGGAGCGGCGCGGGTTGTAGCGTTCGGGCGCCTTGGGGAGGCCGGCCAGCAGCGCCGCCTCGGCGAGGTTGAGATCCTTGGCTGACTTGCCGAAGTAGCGCTGCGCGGCGGTCTCGACGCCGAAGGAGCCGTTGCCGAGCGAGATCTGGTTGAGGTAGAGCTCGAGGATCTTCTCCTTGGAGTACTTCGCCTCGATGGCGCGCGCGACCTTGGCTTCCTTCAGCTTGCGCACGAGCGACTTCTCGCGCGACAGGCGCTCGGGAAAGATGTTGCGGGCGAGCTGCATCGTGATGGTCGAGAAGCCCTCGGCGAAGCTGCGCTTCCGGATGTCGACGAGGATGGCGCCGGGGATGCGCATGAAGTCCACCCCCTTGTGCTGGTAGAAGCGCTTGTCCTCGGTCATGACGAAGGCGTTCCGCAGCATCGGCGGGATCTCGTCGAGCTTGAGGAGGGTGCGCCGCTCCAGTCCGAGCTCGGCGATGAAGCGTCCGTCGGCCGCGAAGAGCTTGGAGGTCTGGCGCGGCTGGTACTCGTCGAGCACCTCCACCGACGGACAGGCACCGGCCCGGCAGACCAGGGCCCAGCTCGCGTAGGCGAAGCCGGTCCCGAAGGCGAGCCCGAACGTGATGGCGACCCCGAGCCCGCGAGAGAGCTTGGGATGGCGGCGGCGGAAGTTCCGGGAGAAGGGGAGATCCATCGGGGAAGGTTAACGCGAGAAGCGGGGAGGCACCAACGCGGCGCGGCTGACATTCCTTCCCCACTGGTCTAGTTTTGTGCCATGCAGACCGAACACATGCTCGACGAGCTCCAGTGGAGAGGGCTGGTCTACCAGCACACCGACGGGGTGCGGGAGGCGCTGTCGGCCGGCCCCGTGTCAGCCTACATCGGCTTCGACCCCACGGGAACCAGCCTGCACGTGGGGAGCCTCGTGCAGATCATGATCCTCGTGCACCTCCAGCGGGCTGGTCACCGCCCCATCGCGCTGGTGGGAGGCGGCACGGGGATGATCGGCGACCCGGGGGGGAAGACGAGCGAGCGGGCGCTGCTCACCCCGGAGGTCGTGGCGGAGAACACCTCGGCCATCCGCGAGCAGCTCTCCCGGTTCCTCGACTTCGAGGGGCCCGGCGCGGCGCGCATGCGCGACAATGCCGAGTGGCTCAACTCGCTGAAGCTGGTGGAGTTCCTGCGCGACACGGGAAAGCACTTCACCGTGAACTACATGCTGCAGAAGGAGTCGGTGAAGTCGCGGATGGAGGCGGGGATCTCGTACACCGAGTTCAGCTACATGCTCCTTCAGGCGTACGACTTCCTGGAGCTGCAGCGGCGCGACGGGGTGACGATGCAGCTCGGCGGGAGCGACCAGTGGGGGAACATCACCGCCGGGATCGAGCTCATTCGGCGGATGAACGGGACGGAGGCGCACGCGATCACCGCCCCGCTGCTGATGACGACGTCGGGGACCAAGTTCGGGAAGACGGAGGCGGGGGCGGTATGGCTCGACGCCGAGCGGACGTCGCCGTATACGTTCTACCAGTTCTGGCTGGGTGCCGAGGATCGCGACGTGGGGCGGTATCTAAGGATCTTCACGCTGCTCACGCGCGACGAGATCGTCGCGCTGGAAGCCGAGACGGTCTCGGCGCCGGAGCAGCGCGTGGCGCAGCAGGCTCTCGCGCGCGACGTGACGCGCCGCGTGCATGGCGACGTCGCGCTCGCCGCCGCCGAACAGGTCACGCGCTTCTTCTTCGGCCGGCTCGACCCGCGCGAGCTCACCACCGAGGCGCTCGGCATCCTGCGGGCGGAGGCAGCGTTTCATGAAGTAGAGGCCGCCGACGTGTCGGCGGAGGGCGGCACGAGCAGCGCGGACGCGCTCAAGCTCATCGTGGCCTCGGGGCTCGCGGCCTCCAACGGCGCGGCGAAGCGGCTGCTCGAACAGGGCGCGGTGAGCCTGAACAAGCGCAAGCTCGCCGCGAGCGAGCGGCTGGTGCCGATGGCGGACATCCTGCTGCGCGACGGGCACGTCATCGTCGGCAAGGGGAAGCGTGACTTCGCGGTGCTGCGGGTGACGTGACGCGGCGGCGCCGCGTCACTTCACGGCGCAGCCGTCTCCCCGCCCGCCTGCACGCGCGCCTCGTGGACCAAGCGGCCATCGGCCGTGGTCGCCGTGATTCGGAACTCACCCGGTGGCAGCATCAGCGCGGGCGGTGCGACACCGCGACGCACTTCCACGCGGTCCATCGGCACCGCGTCGGGCGGCTCGGCGATCGGTCGCGCCTCGACGATGCAGTGCGCGGCAGTGACGCAGATGCCGCGGTCAACGGGCAGTGCCACGCGCGTGCCGCCGAGGCGCAGCCACGTCGGCCTCCCCTGCTCGACCTTCGAGCGCGGGCTGAACACGGTCACGTCGCGCGACGTCGGGTCGAGCGTCCACGGCTCACCGCGATTATTCAGGAATACGGTCGGCCGGGCGAGCGACGCAGCGGCGCGCCGGTAGAAGGAATGCTCGTACTCGGGCGCGCTGTGCTCAGTCATCACGGTCTGGTCGACCGAGAGCGGCTCGATGCCGGTGAGGCGACGGAATGCCATCGCCATCGGAGGCACGCCGGCGAGAAGGCCGCTCTTGTTGACGTGGTCGTAGCCGGCGTGCACCAGAAGTCGCGCCGCGGGATCCCGCTGCAGCACGCGCCGGACGAGATTCTCCGCCTGCCGCTCTTCCCGGTCGGCCTTGCCCGCCCCGAACCCGTTGTCGTACGGCACCACGTGATAGCCCAGGGCGAGTGCCGTGCGCACCAGGTCACCGTACAGCGGCTCGTTGACGTACGCGCCAGATGCCGGCACGGGATAGCCTCGTGACGCCAGCAGGGTGTCGCTCTCGTACAGCGTCTCCACCGCCAGCCACGCGAAGCCCTTCGCACGAAGCACACGCAGCAGCGCGATCGTCAGCGCCCGATGCTGCGGGACGTGGTGCGCCTCGTTTATCATCACGACGCGGCGGCCTTCGGCGAGTGACGCGATCGCCTGCACCGCGTCGACCGCACTCAATCCCTCGGTGGGGAAGGGCGCGGCGCTCGTCCCCGCTGCAGGTAGGCCACTCATCGCATCGGCCTGCCGAATCGCCTCGGCATAATTGCCGGCTTCCGCCTCGAGCCGCATCAGCTCGAGCTCCGGCGTCCCGGGCATCGCCGACGCGGGCGCATGCCCGGCGGCGCGACCGCGCCAATCCTCCAGCTGCGCAAGGAGCTTCGTGGCATCGGGCGCCATCAGCACGAATCGAGTGCTGGTGCGGTCGCCGGCCCGGATGGGACTCGCCGGCATGGCCCCGGCGCTCGCGGCGGGCGTCTCCGCCACCGAGCCAAGGCGCTGTCGGCAGGCGCTCACGAGCTGAATCACGCCCATCACGGCGAACATCCGTGCGATCCTGTCAACGCGCATTGGCTCCGAACTTCGAGTCACCAGGGCGCTGTACGTCGACATCGGCGCACATGCAGCGGGGGCCATAGTGCGGAGTCGCACCACATTTCGCAACGCTAAGTTTTTCCTCAGGAATCGCCGCCGATGATGTCTAGCTCTTGCATCGCGTGCGCGTTTATGAGGCGAGAAAAATTCATTCGCGCCATGGCGTCTGTGCAGCGGCATCACTGCCGTCTCGGGCGCACTCGACGTCGTCGGATGGCACACCCACTGCCATGCGCGATGCAGGTGTCGTCGCTACTCCTCGAGCAACCCGATCGCCGTCGCCAGCTCCGCGTCGGCCGTGTAGCAGTGCGGCGCCAGACGCACCGTGCCTTCGCGCAGCGAGTGGATCACGCCGGCGGCATTCAGCCGCACGCTCGTGGCCGCGGCGTCCGCCGGCCGCACCGACGCGATCCCCGCGTGGCGATCCCGCGGCGTCACGGTCGCGAGCCCGTGCGACGCCGCGCCCTCGATCAACGTCGACGTACACCGCGCGATGTGCTCCGCCACCGCCGCGGGGCCGAGGGCGTGCAGCAGCTCCAGGCTCGCGGCCATGCCGGCGAAGTCCTGGAAGGGGAGGGTGATCTGCTCAAAGCGCCGCGCATCGTCGCGCCAGGTGAGGTCGTACTCCAGCAGCCGCGAGAAGTCGTCGGAACCGCGCACCGCCATCCAGCTCACCGGCTGCACGGTGATGCGGTCGAGCACCCTGCGCGAGACGTACGTGAAGCCGGTGCCCCAGGGTGACAGCAGCCACTTCTGCGCCCCGCAGGCGAGGATGTCCACCGGCGTCGTTCGCAGGTCGAGCGCGAGCGCGCCGAGGCCCTGGATCGCGTCGACGACGAACGCGATGCCGCGCTCGCGGCACGCGGCGCCGACGCGCGCGAGGTTCAGCACCGCGCCGGTGACGAAGCCTACCCACGACGCGGCGAGCACGCGCACCCCTGGGCGGTCGAGCGCGGCGACCAGCGCCTCCTCGTCGATCACGCCCGCACGCGTCGGCACGCGATGCACTGCGAAGCCACGCGCCGCGGCGGCCGCTTCCCATGGGTAGATGTTGGCGGGGAACTCGCCGTCGGAGACCACGACGACGTCACCTGCGCCGAGTGGCAGTCCCCACGCGGCGAGGTTGAGACCCGCGCTCGTGTTGCCCGCGAGGGCGATCTCGCCGACGTCCGCGCCCACGAGCCGCGCCACGAGCGCGCGGCTGTCGGCGAGCACTGCGAACTGCTCCTCGAAACTCAGCCGGTGCGGCGCGGCGCGCTTGCGGGTGAAGGCCTCCTGGGCGCGCACCCCGCGCTCGGGCAGGGGCCCGGTGTTCGCCGCGTTGAGATACACGGCTTCCCCCGCATCCATCCACGGAAACTCCTCGCGGCGCAGCCTCCCGATGTCGTACCCGGGATCGCGCAGCAGCGGAGCGCTCACGTCCGCGCCGACGGCGGCGCGTCGAGCGCCACGCTCTTCCCCGCGTGGCGCGGATCGAGGGCGTCGCGCAGCGCATCCCCCAGCAGGTTGAAGCCGAGCACTGCCGCGCCGATCGCGAGGCCCGGCGCGAGCGAGGTCCACGGCGCGTGCCGGAGCTGGTTGAGATCGCGTCCGTCGGCGATCATCGAGCCCCAACTGGGCGTCGGCGGCTGCACGCCGAGGCCGAGGAAGGAGAGAGCCGCCTCGGCCATGATCGCGGCCGCCACGCCGAGCGTCACGGCGATGAGCACGGGGGCTACGACGTTGGGCAGCACGTGCTGCAGCACGACGCGCACGTCGCGCGCGCCGAGCGCCTTCGATGCGTGCACGTACTCCAGCTGTCGTACGACTAGTACCTGGCCTCTGACGAGCCGCGCCATGCCCGCCCAGCCGACGATGCCGATGGTGAGGAACACGACGCCCATCGAAGGCTGGAGCGCGGCGGCCATCGCGATGAGCAACAGCAGCGTGGGGAAGGCGAGCGTGACGTCGGCCAGGCGCATCACGAGCTCGTCCACCCAGCCCCCCTTGTAGCCGGCGGCGAGGCCGAGCGTGAGGCCGAGCAGGAGCGCGATGGCCTGCGAGACGATCCCCGCCGCGAGCGAGACGCGCGCGCCGTAGACGAGACGCGCCCAGACGTCGCGCCCCTGGATGTCGGTGCCCAACCAGTGCGCCGGCGATGGCGCCTGGAGCTGGTTGACGAGGTCGATGGCGATGGGATCGTGGCGCGCGACGAGCGGAGCGAGGATGGCGAGCAGGATCATGAGGATCACCACGCTCACGCCGAACCAGGCTCGCGTGTCTCCGTGCAGGGCGCGCTTC